>NZ_BMDG01000001.1 GCF_014635665.1 Isoptericola cucumis
GGGACCTCGACCCATCTCCCGACCCGGTCACGGCACCGCTGCTACACCCTCAGATCGGATGAGCCCCGTTGATCCGAGCCCTCCGGTCCCTGCCTCGTCGACGAGGCAGTCGAACACCTCCTCGCCGTCGGTGCGCAGGAGGAAGCGGAAGACGCCGCGTCGCTCGGCCAGCATCGTGGTCGCCCCCGGAGCCGACGTGCTGTCGCACTCGGCTTCGGCCTCGGCGAGAGCCGTACCCGTCAGCACTGCAGGAGTGGAGGTCCACGACGCGAAGGCGTCCTGGTGATCCAGCCATGGGGTCGTGAGCCCGGCTCCCGCAATGAGCAGTCCACCGACGGCCGCCCCGGCGAAGACCCGGCGGCGCACGACAGAGTGCCCCTGACGGTGCACCCGAGCAGGGCGCCAGGCATCCCGACCGTCCTGGGCCCCACTGCTCATGACCCATTCCCGCGCGCTCCTCAGCTCCGCGGGAGGTTCGAACGAGGGTGCGTACGCAGCGACGGCCTCGAGGGGGTCCGCGCGGCGTGCTGGGGTCGTGCGGTTCATCGTGCGCTCCTCGGAGTCGCGGGGCCCTCGGCAATGGCAGGGACGGCGGTGGCGGTCGGCGGCGTGCGCCGCGCACGGTCCGTCGAGGTCTCGTCGTCGAGCTCACGACGGAGCTGACGCCGCGCCCTGGAGAGCCGCATCTTGAACGCGGCGGGGCTTGTACCGAGGACGTGGGCGGCGCCGGCGGCGTCCAGTCCGTCCCAGGCGACGAGCAGCACCGCCTCGCGGTGCTGCGGCGACAGCCGCCCGAGCGCTGCGAGGACGTGGTCGCGCTCGGGGACCACGTTCCCTGGCGCTGGTGACGCAGCCGCGAGGTGCCCGACGCGGGCCAGCTGGCTCTCCATCGCCCGGCGCCGGCTCGTCGCACGCCGCGTGTTCGAGATCGTGTTCCGGGCTACGACGAGAAGCCACGGCAGCGCCTCGTCGGGCACCTCGTCGATGCGCCGCCACGCGACGAGGAACGTCTCGGACACGACGTCGTGCGCGGTGTGCGCGTCGACGTGCCGGCACACATACCGGTGCACCCGGCCGAGGTACTCGTCCCACAGCGCGACGAAGCGTGGGACGCCGCCGCGGCGTCGGACAAGCTCTCGCCGGGACCTTCCTGGATGCTCTCCACACCCCTTCATGTCCGCGGAGCGCCGAAGGTAACCGATTCGACGACCCCGATGCCCGCACGCGTGCCGCGCGATCGGCGCGCAGCAGACCCGCCGCCCGTCAGGCGGTGCGGCGGCGCAGCGTCGCGACACCCAGCACGACGGCGCCGACGATGAACAGCGCGATGACGCCGACGGCGCCAGCGACCTCGGACCACCCGCCCCCGGCCGCCAGCTCCTGCATGGCCTCGACGGCGTAGGTCAGCGGGAAGACGCGCGAGAGCCACTCGAGGACCTCGGGCATCTGGTCGCGGGGCATGAGGAGCCCGCAGGTGATGAGCTGCGGGAAGATGATCGCCGGCATCATCTGCACCGCCTGGAACTCGCTGCGGGCCAGGGCGGAGGCCGCCAGCCCGAGGCAGCAGCCCAGCACGGCGTCGAGCATCGCCACCACCACGACGAGCCACAGCGGCCCGAGCACGTCCATCCCGACGGCGAGGGCGAAGCCCACCACGACCACCGACTGCAGCAGGGCGAGGGCCGCGAACGCCAGGGCGTAGCCGGCCACGAAGTCGCCCTTGCCCAGCGGGGTGGTCATGAGCCGCTCGAGGGTGCCGGACTGCCGCTCGCGCAGCGTCGCGACGCTCGTCACGAGGAACATGACGATCAGCGGGAACAGCCCCACGAGCATCGGCCCGAACTGGTCGAGCACGGGCGTGCCGTCGAACATCCACGCGATGAGCCCGAGCAGCAGGCACGGCAGCACGAGGATCAGGGCCACGGTGCGGCGGTCGAAGCGCAGCTGCGCGACCACCCGGCTCGCGGTGGTGGTGGTGAGCGTCATCGCGAGCCCTCCGGCGTCTGGGTGTCGGGCTGGGTGTCGGGCTGGGCGTCGGGCTGGGCGTCGGGCTGCCGCTCGACGAGCGCGAGGAACGCGCGCTCGGCGTCGAGCGCACCGGTGGTCTCCAGGAGCTCGGCGGGCGTCGTGTCGGCCACCAGCACGCCCTCGCGGAGCAGGAGCAGCCGGTCGCACTGGACGGCCTCGTCCATGACGTGGCTGGAGACCAGCAGGGTGCGCCCCTCGCCGGCGAGGCGGCGGAACATCGCCCACAGGTCGCGTCGCAGCACGGGATCGAGGCCGACGGTGGGCTCGTCGAGCACCAGCAGCTCGGGGTCGCCCACGAGCGCGGCCGCCAGCGACACCCGGGAGCGTTCGCCGCCCGAGAGGGTCGCGACGCGCTGCTTCTCGTGACCGCCGAGGTCGACGGCGGCGACGGCGCGCCGGACGGCCGCCTCGGCCCCCGCCCCGGGGAGCCCGGCGAGGCGGGCGAAGTACCGCAGGTTCTGCACGACGGTGAGGTCGGTGTACACCGACGCGGCCTGGGTCACGTAGCCCACGCGGCGGCGCAGCGAGGGCGTGCCGGCGGGCTCGCCGAGCACGGTGAGCTCGCCGGTCACCCGGGCCTGGACACCGACGACGGCGCGCAGCAGCGTCGTCTTGCCGGAGCCGGAGGGCCCGAGCAGGCCGACCACCTGGCCCGTGGGCACCGCGACGTCCATTCCGTCGATGATCGTGCGGCCGCCGCGCTCGACGCGCAGCCGGCGTGCCCGCACCGCGTCACCGTTATTCACCATGTGAGGAATACTGCTCCTCCCGGCCGCCGCACGCAAGGCCTCGAGGCGGCCGGTCAGCCGGGCAGCTCGCCGACGAGGTAGCGCTGCAGCGTGGGGCCGACGAGCGCGGCGACCCGCGCGGGCTCCTGCGACGCCAGCGGCTCCACCGGCACGAGGTAGCGCGTCATCAGCACGCCCGCCATCTGCGACGCGACCAGCGACGACCGCAGGCGCGCGTCCGCGACGTCGAGCCGCCGCACGATCGGCCCGAGGACCGCCGCGCCGAGGAACTGCGGCAGCAGGGCGCGCAGGCCCGGGTCGGAGATCACGGCGGGGACGACAAGGCGGACGGTGTCCCCGGCGTCGGCGTCCCACGCCTCGACGACGGCCCGCACCAGCCGCTCCCCCAGCCGGTCCACCGGGCCGTCGACGACCGCCCGCACGACCACCGACGGGTCGACGTCCGCCATCCCGAGCGACGCGGTGAAGAGCCGTGACTTGTCGGCGAACCAGTGCCGCACCGTGCCCGGGTCGACGCCGGCGCGGCGCGCCACCCCGCGCACCGACGTCGCCTCGTAACCGCGCTCCACGAACTCCGCGCGCGCCGCGTCGAGCACCGCCGCCCGCGTGTCCTGGCCCGCCGGGCGACGGCCGCGGCGGCCGGACGGGGCGGTCGTACTGCGCGCGGCGTCAGGCACAGGGACATCGTGCCAGCACGCCGCCGCCCCCGTGCCCCGCGGCACGACGACGGCACGACGACGGCACGACGACGAGGCGGCTACTGTGTGGCCTGGCACACACGCAGGCGGCCCGCGGAGGCGACGTGAGCACCGAGGCACGAACCCCTCCCTGGCGGTATGCGATCGGCATGCTCGGCACGTCGATCCCCATCAACCTCGTCCGCGGGTCGGTGATTCTCTACTACGTCGACATCCTCGGCCTCGACGTGCGCGCCTACGGCATCGTCATGACCGTCTACGCCGTGATCGACGCGATCGACAACCCCGTCCTCGGCTACCTGTCGGACCGCACGCGCACGCGGTTCGGGCGCCGGCGGCCGTGGCTCGTGGTCGCCGCGCCGCTGCTGGCAGCCAGCATGATCGCGCTGTTCTCCGTGCCCACCGGGCTGGACGGCGTCGGCCTCGTGCTGTGGTTCGCCGTCTTCGCGATCCTGTGCGAGGCGTTCGACTCCGTCCTCAACGCGAACTACGGCGCCCTCCTGCCCGAGCTGTTCCCGGTGGAGAAGAAGCGCGCCGTGGCGAACGGACTGCGGCAGGGGTTCCAGCTCGTCGCGCTCGTGCTCTCCCTCGCGGTCACACCGGTGCTGACGACGAGCGTCTTCGGCACGGAGGAGACGACCGACGGGTTCACGACGACGGCGGCGCTGTACGGGGTCCTCGCGTGCGCGGTCATCCTCTTCATGGCCCTGGGCGTGCGCGAGAACCCGCAGTACGCGACGGACCGGCGGCCGGCCCTGTGGTCCGGGATCCTCGCCATCCTGCGCAACCCGCTGTTCTGGAAGGTCGGCCTCGTCGGCGCCTGCTACGCGGTCGCGATGGGGCTGGTGCTGTCGGGCGTGCAGCTGTACGTGCGGTACTCGCTCGGGCTGCCGGTGGCGAACGCGCTGTTCCTGCAGGCCGTCGTCATCCTCGTCTCGGCCGGCGGGCTCGTGCTGTGGACGCGGGTCGTCGCGCGCCGCGGCGCCCTGTGGACGTGGCGCGTCGCCTACGCCGTGCTCGCGGTGAGCTTCGTCGGGCTGTTCTTCGCGAACGACCTGGTCACGGCCATGGTCGCGGGCGCCGTCGTCGGCCTCGGCTGGTCCGGGATGCTCGCCACCAACGACCTCGTCGTGGCCCGCGTGCTCGACGCCGACGCCGCCGCGCACGGCGAGCACCGCGAGGGGCTGTTCCTGTCCGCGTTCGGGTTCTTCGGGCGCCTCAACGGGGTGCTGATCGGCCTCGCGCTCACCTCGCTCGGCGTGTTCTTCGGCTACAACTCCGGCGCCGACCCGGGCACCGACCCCGGCCTCGCGTTCCGCGTGTACCTGTGCGCCTACCCCTTCGTGCTCACCACCGTCGGGGCGGTGGCGTCGCGGTTCGTCCACGTACCCGCGCCCGAGACCAGCCTCGCCGCCGTGATCGGCGACGACACCCCCGACGACACGACCGACGACGCGGCCGACGACGCGGCCGACGACCAGGGGGCACCGACGTGAGGCGCCTGGTCGTCACCGCCGACGACCTCGGTCGCGACCCCGCCTCGACCGACATCGTCCTCGACCTGGCGGCCGCCGGGCACGTCACGGCGACCACGCTGATCCCCGTCGCCCCGGGAGCGCGCGACGCCGCGCGCCGGGCCCGCGCGGCCGGCGTCGAGCCGCACCTGCACCTCACGCTCACCGGCGAGCGCGGCCTGCCGCCGTGGCGCCCGCTGTCCGGCGGCGCCAGCCTGGCCGGACCGGACGGCGCGCTCCCCGCCGACCCGCACGCGGTGGGCTCCCGCGCGGAGCCCGGCGACGTCGTGGCCGAGCTGGACGCCCAGCTCGCGTGGGCGCACGAGGCGGGCCTGCGCCCCGCCGTCGCCGACTCGCACGCCGGCACGCTGTACGGGCTGCACGGACGGTCGTTCCTCGCCGAGACCCTCGCCTGGTGCGCCCGCCACGGCCTCGCGTTCCGCCTTCCGGCGGACCCCGCCCCGTACCTCGGCGGCCCGCCGCCCGCCCCGCTGGCCGAGGCGCACGCCCGCGCGGTGGCGCTCGCCGGCTCGCTCGGCGTCGCGCTGCCCGCGACCGTCTGGACCAACCGGCGCAGCGCGGCCGACCTCGGGTCGTACGAGACGCTGCGCGCCGACCTCGTCGCCCGCCTGGACGACCTGCCCGAAGGAGTGAGCGAGCTGTTCCTGCACCCCTCGACCACCGGCGCCCCCGGGCTCGACGACGACGCCGGCACCGTCCGCGCCTGGGAGGCGCGGCTGCTGCGCGACCCGGCCTGGCACGCCGCCCTCGACCGGGCGGGCGTCGGGCTCGCGCGGGGGTGGGCGTCGTGACGCGGCTGGTCCGCACGCTGCGCCTCGGCCTCGAGGACCTGCTCGAGTCCGAGCTGCGCACCGTCGCGTTCGAGGTGGCCGGCGAGCCGAGCGTCGAGGTGACCCTCGAGCACGAGCCCGGGGCCGTCGTCGACCTGGGGTTCGAGGGGCCGGCCGGGTGGCGCGGGTGGTCGGGCGGCGCCCGGCGGACCTTCGTCGTCGGCCCCGGCGCCGCGACGCCGGGCTACGTGCCCGGTGCGCTGGAGCGGGGCGAGTGGCACGTCCAGCTCGGCCTGTACCGGCTGCCCGCGGAGCCGATCGAGGTCCGCGTGACGATCGAGCTGCCCGCGTCGTCGGCCGTCCCGCCGGAGCCGCCGGGCGACCCGCGGCCGTCGGCGCCCCGGGCGAGCGCGCGCGGCCTGCCCGCCCGCGACGGCCTCACCTGGTTCGCCGGCGACCTGCACGCGCACTCCACCCACTCGGACGGCGAGCAGTCGCTCGGCGAGCTGGCGGCCCTGGCCGTGGGGAACGGGCTGGACTTCCTCGCGGTCACGGAGCACAACACGGTGTCGCACCACCCGCTGCTCGCCGGCGTGGGGGCGGCGCACGGCATCACGCTGCTGCCAGGCCAGGAGGTCACGACGGCGCGCGGCCACGCCAACGCGTTCGGCGACATCGGCTGGGTGGACTTCCGCGAGCCCCCGGACCGCTGGGTGGCCGGCGTCGCGGAGCGCGGCGGCGTGCTCAGCATCAACCACCCCCTGCAGGAGGAGTGGGCGTGGCAGCACCCGCTGGCCGCGCTGCCGGACGCGCTCGAGCTGTGGCACGTGTCCTGGTTCCAGCAGCCGCGGGCGACGGCGCCCTGGACGCTGCTGTCCCGGTGGCGCGACGACGTGACGCTGCTCGGCGGCAGCGACTACCACCACCCCCGCCACGGGTACCTGCCCGGGGCGCCCGTCACCTGGGTCGCGGCCGAGGAGAACAGCCCCGAGGGGATCCTCGACGGCATCCGTGCCGGCCGGACGACGATCACGCGGCTGCCCACCCCGGACGCGCCCGCGCTGGTGCGCCTCGGCGACGACCTGGCCGCCCTCGCCGCCGACGGGACGGTGCTCGCCGACACCTGCGGCAGGCGGCGGATGATCCACGGCGACCGCGTGGTGCTTCCGGCCGAGCGTGCGGGCCACGGCCCCTACCGCCTGGAGTCCCCCGCCGGCGAGGTGCTGGCCATCACCCGCTGACCCCCGGCCCCAACGAGCGGTGCGGTCAGGCGTGCTCGGAGGCCAGCTCCCGGGAGCGGTCGCGCGCGGCGGCGAGCGCGTCGAGGAACGCGGCGCGCACCCCGCCGTCGTCCAGCTTGCGCAGGGCCGCGACGGTGGTGCCGCCGGGCGACGACACCTTCTCGCGCAGCAGCACGGGGTGCTCGCCCGTCTCGTCGAGCAGCTTCGCCGAGCCGAGCACCGTCTCGACGGCGAGCCGGCGCGCGACGTCACGCGTGAGCCCGAGCAGCACCCCCGCCTCCGCCATCGCGTCGACGACGTAGAAGACGTACGCCGGCCCCGAGCCGGCGAGCGCGCCGAACGCGTCCATGTCCTTCTCCGCGACGCGGAACACGTGCCCGGAGCCGGACAGCACCCGCTCCACCAGGGCGACGTCGTCCTCGCTCGCGGCCGCGCCGCCGACGACGGCGGTGACGCCCGCACCGACGAGCGCCGGCGTGTTCGGCATGGCCCGCACCACCGGCGTCCCGGCCGGCAGCCGCTGCTCGAAGAAGGACAGCGGGAGGCCCGCGGCCACGCTCACCACGACCGCGCCCGGCGCGAGCGCGGTAGCGACCCGGTCCAGCATGGCGCCCACGTCCTTCGGCTTCACGCCGACCACCACGACGTGCGCCCCCGCCACGGCCGCGACGTTGTCGGACGTCGTGCGGACGCCGTAGCGCTCGGCGAGGTGCGCGACACGCTCGTCGCGGCGGGCCGTGGCCACGACGTCCCCGGGCTGGACGCCGGCGGCCAGTGCGCCCGCCAGCACCGCCTCGCCCATGTTCCCCGTGCCGAGGAACGCCATCGTGGTGCCGCTCGTCCGGGCACGGTCCTGCTGGTCAGTCTGCTCGCTCACGGGGACCACGGTACGTCCCCCGCGGCGGGCCCTGGCCACCGCGGGGGACCGAGCGCGGCCGCTACAGGGGGTAGGCGGAGTAGAAGTCGCGCACGAGGTCGGCGGGGCCGGTGGCCTGGACGACGGCGGTGGCGTTGCGCCAGGTGACGACGGCGGTGCCCTCGGCCGAGCCGGGCGTCACGACGTACTCCCCGACGGTCTCCTCCTGCACGGCGACCCCGCCCTCGTCCGTGGGCTCGCCGGCGGCCTTGACCAGGGCGCCGTAGGCCTCGGTCGCGTCGTCGTCGTCCTCCCACTGGCCGGCGTGCACGTCGACGGTCGTGGCGCCCTCGCCCTCGGCGTCCGCGTAGGTGAGGGTCCAGGCCTCGATCGCCCCCGCGTCGTCGACCCAGGCCTTGTCCGGCGCCGCGTCGCTCAGCGCGAGCTGGAGCACCGTGTCGGGCTGCGCCATGAGGAAGGCGGTCTGCTCCTTCGGCCGGCCGCTGGGCTCGATGGTCGGTGTGGGCGGCTCGGCGGTCACGGTGGTCGCGGGCTCCGGCTCCGACCTGGCGAAACCCGGCCAGACGAACGCCGTCAGGAGCACGACCAGCAGGACGAGCAGGCCCGCACCGGACCCCACCACGATGCGGCGGCGCCGGATCACCGCCGCCGACGGGCGGCTCGGGCCGCCGCCGGGGCGGCCCCCGCCGGGTCGCGGGCTGCGCGCGTCGCTCATCCGGGTCCTCCTCGTGGTGCGGTCGGCTCCCGGGCAGCCTAGAGGCCCGGCGGCCCGCTGTCGGTGGCGCGCCCTAGCGTGTCTCGACGTGAGCACCTCGACGGCGTCCCGCACGCGCAACCGCCCGGCCTACCGCTGCACCGAGTGCGGGTGGACCACCCCCAAGTGGGTGGGGCGCTGCGGCGAGTGCCAGGCCTGGGGCACCGTGACCGACGAGGGGCCTGCGTCGTCGGGCCCCCGCACGGTGGCGGCGAGCCCCGCGCGCACGCCCGCCCGGCCCATCTCCGAGATCGACGTGCACTCGGCGCAGGCCGCGCCCACGCAGGTCGACGAGCTCGACCGGGTGCTCGGCGGCGGGCTGGTCCCCGGCGCGGTGGTGCTGCTCGCCGGGGAGCCCGGCGTCGGCAAGTCCACGCTGCTGCTGGAGGTCGCCTCGACGTACGCGCGGGGTGCCGACGGCCGCGACGACCGCACCGTGCTCTACGTGACGGGCGAGGAGTCGGCCGGGCAGGTGCGGCTGCGCGCCGAGCGGGTCGGGGCGCTCGCGCCCACCCTGCTGCTCGCCGCCGAGACCGACCTCGCCACCGTGCTCGGCCACGTCGAGGCCACGGAGCCCGACCTGCTCGTCGTCGACTCGGTGCAGACGATCGCGTCCGGGGAGGTCGACGGCGCGCCCGGCGGGGTGAGCCAGGTGCGCGAGGTCGCCGCAGCGCTCATCAAGGTCGCCAAGGAGCGGCAGGTCCCCGTGCTGCTCGTCGGCCACGTCACCAAGGACGGCACGGTCGCCGGGCCGCGCACCCTGGAGCACCTGGTCGACGTCGTCTGCCAGTTCGAGGGCGACCGCCACTCGCGCCTGCGCATGGTGCGGGCGGTGAAGAACCGGTTCGGGCCGACGGACGAGGTCGGCTGCTTCGAGCTGTCCGAGGCGGGGATCGTCGGCCTGAGCGACCCCAGCGGCCTCTTCCTCTCCCACCTGGGCGCGGGCGTGCCCGGCACCTGCGTGACCGTCACCCTGGAGGGCCGGCGGCCGCTCGCCCTCGAGATCCAGTCGCTCGTCGCGCCGTCGCCGCTGGCCAACCCCCGCCGCACCACCAGCGGGCTCGAGTCCTCCCGGCTGGCGATGATCCTCGCCGTGCTGCACCGGCACGGCGGCCTGCGCCTCGCCGACCAGGACGTGTACGTCTCCACGATCGGCGGCGCGCGGGTCACCGAGCCCGCCGCCGACCTCGCCACCGCGCTCGCTATCGTCTCGGCGCGCACAGGCGAGCCCATGCCCACGGGCACGGTCGCCCTCGGCGAGGTCGGCCTCGCCGGCGACATCCGGCCGGTGACGGGCCTCGACCGGCGCGTCGGCGAGGCCGCGCGGCTGGGATTCGTGCGCGCCGTCGTCCCCGCGGGCGCGGCGGTCAAGGCGCCCGCCGGCATGCAGCTGCTGGAGGCCCGCCACCTCGCCGAGGCGGTCGAGCTGGCCGGTGTCGCCGACCCGCCGGGCCGCGATCATGGACGCTCCCAGGGCGAACGCAGCCGGTCGTCGTAGGATTCGGGTCGTGGCTCCCTCCTCGCACCCCGACGCCCTGCTCCGGGAGACGCTCGCGGCCGTGGCGCCCGGGACCGAGCTCCGCGACGGCCTCGAGCGGATCCTGCGCGGCCGCACCGGCGCCCTCATCGTCCTCGGGCTCGACGACGTGGTCGAGGAGATGTGCTCCGGCGGCTTCGTCCTCGACGTCGAGTTCTCGGCCACCCGGCTGCGCGAGCTGTCCAAGATGGACGGCGCCGTCGTGCTGGACCACGACGCGACCCGCGTGCGGCGCGCCGCCGTCCAGCTCCTGCCCGACCCGACCATCGAGACCAGCGAGTCCGGCACCCGGCACCGCACCGCCGAGCGGGTCGCGAAGCAGACGGGCCTGCCCGTCATCTCCGTGAGCCAGTCCATGCGGATCATCGCGATCTACGTGGGCGCCGGGCGGCACGTGCTCGAGGACCCCGACACGATCCTGGGGCGCGCCAACCAGGCCCTCGCGACGCTCGAGCGCTACCGCTCCCGGCTCGACGAGGTGTCCGGCACGCTTTCCGCCCTCGAGATCGAGGACCTCGTCACCGTGCGCGACGTGTGCTCCGTCGTCCAGCGCCTGGAGATGGTGCGGCGGATCTCCGAGGAGATCGACGGGTACGTGGTGGAGCTCGGCGCCGACGGGCGGCTCCTGGCCCTCCAGCTCGACGAGCTCATCGGCGGCATCGGCGCCGACCGCGACTTCGTGGTGCGCGACTACGTGGAGCTCGAGCGGGCGGGCCGCTCCCTGGGCGGCGTGCAGACCGACCTCGCCTCCCTCGACTCGGCCCAGCTGCTGGACCTCGGCCAGATCGGCCGCGTGCTCGAGCTGCCCGGCGGCGGAGTCGCGCTCGACGCCGCGGTCGCCCCGCACGGCTACCGGCTGCTGGCCAAGGTGCCGCGCCTGCCGGCGGCCATCATCGACCGGCTCGTCGGCCACTTCGGCGGCCTGCAGAAGCTGCTCGCCGCCAGCGTCGACGACCTCATGTCCGTCGACGGCGTCGGCGAGCAGCGGGCGCGCGCCGTCCGCGAGGGCCTGTCCCGGCTGGCGGAGTCCAGCATCCTCGAGCGTTACGTCTGACCCGCACCGTCCCGGCCCTCCGGGCCCGGTCGGTCGCGAACGCGAGCGCCGCGAGCCTGCTCCCTGCCCGTGCGCGGCCTATGCGCCGTCGCCCCCGTCGGTCGTGGCATCGGTCGTAGCCGCGTCGCTCTTCGCAGCGCCGTCCTTCTCGGCGGTGTCCTTCTCGGCGCCGCCCGCCTTTCCGTCGTCGCCCTTCTCCGCGTCCGCCGTGCCCTCAGGACCGTCGCCCTCGGGGCTCGCCGCAGGGTCGGGCTCGGGCTCGGCGACCGTGAAGGTGACGGGCGCGGTCCGGGAGCCGGGCACGTCGGCGAGCTCGGCGCGGGCCTGGTAGGTCCCCGGCTCGAGCGCAGGCTGCTCGCCCTTGCACCCGGGCGCGGACCGCTCCGTGCCCCACCGCACGTCGTGCGGGGCGACGTCCTCCGGCCCCAGCAGCAGCATGGTCTCGCCCTCGGCGCAGTCCGCCGACGACCACACCCGCTCCTTGCCCGACGGGTCGGTGACGGTGACGGTGCGGCTCGCCTCGGACCCGTCGATGAGACACGGGACGCGGCCGGTGTTGGTCACCCGCACCGAGAAGACCTGGGGGTCGCCGAGCGTGACCGCGGGGCTGGCGACGGACAGCCCGACGTCGACGCCGTCGGCGCCGCAGGCCGTGGCGGGCCCGGTGAGGTCGATCGGGTCGGGCGGCGCGGCCTTGTCCGCCGGCAGCCCGGGGTCGGACCCCGGCAGGATCCCCCGGACGGCGTCGACGCCCAGCCCGAGGCCGTACCCGCCCAGCACGCCGACGCCGCACAGCAGCACGACGGTCGCGAGCATGCCGACCAGTCGGCGACGCGCGCGGTCCGTGTCAGCCTGCTGCCGCTTCGTCGGGCGGCGCGGCGCCCGCGCTCCCGACGGAGCGCTGCGCGGTGCGCGGCGCGCCGTACCCGGGGCGACGAGCCCGTTCGTGGTGACCTTCGCGCGCCCGCCGGCGCCGCGGCCGCCCGAGGACGAACGGGCGGATGCCGGACGCGACGCGCCCGACCGTGGAGCGGCCGAACGGGCCGACGTCGCGCGCGACGCAGCCGACTTCGAGGCGCCGGACTTCGAGGCGCCCGACGTCGAACTGGTCTTGCCGCGCGTCGTGCCCGACCGCGGCGCCGGCGAGCCCGCCCTGGACGAGGTCTTCCGTGCGGGCTGGGACGCACCGGATCGCGGCGTCCCGGAACGCGGCTGGCGCGACGACCCGCCACGCGAGGTCCCGGAACCCCGACGCCTGTCGTCCGCAGGTGCCACAGGCCACTCCTCCGTCTCGAACCGTGCCGGCGCCACCGTACGACGCGGGTCGGCGCACGTCGGGGAGCCGCGCCGCCGTCCTCCGCAACGTCGGAGCAGCGTCCCGGCCCGGTCGCCGGTGCCGCACCGCTCCGTCCCTTCTCCCGGTGCTGACGACTCCCGGGCGGGGTGGGCCAGAATGGGGCATCGTGTCGCCCGTCTCCTCCTCCCGTCAGCTCCTGCGCGAGCCCGCCCCGGGCCTCGTCCCGCGCGTGGTCGCGTGGTTCGAGGACGCCGCGCGCGACCTGCCGTGGCGGCACGCGGACCGGACGCCGTGGGGCGTGCTCGTCAGCGAGGTGATGCTGCAGCAGACGCCGGTGGTGCGGGTGGAGCCGGTGTGGCGCGAGTGGCTGCGCCGCTGGCCCGCGCCGGCCGACCTGGCCGCCGCACCGACCGCCGACGTGCTGCGCGCCTGGGGCCGCCTCGGCTACCCGCGCCGTGCGCTGCGCCTGCAGGACTGCGCCCGCGCGATCGTCGAGCGGCACGACGGCACGGTCCCGGACGACGAGGGCGCGCTGCTCGCCCTGCCCGGGATCGGGGAGTACACCGCGGCGGCGGTGCGGGCGTTCGCGTTCGGGCGGCGTTCCGTCGTCGTCGACACCAACGTGCGCCGGGTGCTGGCGCGGACGCTGGGCGGCACCGCGCTCGGCGCGCCCTCCCCCACCGCCGCCGAGCGGTCGCTCGCCGCGGACACCGCGCCCCTCGACGACGCGACGGCCGCCCGGTGGGCCGCCGCGTCGATGGAGCTGGGTGCCGTCGTCTGCACGGCCCGCGCCCCGCGCTGCCACGCCTGCCCGGTGGCGGACCTGTGCGCGTGGCGCGCCGCCGGCCACCCGCCCGACGAGCACGCGCACCGGAGACGCACCCAGGCCTGGCACGGCACCGACCGGCAGGTCCGGGGCCGCGTGATGGCGGCCCTGCGCGCGGCCGACGCGCCCGTGCCCCGCGCGCTGCTCGCCGACTCCGGCCCGGACCCCGTACAGGTGGACCGGTGCCTCGGCGGGCTGGTCGAGGACGGCCTGATCGAGCAGGACGAGGCGGGCCGCTTCCACTTCCCGGCCTGATCCCGCCGATGCCGGCCGTCACGGCCGGCCGGCCTGCGTCAGAGCTCGAGGAGCATGCGCGCGTTGCCCAGCGTGTTGGGCTTCACCCGCGCGAGGTCGAGGAACTCCGCCACGCCGTCGTCGTGCGAGCGCAGCAGCTCGGCGTACACCTCGGCGGTGACGGGCGTCCCGTCGATCTCGCGGAAGCCGTGGGCGGCGAAGAACTCGACCTCGAACGTGAGGCAGAAGACGCGCCGCAGGCCGAGGCCCCGCGCCCGCTCGATCAGCGCGTCGAGCAGGGCGTGCCCCACCCGCCGTCCGCGCCACGCGGGGTCGACGGCGAGCGTGCGCACCTCGGCGAGGTCGTCCCACATCACGTGCAGGGCGCCGCAGCCCACGACCGCGGAGTCGGAGTCTGAGTTGGCGTCGGCGTGGGCGTGGGCGTGGGCGTCGGAGTCGAGCTGCGACCCGGGCGCGGGGCCGGTCGCGACCAGGAATTCCTGCACCGCCTCGTAGTAGCCGACCATCTCCTTGGCCAGCAGGATGCGGCCGCGGGCGTACGGCTCGACCAGCCCGCGCACCGCGCGCATGTCGACGGGCAGGGCGGGGCGGACGGCGAAGGCACCGGGTTCCTCGGGCACGTCGTCACTCTACGAGCGCGCGCAGCGCCGGGCCCGGCCGTCTCGCGACGGTCCACGCCGTGCACGGACGTTCACACGGCCCTCACCGTCCCGCCACGAGCCGCGCGGCCGTGATCTCGTCGATGACGAGGTCCGTGACGACCCCGGCCGCGAGCGCCGCGCGCAGCGGGCCCGTCTTGTTGTCCCCGGCGACGGCGCACAGCCGGCGCGGGATGCGACGCAGCTCGGCGGGCGACGGGCCGGTGGCCCGGGCGTTGAGCGGGATGTCGCGGTAGGTGCCGTCGGGTCGCAGGAAGACCGTGCACACGTCGCCGGCGACGCCCTCGGCGTCCAGGACGGCCACGTCGTCGGGCTCGAGATAGCCGGCGGCGTACACGTGGGACGGCAGCCCGCCGGACAGCGCCCCGACCGAGAAGAGCGCGATGTCGACGCGGGCCTGGACGTCGAGGACGCGGCGGACGGAGCGTTCGCGCCACATGGCCTCGCGGGTTTCGGCGAAGTCGAAGAAGGCCGGCACCGGGAAGTGGTGCACGTGCGCGTCGAACGCCTCCCCGAACCCTGCGATCAGGTCACCTGCATAGCTGATCCCCGAGGTCCGGGTGTTGGCGGCCCCGTTGAGCTGGACGACGGCGGAGCCCCGGGTGGGCTTGTGCGGCAGGTGGTGGGAGATGGCGGCGAGGGTGGTGCCCCAGGCGATGCCGAGCACCATCTCGGAGTCGAACCACCGCGCGAGCAGCCGGGCGGTGGTGAGGGCGACCTGGTCGAGCCGCTCGGCGTCGCCGGCGGAGTCCGGCACGGGCACCACGTAGGCGTCGATGCCGTACCGCTGGGTGATCTCGTGGCCGAGCCCCGGCGATCGGGAGTGCCCGGGCCGGAGCGTGATCTCGACGATGCCGGTGTCCCGGGCCCGCTTGATGAGGCGCGACACGGTGGAGCGGGACGTGCGCAGGTGTCGCGCGATCGTCTCCATCTTCATGTCCTGCAGGTAGTACATGGTCGCGGCCATCACCACGTCGCGTTCCCGGTCGGTCGTCACCGCCCCAGGGTGCCACCGTTCTGCACGTTCGTGCACCTGGCTTGCGCACACGTTCCCCCGATGGTGACCTGGGAGCGTCGTCGTCGAACGGAAGGAACACCGATGGCCTCCACCCGGCTCACGGCCACCGCGCGGGACCAGGCTCTGGCCGCGCTCGAGGGATCCCAGACCGCCAGCTCCGAGCTGGACGTGCTCGTCATCGGTGGTGGCGTCACCGGCGCCGGCATCGCGCTCGACGCCGCCACCCGCGGTCTGTCGACGGCGATCGTGGAGGCGCAGGACTGGGCCTCCGGCACCTCCAGCCGGTCCAGCAAGCTGGTCCACGGCGGGCTGCGCTACCTCCAGATGCTCGACTTCCACCTGGTGCACGAGGCGCTCACCGAGCGCGACCTGCTGCTGAAGAACATCGCGCCGCACCTGGTCAAGCCCGTGCCGTTCCTCTACCCGCTCGAGCACCGGATCTGGGAGCGCGCCTACGTCGGGGCCGGCATCGCCCTGTACGACACGCTCGCCGCGCTCGCCCCCGGCCGCCGCGCGATGCCCCTGCACCGGCACCTGTCGCGCCGGCAGATGAAGACCAAGTTCCCCGACCTCGCGCACGACGCCGCGATCGGCGCCGTGCAGTACTGGGACGCGTCCGTCGACGACGCCCGGCTGGTGACGACCCTCGTGCGCACCGCCGCGAGCTACGGCGCCCACGCCGCGTCGCGCACCCAGGTCGTAGGCCTGACCAAGAGCGCCACCGGCGCCGTCAACGGCGCCGTCGTCGTCGACCTGGAGACCGGGCGCGAGATCACCGTGCGCGCCCGGCACGTCATCAACGCGACCGGCGTGTGGACCGAGGACACCGAGGCGCTCGCCGGCGACGAGGGCGGGCTGCGGGTGCTCGCCTCCAAGGGCATCCACATCGTGGTGCCGCGTGAGCGCATCAAGGGCACGGTCGGCCTGATCCTGCAGACCGAGAAGTCCGTGCTGTTCGTCATCCCGTGGTCGCGGTACTGGATCGTCGGCACCACCGACACGCCCTGGGAGCAGGACCTCACGCACCCGGTCGCGACGTCGGCGGACATCGACTACGTGCTCGACCACGCCAACGCGGTGCTGGCGCACCCGCTGTCGCGGGACGACGTCGTCGGCACGTACGCCGGCCTGCGCCCGCTGCTGCAGCCCGGCACCAAGGAGGGCACCAGCTCGGCGAAGGTCTCGCGCGAGCACACCGTCGCGAGCCCCGCGCCCGGCCTGACCGTCATCGCCGGCGGCAAGCTCACCACCTACCGCGTGATGGCGAAGGACGCGGTCGACTTCGCGATCGGCCAGCGCGCCGCCGCCCTGCCCTCGATCACGGACCAGATCCCCCTGCTCGGCGCGGTCGGCCTCACCGCCGCGCGCCGCCAGGCCCGCGCCTGGGCGCAGCGCTTCGGCTGGACCCCGCCGATGGTGGACCACCTGCTGCACCGGTACGGGTCGTCCCTGCGCGACCTGGTCGAGCTTTGCGAGCAGGACCCGTCCCTCGCCCGCCCGCTGGAGCACGCGCCCGCCTACCTGCGCGCCGAGATCCACTTCGGCGTGAGTCACGAGGGTGCCCTGCACCTCGAGGACCTGCTGCTGCACCGGACGCGGCTCGTCTACGAGGTCTCCGACCGGGGTCGCGCGGCCCTGCCCGAGATCGCCGACGTCGTCGCCCCGCTGCTCGGCTGGGACGACGCCACCCGCCAGGCCGAGATCGACGCCTACGTCGCCCGTGCCGACGCGGAGGACGACGCCGAGCTCCAGACCGACGACGCGACGGCGGAGGCGGCACGCCAGCGTGCCGCCGACGTCGCCGCCATGCAGCCCTTGCGGGGCTGACGCACGGCCGGCTCGGCGCGCTGCCGGGCCGGTAGCCCACCCCCGCCGGGCATCCCGCCCGTCGCGGTCTCTCCGGTTCCCGGAGAGGACAACGAGGTCCTGAGAAGAGAAAGAGAAACCGACGATGGACACATTGCTCATGAATGCGTTCTGGTCCGAGATCATCGGCACCGCGACGCTGATCCTGCTGGGTGCGGGCGTGGTCGCCAACGTGATCCTGCCCAAGACCAAGGGCTTCGACGGCGGCTGGCTCCTGATCAACTTCGGCTGGGGCCTCGGCGTGTTCGCCGGTGTCTTCGCCGCGTACAAGTCCGGGGCGCACCTCAACCCTGCCGTGACGATCGGGCTGTTCTCCGCCGACATGCCGTTCTACTCGGTGACCGGGCCGGGCGGCGCGGTCACCGCCACGATCGAGCCCACGGTCGGCAACATGTTCATGTACTTCGCGGCCGAGATGATCGGCGCGTTCATCGGTGCCGTCCTCGCCTTCCTCGCGTACAAGAAGCACTTCGACCTGGAGGCGCCGGGCGCCACCAAGCTCGCCGTGTTCTCCACCGGCCCGGAGGTGCGCTCGTACACCTGGAACTTCATCACCGAGGTCCTCGCGACCTTCGTCCTGGTGTTCTTCGTCGTGGTCTCCGGCAAGACGCCGTCCGGTCTGGGGCCGCTCGGCGTCGCCCTCATCGTGGTCGCGATCGGCGCCAGCCTCGGTGGCCCCACCGGGTACGCCATCAACCCGGCGCGTGACCTCGGCCCCCGCATCGCCCACGCCATCCTGCCGATCAAGGGCAAGGGCTCCAGCGACTGGTCGTACTCGTGGGTCCCGGTCGCCGGCCCGCTGGTCGGTGGCGTGATCGCCGGCCTCGTCGGCGCCGCCTACTCCTGACCGACACCCCCACCACCCACACCGACGTGAAGGGCAATCCCCATGGCTGACTACGTCCTCGCCATCGACCAGGGCACGACCAGCTCGCGTGCCATCGTCTTCGACCACTCCGGCCGCATCGTCTCGACCGGCCAGCTCGAGCACGAGCAGATCTTCCCCCGGGCCGGGTGGGTCGAGCACAACGCCGAGCAGATCTGGACCAACGTGCGCGAGGTCGTGGGCCTCGCGCTGACCCGCGGAAACCTCTCCCACGAGGACCTCGCCGCGATCGGCATCACCAACCAGCGCGAGACCGCGGTGGTGTGGGACAAGAACACCGGCAAGCCCGTGTACAACGCGATCGTCTGGCAGGACACGCGTACGCAGGCCATCGCCGACGAGCTCGGCGGCTCCGAGGGCCCGGACAAGTACAAGTCGATCGTCGGCCTGCCGCTGGCCACGTACTTCTCCGGTCCCAAGGTGAAGTGGATCCTCGACAACGTCGACGGGGCACGTGAGGCCGCCGAGCGCGGCGACCTCCTCTTCGGCAACACCGACACCTGGGTGCTGTGGAACATGACCGGCGGGCCCGACGGGGGCGTGCACGTCACCGACGTCACCAACGCGTCGCGCACCATGCTCATGGACCTCGACACCCTGAGCTGGCGCGAGGACATCGCCGCCGACATGGGCATCCCGATGTCGATGCTGCCCGAGATCCGCTCATCGTCCGAGGTGTACGGGCAGGGCCGCCCCCGCGGCCTGGTCCCCGGCGTCCCGATCGCCGGCATCCTCGGCGACCAGCAGGCCGCGACGTTCGGCCAGGCCTGCTTCGAGGTCGGCACCGCGAAGAACACCTACGGCACGGGCAACTTCATGCTGCTCAACACGGGCACGGAGAAGGTGGCGAGCAAGAACGGTCTGTTGACGACGGTCTGCTACAAGATCGGCGACCAGGAGGCCCGCTACGCGCTCGAGGGGTCGATCGCCGTCACCGGGTCGCTCATCCAGTGGCTGCGCGACAACCTCGGCATGTTCGAGGACGCCCCCGACGTCGAGTGGCTGGCCCGCAAGGTGGAGGACAACGGCGGCGCCTACTTCGTGCCCGCGTTCTCCGGCCTGTTCGCCCCGTACTGGCGGCCCGACGCACGCGGCGCGCTCGTGGGGCTCACGCGGTACGTCAACCGCAACCACATCGCCCGTGCCTCGCTCGAGGCGGTCGCGTACCAGTCCCGAGAGGTCGCCGACGCCATGCGCCTCGACTCGGGCGTCGAGCTCACCGAGCTCAAGGTGGACGGCGGCATGGTGCAGAACGAGCTGCTCATGCAGTTCCAGGCCGACCAGCTCGGCGTCGACGTCGTCCGCCCCAAGGTCGCGGAGACGACCGCGCTGGGCGCCGCGTACGCCGCCGGCATCGCCGTCGGCTTCTGGAAGGGCGAGGAGGACGTCGTCGCCAACTGGGCCGAGGACAAGCGCTGGACCCCGGTCGTGGCCGAGGACGAGCGCGAGCGGCTCTACCGGTCCTGGAAGAAGGCCGTCACGAAGACCTTCGACTGGGTGGATGCTGACGTGCAGTAGTCCGCTCGCTTGAGCCCGCGGCGGGGAAGGACCTCGTGCGGGCGGCCGCGTTCACGGGCGCCAGGGCGCCCTCCACTTCGGGAAAGATACGGCCGCCCGCACGAGGTCCTTCCCCGCCGCTCTGCGTCCGGCCGACTGCGTGGGTGGGGGGCGGGCGCGACGGCGGCGCCGTGGACCGTTGGTGCGGGCCGGGCGGCTACGCGGCGACGATCAGAGCCGAGGCGGCGAGGGCCAGGGCCAGGCCGAGCACCTGGAGCCGGCCGATCCGTTCGCGCAGGAGGGTGAGGCCCACCAGGACCGGGACCACCGGGTAGAGGGCCGACAGCGTGACAGCGACGGCGACGAGCTCGGTGCGGGCGGCCAGCAGGTAGCAGACCAGGGCGCCCGCCGCGAGGACACCCGACCCGGCCGCGGCGAGCCGCAGGGCCGGCGTCGCGGATGTCGCCAGCGTCGCCGGCGTCGCCTTCACCGTCGCGCGGCGCGCCCCGAGGAGCGCGAGCCCCGCGACGCACACGACCGCCATGACCCGGCCGGCGGCCACCGGCCAGATGCCCGCACCCGGGCCGGCCTGCGCCAGCGCGAGGTACTGGACGCCGATGCCGACGCTCGCGGCCAGACCGTCACGCACCGCGCGCGCGTCCGGCGACGACCCCGACCTCCCCCGGCCCACCAGCCAGAGCGCGGGCAGCGCGAGCAGCACCCCTGCCCAGGTCCACGGCCCCGGCCTCTCGTGGAAGAGGACGGCTGCGGCGACGACGGGCAGGGCGAGGCCGCCGACCGCGCTCACCGGGACCACCAGCGACATCGCACCCCGGCTCATCCCCCGGAACAGCGCGACCATCGCGACGCCGGTGCCGACGCCGGAGAGGCCACCCCACAGCAGGTCGGGCGCCGACGGCGAAGCGCCCGCCACGAACGGCGCGGCGGCGGCCGTGACGACGAGCCCGCCGGCCTGGCCCAGCAGCGCGACGCGGACGAAAGGCATCCGCCGCGAGACGACGCCGCCCACGACGTCCGACACCCCGTACAGGAGCGCCGAGGCGAGCGCGAGCAGGGCGCCCACGATCAGCGGGCGGGCGCCGGGTGGGGACGACGGTCGACGTCGGGCACCACACCTGCCTAGCGGCGGGTCCCGGTGGTCGCATCCGCAGCGGACCCGTGACCGAGGAGGAACACCCGCGCCGTGGCCACCAGGAGGTCGCGTTCCGTGTCGACGGTGAAGGCGTCGTCGACGGAGACGCGCTCGAGGAAGCCCCCGGAGAGCAGGGCGAGCCAGGAGGCGATGCGGGCCGGCGGGAGGTCGGTGCGGACCTCGCCCGTCGCCTGCCCGCGCTCGATCCACGGCAGGAGCAGGTCGCGCTGCGCGCGGTCGTCTGCGGCGAGCGCCGCGGCGACCGTCGGCAGGTGCATGACGCCGGCGACGGCGCGGACGAAGCCCGGGATGCGGGGGTCCGCGGCGTCGTCGGCCCACGAGCCCAGGAGGTCGAGCAGGACGCCGAGCGGGTCGGTGCGGCCCTCCAGGGCCGCCGCCTTCTCCACCGTCTCGGCCGTGCCGAGCTCGAGGATCGCCAGGACGAGCTCCGTCTTGGTGGCGAAGTAGTGGAAGAACGTGCCCGAGCCGATCCCCGCCTCCCGGCAGATCGCGGCCGTCGTCGCGCCCTCGTACCCGCGCTCGGCGAGCACCGTCAGGCCGGCACCGATGATCTGCAGCCGCCGCGCCTCGTGGCGCTCCGGGTCAACCCTGCGTGCCACGGGCGCCCTCCGCGGCACCACCGGTCGCCGGGTCCGGACCGCCCGCGCCGACCCGCCGCACCTGGAGCCGGTCCTCGCGGACGCGCGCGGCGAGGCCGTGCGTCGCGAGCGCGTCGTCGACCTCGGCGACCGCCGCGGCGTCCTTGCGCTCGGCGAGCCGGCGGCGCAGCAGCCCGTGCTCGGCCGCCGAGAACCCCGGCCGCCCGTCCATCCACCGCTCGTAGGCGCCCTCGTGGGGGTCGGCGTCCCGCCACGGCCACCCGTGCGCCTCGAAGGCGGCCCGGATCTCGGCCCGGCGCAGCGTGTCCGCGTCGAGCCGGGCCCACGGTGCCCCGGTCGAGCCGAGGAGCACCAGGTGGCGGCCGTCCCGGAAGACGTCGGTGACGTCGGACCGCTCGATCCACCCCTCATGGTCGTCCGTGCGGTGCTCAAGGTGGTCGTCGGCGACGGTCAGCCGCAGCGACTCCCCGATCGTGGTCAGCGCCAGGAGGACGCCGCCCACCACGCCCAGCCCGCCGAGGATCGGCACGGACCACGCGAGGGGCAGGCCCGCGAGCAGCTCGACCGGTCCGATGCTCGGCAGGGGGCTCCGCTGGAGCAGCCCGTGCAGCCAGCGGGCGAGCGGCGGGAGCAGGTAGCCCAGCCCGACGCCGAGGGCGGCGGTCGCGAGCAGCAGGAGGAGCGGCACCCAGCGGGGCTGGCGCACCTCGGAGGGGGTGAGGGTCGACACGAGGACAATTGTTGGAGCAGATACTCCACTAATGCAACCCGGCCTAGGCTGGGCCGGTGAGCAACGGAACCGTCACCGCGACGCGCGAGTACACGATCCCCGGCGTCCATGTCACCGACCGCACCGTGCAGGTGCCGCTGGACTGGAGCCGGCCCGACGACGGCCGCACCCTGTCGGTGTTCGTGCGCGAGGTCGTCGACCCGACGAAGCGGCGCGAGGACCTGCCGCTCCTCGTCTTCCTGCAGGGCGGCCCGGGCGGCAAGGGGCCCCGGCCCACCGGCCCGGACGGCTGGCTCGGCACCGCGCTGGAGCGGTTCCGCGTGGTGCTGCTGGACCAGCGCGGCACCGGCCGGTCGACGGCGGTGCGCGCGGGCGCGCTGACGGCGCTCGGCGACGGCGCCGCCCAGGCCGACTACCTCGCCCACTTCCGCGCCGACTCGATCGTCGCCGACGCCGAGCACGTGCGGAAGGCCGTCTACGGCGGGCGGCGCTGGTCGACGCTCGGGCAGTCGTACGGCGGTTTCCTCACGCTGACGTACCTCTCCCGGGCTCCCGAGGGCGTGGCGGCGTCGTACGTCACCGGTGGGCTCGTGGGCCTCACCGCGAGCGCCGAGGACGTGTACCGGCGCACCCAGCCGCGCGTCGTCGCCAAGAACGCGCTCTACCGGGAGCGGTACCCGGACGACGTCGAGCAGGTGGCGCGCATCGCCGACCGCATCGCCGCAGGCGACGTGCGGCTGCCGGGCGGCGACCAGCTCACCGTGGAGCGGTTCCAGACCCTCGGCACGGCGTTCGGCATGGGCCCCGGCTTCGAGCGCGTGCACTGGGTCGTCGACGAGGCGTTCGACGACGCGCCCGGCCACGAGGACGAGCTCACCGACACGTTCCTCGCCGAGGTGGAGGCCGCGACCGGTTTCGCCACCAACCCGATGTACGCGGTGCTGCACGAGTCGATCTACGGCCAGTCCGCGTCCGGCGCGACGGCATGGGCCGCGCAGCGGGTGCGCGACGACGCGCCGGCCTTCGCGACGTCGGCCCGCCCGCTGCTCTTCACCGGCGAGATGATCTACCCCTGGATGTTCGAGCAGATCGCCGCGCTGCGCCCGTTCCGCGACGCGGCCGAGGCGCTGGCCGCGCGCACCGACTGGGGCGACCTGTACGACCTCGACGTCCTCGCCGGCAGCGAGGTGCCGATGGAAGCGGCCGTGTACTTCGACGACATGTTCGTCGACGCCGGCGCCTCCCTGGAGACCGCCTCGCACGTCGGCAACGCCCGCGCGTGGGTCACCAACGAGTTCGAGCACGACGGGCTGCGCCTGGGCGACATCTTCCCGCGCCTGCTGGCCCGGATGGACTCCCGCGGCGGCGCCCTCCCCGCGAGGTAGCACCACCGCCCTCCGAGGTGGTGCACGGCCACCGCGATCGAGCGCGAGCCGGCCGGCGACGTGACGGCACAGGCGTGCGACGCTGTCCGCCATGGGGACGAACGACGACCGCGGCAACTACGGCTGGTACGCCTGTGCGCCGCGGACCGGCGAAGTGTTCGTGCCGCGGCGGTCCACGGGCGACGCACCCAGCCCACCGCCACTTGACCGGCACCTCGTGAAGCTGATGAACGACTACAACGCCGACTGGCCGATATGGACGCTCGACCCCGCGGCCGAAGCCGCGGGGGACGCGGCAGTGGACGACGACCTCGCCGCACGGTTGCGGGCATGGGCGGGGGCGTTCAACGAGCACTTCCACCACGAGCACGGCTGGGACGACCCCCGGGTGGCCGCCGCGCACCGCGCGGAGGCCGAGGCGCTGCGCGACGCGCTGGCAGCCGCACTCCCCCGGCCCTGGAAGGTCGAGCTGGACTACTGGGAGTCGGACGGCGCGTGAGTCAGGAAGCCGTCCAGGCCTTGCCGGGCCAGTACGCCCACTCCTCGAAGTCGGCCACGCGCCCGTCGGGGGCGAAGCGCAGCACCCACAGGTCGCGGTACTCCTGCGCCTCGGGCTCGAGGTAGCGCACCTCGAGCCGGACGACGGCGACGTCGCCCTCGACGGCCAGCGGCTCGGCCGTCACGGCGAACGTGGCGCCCTCGTCGACGAGCCAGAACCCGCGGATCGCCGCGTGCCCGTGCAGCTCGTCGGGGTCGTAGGGCGAGCGGGCGTACCGCGCGTCCGGCGTGAACAGGCGCTCGACGGCGCCGTCGTCACCGCTGCGCCACGCGTCCTCGTACGCCGCCACCCACTGCTGCACCGACTCCCGGTCCACCGCCATCCGAGCAGTATGGCGCGCGCCGGGCCGGCACGGCAGGCCGGACGCGGCCTCCGGCTGGGCGGTCGGGAGTCCCGTGTGCCGGACGGTCGGGAACCAGCGGGTACCGTCGTTCGTCGGACGTACCGGCCGCTCCCGCGCGGCCCGCACCACTCGAGCCAGAAGGTGACCACATGAGCGCGACCTCCCCCACCCCGATCCTGCGCGCCACGGAGCTGGTCGCCGGCTACGGGGGGCCGGCGGTCCTGCGCGGCGTCGGCCTCGAGCTGACGCCGGGCGCCGCGCCGGTCGGGATCCTCGGCGAGTCGGGGGTGGGCAAGTCCACGCTGGTGCAGGCGCTGGTCGGTCAGGTGCGCCCGACGGGCGGCCAGGTGACGTTCGAGGGGCGCACGGTCTCCAGGCTCGGCCGGCGCGACAAGAAGCGCTTCCGCGGCGCCGTGCGGACGGTGGCCCAGAACGGCCTCGACATCGACCTGCGCTGGACCGTGGACCGGGCACTCACCGGCGCGCTGACCGACGCGCGCAAGGCCGGCCGCGCCAACGGGCGCTCGGTCGCGGACCTGCTGGAGGACGTCGCGCTGGAGCCGCGCCTCGCCTCGCGCACCGTGCACTCGCTCTCAGGCGGCGAGAAGCAGCGGCTCGCCCTCGGGCTGGCCCTCACGACCCGTCCGGACGTGCTGCTGCTCGACGAGCCCCTCACCGCCGTCGACCCGTCGATGCGGGGCGAGATCGCGCGCCGCCTCGCGGACACGGCCCGCGAGCAGTCGACCGCCGTGCTGCTGGTGTCGCACGACGTCGAGCTCGTGGGCCGCCTGTGCCCCACCGTGCACGTCCTCGCGGACGGCGTCTTCGTCGCGTCCGGTCCGCTGCCGCAGATCCTCGCCGCCGCCGGCGACGACGACGCGCACGTCGCCGTCCGCGACCTGGCCACGGCCGCGCCGCTGGCGGCGCAGCGCTTCCGCTGACGCATGCGCTCTGCGACCGCGGTCACGCTCCGCGGCCTGCTCGGTCCGGGTGGTGGACGCGACGCCGTAGCTGCGTGATGCGGACGGTGCCGATGACCAGCGCGACGACGCCGACGCCGACGCCCGCGATGAGCAGCGCGACGGCGAGCGGGACGGAGCCCTCCATCCCCAGGAACGAGACCAGGACCTCCTGGGTGTTCTGCAGCATGAAGACGATCAGGGCGACGAGGACGACCGCTGCGATGCAGATGCCGACCCAGACGGCGCCGGCGCGGCTGCGTGGGGTCTTCCCGGTCCGGGAGCTCGCGGGGGCGACCCGGCGCGACCCGGACGATCCGGACACCGGCCTGCTGGGGTTGCCGTTGGTCGCCGACGCCAGGGGCGGGACAGGGTTGGGGGCGGTGGCCATGACGGCCTCCTCGCATCTCCGGGCCCAAGCACCTCAGGTGGGGGGCCTTCGTCCCGGATGTTCCGACCGTACGCCCCTTTCGTCCCGCTCGGGGAACGACAGCTAGCGGCCCAGCTGGGCCGCCAGCGGGCACGAGAAGGGGTCGCGCGCCTGGTGCCCGACGTCGTTGAGGTAGCTGACGACGATCCGGTAGGACGTGAAGAACCCGACCTCGGTGTACGTCACGCCGAGCGTGGAGCAGTACTCCCGGACGATGGGCTGGACGTACCTGAGGTTGGGGCGCGGCATGCTCGGGAAGAGGTGGTGCTCGATCTGCCGGTTGAGCCCGCCCATGAAGAAGACGACGACGACGCTCCCCCGGATGTTGCGGCTCATGAGCACCTGCCGGCGCAGGAAGTCGACGTCGGCGTCCGCCGGGACGATGGGCATGCCCTTGTGGTTCGGGGCGAACGCGCCGCCGAGGAGCACCCCGAACAGGCCGAGCTGCACCGCGAGGAACGCGCCGGCGATCGCCGGCGGCAGCAGGAGCACGATCGCCCCGACGTACAGGACGAGGCGCGCCAGGAGCAGCGGGGCCTCCACCCGACGGTGCGGCACGACGCCGCGGCCGAGGACGGTGCGCACGCTCGCCACGTGCAGGTTCAGCCCTTCGAGCGTCAGCAGGGGGAAGAAGAACCACCCCTGCCGGTGGGCGAACCAGCCCCGCCAGCCCTGGCGGCTGGCCAGGACCGCCGGGGTGAACGCGATGACCCCCGGGGAGACGTCCGGGTCGCTGCCCTCCTTGTTCGGCGCGGCGTGGTGGGCGTCATGCTTCGTGGTCCACCACGCGTGGCTCAGGCCGACGAAGACGTTGGCCAGGATGCGGGCGGTCCAGTCGTTCCAGGCCCGCGACCGGAAGACCTGCCGGTGCGCGCTGTCGTGCCCGAGGAACGCCAGCTGGACCAGCACGACGGCCAGCGCCACCGCGAGCAGGAGCTGCCACCACGTGTCGCCGAGGAGGACGATCCCTGCCCAGACCGCTCCTAGCGCGATCACGGTGAGGATGAGCCGCGCCCAGTAGTACGCGTAGCGCCGCCGGAGCAGGCCCGACTGGCGGACGATCTTCGCCAGCACGGAGTAGTCGCGCGTCACCTGTCGGGCGGCGGGTGTCCGGGGCGCCGTCGTGGGCGCCGTCGCCCCGGGGGCAGTCGTCCCCGGGGCCGCACTCACCGGTGCGGTCGTATGGTGGCTCGAATCTGACACGGTGCTGCCTCTGCTCCTGCCGCGCGAACGCACCTCCGCCGGAGGGGCGCTCAGCGCCTGCTGACATGCACCGCCGTGATCTCGACGGCGCCTCTCGGCCGGCCTCTCAGCGGGCCTCGCCGGCTTCGTTCGTGTCGGGGTCGGGGTCGGCGCCGGTCACCACGTCGGGGACCATGCCACCGTCGTCCTTCCACCGCGCGACGGCGGCTTCCTTCTCACGACGGGAGCTCTGCGCTTCCGTCGACGACTCTCTGCGAGCGGCCTCGTGCGGGCCGACCTGTCGATCACCCACGTCTCGACGCTACACCGGACCTGTCGGCCTCGCAGCAACGCACCCGGCGGGGCGGAGGGCGTCAGGAGGCGCCGTCGTCCGGCGGCGCGTGCTGCTGGAGGAATGCGAAGACGTCGGTGTCGTCGACGCCCGGGAACGCGCCGCGCGGCAGCGCGGCCAGCACCTGCTGGTGCATGCGCGCGCTGGGCCACGCGACGCCCTCCCACCGGTCGGCGAGGTCGGCCGGCGGGCGCTGACAGCAGGCGGGATCGGGGCAGGTGGAGCTGCGCCGCACGTGGGTGTCCCGGCCGCGGAACCACTTGGCGTGCGCGTACGGCACGCCGACCGTGATGGAGAACTGCCGGCCGTCCGCGGCGGTGCCCGTCTGCACCGAGTCCCAGAACGTCCCCGCCGGGGTGTCGGTGTACTGGTAGGACTCGGTGGCCCGGTCGCGGCGGGTGAACGCCTCGCGCCCGGCCCACCACCGGCACACGAGCTGCCCCTCGATCGCGCCGGTGACGTCGCGGGGCAGCGGCAGCCCGTCGTTCGCGTACCCGCGGAACAGCGCACCGTCGTCGCCCACGCGCAGGAAGTGCAGCGGGATGCCGAGGTGGACCGTCGCCAGGTTGGTCATGCGCATCGCGGCCGCCTCGTGCGTGACGCCGAAGGCGTCCCGGAAGTCCTCGACCGCGAGGTCCTTCTCCCGCTTGCGCCGCGTGAGGAACTCGACGGCGACGGACTGCGGGATGAGGCAGCTCGCGGCGAAGTAGGTGATCTCGACGCGCTGGCGCAGGAACTCGGCGTAGGAGCGCGGACGCTCGTGGCCCAGCACCCGGTGCGCGATCGCCTGCAGGGCCAGCGACCGCAGGCCGTGTCCGCCGGGGATGGAGGCCGGCGGCAGGTAGATGCGCCCGTTCTTGAGGTCAGTGACCGACCGGGCCGAGCGCGGCAGGTCGTCCACGTGCAGGATCGTGAAGCCCATCTGCTCGGCCATGCGCGCCACCGTGCGGTGGGTCAGGGCCCCGGCCCCGGCGTACCCGGCCTTGACGGTCAGCTCCTCGGCGACCGCCTCCAGCTGCGGCAGGTAGTTGTCCCGGTCCTCGCGCTCGCGGCGCAGCTCGGTGTTGGCGCGCCGCGCCTCCTCGGGGGTGGCGATCGCCTCCTCCTCGCGCCGCGCGAGCTCCGCGTGCAGTCCGACGAGGTGCTCCAGGACCGGCATCGACAGGCGCTGGCTCGGCTTGATCCCGGGCAGCCGCAGCGACGCGAAGATCGGCCCCCGCTGCGCGCGCTCGAGCGCGATCTCGAGCTCGGCACGGCGCGACGGCGGCTCCTCCGCGAGCAGGTCGGGCACGGGGACGCCGACCGCCTCGGCGATGGCGCGCAGCAGGGACAGCCGCGGCTCCCGCCGCCCGTTCTCGACCAGCGAGAGCAGGCTCGGCGCCGAGCCGACACGCTCCCCGAGCGCCTCCAGCGTCAGCCCTCGCGACGTGCGCGCGTGGCGGATGCGGCGCCCGAGCGTGATGAGGTCCGGCGCCTCCCCCGCGGCGCCGTCGGCAGGGGCGGAGGTGTCTCGTGCGGCCATGGGTTTCACGGTACGTGAAGATCGTCGAATCTTCACGGGTGAACCGTTGGAAAGTTGTGCTGCCGGACCGGGAGGCTGGATGCAGGGCCCCGGCACGCACCGTGGGTCACGCCGACGGACGGAGCAGTCATGACCTTCACCGCGAACCCGCGCCGGACGCGACTCGCCATCGCCGAGCTCGCCCCCGACACCGTGCTGCGCGAGACGGCCGGCGCACCGGCCACCGGTGCAGCGACCGGCGCGACCGGCGCCGCGGCGAGGCGCCCGCAGGACGCCCGTGCCTGGGTCGCGGAGATCGCCGCGCTCACGCAGCCGGACGAGGTCGTGTGGTGCGACGGTTCCCCCGCGGAGAAGCAGCGGCTCCTCGACGAGATGGTCGAGGCGGGGACGCTCCTCAAGCTCGACGAGGTCAAGCGCCCGAACTCCTACCTCGCCCGGTCCGACCCGTCCGACGTCGCCCGCGTCGAGTCGCGCACCTTCATCTGCTCCGAGCGCGAGGAGGACGCCGGGCCGACCAGCAACTGGCGCGCCCCGGCCGCGATGCGCGCCGAGCTGCGCGACGTCTTCGCCGGGTCGATGCGCGGCCGGACCATGTACGTGGTGCCGTTCTCCATGGGCCCGGTCGGCGGGCCGATCTCCCAGGTCGGCATCGAGGTCACCGACTCGCCGTACGTCGTCGTCTCGATGCACGTCATGACGCGTGTGTCGGCGCAGGTGATGGAGCTGATCGACGCGGGCCGCCAGTGGGTGCCGGCCGTGCACTCGGTGGGCGCACCGCTGGCCCGCGGCGAGCAGGACGTCCCGTGGCCCTGCAACGACACCAAGTACATCGTCCACTACCCCGAGACGCGCGAGATCTGGTCGTACGGCTCCGGGTACGGCGGCAACGCCCTCCTGGGCAAGAAGTGCTTCGCCCTGCGCATCGCGTCGGCCATCGCCCGCGACGAGGGCTGGCTGGCGGAGCACATGCTGCTGATCCGCGCGACGTCGCCCGAGGGGCGCCGCTACCACCTGGCGGCCGCGTTCCCCAGCGCCTGCGGCAAGACGAACCTCGCGATGCTGCGGCCCACCATCCCCGGCTGGACCGTCGAGACGCTCGGCGACGACATCGTGTGGATGCGCCCCGGCCCCGACGGGCGCCTGCGGGCCATCAACCCGGAGGCCGGCTTCTTCGGCGTCGCGCCCGGCACCGGCGCCGAGACCAACCCCACCGCCGTCGAGACGTTCACGCACGACGCGATCTTCACCAACGTCGCGCTCACCGACGACGGCGACGTGTGGTGGGAGGGTCTGACGCCCGAGCCGCCGGCGCACCTCGTCGACTGGCGGGGCAACGACTGGACGCCGGACTCCGAGACGCCCGCCGCGCACCCGAACTCACGGTTCACCGTGGCCGCCGCGCAGTGCCCGTCGATCGCGGACTCCTGGGAGGACCCGGACGGCGTGCCCCTGGACGCCATCGTCTTCGGCGGCCGCCGGGCCACCAACGTGCCCCTGGTGACGCAGGCGCTGAGCTGGGACCACGGCGTCTTCATGGGCGCCACCATCAGCTCCGAGCGCACCGCCGCGGCCGAGGGGGCCGTCGGCGAGCTGCGTCGCGACCCGTTCGCGATGCTGCCCTTCTGCGGCTACAACATGGCCGACCACTGGGCCCACTGGCTGCGGGTCGGCGAGGCCCTCGAGGCCGACAAGCGCCCCAAGGTCTTCCAGGTCAACTGGTTCCGCAAGGGCGACGACGGCTCTTTCCTGTGGCCCGGGTTCGGCGAGAACTCGCGCGTGATCGAGTGGATCGTCACCCAGGTCGACCGGTCGCGCGGCCTGCGCACCGACGCCGGCGCCGTGCACTCCCCCGTCGGGCTGCTGCCCGCGCCGGGCGCGCTGCGCACGGACGGTCTCGAGCTGTCGGACGACGACCTCGCCGCACTGTTCGACGTCCCGGCCGCCCCGTGGCGGGCGGAGGCCGAGCTGACCGCCGAGTTCTTCGAGACCTTCGGCGGCAAGGTGCCGGTCCAGCTGTGGGCGCAGCTCGCCCGCCTCACCGAACGGCTCGACGGCGCGTCCTGACGCGCGTCGGCCCTCCACGACTCGGGTCCGCCGGGATTGAGGCACCGGCGGACCCGAACCTCCCCGCCCCGCGTCCGGGGCGGCGCTCCTCAGTCGAGGTCGAACTCGTTGCCCTCGACGTCCTGCATCACGATGCAGGACTCCTCCACGCCGTCGGCGAGCATCGTGCGCACGTGCGTCGCGCCCAGCGCGACGAGACGGTCACGCTCCGCCTCCAGCGTGGCCAGCCGCTCGTCGCCCACGAGACCCGTGCCGACCCGCACGTCGAGGTGCACGCGGTTCTTGACGACCTTGCCCTCGGGCACGCGCTGGAAGAACAGCCGCGGTCCCACCCCGGTCGGGTCGACGCAGGCGAACGCGGACCCCTGGTCCTCGGGCGGGAGGGAGCGGTCGAAGTCGCCCCACGACGCGAACCCCTCGGGCGGCGGCGGGACGACGTAACCCAGCACCTCGCACCAGAAGCGGGCGACCCGCTCGGGCTCGGCGCAGTCGAAGGTGACCTGGACCTGTCTGACCGACGTCATCGACCCACCGTAACGGCGACGGCCGTCACCCGTCGGTCGTCCAGCCGTCGGGCAGCCGGAGCGCGTCCACGGTCCGCGGCGACGCGGTGAGCTCCCGCCCGACCACCGCCATCGCCCGCACGACGGCGGTCCGGTGGACGACGCCGACCCACGTCTGCGTGTCGTCCGGCTTGCGGGACGCGTCGACGACCACCCACACCTCGTCGGGCTCCAGCCGCGGGAGGATCGCGGTCGCGACCTCGCCGTCCGGCCCCGTCCCGACGGCGAGGACCGCGGACGTGCCGGCCCGGACCGCCATGGCCCGCGCCTCGACGGCGTCGCGACGGCTGTCGAGGCGCAGGAGGCCGTCCCCCCCGGCGAGGCCCGCGCAGCCGGGCAGCACCCCCAGCCGGGCCGCCATGTCCCGCACGACCTCGACGGCGTCGTCCCCGAGCCCCACGAGCGCGACGAGGTCGCCCGGCCTCGTCGACGGTCCGTCCACCTCGGCGACCGCCTGGTCTGCTTGGGTCGTCACGCGCACATCCTGCCGTGCCCGCGCCGGTCCTGCACGCTCCGGCACGCTCGGCCCGGCCTACGCCGGCCCGGAGGGCCGGTCGAGCCGGTACACGTGGTGGCGACCGTCGTCGACCGGGTTGTCCGGGGTCAGGTACCCGGTGGCGACCCACCCGAACCCGGCAGAGCGCAGCGCCCGCCACGACGCGACGTTCCCCGCCGCCACGGGCACGACGATCGCCGGCGCCCGGGGGTGGTCGCGCCAGCACAGCGCGACGAACTCCCTGATCAGGTGGGTGCCGAGGCCCTGCCCGACGCGGTCCGGCTCGCCGACGAAGTAGTCGATCGTCAGGGCGCCGGCGGGCACGTCCACCAGCTCGATCAGCTCGCGCTCCTCGTCGGCGTAGTCGTGGATGCGGCACCGCTGGACGAAGCCCACCGGGACGCCGTCGGCGGACACCACGAAGTCCTCGGAGGGCTCGGTGCCGAGGAAGCTGCCCGCGAAGTCGCGCTCCACCGCCGCGTCGCTCGTGTCGTGCGCCCAGTAGCGCGCCACGTGCGGCCGGCGCAGCCACGCCTGGAGGCGCGGCAGGTCGTCGCGACGCGTGCGGCGGAACGCCAGGGTGCTCATGAGTACATGGTGCCCATGAGCTCGCGCACGTCCGCCAGGGTGCGGTCGGCGATCTCGTTCGCCCGCGCGTTGCCCCGTGCCAGGACGTCGCGCACGACGGCGGGGCCGTCCGCGGCCAGCGCCGCCCGGCGCTCGCGCAGCGGCCGCAGCCCCTCGACGACCGCCTCCGTCACGACCGTCTTGAGCCGCCCGGCCCCCGCCGCGCCCACCGCGTCGGCCAGCTCGCCCGGCGTGGTGCCCGCCAGGTGCGCGCCGATGCGCAGCAGGTTCGCCACCTCGGGCCGGCGCTCCGGCTCGTACGTGATGTGGCGCTCGGAGTCGGTCCGGGCGCGGCGGAAGAAGCGCACGGTCTCGTCCTCGGACGCGCGCAGCTCCAGGGCGTTGCCGCGCGACTTGCTCATCTTGGCGCCGTCGTCGCCCAGCACCGTCAGCGACGGGGTGAGCAGGGCCTCGGGCTCGGGGAAGTAGCCCGTCGTGGGCGCGTAGCGCTGGTTGAACCGCCGCGCCACGGTCCGGGTGGTCTCCAGGTGCGGGAGCTGGTCCTGACCCACCGGCACGAGGTTCGCGCGGCAGAACAGGATGTCCGCGGCCTGGTGCACGGGGTAGGTGAACAGCAGCCCCGACATGCCGCGGCCCTGGCGCCGCTCGGCGTCCACCGCCTCCGCCTTGACGGTGGGGTTGCGCTCCAGCTCGGCCACGCTCACCAGCGACAGGAACGGCAGCAGCAGCTGGTTCAGCGCGGGCACCGCCGAGTGCGTGAAGACCGTGCTCCGGGCCGGGTCGATGCCGGCCGCGAGGTAGTCCAGCACCACCTCGCGCACGACGGCGGGCAGGTCGCCGGCGTCGTCCCGGTCGGTGATGACCTGGTAGTCCGCGACGACGAGGACGACGTCGACGCCGGCGTCCTGCAGCCGCACACGGTTGTCGAGTGTGGCGAGCAGGTGCCCGAGGTGCAGGGCGCCCGTCGGGCGGTCGCCGGTCAGGACGCGAAAGCGGCCGGGGTCGCGGGCGAGCTGCTCCTCGACCTCGGTGGAGCGCGCCTGCGCGACGGCGGTGCTTGCCGAGACGGACGGGGCGGTGTCGGCGGGAGAGCCGGCGGGGGCGGCGGGAGTGCCGGCGGCGGTGGGGACGAGCATGGTGGGCTCCTTCTGCGGGCGCCGCCCGCCGGGCCCGGACACGACGACGTCCCGGCTGCGACGGGCAGCTCGGGACGTGGGCGTGGGGGCGCGACAGGTCAGGGCTGCGGGTGCAGCCACCACCAGTCGTTGCGCTTCAGCACAGGCCGAGGATACGCCGCCGTGCGGCCCGGCGACGTCGGACGTCAGGCCGACGTCAGGCCGGCGTCGGACTGCACGGACAGCACGTGCTCCAGGTCGGAGCCGTCCACCAGCGGGTCGTCCAGGTCGACGGTGAGGTGCGAGTGTGCGATCAGGCGGGCGGTGCCCGTGATGGTCGAGTGCAGCGCGGGGAACGCCCCGACCCGCGCCTCCTGCAGCACGGTGCCGACGAACCGGCTGCCGCGCGGCGAGACGGTCTCCAGCGTGTCGCCCTCGCCGATCTCGCCGCGGCGGGCCATCAGCGCCATGCGGGCCGACGTGCCCGTGCCGGTCGGGCTGCGGCACAGCACGCCGGGGTGGACGTAGGTGGCCGACGGCGACTCGTACGCGCCGTCGCCGGACGTGCGCAGCGGCCCCATGAAGTGCGCGAACGGCAGGGGCCCGACGTCGCCCAGCTCGGGATGCTCGTGCCGCAGACCCGGGCGCGCGGCCCGCACGAAGGCGTCGCCGAACGCGGTCAGGGCGATCTGCTCGGCCGCGCCGAGGGTGAACCCGTGCTCGGTCGCGTCGACCATCGCGTAGTAGGCGCCGCTCCAGACGAGGTCGAAGCGCACCGTGCCGTAGTGCGGCACCTCGACGGACAGCCCTTCCTCGGCGACGAACGCCGGTTCGCCCTGCGTGGTGATCGACACGACCCGCCCGTCCGTGACCCGCGCGGAGATGCGCGCCAGCCCCGCCGGCGACTCCAGCACGACGTCCTGCAGGCCCTCCGTCATCGGGATCGCGCCGCTGGCCAGCAAGGCCGTGGCGGTGCAGATCGTGTTGGAGCCCGAGTACAGGGGGTACCCCATCGCCTCCATGATGATGTAGCCGGCCTGCGCCTCCGGGTGCGCCGGCTCCACGATCAGGTCGACGGACATCGCGGGGTCGCCGTACGGCTCGGACAGCAGCAGCCGGCGCAGCCCGTCGCCCTCGTTCTGCAGCCAACGGGCCTTCTCGAGCACGGTGGCGCCCGGCAGCGGCTCGACGCCGGACGTGACGATGCGGCTGACGTCGCCTCCCGACTGGGTGTCGATCAGCTGCAGGGTGCGCTCACGGTGCCGCATGGTGCGCCCCGACCTGCTCCCAGTGCCGGTCCGGGACCACCACCAGCTTGCCGACGTAGGACTTGGACATGAACGCGCGCTGCGCGTCGTGGAACTCCGAGAGCCGGAACGTGCGGTCGAGCAGCGGCCGGACCTCGCCGCCTGCGATGTAGCGCACCAGCCGCCGGAACGCCGTGCGCGTGCCCTGCGAGGAGCCGTGCAGCTCCAGCTGTTTGAGGTACATCGTGCGCAGGTCGAGCTGCACCACCGGGCCGCCGATGGCGCCCGCCGTCGTGTACCGCCCCTCGGGCCGCAGGACGCGCAGCAGGTCGTTGAACATCGGCCCGGCCACCAGGTCCGCGACGACGTCGACCGGGCCGCCTGCGACGCGCTCGACCTCGGCCACGAGGTCGTCCACGTCGCGCAGGACGACGTCCTGCGCCCCGATCTCCCGCAGCGCCGCCTCCTTGCCCGCGCTGGTCACCGCGTACGGGACGGCGCCGCGCACCCGGGCGAGCTGGACGATCGCGGAACCGACCCCGCCGGAGGCGCCGGTCACCAGCACCCGCTCGCCCGCCGCGAGCCGGGCGCGCACGAGCATCTGCTCCGCCGTGAGGTACGCGCAGCAGAACGTGGCCAGCTCCGCGTCGGTGATGTCGGCGGTGATCTCGTACGCGTTCTCCGCCGGCACGGCCTGGTACTCGGCGTACCCGCCGTCGCGCCCGTGGCCCATGTAGTCGATGTCGGCCAGGCTGTCGTCGCCCTCGGGGCGGTGGTAGATGCTGAAGTCGACCATCACCCGCTGGCCGACCCGCTCCGCAGGCACGCCCTCGCCGACCGCCGCGATGACGCCGACGGTGTCCGCGCCCTGGATGCGGGGAAACGTGAGCGTGGACCGGCCGCGTCTCCAGGTGGAGACCTCCGCCGCGTCGGTCTCGGTGCCGTAGGCGCCCTCGCGCACCCACACGTCGGTGTTGTTCATGCCGCACGCATGGACGTCGACCAGCACCTCGCCCGGCGCGGGCTCCGGCGTGGGCACGTCGTCGCGGTAGAGCAGCTGGTCGAGGCCACCGTGGCCGACGAGCTGGACCGCCTTCATCACCTCTGGGACAGCCGTCATCGAACGAGACTAGGGGCCACCGGGCCGATCCGTCATCGGCTGCGGGGGGCAAGTCACCCGGGTGGGAGAATCGGGCCGTGCCCGCCGACGCCCCCTCGCCCGCCCCGCCGTCCGCACCGTTCGCGCACGTCGTCTACTTCGAGCCCCGGATCCCCGGGAACACGGGCTCCGCGATCCGGCTGGCCGCCGTGACCGGGGCGCGCCTGCACCTGGTGGAGCCCCTGGGCTTCGACCTGTCGGAGGCCAAGCTCCGCCGGGCCGGGCTGGACTACCACGACCTCGCCGTCATGGACGTGCACCCGACGTTCGACGCCGCGCTCGACGCCCTGCCGGGCGCGCGCGTCTTCGCCTTCACCGCCCACGCGGCGACGACGCACACGGACGTCGCGTACGAGCCGGGCGACGTGCTCCTCTTCGGCCCGGAGCCGACGGGCCTGCCAGACGACGTGCTCGCCCACCCCCGCGTCACGGACCGCGTGAAGATCCCGATGCTGCCCGGGCGCCGGTCGCTCAACCTCACCAACGCCGCGTCCGTCGCGGTCTACGAGGCGTGGCGGCAGACGGGGTTCGCCGGCGCCTGACCTCCGGCGCCGCTCCCCGCGCCCCTCCCGCACGCCTGGCGCGCCCTTGCCGGACCGGGGCATTCGCGGGAGAGTCGTCAGTGACGTGCCTCACACCGTGGTGGGCACGACGCCGAGGAGGTGGCGTGTGACCAGCCCTGAGATTGCGACGCTCCAGCACTCGATCGAGCAGTTGCGGCACGGCATCGCCGAGGTGCACCGGGCCTTCGGCGACGCGCCGGCGGTCCGCCGCCTCGCGAACGACCTCGAGCGGCTGGAGATCGACGCCGGCGACCTCGCGTCGTCGCCGCCGGTGCGGCAGCCGGGAGCCGAGGTGCCGGAGCACGTCGTCGTCCCCGACACCCCGCTCGACGAGACCATGTGGAGCGACGCCGACGACGAGGGTGTCGGCGGCTACCACGGCGACCGCACGTGACGACCGCGCGCGGCGTCGACGCGCGCGGGGTGCACTCCCCCGGGCGCGCCGCCGTCGGGTCGGGGACGCTGCGCGCGGACCGCTGGTGGCTGGCACCCGCGGCGACCACCGCGGGCCTGCTGGCCTTCCTCGTGTACGGCGGGGTGCGGGCGTTCCAGCAGCAGTACTTCTTCGCGGACGAGCGCTACCTGACGCCGTTCTACTCGCCGTGCGTCTCGCTCGGCTGCGCGTCCGAGCCGGGCGCCGCGCACTTCGGCATGTTCCTGCCGGACAGCCCGCTCATCCCGTACGCGGCGCTGAGCCTGCCGTTCCTGCTCGGCTTCCGGCTGACCTGCTACTACTACCGCAAGGCGTACTACCGCTCGATCTGGCTGTCGCCGCCGGCGTGCGCCGTGCCGGAGCCGCACGCGACGTACACGGGCGAGACGCGGTTCCCGCTGGTCCTGCAGAACGTCCACCGGTACTTCTTCTACGTCGCGCTGCTCGTGTCGCTGATCAACACCTACGACGCGGTCGTGGCGTTCCGCCATCCCACGGACGGGTTCGTCGTCGGCGTCGGGAACCTCGTGCTGCTGGTGAACGTGGCGCTGCTGTGGTGCTACACGGTGTCGTGCCACTCGTGCCGGCACGTGATGGGCGGGCGCCTCACGCACTTCTCGAAGCACCCCGTGCGGTACCGGCTGTGGACCTGGGTGTCGGCGCTGAACACGCGGCACATGCTCTTCGCGTGGGTCACGCTCGGCACGCTCGTGCTCACCGACCTCTACGTGGCGCTCGTGGCGGCGGGGACCATCACCGACCTGCGGCTCGTCGGCTGAGCGCCGGACCGGACGGGACAGGAGACGAGAGTTGACGGAGACCGAACGCCACGACTACGACGTCCTGGTCATCGGCGCGGGCGGCGCCGGCCTGCGCGCGGCGATCGAGGCGCGCGAGCGCGGGCTGCGGGTGGCGATCGTCTGCAAGTCGCTGTTCGGCAAGGCGCACACCGTGATGGCCGAGGGCGGGTGCGCGGCGGCGATGGGCAACGTCGCGGAGAACGACTCGTGGCAGGTGCACTTCCGCGACACCATGCGTGGCGGGAAGTTCCTCAACAGCTGGCGGATGGCGGAGCTGCACGCGAAGGAGGCCCCCGACCGCGTCTGGGAGCTCGAGACGTGGGGCGCGCTCTTCGACCGCACGGCCGACGGCCGGATCCACCAGCGCAACTTCGGCGGGCACACCTATCCGCGCCTCGCGCACGTCGGCGACCGGACCGGGCTCGAGCTCATCCGCACCCTGCAGCAGCGCATCGTGGCGCTGCAGCAGGCCGACCACGCCGAGACCGGTGACTTCGAGGCGCGGCTGCGCGTGTTCGCCGAGTGCACCGTCACGGAGCTCCTGCGCGACGACGACGGCGCGGTCGCGGGCGCGTTCGGGTACTGGCGCGAGTCGGGGCGGTTCGTGGTGTTCTCCGCGCCCGCCGTGGTGCTCGCCACGGGCGGGATCGGCAAGTCGTTCCAGGTGACGTCCAACTCGTGGGAGTACACGGGCGACGGCCAGGCGCTGGCGCTGCGCGCGGGCGCGGACCTCGTCGACATGGAGTTCGTCCAGTTCCACCCCACCGGCATGGTGTGGCCGCCCAGCGTCAAGGGCATCCTCGTGACCGAGGGGGTGCGCGGCGACGGGGGCGTGCTGCGGAACGCCGACGGCGAGCGCTTCATGTTCCGGTACGTGCCGGACGTGTTCAAGGGCCAGTACGCGCAGACGGAGGACGAGGCCGACCGCTGGTACGACGACCAGGAGAACAACCGCCGCACCCCCGACCTGCTGCCGCGCGACGAGGTGGCCCGCGCGATCAACACGGAGGTCAAGGAGGGCCGGGGGTCGCCGCACGGCGGCGTCTACCTCGACATCGCGAGCCGCATGGCGCCCGAGGAGATCCAGCGGCGCCTGCCGTCGATGTACCACCAGTTCAGGGAGCTGGCGGACGTCGACATCACGGCGGAGTCGATGGAGGTCGGCCCCACGTGCCACTACGTCATGGGCGGGATCGACGTCGACCCGGACACGGGTGCCACGAGCGTGCCGGGGCTGTTCGCCGCCGGCGAGTGCGCGGGCGGGATGCACGGCTCGAACCGGCTCGGGGGCAACTCGCTGTCCGACCTGCTCGTGTTCGGGCGCCGCGCGGGGATCGGCGCGGCCGAGCACGTCGCCGGCCTGGCGGGCCGGGACGCGGGACGTGGCGCCGGGCGGCCCGCCGTCCGCGACGAGGACGTCGACGCCGCCGCGGCGCTGGCCGTGGCGCCGTTCGCGGGGGCCGGGACCGACGCCGGGTCCGGCGAGAACCCGTACACCCTGCACGCCGACCTGCAGCGGACCATGAACGACCTCGTCGGCATCATCCGCACCGAGGCGGAGATGAGGGCCGCCCTCGACCGGCTCGGCGAGCTGCGCGCCCGGCTGCGCGACGTCGTCGTCTCCGGGCACCGGCAGTACAACCCGGGCTGGCACCTGGCGCTCGACCTGCGCAACATGCTCATGGTCGGCGAGGCGGTGGCGGCGTCGGCGCTGCGCCGCACCGAGAGCCGTGGCGGGCACACCCGCGACGACCACCCGGCGCTCGATGCGCAGTGGCGCCACCGGGTGCTGGTCACCCGTTGTGTGCCCGGCACCCCGGGTGGCCGCGACGGCGTGGTGCCGCGCGTCGAGGTCGAGGCGGCCGAGCGGGACCCGATGCGCGGCGACCTGCTCGCGCTCTTCGAGATCGACGAGCTCGGCAAGTACTACACGCCGGCCGAGCTGACCGCCCACCCGCAGGGCTCAGGCGAGAGGGGCACGACATGAGCGACACGCGACTCGTCCGCGTCTGGCGCGGCGACGCCGACGACGGGGAGCTCGTGGACTTCCGGGTGGAGGTCAACGAGGGCGAGGTGATGCTCGACGTCCTGCACCGGATCCAGGCCACCCAGGCACCGGACCTCGCCGTGCGCTGGAACTGCAAGGCGGGCAAGTGCGGGTCGTGCTCGGCGGAGATCAACGGCCGGCCGCGGCTGCTGTGCATGACGCGGATGTCCGTGTTCACCGAATACGACGAGCTCGTCGTGACGCCCCTGCGCACGTTCCCGGTGATCCGCGACCTCGTCACCGACGTGTCGTTCAACTACGCGAAGGCGCGCGAGATCCCGTCGTTCACGCCGCCGGCCGACCTGGCCCCGGGCGAGTACCGGATGGCGCAGGTCGACGTCGAGCGGTCCCAGGAGTTCCGCAAGTGCATCGAGTGCTTCCTGTGCCAGGACGTGTGCCACGTGGTCCGCGACCACGAGGAGAACAAGGAGGCGTTCGCCGGGCCCCGCTTCCTCATGCGGGTCGCGGAGCTCGAGATGCACCCGCTCGACGTCGCCGACCGGGTGCCGGCGGCGCAGGACGAGCACGGCCTCGGCCGGTGCAACATCACCAAGTGCTGCACGGACGTGTGCCCCGAGGGCATCAAGATCACCGACAACGCGCTCATCCCCATGAAGGAGCGCGTCGCCGACCGTCGCTACGACCCCCTGGTCTGGCTCGGTCGCACCATCTCGCGCCGCCGCGGCGCCTGAGCAGCGTCGGGCACTCATGGGATGCTCTGCCCGTGAGCTCCCCACGCGAGTGGCCCCGGGTGGGCGACGTCAGTGTCGACCCGGCCGCCCTGACCGCGCCCGGCCGCGAGCTTCGTGAGCTGCTCGCCGAGCTGGGCGCGCCGGACCCCGCGACGACGTCGGGCGGCCTTCCGCCGGACGGGTGGCGCGAGCTGAGCAGCACGGCACCTGGCACGGTGGTGCTGGGGTCGCCCGTGGACGACGGCGCGACCCGCTGGTGGATCGGCCTGGTGTCGCGCCGGGCGGGGGGCGCGCCACCCGTGTGGCGCGCCCGCGACGACGCCGTCCCGCTGCGCCCGAGCCGGGCGGAGCGGGGTCAGGGGCTGCGTTTGCGGTGGGCCGGGCCGACGAGATCGACACCCGACCTCGACGTCCTGGCGGTCGACGTCGTCAACGAAGGCCCCGATCGCTGGTCACCGCAGCAGGGGGAGAACTTCGTCGCACTGGGCTTTCTGCGACCGGTCGACGAGGGCCGCGGGGCCGTCTCCTTCGGTTACCACGCGGGCCAGCGCACGGCCGTGCCGTTGGACCCGGGCGAGTACGCGCGCGAGGCTGTCACGATCAGCGCCGCCGAATGGGCCCGTGTCGCCCCCGGCCGGCACCACGTCCATGCGCTGATCCCGGCGCTCGACCTCGGGTCGGACTCGCCGCTCGAAATCGAGCTGACCGAGGAGGCCATCGCCCGTCGTCACCCGGCTGGCCGCGACGGCTGAGGCCACGGTCGCCCCTCCGGCCGACCCCTTGGATACTTTCGACGGATACCGCGAGCTGCGTGCACGCGGCAGGATGGGGCCATGCGCAGCAGCCTCTTCCACCACACGGAGCCCGAGGGCGAGCCCGGCAGCTTCGTCCTCGCCAACGGCAAGATGCTCAAGGTCGACCTCGCCGGCAGCGGCGGGTTCTTCTACGCCAAGCAGGGGTCGATGGTCGCCTACCAGGGTGACGTCGACTTCGCCTACGAGGGCAGCGGCGGCATGTCGAAGTTCCTGAAGAAGGCGTTCACCGGCGAGGGCATGTCGCTGATGAAGGTCTCGGGCAGCGGCGACGTCTTCCTCGCCCAGGACGCCGACGAGGTGTTCGTGCTGTACCTGGAGGGCGAGAGCGTCACCGTCAGCGGCTCGAGCATCCTCGCGTTCGAGAGCTCGCTCACGTGGGACATCAACCGCGTCGAGGGCGCGTCGATGATGACGGGCGGGCTGTTCAACACGACATTCACGGGCACCGGGGCGCTCGCGGTCACCGCCTACGGCACCCCGGTGGTGCTGAACGTCGACGAGCCGACGTTCGTCGACATGCAGAGCGCGGTGCTCTGGTCCACGTCCCTCACCAGCTCGGTGCGCAAGACGGCGAAGCTCGGCGCCGCGATCGGGCGCGGGTCCGGCGAGGCGTACCAGCTCGGGCTCACGGGCAACGGCTTCGTCGTCGTCCAGGCCTCCGAAGGGCACCCGCTGCCGACCAAGCAGTGACCGGCGGGGCCCGGCCCCTTCCTGTTGTCGCCCCGGGCGATCTGTGGTGCGGTATCCGCACGTGAAGCACGTCGACCGAGAGACAAGGATGTCTGTGATGTCAGCGCTGTCACCATCGCGACCACGCGCCCTCTGCGCCGCCCTGGCGGCCACGGCCACGGCGCTCGCGGGGCTCGCCGCCGCCCCGCTCGCCCAGGCAGACGGGGACGAGATCGTGGTCCACGGCCTCAAGGGCGAGTACTTCTCCGCGTCCGCGCCCGAGGCCCGCGACTTCGCCGAGCTCGGGGGCGTCGCCCTCGACCCGAACATCGACCTGCCCAACCTGGTGCCGACCTTCGAGTCGCTCACCGGGCAGGCCGAGCACACCACTGCGAGGTGGACCGGGAACGTCACGGCGCCGACCACCGGCGACTACACCTTCTACGCGACCGGCGACAACGGGTTCCGACTCTTCATCGACGACGAGCTCGTCATCGACCACTGGAACCCCGACGTCTGGGACGTCGAGCAGACCAGCGAGAAGGTGGCCCTCGAGGCCGGTGAGCACACGATCCGCATGGAGCACTTCCAGGACGTCGGCGGCGCCAACCTGTTCCTGCGCTGGTCCGGGCCCGGCATCGACAAGGAGATCGTGCCGAGCTCGATGTTCACCCCGCCGGACGACTACGAGGTCTACCCCGTCGAGCTGACCGCCGGCGAGCGGCAGGTCGTCGCCCGGTTCGCCGAACCGGTCACCGACCTGGGCGAGCTCGCCGACCACCTCGCCGTCGAGGTGGACACCGTCCCGTTCCCCGTCTCGGACGTGCGCGTCGACCCGGCCGACGACACCCGCGTGGTCGTCGACCTCGACGCGCCCGTCCAGCAGGACCAGCGCGTGCGGTTCTCCTACGACGGCGACGGCGGGCTCGCGGTGGGCGGCGAGCCGGTGCCGCAGCTCCTGCGCGACGCGACCAACAGCTCCACGCACCGGCTGCTGACCCCCTGGGGCGAGAAGCTCGACCGCGAGCACCCGCTGCCCGAGTACCCGCGCCCCCAGCAGGTGCGCGACCGGTGGCTCAACCTCAACGGCCCGTGGCAGTTCGCCGGGGTCCGCGAAGGCGAGCGGCCCACGTTCGGCCAGGACCTCGACGAGGAGATCGTCGTGCCGTTCCCGGTCGAGTCGCAGCTGTCGGGGATCGAGCGCCACGAGCCGCACATGGTGTACCGCAAGGAGGTCCAGGTGCCGCGGTCGTGGCGCGCGGGCGACCAGCGGGTCCGGCTGAACTTCGGCGCCGTGGACTACGAGGCGGCCGTCTACGTCAACGGCGAGCAGGTGGCCGAGCACACCGGCGGCTACACCGCGTTCAGCGCCGACATCACCGACGCCCTCGAGCGCGGCGGCACGCAGGAGATCGTGGTCACGGCCACCGACCTCACCGGCGACGACCAGCCGAAGGGCAAGCAGACCCTCAACCCCGGCGCGATCACGTACACCCCGTCGTCCGGCATCTGGCAGACGGTATGGATGGAGCCGGTGCCGGCGGCCGCCATCGACGACGTGCGCACCACCCCCGACGTCGCCGGCGACAGCCTCGAGGTCGAGGTGGCGTCCGCGTCCGCGTCCCACGACGCCGTCGTCACGGCGGTCGCGCGGGACGACGACGGCCGCCGCGTGGGGAGCGTCACGGGACCTGCCGACGAGCCGCTCACGCTGCAGCTCGACGACTCCGCGGGCACGCGCCTGTGGAGCCCCGACGACCCGTACCTGTACGACCTCGACGTGCGGCTGCGCGACGGCGGCCGCACCGACAAGGTGTCGAGCTACTTCGCCATGCGGTCCGTCGGCGTCGAGGACGTCGGCGGCGTGCCCAAGATGGTGCTCAACGGGGAGCCGATCTTCTCCCTCGCGATGCTCGACCAGGGGTTCTACCCCGACGGCCTGTACACCCAGCCGAGCGACGAGGCGCTGGTCTTCGACCTGAAGGGGCAGAAGGACCTCGGCTTCAACTCGGTGCGCAAGCACATCAAGGTCGAGCCGATGCGGTGGTACTACCACGCCGACCGGATGGGCCTGCTGGTGTGGCAGGACTTCGTCTCCGGCGACCTGCCGACCGAGGCGGGCCAGACGGCCTGGTTCGACGAGGCGAAGGAGATGATGGACCAGCTGCACAGCTCGCCCTCGGTGATCGGCTGGGTCAACTTCAACGAGGGCTGGGGCGAGTGGGACCGCGAGGTCACCGGCCAGATCGCGGACGAGGTCGCCGAGCTCGACCCGAGCCGCATCGTCAACGCGCACAGCGGCGTCAACTGCTGCGACTCGCTCGGCGACTCGGGCAGGGGCGACGTGGTCGACCACCACGACTACACCAACACCGACCCGCCGTTCCCGGACGAGGCCCGCATGGCGATGGACGGCGAGCACGGCGGGTTCACGCTGCGCACGCCCGGTCACCAGTGGCCCGGCGCACCCGCCGCCATCTACAGCGGCGTGGAGGACAAGGCCGCGCTCACGCAGAAGTACGTCGACAACACGCGCGAGTTCTACCTGCAGCGCGCCGGCGACGACCTCTCCGGCTCGGTCTACACCCAGGTCACCGACCTGGAGACCGAGCTCAACGGGTTCTGGACCTACGACCGCAAGGACCTCAAGGTCGACCCGGGCCCGGTCCGCGAGATCAACGAGCAGGTGATCGAGGCCGGAGCCAACGCGGGCAGCTGATCCTCGGCGTCATCGGCCGCGAGGGGCGGCCGGGCACCAGCCCGGCCGCCCCTCGTCATGCGCCGCCGTTTCCCGGGCGCGGAGCCATCACCTCGACCCGGTTGCCCGCGCCGTCACGGGTGTGGAACCGCAGGAAGCCGGTGAACGACTCTCGCTCGGTCCGGTCGACGGCGAAGCCCGCTGCCTCGAGCCGGTCGGCCGTCGCGTCCAGGGCGGCGACGTCGTCCGTCACCAGCGCCGGGTGCGCCTTGCGTGCCGGAGCGAACGGTTCCTCGACGCCGACGTGGATCTCGGCGACCACCTCGCCGGCGGCGTCGTAGCCTCGGAACCAGCAGCCACCCCGACCGGCGAGCTCCGGCGGCTTCGCCACCTCGGTCAGCCCGAGCCCCGCGCCGTAGAACACGCGGGCCGCGTCCTCGCCGCCGGTCGGACATGCCACCTGCACGTGATGAAGTCGCACGGTTCAGCCCTCCAGCAGCCAGGTGGCGGAGCGCAGCAGCAGCTCGGCGTGCGACGGCGAGTCGTACGCGCGCACGTCGTGCCCCAGCGCGCTGTAGACGGTGCGACCGCCGTGCCCGTCCGCGACCCAGAGGGCCGGGTGCCGTTCGCCGTCGTCGTCGGTGACCCAGCCGAGCACCTGGGACGTGGGCGCGACCCGCAGCCGGCAGTACCGCTCGTCGACCACGTCGACGGCGGCGAGGCCCTCGGTGATCGGGTGCGCACCGACGGCGAGGGGCACGGTGGTCGCGCCGAGCGGCGGGTGCATGGACTCCCCCGGCACCCAGCGCCCGCCGAGCACCTCCTCCCACTCCGGCCGGTCGCCGAACGCGTTGGCCGCCTGGTGCACGGCGAGGATGCGGCCGCCGTCGCGCGCCCAGGCGTCGAGCCGTGCGTGGAACGGCGCCCACGCCTCGTCGTCGGGCCCGATGCCGGCCTCCCGCAGCCCGGGCCACGAGGTCCCCGCGTTGACGACGAGCAGGTCGACGTCGTCGAGGTCGTCGAGCGCGTCGGGGAACGTGGAGCGCACGGCGAGGTCCGCCGTCCGCCCCCCGACGTCGAGGCCGGCGAGCAGCAGGGCCAGCCGGTGGGAGGTGGCGGCGTGGTCGTGCCAGGGGTCTTCGTGCCGGCCGCGGCCGGCCAGGACAAGGATGCGCGTCGTCGTCACGCCCCCATCCTGCACGCTCCGCGGTCGCTCCCTCTTGACCGCCCCCGGGCCGACTGGCAGGCTGAACGCTTGACAGCGCTGTCAAGCCGTGGCGGGGACGGACCCGCCCCCGAGCACGAGGTCACCGATGCCTTCTCGCCCGACCCAGCAGCACAGCAGCCCGCAGCTCGCCCCGCCCCGGGGGCTCCCGCCTGCGCTCCGCCGCACGGTCTCCTCCGCCCTCGCCCTCGCCCTCGGCGTCACCGGCGTGGGGGTCGCGACCACGGCGCTCGCCCCCGCCGCCACGGCGGCCGCCGGGGACTACGCGACGTCGCTCGAGCCCGACGACCCGCAGCCCGACTGGCTCAGCGAGCCCGAGCAGACCACGAGCGGCCCCAAGGTCTCCGGGGTGGTCGGCACGACGATCCTCGACCGCTCCCCGAGCACCCCTGCCGGGGACGACCTGCTGGGTGCCCCGACGTCCGAGCTCGGCTGGGAGGGCCCGTTCCAGAACGGCGTCGGGTCCGTGCCGGGCACCGTCGAGCCGACGGACGGCGACCCGGCCGCGGTCCGCTGGACGATGACGTCCGCCGGCGAGACGTGGATCCAGGTGCCGATGCCCGACCTGGAGCGGGCCACCCCGCTGCGCGGCGAGGTCACGCTGACCGGCCGCGGCAAGGTATTCCTGAACGTGTACAGCGGCAGCCGCGACGTCGGCGGCGAGGAGGTCACCCTGTCCGACGACCCGCAGACCCTCACGGTCGACTTCACGCGGCCCGCGGACGGCGGCGGCAGGCCCCAGTTCCAGGTCCGCACGCACGCCGCCGGCGAGATCGGCGCCGTCGTGTCCGGGACGTCCGTCCGCCGGCTCGTGCCGGGCGACGTCGAGTTCCCCGGCGACGTCACCGGCACGGTCGCGGGCGTCACCGCCTCCGCGGAGAACCCGCCGGCCGAGGGGGCGGCGAACCTGGCCGACGGCGACGTCGGCACCAAGTGGTTCGCCGGCTCGCCCACGGCCCACGCCACCTACGAGCTCGCCGAGCCGGCCGCGATCGCCACCTACGCGCTCGCCTCCGCGAACGACGCCGCCGACCGCGACCCGCGCGCCTGGCGGCTGCAGGGCTCGGACGACGGCGAGGAGTGGACCACGCTCGACGAGCGCGCCAACCAGACCTTCACCGACCGGTTCGAGACCCGCCAGTTCACGGTGGCGGAGCCGCGGCCCTTCCGGTTCTACCGTCTCGACGTGACCGAGAACTCCGGCAGCCAGGCCACCCAGCTCGCCGAATGGCTGATCTCCACCGAGGCGGCCGCCGACTCGAACATGACGACCACCGTCGGCTCGGGCCCGGCCAGCGCCCCCACCGCGAAGACCGAGGCCGGCTGGACCGGGCTGCACGCGCTGCACTACGCCGGCAGCCACGCCGTCGACGGCCGCGGGTACGCGTACAACCGCGTGCTCGACGTCGACGTCCCCGTCGGCGAGGCCTCCGAGCTGTCGTACGTGATCTTCCCGGAGGCGTCGGACGCCGACCGGACGTGGGCCAGCACCCACGTCGCCGTCGACCTCGCCTTCACCGACGGCACCTACCTCAGCGAGCTCGGCGCCGTCGACCAGCACGGCTTCGGCCTGAGCCCTCAGGGGCAGGGCGCCTCGAAGGTGCTGCACACCAACCAGTGGAACGCGGTGCGCGCGCGCCTCGGCGAGGTGGCCGCGGGCAAGACGGTCGACCGGGTCCTCGTCGGCTACGACAAGGACACCGGCCCCGCAGACTTCAGCGGCTGGATCGACGACATCGCCATCACCGCAGGGTCCGGGGCCGCCGAGGACGACGCCGCGACGCGGCCGTCCGACCACGTCGTGACGACGCGCGGCACCAACTCCAGCGGCGACTTCTCCCGCGGCAACAACTTCCCCGCCACGGCCGTGCCGCACGGCTTCAACTTCTGGACGCCGACCACCGACGCCGGCACCTACCGCTGGCTGTACGAGTACCAGCGGCGCAACGACGCGCAGAACCGGCCCACGCTGGAGGCGTTCTCGCTCAGCCACGAGCCGAGCCCGTGGATCGGTGACCGGCAGACGTTCCAGGTCATGCCGTCGCCGCAGGCGGGCGTGCCGGACGCGAACCGCGACGCCCGCCGGCTGCCCTTCGACCACGCGAACGAGACCGCCCGCGCGCACTATTACGGCGTCACGTTCGACGACGGCCTGAAGACCGAGATCACGCCGACCGACCACGCGGCGATGTTCCGCTTCACGTTCACCGGCGACGAGTCGAACCTCATCTTCGACAACGTCAACAACTCCGGCGGGCTTACGCTCGACCCGCAGGCAGGCACGCTCACCGGGTACACCGACGTCATCAGCGGCGACCAGGCCGCGGGCTCCACGCGCATGTTCGTCTACGCGACGGTCGACGGCGCGGTCACCGGCGGCGGGAAGCTCGCCCCGGGCGGGCGCGACAAGGTCGCCGGCCACCTGACGCTCGACACGTCGTCCGACAAGGTCGTCGAGATGCGGATCGCGACGTCGCTCATGAGCGTCGAGCAGGCGCAGCGCAACCTCGAGCTCGAGATCTCCGGCGACGACACGTTCGAGTCGGTCATGGAGCGCGCGCAGACGCAGTGGGACGCCAAGCTCGGCGTGATCGAGGTCGAGGGCGCCAGTGCCGACCAGCTCACCACGCTCTACTCGGACCTGTACCGCCTCAACCTGTACCCGAACTCGGCGCACGAGAACGTCGGCACCGCGGCGGCGCCGGAGTGGAAGCACGTCAACCAGTCCTCGACGTCCACCGACACCGCCCGCGGCGGCGCCACCGCGACCGAGACCGGCGCCGAGATCGTGGACGGCAAGGTCTACGTCAACAACGGCTTCTGGGACACGTACCGCACCGCCTGGCCCGCCTACTCCCTCCTCTACCCGGAGCAGGCGGCCGAGCTGGTGGACGGCTTCACCCAGCAGTACGACGACGGCGGCTGGGTCGCCCGCTGGTCGGCGCCGGGCTACGCCAACTCGATGACCGGCACCAGCTCCGACGTGGCGTTCGCCGACGCCTACCTCAAGGGCGTCGAGGACATCGACGTGCAGCGGGCGTACGACGCCGCGCTGAAGAACGCGTCGGTGGCGCCCCCGAACGAGAACGTGGGCCGCAAGGGTCACGACCGGGCCGTCTTCCTCGGGTACACGCCGGCGTCCACGCACGAGAGCGCGTCCTGGTCGCTGGAGGACTACCTCAACGACTACGGCATCGCGCTGATGTCGCAGAAGCTCCTGGACGAGACGGACGAGTCCGACCCGCGGTACCAGGAGTACGCGGACAACCACGAGTACTACCTCAACCGGGCGCAGAACTACGTGCACCTGTTCGACCCGGCCACCGGCTTCTTCCGCGCCAAGGACGCCGACGGCGGCTGGCACCAGCCGGCCGCGGAGTTCGACCCCGAGGTGTGGGGCCACGAGTTCACCGAGACGAACGGCTGGAACTTCGCGTTCCACGCCGTCCAGGACGGCCAGGGGCTCGCCAACCTCTACGGGGGTCGTGACGGCCTCGCCGACAAGCTCGACGAGTTCTTCGCGACGCCGGAGGACGCGGACAAGCCCGGGTCGTACGGCGGCGTCATCCACGAGATGCGCGAGGCCAAGGCCGTGCGGATGGGCCAGTGGGGCCTGAGCAACCAGGTCTCGCACCACGTCCCGTTCCTGTACAACCACGCCGGCCAGCCGTACAAGACGCAGGCGATCGTCCGCGAGGCGCTCGCCCGCGGGTTCGTCGGCAGCGAGATCGGGCAGGGCTACCCCGGCGACGAGGACAACGGCGAGATGTCGGCGTGGCAGGTGTTCAACGCGCTCGGCTTCTACCCGCTGCAGGTGGGCAGCCCGCACTACTCGATCGGCTCGCCGCTGTTCACCAAGGCGACGATCCACCTCGCCGGGGGCAAGGACCTCGTCATCAGCGCGCCGGAGAACAGCGCTGAGAACGTCTACGTGCAGGGCGTCACGGTGAACGGCGAGCCGCAGACCACGTCGTCCTTCACCCACGACCAGCTCGCCGGCGGCGGCGAGATCGTCTTCGACATGGGCCCCGAGCCCTCCGACTGGGGCACCGGCGACGACGACGTGCCGCCGTCGATCACCTCCGGCGACAAGGTCCCCGACCCGCTCGCCGACGTGACCGGCGCGGCGAAGGGCACGGCGAGCACCGACGACGAGCAGGCGGACGCCGCGGTGCTGTTCGACGACACGTCGGCCACGCAGGCCACGTTCTCGTCGGCAACGCCCACCGTCTCGTTCGCGCTGGACGGGCCGACGGCGCGGGCGAGGATGTACACGCTCACGTCGGCGAAGGACGCGGGCGCGGACCCGACGGCCTGGGAGCTGCAGGGCTCTCGCGACGGGAAGCGGTGGCGCACGCTCGACACCCGCACCGGCGAGACGTTCGCCGAGCGCCGGTACACGCGGGCGTTCTCGATCGACCGGCCCGGGATCTACCGGCACTACCGGCTCGTGGTCACCGCGGCCGAGGGCCCGGTGGCGCTGTCCGAGCTCGAGGTGCTCGCCCACCGCCCCCAGGTCGGCGAGCTCGCCGAGGTGGTCGACGACGCGCGTCGTGACCACGACATCTCCGGCCGCACCGCCCGGGAGCTCGGCGACCTCGTGGCCGCCGCGCAGGAGGCCGAGGACGCGGGCGACGCCGACGGGGTCCGCACCCAGGTGCGCGCCCTCAAGGCGGCGATCGACACGATGACCGCCCGCGAGCTCGGCGACGACGTCCGCGAGGACCTCGAGCTGGTGATCTCCCAGTGGCTGGCGCCGGGCGCCGGGCTGGACCAGCTCCGCGCGCAGGTGGGCGAGCTGACCCGCAGCGGCGACGTCGCCAAGCGGGTCTCGCGGGACCTGGTCGGGCTGATCTCCCGGGCGCAGGAGCAGGTCGACGGGAGCCACGCGGTCGACCTGGCCGCGACGCTCACCCGGCTGCGCTCGACCGTCGCCGACGCCAAGCCGCAGCACGTCAGCCGGCAGGCCAAGGACGCGCTCCTGCCGCTCGTCGACGCGCTGATCGCCTCCCCGCCGTCGGTGGAGCGGGCGACCCGTGCGGCCGCGGTGCTGATGGCCGACCGGGACGACGAGAAGGCCTGGTGGCCCTCGAGCTGGTGGAACTCCGCCGTCGCGACGGAGACCGTCATCGAGTACATGCAGCGCACCGGCGACGAGAGCTACCTGCCGCAGGTGGACCGCACGTTCGAGCGCAACAAGGGCACGTTCCCCGCGGGCGAGCTGTCCGGCGACGAGCTGTGGGGCAACTTCACCAGCCGCGCCATCGACGACGCGGAGTGGTGGGGCCTCGCCTGGGTGCAGGCCTACGACCTCACCGGCGACCAGAAGTACCTGGACATGGCCGAGACGATCGGCGAGTTCGTGCACGGGTACTGGGACACCGGCACCTGCGGCGGCGGCGTGTGGTGGGACCACGAGCGCACCTACAAGAACGCCGTCACGAACGGGCTGTGGGTGCGGCTGTCGGCGGAGCTCCACCAGCGCATCCCGGGCGACACGCAGTGGCTGGAGCGCTCGCAGGCCGGCTGGGACTGGATCACCTCCAGCGGCATGATCAACGCGGACGGGCTGGTCAACGACGGCCTCACCGACGACTGCGAGAACAACGGCGGCACGGTCTGGACGTACAACCAGGGGGTCTTCCTCGGCGGCGGGCTCGAGCTGTACCGGGCCACGGGCGACGAGGCCGTGCTGGAGACGGTCCGCGAGCTGGCCGACGCCGGCACGACGGACCCGGAGCTGGTCACGGACGGGATCCTCACCGAGGAGTGCGACCCGGCCGGCACCTGCGACGACAACGCCAAGCAGTTCAAGGGCATCTTCGTCCGGTACGTCGACGACCTGAACCGCTCGCTCTCGGGCGCCCCGTACACGGAGTTCCTCGACCGTCAGGCGGCCTCGATCTGGGCCGAGGACCGCAACGGCGACGACCGTCTCGGCCTGCGCTGGGCCGGCGGCGACGGGTCGGAGAAGGGCAACGTGTTCGACTGGCGCACCCAGGCGAGCGCGCTGAGCGCGCTGCTGGCGAACATCCAGTAGCCCGGCCCCGCGGGGCATCCCCTTCGAGAACGCCCTCGTGGACGAAACCCGGGCGGGTTTCGTCCACGAGGGCGTTCTCGAAGGGGATGGGGACGCAGGTCAGCCGGTGACGAGGCGCACGAGCGTGTCGACCCGGCGGTCCCCGTTCTCGACTGAGAGGCGGCCGGCCCGGTGCAGCGCGACGAGGCCGTGCACGGCGCCCCAGAGCACCTCCGCGGTGGTCTCGACGTCCGCGGGCGGGTCGTCGAGGCGGCGCAGCGTGCCCGCGATGGCCTCGAAGCCCTCGCGCAGGACCGCCGGAGTCTCCCGGGACGCGAACGGGACGAGCACCGGGAGCAGGAACATCGCGTCGTAGGTCGCCGGGTGCCGCGCGGCGAAGTCGAGATAGGCGCCCACCAGAGCACGGATCCGCCCGTCGTCGCTCCCTGCGTCGCCGAGCGTCGACGGCGCGAGCGCGGCCGCCAGCTCCTCGAACCCGGCGAGGGCGACGGCGGTGACGATCTCCGTCCGGCCCTGCGGGAAGTGCCCGTAGAGCACGGGCTGGCTGTACTCGATGGCCTCCGCGAGCCGCCGGGTCGTCACGGCCTCCCACCCCTGCTCCTCGGCGAGAGCACGCGCCGCGGCGACGATCCGCTCCCGTCGCTCCTCGGTCCGCCGTGCTCGTCGTGCTGCGGCGGGGGTCGTCATGACGCCGACTCTAGCACTGCTAGGGAATCGCTGATAGGTTCCCTAGCACTGCTAGATCCCGTCCTGAGGAAGAGGCCGTCATGGAGTGGTTGCCGATCGTCGCCGTCGTGGTCGTCGGGCTGATGGTGGGGGTGGAGCTGTCGGTCGCGTTCGTGATCAACCCGATCACCGACGCCCTGCCCGAGGACGCCAGGGTGCTCGCCCGCGCCCACGGGGGCCGGATGCTCGGGCGCCTCATGCCGTTCTGGTACATCGGCTCGACCCTGCTCGTCGCGGGCACGGCGCTCGTGGTCCCCGCCGGTGCGGCGGCAGCCTGGACCGCGGTCGGGCTGCTCGTCGCCAGCGTGGTCCTGTCCGTCACGCTGCTGGTGCCGATCAACGACCGTTCGAAGACCTGGACCCCCGAGACCGCGCCCGCCGACCACCGCGAGCAGTCGACCCGGTGGGACCGCCTCCACCTGGTGCGGCTCGCCCTCATCGTCGCCGGGTTCGTGCTCGTGACGGTCGCCGCCGCGCGCTGACGGACATCGAGGGCAGCCCCCGCTCCGCCCGGATCTCCCCTTGAGAACGCCCTCGTGGACGAAACCAGCCCGGGTTTCGTCCACAAGGGCGTTCTCAAAGGGAAGATCCGGGTCACACCTCCAGGACGACCGCCGAGCCCTGGCCCCCGCCTCCGCACAGGGCGGCGGCGCCGACGGAGCCCGGCCCGAGCTCGCGCAGCCGGCGGGCCAGGTGCCCCACGAGCCGCGCTCCGGAGGCCCCGATCGGGTGGCCGAGCGCGATCGCCCCGCCGTTGGCGTTCACGATGTCCGCGTTCAGACCCAGCGCGTCGACCGACGCGAGGACGACGGCGGCGAACGCCTCGTTGATCTCGACGGCGGCCAGGTCGGCCGGCACGATCCCCGCCCGGCCGCAGGCCGCGACGATCGCGTTGGCCGGCTGGGCGTGCAGGCCCGCGTCCGGCCCGGACACCAGCCCGTGGGACCGGATGCGCGCACCGGTCAGCCCTCGCTCGGCGGCGAGGTCGTCCGCGACGAGCACGAGCGCCGCCGCGCCGTCGGAGATCTGCGACGCGTTGCCCGCCGTGATCGTGCCGTCCGGACGGAACGCCGGGCGCAGCCGCGCCAGGCCGTCGGTCGTGGCGTCGGGCCGCACGCCGTCGTCGGCGTCGACCGTGACCGTGCCGCGGCGGCCCGGCACCTCGTACGGCGTGATCTCGTCCTTGAGCAGGGGCGCGGCGGCCGCGGCGCGCTCGTGCGACGAGACCGCGAACGCGTCCTGCGCCTCGCGGGTGGCCCACGCCTTCCCGGCGAAGGGCTCCCCGTGCCGCTCGGTGCTCAGCCCCATGGAGTCGCCCTCGAAGGCGTCGGTCAGGCCGTCGTGCGCCATCGTGTCCACGAGCTCCACCGGCCCGAACTTCTTCCCGGCGCGCGAGCCGACCCAGGCGTGCGGCGCGAGCGTCATCGACTCCATCCCCACGGCCACCACGACGCGCGCCTCCCCCGCCGCGATCAGCCGGTGCCCCTGGACGACGGCCTCCGCGCCGGAGAGGCAGACGGCGTTCAGGGTGACGGCGGGCGACGTCATCGGCACCCCCGCACCGACGGCGGCCTGCCGGGCCGGGTTCTGACCGGCGCCGCCCTGCAGCACCTGCCCGCCGACGGTGACGTCCACCTCGCCGGGCTCGAAGCCCGCGTCGGCGAGCGCCGCCGCGACGGCGTGCGCCCCCAGCGCCGTCGCGGGCACGTTCGCGAACGCCCCGTTGGACCGCACGAACGGCGTGCGGCGATACCCCACGATCACGGTCATGACGACAGCTCCTCGGTCTCGTCCAGCCTCACGGTGACGTCCGCCTCGGTGGCCTCGAGCACCTCGTCGACGGTGACGCCCGGCGCGAGCCGGCGCAGCACCAGGCCGTCCGGCCCGACGTCCAGCACGGCCCGGTCGGTGACGACGCGGTCGACGACGCCCTCGCCGGTGAGCGGCAGGGTGCAGCCGGTGCGCAGCTTGGGCGTGCCGTCGCGGGCCACGTGGTCCATGAGCACGACGATGCGACGCGCCCCGACCACGAGGTCCATCGCGCCGCCCATGCCCTTGACGAGCTTGCCCGGCACGGTCCAGCTCGCGAGGTCGCCCCGCGCCGAGACCTGCAGCGCGCCGAGGATCGCGATGTCCACCTTGCCGCCGCGGATCATCGCGAACGACTCGGCGGCGTCGAAGAAGCTCGCCCCCGGCAGCGCCGTGACGGTCTGCTTGCCGGCGTTGATGAGGTCGGCGTCCTCCGTGCCCTCGACCGGGAACGGCCCGATGCCGAGCAGCCCGTTCTCGCTCTGCAGGGTGATGGAGACGCCGGGGGGCAGGTGGTTGGCCACCAGGGTCGGGATGCCGATGCCGAGGTTGACGTAGTCGCCGTCGTGCAGCTCGGTGGCCGCCACGGCCGCCATCTCGTCGCGCGTCCAGCTCATCGCACGCCTCCCGTCGTCGCCGTCGTCGAGCCCGTGCCGACCGCCGCGTCGGCGGCCGCCGGGCGCACCGTGCGCTGCTCGATGTCCTTGACGCGCTCGCGCGCCCGCACCAGCCGCTTCGTGTAGATCCCGGGCGTGACCACAACGTCCGGGTCGATGGGCTCGTCGCTGATCTCCTCCGCCTCGACCACCGTGACCCGCCCGGCCGTCGCGACGACCGGGTTGAAGTTGCGGGCCGTGTACCGGTAGACGAGGTTGCCGAACCGGTCGGCGCGGCGGGCGTGCACGAGCGACAGGTCCGCGACGATCGCGCGCTCCAGCACGTACCGCCGGCCGTCGATCTCGTCGACCGGCTTGCCCTCGGCGACCGGGGTGCCGACGCCCGTCGGCGTGTAGAAGGCGGGGATGCCGGCGCCGCCGGCGCGCAGCCGCTCGGCGAGCGTGCCCTGCGGCACGAACTCCACCTCGAGGTCGCCGTCCAGGTACCGCTGGGCGAACAGCTTGTTCTCCCCGACGTACGACGACAGGACACGCCGGACCTGGTCGTTCTCCAGCAGGATCCCGAGGCCCTTGCCGTCCACGCCCATGTTGTTGGACACGACGGTGAGGTCCTTCACGCCGGAGTCCCGCACCGCCTCGATGAGGTCGTTCGGGTTGCCGCTCAGGCCGAACCCCCCGACCGCCAGGGTCATGCCGTCGTGCAGCAGGCCGTCCAGCGCGTCGTGCGCGTCGGGATGCAGAGCTGTCATCGTCGTTCTCCGTCCTCTTCCACGATAGGCCCACCGAGAGTGTCCCCGGCGCGCCGCAGCACGGCGTGCGCGTGGCGCAGCACCGGGCCGTCCACCATCCGCCCGTCGTGCGTGAACACCCCGCCGGACACGCCGGTGGTGTCGGCGGCCTCGACCAGCCGGCGTGCCTCCGCGACCTCGCCGGCCGACGGCGCATAGGCCTCCCGCACCGCCGGGACGTGCGCCGGGTGCACGCACATGGTCGCCGCGAACCCCGACGCCGCGGCGTCCCGCGCCTCGGCCGCGAGCCCGTCGTGGTCGGCCAGGTCGAGGTGCACGGCGTCGATCGCGGGCTTGCCGGCCGCGGCCGCCGCCAGCAGCACCGCCGACCGGGCGTGCCGCGCCACGTCCCGGTACCGGCCGTCGTCGCCGCGGCTCGACGTCCCGCCGATCGACGCGACCAGGTCCTCCGCGCCCCAGGCCAGCGCGACCACCTCGGGCCGCGCGGCGAGCGCCGGCGCGGCCAGGACCCCGGCCGCCGTCTCGCACAGCGCGACGACGGCGTACGGGCGCCCGTGGCGGTCCAGGAGCGGGCCGACGAAGTGCCCGTCCGCCTTCGGCAGCATCACCGTGCGGTACGGGGTGCTCGCCAGCGCGGCCAGGTCGGCCTCGTGGTCGGGCGTGCCGACCGCGTTGACGCGCACGATCACGCGGGCCAGGTCGGCGGGGTCGTCGAGCGGGCGGTCGACCAGCGCGCGGCGCGCGGCGTCCTTCGCCCCCGGCGCGACGGCGTCCTCCAGGTCGAGGATCACCGCGTCGGCACGGGACGCGGCCTTGGCGTACCGGTCCGGGCGGTCGGCGGGGCAGAACAGCAGCGTCGGCCCGAGGGTGAAGGGGTCGGGGTTCACAGCACTCCCCCACCCCGTTCGGCGTCGCGGCGGTGCTCGTGCTGGTCGTGCCCCTCGCGCGTCCACAGCAGCGTGGTGCGCACGGCGCGCGCCACGACGTCGTCGTCCTGGTTGTGGCCCACGTGCTCGAACGTCACGACGCCGGTGCCCGGGCGCGAGCGGGACAGGCGCCGGGCCTGCACCGTCGTGGAGCCGTAGAGCGTGTCCCCGTGGAACATCGGGAGCGGGAACGACACCTCCGTGAAGCCCAGGTTGGCGACGATCGTGTTGCGCGTCAGGTGCGCCACCGAGAGCCCGACCAGCGTGGCGAGCGTGAGCATCGAGTTCACCAGCGGCCGGCCGAACGGCTGGGTCGCCGCCCACGCCGCGTCCAGGTGCAGGGCCTGCGGGTTCATCGTCACGGACGTGAACAGCACGTCGTCGGCCTCCGTCATCGTGCGGCCGGGCCGGTGCACGTACCGCACGTCCTCCTCCAGCTCGTCGTAGTACAGCCCGCGCTGGACCTCGTCGCGGGTCATGACGCCAGCCCGGTCGTCAGGCCGAGGTCGCGGGCGATGATCATGAGCTGCACCTCCGTGGTGCCCTCGCCGACCTCGAGGATCTTGGAGTCGCGGTAGTGCCGCGCCACCGGGTTGGCGTTGAGGAACCCGTACCCGCCGAAGATCTGGGAGGCGTCGCGCGCGTTCGCCATCGCCGCCTCCCCGCCGACGAGCTTGGCCACCGACGCCTCCGCCTTGAACGGCAGGCCGCGGGTCTGCTTGAGGGCCGCGTCCAGCCAGCACAGCCGCGCCGAGTGCACGCGCGCCTGCATCCGCGCCAGCATGAAGGCGATGTGCTGGTTCGACCCGATCGCGTGGCCGAAGACCTCCCGCTCCTTCGCGTACCGCAGCGCCTCCTCCAGGCAGCCCTGCGCCGCCCCCGTGGCGAGCGCGGCGAACGCGATGCGGCCCTCGTCCAGGGCGCGCAGGAAGTTGGCGTACCCCCGGCCGCGCTCGCCGAGCAGGTTCGACGCCGGCACGCGCACGCCGTCGAGCGTCAGCGGGTGCGTGTCCGAGGTGTGCCACCCGACCTTGTCGTAGCTGGGCTCGACCGTGAACCCCGGCGTGCCCGACGGGACGAGGAACGACGACAGCTCCTTGCGGGTGACGCCGCCTGCGTCCGTGCGCTCGCCCGTCACGGCGGTGACGGTCACGACGCTGGTGATGGGGGTGCCCGAGTTGGTGATGAACTGCTTGGACCCGTCGATCACCCACTCGCCCGCGCCGTCGGGGCCCGCGCCCGGCTCCAGCCGCGCCGTCGTGCGCGTCGCCCCGGCGTCCGACCCGGCGTCCGCCTCCGTCAGGCCGAAGGCCGCCAGCGCCCGCCCCGCCAGGAGGTCGGGCAGCCAGCGCCGCTTCTGCTCCTCGGTGCCGTGCCGGAAGATCGGCATGATGCCGAGGCCGACGCCGGCCTCGAGGGTCACCGCGATCGACTGGTCCACGCGGGCCAGCGCCTCCACCGCCAGGCACAGCGACACGTAGTCCTTGCCCTGGCCGCCGACGTCGGTCGGGAACGGCAGGCCGAAGAGGCCCAGCTCGCCCATCTGGGCGATGATCTCCAGCGGCAGCCGCCGCTCGGTGTCGTACCGGTACGCGGCGGGCGCGACCACCTGGTCCGCGAACTCGCGCACCACGGCGCTGAGCTTGCGCTGCTCGTCGGTGAGCACGGTCGACTGGGTCTCGCTGATCATGACGCTCCTCGGGTGGCGGGGTCGGCCTGGGGATGCCCGTCCGTCGCGGCGGGGTCTGCCGCACCGGGCGTGGGGGTGCCGTCCGGCGGGGTCGCCGGCAGGTTCTGGGGGGTCTCGGCGGTGACGGCGGGCCGCTCCACGACGGCGGCCACCTGGTCGAGCCGCACCTGGTCGCCCGGCCGCACGCGGGGGCGGGCGATCCCGTCTGCGGGCGCCACCAGCGCGTGCTCCATCTTCATCGCCTCGACGACGACGAGCGTGCGGCCCGCGGCGACGTGCTCGCCGTCGGAGACCGGCACCGCCGTCACCGTGCCGGGCATGTCGACGCGGACCGTCACGCTCGCGGCGCCGCCGGCCGTAGGGGCGGCCTCGCGGGCCTCCCGCGAGCGCGCCGCCAGGGCCGTGCGGTCGAGCACGGTGAACCCGGCCGCCCGCCCCGCGACGTGCACCCACACCGCACCCGGGGCAGCGGACGCGCCCACCACCCCGGCGGTGGTGGCGCCGACGGTGAGGAGCCGGCGGCCCGGGCCGCCGGAAGCCGGACGCAGGGAGGCGCGGACCGGCTCGTCGCCACCCGCGGTGACGACGGCGTCGTCGCGCGTCCCGGCCACGGTCACGGCGTGCTCCGCGCCGGCCGCGTCGACGAGCGTCACCGCGCGCGGCGCGCGGGGGGCGTTGAGCCGCCACCCGTCGGGCGCCCACGGGCCGCGGACCTCGCCGGCGGCGTCGGTATCGGTGTCGGTGTCGGTGTCGGCATCGGTGTCGAGGGTCAGCAGCGCTGCGGCGACGAGCGCCCACGAGCTGTCAGCACCACGGGCCACCGAACCGTCGCCTGGCTCTGACAGCTCGGCGAGGAAGCGGTCGACGAGGCCCGTGTCGAGACGGCCGGCGCGGACGTCGCCGTCGGCCAGCAGGTCGCGCAGGAACCCGGTGTTGGTCTCGACGCCCAGCACGACGAGGTCGGCGAGCAGGCCGTCGAGCCGGGCCAGCGCCTCCTCCCGGTCCGCGCCGTGCGCCACCGCCTTGGCGAGCATCGGGTCGTAGTCGCCCGTCACGACGCTCCCCGCGTCGATCCCGCTGTCCAGCCGCAGGGGCACCGCCCCCGGTCCGGCCGCGGCACCCGCGTCGTCGTAGACCAGGACGCGGCCCGCGGCCGGCAGGAACCCGCGCGCCGGCGACTCCGCGTACACCCGCGCCTCGACCGCGTGCCCGGTGATCCGCACGTCGTCCTGCGCGAACGCGAGCGGCTCGCCCGCCGCGACCCGCAGCTGCTGGGCGACCAGGTCGACGCCCGTCACGAGCTCGGTCACGGGGTGCTCCACCTGCAGGCGGGTGTTCATCTCGATGAACGCGAACGCCGCCGGGTCGTCGGCAGGCACGAGCATCTCCACGGTGCCGGCGCCCACGTACCCGACCGACCGGGCGACCTCGCAGGCCGCCTCGCCCATCCGCGCCCGGGTGGCCTCGTCCACGACCGGCGACGGCGCCTCCTCCACCACCTTCTGGTGGCGGCGCTGCAACGTGCACTCGCGCTCGCCCAGGTGCAGCACCGTGCCGTGGGTGTCCGCCAGCACCTGCACCTCGACGTGCCGGGGCCGGTCCACGAGGCGCTCCAGCAGCAGCCCGTCGTCGCCGAACGACGACGCCGCGACCCGCCGCGCGGAGGCCAGCGCGTCCGGCAGCTCGGCGGCGGAGCGCACCACGACCATCCCCTTGCCGCCGCCGCCCGCGACGGGCTTGACCAGCAGCGGGAAGCCGACGTCGGCGGCCGCGGCCACCAGGTCCGCGTCCGAGAGCCCGTCGTCGAGCGTGCCCGGCAGCACCGGCACGCCGCGTGTGGCGACGAGCCGCTTCGCGGCGACCTTGTCCGCCATCGTCGTCATCGCCTCGACGGACGGGCCGACGAACACGATCCCGGCCCGCTCGCAGGCCCGGGCCAGCGCGGGGTTCTCCGCGAGGAAGCCGTAGCCGGGGTGCACCGCCTCGGCCCCGGTGGCGACGGCGGCCGCGACGACCGCCTCGACGTCGAGGTAGCTCGCCGCCGCGGCCGCGGGACCGATCCGCACGGCGACGTCGGCCTCGCGCACGTGCCGGGCCCCCGCGTCGGCGTCCGAGTACACCGCCACGGAGCGGATGCCGAGCCCGCGCAGCGTGCCGATGACGCGGCAGGCGATCTCGCCGCGGTTGGCGACGAGCACGGTGCCGAACGGCCGCGCGGAACCCGCGGACCGCGAGGTCGCGGACGGAGAGGTCACGCTCATGGACATCGCCCTCACATCCGGAAGAGCCCGAAGCCGGGCGTCGTAGGTACCGCCGAGACGGCCGGGCCGCCCAGGGGCGTGCGCCCGCACACCGCGAGCGCCATGCCGAGCACCCGGCGGGTGTCGAGCGGGTCGACGATGCCGTCGTCCCAGAGCCGGGCGGTGGCGTGGTACGGGTCGCCGGCGGCCTCGTAGGAGTCCCGGATGGAGGCCCGGAACGCGGCCTCCTCCTCGCCGTCCCACTCCTCGCCGCGCCGTGCGAGCTGGTCGCGCTTGACCGTGGCCAGCACCGACGACGCCTGCGCCCCGCCCATCACGGAGATCCGCGAGCCCGGCCACGACCAGAGGAACCGCGGGCCGTACGCCCGCCCGCACATCGCGTAGTTGCCGGCCCCGAACGACCCGCCCACGATGACGGTCAGCTTGGGCACCCGCGTGGTCGCGACGGCGGTGACCATCTTGGCGCCGTCCTTCGCGATGCCGCCCGCCTCGGCGTCCGAGCCCACCATGAACCCGGAGATGTTCTGCAGGAACAGCAGGGGGATCCCGCGCTGGTCGGCCAGCTCGACGAAGTGCGCCCCCTTGAGGGCCGACTCGCGGAACAGCACGCCCGCGTTGGCCAGGATGCCGACGGGGTGGCCGTGGATGCGCGCGAACCCGGTGACGAGCGTCGTGCCGTACTCGGCCTTGAACTCGTGCAGCTCGCTGCCGTCGACCAGGCGCGAGATCACCTCACGCGGGTCGTACGGCTGCTGCACGTCCACCGGCACGGCGGCGTACAGGCCGGCGGGGTCGACGGCGGGCTCGCGCGCCGGCGCGACGTCCCACGCGGGCTCCGGGTCGGGCGGCAGCGTGGCGACGATGTCGCGCACGATGTCGAGCGCGTGCTCGTCGTCGTCGGCCAGGTGGTCGACGACGCCCGAGCGGCGGGCGTGCAGCTCGCCCCCGCCCAGCTCCTCGGCCGTGACCTCCTCGCCGATGGCGGCCTTCACCAGCGGCGGGCCGCCGAGGAAGATCGTGCCCTGGCCGGCCACGATGACGGTCTCGTCGCTCATCGCCGGCACGTACGCCCCGCCGGCGGTGCACGACCCCAGCACCGCGGAGATCTGCGGGATGCGCTCCGCCGACAGCCGCGCCTGGTGGTAGAAGATCCGCCCGAAGTGGTCGCGGTCGGGGAACACCTCGTCCTGGCGCGGCAGGAACGCGCCACCCGAGTCCACGAGGTAGACGCACGGCAGCCGGTTCTCCAGCGCGATCTCCTGCGCCCGCAGGTGCTTCTTCACGGTGAGCGGGTGGTAGGTGCCGCCCTTGACCGTGGGGTCGTTGCACACGACCATCACCTGCCGGCCGCGCACCACCCCGACGCCGGCGATCACCCCGGCGCCGGGCCACGCCCCGTCGTCCAGCCCGTGCGCCGCCAGCGGCGCGACCTCGAGGAACGGGCTGCCGGCGTCCAGCAGCCGCGCGACGCGGTCGCGGGGCAGCAGCTTGCCGCGCGACGTGTGCTGGTCGCGGGCCCGCTGCGTGCCGCCGGCGGCGGCCGTGGCGGTGCGCTCACGGAGCCGGTCCGCCAGCCCGCGCTGGGCCGCGTCGTTGGCGCGGGCGGCGTCCGCCCGTAGGTCGACGGCGCTGGTCAGGACGCTCACGCGGCACCCCCTCCGTCGCCGGTCGGGCCGGCCGGGCCCGCGGCCAGCAGCGCGAGGCCCGGGTCGGCGAGCAGCGCACCCAGGTCCGCGAGGAACCGCGCCCCCTGCTCGCCGTCGACCACCCGGTGGTCGAACGTGAGGCTGAGCGTCATGACCTGGCGCAGCGCCACCTGGCCGTCGTGCTCCCACGGCCGCCGCGCCACCTGCCCGACGCCGAGGATCGCCGACTCCCCCGGGTTGAGGATCGGCGTGCCGGCGTCCACGCCGAAGACGCCCACGTTGGTGATCGTCATCGTGCCGCCGGTGAGCCGCTCGGGCGTGGTGCGCCCCGCGCGGGCGGTCTCGGTCAGCTCGGTCAGCGCCCCCGCGAGGTCGACCAGGGAGAGCGTGTCCGCAGCCGGCACGTGCGGCACGACCAGCCCCCGGTCTGTGGCGACGGCGATGCCGAGGTTCACGTGGGCCGGCCGCACGATCTCCGCGCCGCCGTCCGGCAGGGCCACCCACCGGTCGGTGAGCGTCGGGTGCGCGGGCAGCAGCCCGAGCACCGCGCGGGCGACCAGCGCGAGCACCGTGATCCGCGTCCCGCGGGTGTCCCGGCGGGTGCGCAGCCGGGCGAGCAGCTCCGTGCTCGCCGTGACGTCGACCGTGAGGAAGACCGTGGCCTGCGGGACCGCCACGCTCGCGACCATCGCCGCCGCCGTGTGCTTGCGCACGCCGCGCACCGGGGTGCGCGTCTCGCCGGCCGGCCGGGCGCGCCCGTTCAGCCCGCCCGTAGTGCCGTGCCGAGCCTGCTCGACGTCCTCGCGGGTGATGCGCCCGTGCGGCCCGGTGCCGGGGACGGCGGCGAGGTCGAGGCCGTGCTCGCGGGCGAGCGCCCGCACGACCGGCGTCGACCGGGGACGGTCGCCCGCCTGCGTCGTCGTCGCGACCCCGACCGCGCCGACCTCCGCGTACCGGCGCGGACGACGACGGGGCCGCCCGGCCCGCTCCGGCCGCGCGCCGTAGCCCACGAGGTTGGGCTCGGGCGACTCCTGCGAGCTGTCAGAACCAGGTGACGCCATACCCACGTGTGGCTCTGACAACTCCGGCGCCGCAGAGTTGTCAGAACCAGGTGCGGCCATACCCTCGTGTGGCTCTGACAACTCGCCGGAGAGGTCGAAGGTAATGAGCGGCTCGCCGACCTGCACGACCTCGCCGGGCTCGGCGTGCAGCGACCGCACCACGCCCGCCACGGGAGACGGCAGCTCCACCAGCGCCTTGGCGGTCTCGACCTCGGCGATCACCTGGTTGAGCTCGACGGTGTCGCCGACGCCGACGCGCCACTCGACGACCTCGGACTCCGTCAGCCCCTCGCCCAGGTCCGGGAGGCGGAACTCGCGCGTCGTCATGCCCTCACCTCCGTCCGGGCAGCGCCGGCAGGCCCGGCGGCCGCGAGCGGCACCCGCCCCAGCACGCGGTCCACGCCGTCGAGGATCCGGTCGAGGTCGGGCACCTGGTGCGTCTCCAGCCGTGCCGGCGGGTAGGGCACGTCGTGGCCGGTCACGCGGACGGGCGGGGCCTCGAGGAAGTCGAAGCACCGTTCGGTGACGGTAGCGGCGATCTCCGCGCCGAGGCCCACGTTCCGCGGGCCCTCGTGCACGACGACGAGCCGCCCGGTGCGCCGCACCGAGGCGGCGACCCGCTCGTGGTCGATCGGCGACAGCGAGCGCAGGTCGATCACCTCGACCGAGACGCCGTCGTCCGACGCCGCGACGGCCGCGTCGAGCGCCGTGCCCACCAGCGACCCGAACGTCACGAGCGTGACGTCGTCGCCCGCCGCCACGACGCGCGCCGCGCCCATCGGCTCGGCGTCCGCCAGCGCCAGGTCCGCGTCGACCTCGCCCTTGAGGTGGTAGCGCCGCTTGGGCTCGAAGAAGACGACCGGGTCGTCGCAGGCGATCGCCTGGCGCAGCACCGTCGCGGCGTCCTGCGGCGTCGCGACGCTCACCACCCGCAGCCCGGCCGTGTGGGCGAAGTACGCCTCGGGCGACTCGGAATGGTGCTCGGCCGCGCCGATGCCTCCCGCGACGGGGATGCGGATGGTCACGGGTAGCGTCACGGCGCCGTTGGTGCGGCGCCGCATCTTGGCGAGCTGGCTGACGATCTGGTCGAACGCGACGTAGACGAAGCCGTCGAACTGGATCTCCACCACCGGCCGGTAGCCCCGGTAGGCGAGCCCGATCGCGGTGCCGAGGATGCCGGACTCCGCCAGCGGGGTGTCGACCACCCGTCGCGTGCCGAACTCGTCCTGCAGCCCGTCGGTCACCCGGTAGACGCCGCCGAGGCGGCCGATGTCCTCGCCGAGCACCATCACCGTCGGGTCGTCGGTCATGGCGCGGCGCAGCCCCGCGTTGAGGGCCTTCGCGAGCGTGAGGGTGGTCATCGGGCACCTCTGGTCACGCCGTCGCCGGCGGCGTCCGCGTGCTCGTCCTCGTCCGCGAACGAGCCGAGATACTGCGCGTACGCGTCGCGCTGCGCGGCGAGCCCGGCGTGCGGCTCCGCGTAGACCTCGTCGAAGATCGCCAGCGGCGGCGGGTCGACGGTCGCGATGCAGCCGGCCCGCAGGGCCGCGGCCGCGTCGTCGGCCGCGGCGCGGGTCCGCTGCTCGGCCTCGTCGGTGAGCGTGCCGCGGGCGCGCAGCCACGTCGCGAACCGGTCGACCGGGTCGCGGCCCGCCCAGGCGGCGACCTCGTCCGCGTCGCGGTACCGGGTGGGGTCGTCAGCGGTGGTGTGCGGCCCCATGCGATAGGTCACGGCCTCGACGAGCGTGGGGCCGCCGCCCGTGCGGGCCCGGTGCAGCGCGGCACGGGTCACCGCCAGGACGGCGAGGACGTCGTTGCCGTCCACCCGCACGCCCGGCATGCCGAACCCGGTGGCCCGCGCGGCGAGCGGCACCGGCGACTGGAGCGCCACCGGCTCCGAGATCGCCCACTGGTTGTTCTGGCAGAAGAACACCACGGGCGTGGCCCACGTCGCGGCGAAGACGAACGCCTCGTTGACGTCGCCCTGGCTGATCGCCCCGTCGCCGAAGTAGGCGACGACGGCGGCCGTGCCGTCGCCGGGCGCGCCGGCGGGCTCGCGCTCGGCGTCGCACAGGATGCCGAAGCCGTACCCGACCGCGTGCAGCGTCTGCGCGCCGATGATCACCTGCGGCGTCGCCATGCCCACGCTGTACGGGTCCCACCCGGAGGCGGTCACCCCGCGCCACACGGGCGTCAGCTGCTGCGGCGTCACCCCGCGCACCAGCGCGACCGCGTGCTCGCGGTAGCTCGAGAACACGAAGTCGTCCTCGCGCATCGCGTGGGCGGAGCCCACCTGGGCGGCCTCCTGCCCCAGCAGCGGCGGCCACAGCGCGAGCTCGCCCTGGCGCTGCAGGGCCGTCGCCTCCGTGTCGAGACGTCGCGCGGTCACCATGTCGGAGTACAGCCGCAGCAGCGTCGCGTCCGCCTCGTCGGTGCCGGCGTCCACGTCGGCAAGCCACCGGTCCAGCTCCGGGTCCCGGTGGCGGACGCCGTCGGCGTCCAGGAGACCGACGACCTGCGCGTCGACCTTCTCGTCCCTGCCGGAGCCGACGGCGCCGTCCGGGCTCGTCGCGCCGCTCGTGTCAGTCGTGTCGGTCGTGTCGTTCCCGGTGCGTGCGCGTCCCGCTCGTGACAGGTCGCCTCGCGCCGATCGGCCCATGGTGTCGGGCATCGTCGCCTCACCTCGCTCGTCGCGGGGCTCCTCGGCGAGCCCCGGATACCGCGAACGTAACGCCGCTCACAGCCCACGACCAGCACCGTCGTCCCCGTTGGGCAGAGTGCTCAGCACCCCCCGGCTAGGCTGGTCGATGTGCGCAGCTACGACGCCGTGGACCTGAGCCTTCTGGCAGCTCTCGCCGACGATCCCCGGGCCACGATCGCCGCCCTGGCCGAGCGCCTGAAGCTGTCGCGCAACACCGTGCACGCGCGGCTGGGCCGGCTCGAGGAGTCCGGCGCGTTCCTCAGCTTCGACCGGCGCATCGACCCGCACTTCCTCGGCCACCCGCTGACGGCGTTCCTCGAGGTCGAGGTGCGGCAGAAGGAGCTCGGTCGCATCGTCGACGCCCTCACCGGCATCCCCGAGGTCGTGCAGGCGTTCGGCCGCAGCGGGACCGCGGACCTGCGCGTCCAGGTCGTGTGCCGCGACACCGACCACCTCTTCCGCATCGACGCCGCGATCCTCGCCATCGACGGCGTCGAGCGCACCGAGACGTCCCTGTCCATGGGGGAGCTCATCCCGTACCGCATCCAGCCCCTCATCGACCGGGCGCGCCGGGAGCTGTGAGCCGCCGGCGCCGTGGCCGCCGGCGCCCGGACGTCACGACGACGGCAGCGCGGCGCGCGTCCGCGCGCCGTCGGGCCAGCGGACGGTGACCTCGCCGTCCTGGACCGTGGCGTGCGGCGGTTCCGGCACGTCGTCGCGCGCACCTTCGTCCTCGACCGCACCCTGCCCGTGCAGCCCGACGACCACGACGCACCAGGCGCCCACCTGCACGGGCGACGTCACGACCGGCGTCGCCGTGCGAGGCCCGAGCGGGGTGGCGTCGTCGGCCCTCGCGACGTCCGGGACGAGACCCGGCGTCACGGGCACGAGCGTGGACAGCGTGCCGTCCACCCGCACCGCGTGCTCCCCCACCGTGCTCACGACCGTGCCGCTGACCGGCCAGCCGCCGACGCGCAGCGACACCGCGCCGGGGGCGGCGTCCTCCACCCGGACGAGCCGCGCCTCCCATGCTCCGCGCACCACGCTCACCGTGGTGACGGTGCCCGCGACGTGCGCGACGCCCGGCCGACCGGCCCCGTGCTGCGGCGCGGACTCGTCCGGGTCCAGCCAGTGCGCGCGGGCCCGCGAGGCGAGCACCGCGGCGCGACCGCCGTCGGTCTCGGCCCGGTCGGCGCCCTCGGCCCGGTCGGCCCCGTCGACGAGGCGCGCCTCGAGCGTGCGGAACCCGCTGCGGTGCGTGGCCCGCCCGGCCGCGTCCAGCAGGACGACGGACTGGTCGAGCGGGTCGGCCCAGCCTGCCGCGTCGAGCAGCGGCGCCGTCGCGGTGGAGTGACCGAGCCGGGCGTAGAGCGGCGAGTCGCCGGTCTCGTCGCCCTCGGACGCGTGGTCCGTCCCGTGGTTGTGGACCCGCACGACGCCGTCGGCCCGGGTCGCGGAGACGGCCCAGCCGGGGGCGCGGACCAGCAGCAGCCGGTCGCCGGTCTCGACGGGCAGCGGCTCCTCGACCGCGGTCCACGCCGGGTGGTCGGCCGGCAGCGCGAGCCCGAGCATCCCCTTGCTCGCCCAGTACGGCGACCCGGGGCCCGAGTAGAACTGCGCCATCGCGGGCCACTCGTGGTGCCAGCCGAGCGTGAGCAGGCCGCGCTCGTCGGGGACGCCGCGGGCCGTGAAGTGACCGAGGACCCCGGACGCCGCCCGGCGCAGCAGCCCGGGCGAGGTGCTCGGCACCTCCGCGAGCGCCCCCACCCAGAACGGGGCGGCGGCGGCGAAGCGGTAGACCAGGCTGCGGCCCTGCACCAGCGGCGACCCGTCGGCGCCGACGAGGTGCACGGCGTCCTGGAGGAACCGGTCGAGGCGTTCGGCGTACGCGCCCTCGCGCTGGGCCGCGAGGGCGCGGGCGCCCGTCATCCGCGACCACAGCACCGGGTACAGGTGCATGGCCCACCCGGCGTAGTGGTCGTAGGAGCGCTGCGGTCCGTCGGAGTACCAGCCGTCGGCGCGCACGAAGTCCTCGTGCCGGGCGAGGTCGCGCTCCATGTCCTCGAGGGACCACGGGCCGCCGACGGACCGCAGGAACTGCTCCACGACGATCCGGAACCACACCCAGTTGTTGTCCGCATAGCCGTCGTCCCCGACGACCGTCGCCAGGTAGTCGACCACCTGCTGCCGGACCCGGTCGTCGAGCCGGTCCCACAGCCACGGCCGCGTCAGGTCGAGGACCAGCGCGATCGACGCCGCCTCGACCTTCGCCTGCCCGTGCTCGTCGGGGCGCAGCCAGCGCTCGGGCGACGCCGGGTCGGTGCCGGCCGCGAGGCCCTCGGCGTACCAGCCGGCGAGATCGAGCGGGTCGGCGCCGCGCTCGCCGGCCAGCCGGAACCCTGCCAGCAGGAACGTGCGCGCGAACCCTTCGAGCGCGTCCACGTCCGACCCCAGGCCGCCGGGCCCGCCAGGGAGCACGACCCGCGCGCGGTGCGGCGAGGCGAAGGGGCGCACGGCGAGCAGCATGCGGTCCGCGAGCGCCGCCCACCGCTCGCGGGTCCACCCGGTGATCGGGGCGAGGTCCGTCCTGCCTGGTGCCGGGTCGGTCACGGGTCCCCCTCGTCGTCGCCGTCCGGGACGACGAGTCAACCCGGGACCACGTGCCCGGGCAAGCGGCCGTGCCGCCGGCCTCGTTATGCTCCCGCCTCATGGACGAGCGACGGGGCCCGACGACGGTGGCGTTCGCGATGCAGCCCGGCCTGCGCGAGCGGCTGTTCGCTCCCGAGGACCTGGACCGGCTGCGGGCGGTCGCCCGCGTCGAGGACGAGGTGCTGCACGACCTGGGCTCGGACGCGTCGCGCACCGTGCTCTCGCGCACCGACGTGCTCCTCACCGGGTGGGGCTGCCCGCCCGTCACCCGCGAGGTGCTGCAGGGTGCCCCGCGGCTGCGCGCCGTCGTGCACGCGGCGGGGTCGGTGAAGCACCACCTGCCACCGGAGTTCTGGGTCGCCGGCATCCCGGTCAGCACTGCCGCCGGCGTCAATGCGACCCCGGTCGCCGAGTACACGGTCGCGACGGTCCTGCTCGCGAACAAGCGCGTCTGGCCGGTCGCGGCCCGCTACCGCGAGCACCGGCGCGCGGAGGATTGGGACGCCCTCGTCGGCGACGCGGGGAACTACCGGCGCACCGTCGGGGTGGTCGGCGCCTCCACGATCGGGCGGCGCGTGCTCGGGCTGCTCGCCCCCTACGACCTCGACCTGCTGCTCAGCGACCCCTATGTCGACGCCGCGACCGCCGCGGAGCTCGGCGCGCGGCTGGTCGACCTCGACACGCTGGTCGCGACGAGCGACGTCGTGTCGCTGCACGCGCCCGACCTGCCGGAGACCCGGCACCTGATGGACGCCCGCCGGCTCGGGGCGATGCGCGACGGCGCCACGCTGGTGAACACCGCCCGCGGCGCCCTGGTCGACACCGACGCGCTCACCGCGGCCGTCGTGGCCGGCCGCCTGCACGCCGTGCTCGACGTGACGACGCCGGAGGTGCTGCCCGCCGACTCGCCGCTGTACGACCACCCGAACGTGCTGCTCACCCCGCACGTCGCCGGGTCGCTGGGCGGTGAGCTGCACCGCCTGGGCGCCTTCGCGGTGGACGAGGTCGGCCGGTGGACCCGCGGGGAGCCGTTCGTCGCCCCGGTCGATGCGGGCATGCTGCACCGGACGGCCTGAGCCTGCCTCACGGCGCCGCGACGGCGGCGCCGTAGAGGGCCCGGGCGTTGCCGTGCAGGACCGCGCGGACGTCCTGTTCCGCGAGGCGCGACGTGCGGACGTAGTCGAACGCCCGGCGATACTTCGCGCCGCGGAAGTACGGGTGGTCCGACCCGGCCAGGATCCGGCTCGCCCCGAGCGTCTCGACCGCGAGGGCGAGCGACGGCTCGTGGAAGTTCGCGGCGTCGAACCACATCCGCCGCAGCGCGCCGAGCGGCGAGGAGGGGAACGCGCCCCAGTCCTCGTAGTTGTCCTCGAGGCGCTGGGCGAGGAACGGCAGGTCGCCGGCGAGGTGTGCCACGTGCAGCCGGACGCGTGGGAACCGGCGCGGTAGGTCGGCCTTGAGCAGCTGGAGCACCGCGACCGCGTCCTCGACGGGCGCGCCGTTCACCCACACCAGGCCGTGGTCGGTGATCAGGTCGGAGCGGGCGCCGGACCCGGTGGCGTGCAGGTTGACGACGGCGGAGCGCTCGTCGAGCGCGGACCACACCTCGTCGAGGCGCGGGTCGGCGAGGGTGCGTCCCCCGGGCAGCACCGTCGGCAGCGAGACGCCGGCGAAGCCCAGCTCGTCGAACAGGCGCGGGATCTCGGCCAGCGCGGCGGCGACATGGGGCAGCGGCAGCGCGCCGTAGGCCGCGAAGCGGTCCGGGTGGGCCGCGAGAAGCCGCGCGTACTCGTCGTTGACCCATCGGGCTGCGTCGAGCGACGGGCCCGGCTCGACGCCGCCGGGGCTCTGCGGCGTCACCGCGAGCACCTGCACCCCGACCCCGGCCCGGTCCATGTCCCGCAGCCGCTCGGAGACGTCCTCGTCGGTGGAGTCGGCCCCGAGCCCCCGCGCGATGGCCGTGGTCGCCGGGTCGACCCCGATGCGCTCCAGCCGGTCCAGGTAGACGGCGGGGTAGACGTGCGCGTGCGTGTCGACGGCGCCGCCCGCGGGGACGGACGGGGTCGTGGGTGCCTCGGGTGCCATGCGGGGCCCCCTCCTATCGCGACGGGTCCGGGCCTGCGGCCGGGCTCGGGTCGGGGATCTCGTCGGGCCGGTACCGGGGCAGCCGGCTGGCAGGCAGAATGGCGGTCGCGCTGACGCCGCCGAGGATCAGCAGGCCGAGCCGGAGGGTGTCGAGCCGGGCGTCCTCGTTGACCTCCACCGCGGCGTCGACCTGCGCCGGGGTCGCGTCCGTGCCGTCGAGCACGGACCGCAGGTCGTCGTTGCTGACGAAGTTGACGTTGTCCAGGTCCACCTGCGCGACGAGCGACGGCGGCAGCTCCGGGTGCTCGGTCACCGCGCGCCCCACGCCGATGCCGAGGATCGTCACGAGGAGGGCGCCCGCGACCGCGGTGCCGACCGCCGACGCCAGGTTCTGCGTGGTCCCGCGGATCGAGCCGACGTCGCCCGCGAGCCGCTTCGGCGCGGCGGTGACGAGCACGTTGAACACCAGGGTCACGAGCGCGCCCTGCCCGACCCCGAAGACGAAGAGGCCGAGGATCGTGGGCAGCGTCTCCCAGTTGTTCGTGACGACGAACGCGAGCCAGACCAGGGCGACGGTGGTGAGGGTGAAGCCGAACACGCCGATGACGCGCGGCGGGTACCGCTTGTAGAAGCGCACGACGAGGGTGGCCGTGACGAACACCGTGAGGTTGAACGGCATCATCGCGAGGGACGTGTCGAACGGGGTGCGCCCCTGCACGATCTGGATGTACAGCGGCACGGTGAAGTTCAGCGCGGCCTCGAGGGCCACGACGACGAACATCGCGTACACGGCGGCGCGTTCGCTCGGGCGCCCGAGCACGCTCAGGTCGACGAGCGGCACCTTGCCGGCGGCCGTCCGGCGCCGGGTCCACCAGAAGAAAGCCTGGCCGAGCACGACGCCCACCACGACGAGCACCGGGGCCGGCGAGATCCCGACCAGGTCGAACGGCGCGCCCGGCTTCGCGACGAGGAGACCCCACGCGTTGAGGTTGTTGAAGCCGAGCGTGAGCAGCACGATCGCCGCGCCGATGAGCATCGCGGCGACGAGGTCGATCCGGATGCCGGGGTCGCCCCGGTCCGAACGCAGCCGGAAGCTGAGCACGAAGACCGCCACCGCGAGCGCCAGCACGATGCCGAAGACCGGGCGCCAGCCGACCAGCGTGCCGAGCGCACCGCCGATGAAGAAGGCGCTCACGCCCGAGATGGCGCGGGCCGACCCGAGCGAGCCGATCGCCGTCGCCTGCTGGGGACCGTGGTAGTTCTCGGCGATGAGCGCGACCAGGGCGGGCACGATGATCGCCGCCGACGCACCCGCGACAGCCTGCCCTGCGATCGCCCAGCCGACCGTCGGCGAGAAGATCATCATCAGGGCGGACGCCGCGAACGCGACGACGACGACCCGGAACACGACGACCCAGCCGATCCGCTGCCCGAGCTTCGCGCCCGTCATGACGAGCGCGGCGACGACGAGCCCGTAGACCACGATCGTCGAGCTCACGACGGTGGGCGGGACGCCGAAGTCGGCGACCATCCCGCCGAGCGACACGGGCAGCGCCGCCACGTTGAACGACATGAGCACCTGCGCGAGGAACAGGCCCACCATCGGGACCCAGGACCGTCGTTCCGTGGTCGGGACGTCGTGGGTGGTCGTGGCGTCGGTCATGCGGTCCCCTCCTCGTGCTCGGTCGCGGGCTGCCGCTCGTCGACGTGGACGGACGACGCGAAGACGTTGAGGCCGAGGGTGCGCGAGAGGTAGGCGGTGGCCCGCTGGCCCCGCACGCTGTTGCCGGCCGGGTCGAGGGGCGGGGAGAACGTGCCGATCGCGCCCTTGCCGGGCGCGACGGCGACGATCCCGCCGGCGACGCCGGACTTGGCCGGCAGCCCGATCTCGAAGAGCCACTCCCCCGACCGTTCGTACATGCCCGTGGCGGCGAGCACGGCGAGAGTGTCGCGGCACACGTGTGCGCTCACGACGCGCTCGCCCGTGATCGGGTTGACGCCGCCGTCGGCCAGGGTGGCGCCCATGACGGCGAGGTCGCGGGCCGTGACCCGCAGGGCGCACTGCCGCGTGTACACGTCCACGACCTGGAGCGGGTCGGCCTCGATCCGTCCGTAGCTCTGCAGCAGCCGCGCGATCGCCTTGTTGCGCGTGTTCGTCTCGGACTCGGACCGGTACACGACGCCGTCGAGCTCGAGCTGGCGGCCCGCGAACCGGGACAGGCCCGTGCGCACGTGCTCCCACTGCTCGGCCGGGGTCGCGCCGGGGACCATGGCCGTCGTGGCCAGCGCGCCCGCGTTGACCATCGGGTTCATCGGGTGGCCCTGGTGGAGCTCGATCGCCATCACCGAGTTGAACGGCAGGCCGGTGCCGTTCACGCCGACCCGGTCGAGCACGTCCTGGTGCCCGAACGCCTCGCAGACCAGCGCGTACACGAACGCCTTGGAGATCGACTGGACGGAGAACTCGACGTCCTCGTCGCCGGCCCCGTGCACCTGGCCGCCCGACTCGGCCACGCACAGCCCGAACCATGCGGGGTCGGCCTCCGCGAGCACCGGGATGTAGTCGGCCACCACCCCGTCGTCGTGCCCGCGGTAGCGCTCGTACGCCTCCCGGACCAGCTGCTCGACCCGGTCCCAGCCGGGCAGCGTGCCCGTCGACACCGCCTGTCCGACCCCGGTCACGTCGACGTCCATACGAGCCTCGCCCTTCCTCGATCCCCGGCGACGCTGCCACGAGGGGTCCGGAAGTGCATCCGGAGCAGCGGGTTCGTCCCCGGTCGGCGCGGCTCAGCGGGCGAGGGCGGCGAGCCAGGCGCGCGGCCCGACGTGCGCGACGCGGGTGCTGGCGACCCGCGCGGCCGCGGTGCACGCGTCGGGCAGCGCGGCCCCTTGCGCGAGGGCGGCCGCGAGCGCCCCGTGGAAGGCGTCGCCGGCACCGAGGGTGTCCCGGGCCCGGGCGACCGGCACGTCGACCGTCCCGGAGCGCCCGTCGCCGTGCCACTCCACGGGCTCCGCGCCGTGCGTGACGACGACCCGGCGGGCGCCGAGCGCCGTCGCCCCGGCCACGGCGTCGTCGTGACCGGGCACCGTGAAGACGGCGGACAGCGCCGCGACGTCGGCCACCGCCAGCAGCTCGGAGAACACCGGCCGCCACCGGCCGGCGTCCAGCACGACCAGCGGCCGGGCCCCGGCCGCGGCGAGGAACGCGAGGACGGCACGCGCGAGGGCGGGGTGGTGCCCGTCGAGCAGGACGACGTCCGGCGCGGGCAGCGCCCCCAGCTCCTCGGGCCCGGGAGCCGGGGCGGAGGCGAGCGCGGCGTCGGCCGACACGACGGACCGCTCCCCCGTCTCCTCGTGCACGAGCACCGCGGACACGGCGAGCGGGAAGTCCTCCCCCGCGGGCACGACGTCGTGCACCCGCACGCCGTGCGCCTCCAGGTCGGCGCGCGCGGCCGACGCCACGGGGCCGCCGCCGAGCGCGCTCACCAGCACGGCCCGCTCGCCGAGCGCCGCGGCGGTCACCGCGGCGTTCGCGGCCGGGCCGCCCGCGGCGACGTCCTGCCGGGAGGCGGTCACCTTCTCGTCCCGGCCGGGCCGGGCCGCGGCCCGGTGCACGACGTCGAGCGTCGTCAGCCCGACGAACCAGCACACGCCCATCGCCCCTCCTGCCCCCGCCGCGCGGCTGCCCCTCGGGGCTAGCGCCCGGTGCCGTCCACGGCGTGCGGCTCGATGGCGGCGACCTCGTCGTCGGTGAGCGGGCCGGCGGCCAGGGCCGCGACGTTGTCCTCGAGCTGCGCCACGCTCGACGCCCCGATCAGCGCGGACGTGACGCGCGGGTCGCGCAGCACCCAGCTGAGGGCGAGCTGGGCGAGGCTCTGCCCGCGCCCCTCGGCGATCGCGTTCAGCGCCCGTGCCCGCTCCAGGTAGGTCTCGGTGAGGTTCGACGACGACAGGAACGGCGAGTCGCTGCGCGCCGCCCGCGAGCCCTCCGGCGCGGCACCGGACAGGTACCGGCCCGTGAGCAGCCCCTGCTGCAGCGGCGAGAAGACGATGGTGCCGACGCCCAGGTCCTCGACGGCGTCGAGCAGCGACTCGCTCTGGTGCCCGTCGTAGGCGTCGTCCCGGTCGGCGATCTCGACGTTCCGGTTGAACATCGAGTAGCTGGGCTGGTGGATGAGCAGCGGCACGCCGAGGTCGGCCAGGATCCGGGCCGCGTCGCGCGTGCGCGACGGCGAGTAGTTCGAGACGCCCACGTACAGCGCCTTGCCCTGCTGGACGGCGGACGCGAGGGCGCCCATCGTCTCGGTCAGCGGAGTCGAGGGGTCGGGCCGGTGGTGATAGAAGACGTCCACGTGGTCGAGGCCCATGCGGGTCAGCGACTGGTCGAGGGAGGACAGCAGGTACTTGCGCGAGCCGTGGTCGCCGTACGGGCCGGGCCACATGTCGTAGCCCGCCTTGGTGGAGATGACGAGCTCGTCGCGGTACGGGCGGAAGTCCTTCGCCAGGTGGCGCCCGAAGTTCTCCTCCGCCGAGCCGTAGGGCGGGCCGTAGTTGTTGGCCAGGTCGAAGTGCGTGACGCCGAGGTCGAACGCGCGGCGCAGCACGGCACGCTGGGTGTCGAAGGGGGTCGTGTCGCCGAAGTTGTGCCACAGGCCCAGGGACAGGGCGGGCAGGTCCAGCCCCGAGCGGCCGGTGCGGCGGTAGGTCATGGTCTCGTAGCGGGCGTCGTCGGCTGCGTACCGGGGGGCGAGAGGCATGCGCCCATCCTTGCAGCCGGCCCCGACCGATGAGTGGCACGGCCGGAGCGTGAGTGGCACGGCCGGAGCGTGAGTGGCACGGCCGGAGCGCCGGCGCCGGACGGCGCGTACCGGGCCGCGCGCTCCGCCGAGGCGGCATCATGGTCCCCGGCGCGGGTGCGGAACCCGCGCGGCGGGGAGGCAGCGTGATGGACGACGACGAGCGGGCACGCCCGGAGGCACCGCGCTCGGCCGAGTGGGCGGTCGCGCTGGGCGTGGCGGCGCTCGTCTGCGCCGTCCTGCCCGTCGTCGGCGACTGGATCGCCGTCCCGGTCGGGGTGGGTGCGGTCGCGCTCGGCTCGGTCGGCATCCGCGTCGCCGAGCGTGACGGTCGGCCCGGGATCGCGCGCGGGCTCGTCGGGGCGATGCTCGGCCTGGTCGCGGTCGGCGCCGCGCTCTTCTCGGTGGCGGCGGGCCTGGGGCACGCCGACGCCGGCTGACCGTCAGCCCTGCGGGCCCGCCGGCGGCACCGGGAAGTTCGCGCGGAAGACGTTGTCCGGGTCCCAGTCCCGCTTCACCTCGCGCAGCCGCGCGAGGGTGGGCTCCGGGAAGGCGTCGGTCAGCCGCTCCGGGCGGGTGTCGGTGTCGAACGACAGGTAGAGCCCGTCGACGTGCGGCTCCATCACGGAGTCCCACGCGGCGTCGAGCCGCTCCTGCGACGACGACATCGCCGACAGCAGGAAGTTCTGGTGCCGGTGCGCGTACGCCGTCGCGCCCGCCTCGACGTCGTTCCCCGCCCCGCCGGTGGCGCGCACCTGGAGGAAGTACGCCTCCCCCGACAGGGCGAGCTTGGCGAACGCCTGCGCGGTCGCGGCGTCCAGGTGCTCCACCAGGCCCGACCGCACGGCCGGGTCACCGCCGCCGGCGTGGTGCTTGTCGCCGGCCTGCACCACGCCCGAGTACGGCAGCAGGTACGCCTGGTGCCCGAGCAGCGGGCCCGCGGTCGCGAGCCGCTCGAGCTGCTCGACGGCGGCGTCGGTGTCGTCCCCGGCCCATACCGTCATGAGCTGGGCCACGGGGCCCTGGTCGTCGCTGCCGTCCGCGAGGCGCCCGCGACGCCCGGGGCTGAGGATCAGGAAGCTCGTCAGCTCGCGCGGCGCGGACTCGACGACGCCGCCCCAGCGCTCCAGCACGCCCGCGACGTCGGTGGCGTCCAGCGTCATCTGCGAGAACACGACGCTGCCCTGCTCGTTGCCCAGCTCCATCGCCTCGATCTCGACCCACGTGACGACGCCGAGGTTGCCGCCCGCCCCGCGCAGGCCCCAGAACAGGTCGGGGTTCTCGTCGGCGGCGGCGCGCACCACGCGGCCGTCGGCGGTGACGACCTCGGCGGCGACGACGTGGTCGATCGTCAGCCCGTAGGTGCGGCCGAGGAAGCCGACGCCGCCCGCGGTGGTGAGGCCGCCGACGCCCACGCCGCCGTAGTCGCCCGAGCTGATGGCCCAGCCCCGGGGGGCGAGGGTCTCCGCGACCCGGCCCCAGGTGGCGCCGGCGCCGATCCGCACGCGCCGGGCGGCCTCGTCGACGACGTCGATCCCGTCGAGACGACCCAGGTCGACGACGATCCCGCCGTCGTTGGTCGACCGGCCGCTGATGCCGTGCCCGCCCGAGCGGACCCCGAGCGGGACGTCCTGCGAGCGGGCCCAGGTCACGGCCTCGGCGACCTCGGCGGCGCTGCCCGGCCGCAGCACCAGCCCGGGCGCGCCCGAGCGCAGGTAGTTGTGGCGCACCGTGTCGTAGGCGCGGTCGCCGGGCTCGACGGCGGTCGTCGCGAGGGCGGCCGGCACCGCGGCGTAGTCGATGCCGGGCCGGCGCAGCGTGATCGCCCGCTCCCCGCGCCGGGTCGCCGCGGGCGCGGTGCCCGTCGTCGCCCGCTCGCGCGCGACCGCCTCCCGCACGGCAGGGGCGATCTCCTGGCCGAAGACCTGGACCGTGTCCGGGTCGTCGGTCGCCAGGACGAACGTGCCGATCCCGTCGGCGAGGGCGAGCGTCGACAGCTCCTCCACCCACTGCTCCACCGGGCCCTGCAGGAAGCCCTGGCGGCTCGGGGCGAGCGCGCCCTGCACGTTCAGCAGCCGGCGCACCTCGGCCGGGTGCCGGCCGGCGGCGGCCGCCGCCTCGTCGATGATCGCGTGCCCGCGCTGCAGGTCGCCGTCCTTGAGGTAGGCCAGCGACGGCAGCCAGCCGTCGGCCTTGCGGCCGATGAGGCGCAGCATGCGGGGCTTGAGGGCACCGAGCCAGATCGGGACGTCGTGGGCGGGCGCCGGTCCGCGCTTCGCGCCCTCGACGCGGTGGTGCTTCCCGTCCACCCGCAGCCCACGGCGTTCGGACGTGTCCCAGAGGCCGCGGATGACGTCGAGCGCCTCGTCGAGCGCGTCGACGGACTCGCCGGGGGTCAGCCGGGTGCCGCCCATCCCCACGATCGGGTCCCAGAACCCGCCGGCGCCGAGGCCGAGCGCGGCGCGCCCGCCCGAGAGCAGGTCGAGCGACGCGACGGCGCGGGCCAGCACGGACGGGGGCCGCAGCGGCAGGTTCAGCACGTTGCCCGCGACGGTGACCCGCTCGGTCTGCGCCGCCACCCACGACAGCAGCGTCCACGTGTCGAGGAAGGCGGGCTGGTACGGGTGGTCCTGGAACGTCACGAGGTCCAGGCCGGCGGACTCGGCCAGCCGTGCCAGGCGCACCGGCGCCTGCGGGTCGCGGTTCGTCGGGGTGTGGAACGTTCCGAAGACCAGGTCGTGGCCGTAGTCCGTCATGCCGTGCCTTTCGCGGGAGGGCGCTCCCGTCCGGCGGGAGATCGTCTGCTGGACAGACGATATCAGCGGCAACTCTTCTGGCCGACCGCGCATTCCCGTAGGATGACGGGATGACCGCCACGGCCCCCGCGACCACCGCGACCGGCGCCGGCCCCTCCCCGCTGGGCTGGTCGCTGGCCGCGCTCCTGCGCGAGTGGAGCGCCGAGGTGACGGCCGCGTGCGTCGACGTGCCGCACGGCGGCCGCGGCTACGAGGTCCTCTCGGCCGTGACCCGCGAGGCGCCGCCCACCCAGGCCGCGCTCGCCGCCCGCCTCGGCATCGACCGCACCGTGATGACCTATCTGCTCGACGAGCTCGTCGGGTGCGACCTCGTCGAACGCCGTCCCGACCCCGCCGACCGGCGCGCGCGCCGCATCGCGGTGACCGACCACGGCCGGGCCGTCCTCGCCGACCTGGACGCCCGGGTCCGTGCCGCCGAGGACCGGCTGCTCGCCGGGCTGGAGCCCGCCGAGCGCGACGCCCTGCGCCACCTGCTCGCCCGGGCGGCGACCGGCGCCGCCCCGCACGACGACCGCTGCGCCGTCGTCGCGCGGGTCGTGGAACCCTGAGCCGCCGGCGCGGCTCACCACCCGCGGCTCACCAACCCGCGGCTCACCACGGCACCGGCCCCACGGCGTCGACGAACGTCCCGGACGGCGCCGAGCCGGACAGCGTCGCCGCCCGGTGCACCACCTCGGCGGCGGCGTCCGCCGTCAGCGGCGCCTGCTCCCGGGCCATGGGCGCGAGATCCGTCTGCACGAACCCCGGGCACACGGACGTGACCTTGATGGGTGTGTCGGCGAGCGCCTTCGCGAGCGCCACCGTGAGCCCGTTGAGGGCGGCCTTGGACGACTGGTAGGCCGGCACCACCGTCGAGTAGTAGGGGGAGGCCGGGTCCTGCTGGTCGGCGAGCGACCCCATCCGCGACGAGACGTTGACGATCCGGCCCGCCGGGCTGCGGCGCAGCAGCGGGAGGAACGCCTCCGTCACCACGACCGGACCGAGCACGTTCGTGTCGTAGGTGGCCCGGAACAGGCCGGCGTCCACCACCTCCGCCGGCCGGGCCGTGGCCTCCGGCAGCACCCCGGCGTTGTTCACCAGGACGTCGAGCCGCCCGAGCTGCTGGGCGACGACCGCCGCCGCGGCCCGGGCCTGCTCCGGGTCGGTGACGTCCAGCCGCACGCTGCTGGCCCGGCCTCCCTCGCTCCGCAGGAGGTCGGCTGCGGCCCGGCCGGCGTCGTCGCTACGGGCGGCGACCACCACGTGGATGCCGTCGCGGGCGAGCCGGCGGGCCACGGCGAGCCCGATCCCCCGGTTGGCGCCGGTGACGAGTGCGATCTTCACTGCGAGTCCTCTCCGTCTGCGGGGTGCTGCGCGGGCCCCTGCGGAGCCGCCACCCCAGCATGGGCGCCCGGCCACGGTCGGCGCTGGCGGGAATCGGACGGCGCGTGGGCGGGCCGGGAACGCCGGCGCACACGCCGGAGGGCCGGAGCTCCTCTCGAGCTCCGGCCCCCCGGAACGCCTCTCGGCGGGGTGCGGCGGTCAGCCGCCGATCGCCGCCCCGACGCCCTTGAGGAAGGCGTCGGCGGCCTCGTCCGGCGTCAGGTTGCCGAAGAGCACCTCGGTGTTGATGCGGATCATGATGTCCTGCATCTCGCTCGAGCCCTGCGGCGGGACGGGCGGGTTGTCGACGACGTCGGACTCGAGGCCCTCCATGAACTCGGCGACCTTCTGGTCGGCGGCCGTGAGCTCGGGCAGGATCGACTCGCGCACGGTCGTGTTGGAGGGCAGGCCACGGTCGGTGAGCTGCAGCGCCGCCACCTCGGGGTCGTTGAGCAGGAAGTCGACGAACTTGGCCGACTCCTCCGGGTGCTCCGTCGTCGCCGAGATCGAGTAGTACATCGCGGGCTTGAAGTACATGCCCGTCCGCTCGAACTGGGACTCGCCCGGCAGCCGCAGCAGCTCGAGCTCGCGGCCGGAGGCGTCGGACAGGGCGCCGAGCTGGTTCGACCACCACACGCCCATGGCGCCGGCGTTCGTCCCGAGCAGCGAGCCCTCGGGCCCGGCGTTCTGGTACTCGACCGACCGGGAGGCGTCGGGCTGCCCCTCGTTCGCCATCAGGTCGAGCGAGACCTGGAAGAACTCCGCGACGGTCTCCTTCGACAGGCCGAGCTCACCGTCCGGGGTGTAGAGCGTCTCGCCCTTCTGCCGGGCGAGGACGGCGAGGCCGGCCTCGTTGAAGCCGTAGTCCTGCGTGCCCCACACGCCGTCGCCGGCGCCCTTCGAGAGCTTGCCGGCAACGTCGACGTAGTCCTCCCACGTCCAGGTGGTGTCGTCCGGCATCTCGACGCCCGCGTCGGCGAAGATCTGCGGGTCGGCCACCATCGCGTACGCGTTGACGCCGGTGGCGACGCCGTAGAGCGTGTCGTCGATGGTGCCGGTGGCGAGGGTCTCGGCCGGGATCTCGGACGTGTCGACGCCGAGCTCGCCCAGGTCGGCGACGATGTCCTGGCTGGCGTACTCCGACAGGTACCGCTCCTCCTGGGTGATCACGTCCGGCGTGTCCCCGGCGGCCGTGGCGGTCGCGAGCTTGTCCCAGTACCCGTCCCAGTCGGTGAAGTCCGGGGTGACCGTGATGCCGGGGTTCTTCTCCTCGAACAGGTCGATGATCTCCTGCGTGGTCTGGTGGCGGTCGTCCGACCCCCACCAGGCGTAGCGGATCTCGACGTCGCCGTCGCCCCCGCCGTCGTCGTTCGGCATCGCCCCCGAATCGCCGGAGCAGGCCGAGAGGGCGAGCGCGCCGCTCGCCATGAGCGCGACCAGCGCGACGCCGCGTCGCGTGCGCCGGTGGATGGTGACTCGCATGAGGTTCTCCTTCGAACTCGTTGAGCGCTACTTGATGCCGGTGGTGGCGATGCCCTTGACCAGGTACTTCTGGCCGAACAGGAAGACGAGGAACACCGGGATGAGGGAGACGATCGACATCGCGAACAGCGGGCCCCACGAGCTGTTGCTCGTGGCGTCCACGAAGGTGCGCAGCGCGATCGGCACGGTGTACATGTCGGGCTTGGTGAGGAAGATCAGCTGGCTGAAGAAGTCGTTCCAGGTCCAGATGAAGGTGAAGATCGCCGTCGTCGCGAGAGCCGGCAGCGACAGCGGCAGCATGATCCGCAGGAAGATGCGCCCGTGCCCGCAGCCGTCGAGCCGGGCGGCCTCGTCGAGCTCCTTCGGGATGCCGCGGAAGAACTGCACCATGAGGAAGATGAAGAACGCGTCGGTGGCCAGCAGCTTCGGCACGATGAGCGGCAGGAACGTGTTGATCCACGACAGCGACGAGAACAGGATGTACTGCGGCACGATGATCACGTGGATCGGCAGCATGATCGACATCAGCATCACCGCGAACCACAGGTTCCGGCCGCGGAACTTCAGGCGGGCGAACGCGTAGGCCGCCATCGAGCACGACACGAGGTTGCCGAGCACCGAGCCGAGCACCACGATCGCCGAGTTGAGCAGGTAGTGGCCGAACGGGTCCAGCAGCGCGTTCCAGCCCTCGGTGTAGTTGCTGAAGTCCCACTCGGTGGGGATGAGGCCGGGCTCGCGGAAGATCAGCGCCGTCGGCTTGAACGAGCTCGCCAGCATCCACAGCAGCGGATACAGCATGACGAAGCCGAACACCACGAGAGCGACGTGCTTGCCGAGGCGCCGCAGGCGCGGGCCTGCCGGCCGACGGCGTGCCGGGGGGTCGGGGTAGGCGGCCGCGACCTCGGAGAGGCTCGGGGTGCCGCGGCCGGCGGCCCCGCTGGACGGGGCGGCAGGGGAGTCGGAGGGCGCCGCACGGCGCACGGGAGCGTCAGTCATCGTAGAAGACCCAGTACTTGGAGGCGACGAAGTTCACCGCGGTCATGCCCGCGATGATGAGGAGCAGGAACCAGGCCATCGCCGACGCGTAGCCCATCTCGAAGGAGCCGAAGCCCTTCTCGTAGAGGTAGAGCGTGTAGAAGAGCGTCGAGTCGACGGGCCCGCCCGTGCCGCCCGAGACGATGTACGCCTGCGTGAACGTCTGGAAGGCTCCGATGAGCTGGAGCACGAGGTTGAAGAAGATGATCGGCGTGAGCAGCGGCACCGTGATGTTGCGGAACTGGCGCAGCCTGCCCGCGCCGTCGATCGCGGCCGCCTCGTAGTACATCGTCGGGACCTGGCGCAGACCCGCCAGGAAGATGACCATCGGGGCGCCGAACGTCCACACGTTGAGGACGATGAGCGTGCCGAGCGCGTAGTCCGGGTGCGAGACCCAGCCCTGCCCCTCGATGCCGAAGAACGCGAGCACCTGGTTGATCAGGCCGTCGGCCCCGAACACCTGGCGCCAGAGGATGGCGATCGCGACGCTCGCGCCCAGCAGCGACGGCAGGTAGTAGATCGAGCGGTAGAACGCCAGGCCCTTGAGACCCTTGTCGAGGACCAGCGCCAGCCCCAGCGCCGCCACGAGCTGCAGCGGGACGGACACGATCACGTAGGTGAAGGTGACCTTGAGCGCCTGGAAGAAGCGCGGGTCGGAGAACATCGCCGTGTAGTTCTCGATGCCCACCCAGCCCGGTGCGCGCAGCAGGCTGTAGTCGGTGAACGACAGGTACAGCGACGCCAGCAGCGGGAACGCGGTGATCAGCACCAGCCCCACGAACCACGGCGCGAGGAACAGCGCCGCGGCCCTGCCGTCTCCCTTGCGGTGTTCGGTGGCGGCACGCCGCGTGCGTGCCACCTCGTGGATCACGGCCATGGGCGCACCCCGCCGTGCTGTCTCGCGGTAGGCGTCATCGCCTGCCTCCTGGATCGTCGTCGCCGTTGTCACGTCCTGGGCAGCACCGGCGTGAAACCGGTTGCTCGCTTGGACCGTACCACAGCAGCAACCGGTTTCCCATGGTGTACCGTCGCCTTGTGCGCACCGGAGCGCCGACAGCGCACCCGCGCGACGACGGGTCGTCCTGCACGACGGACGCCCCCTGACGAAGGAGACCTGGATGGCCGGGGTGAACGTGCGGCGGCCCGCCGCGACCATCGCCGACGTGGCAGCTGCCGCAGGCGTCTCGCGCGCCACCGTGTCCCGGGTGATGAACGGGCGCACCACGGTGGACCCGACGATCGCCGCCCGGGTCCAGGAGGTCGCGATCGAGCTGAGCTACCGGCCCAGCAACGTGGCGCGCAGCCTGTCCATCGGGCGCACCACGACCGTCGCGCTCGTCGTCCCGGACCTGGCCAACCCCGTGTTCCAGGAGATCCTGCGCGGCGTGTCCGCGGCGGCGGCCGCCGACGGCTATCGCGTGCTGGTCGCCGACACCGCCGAGGACCCGTCGCAGGAGGCCGCCGTCGCGCGCGACGCGCGCCGCCGCTGCGACGCCCTCGTCCTGGTCTCCCCCCGGATGCCCGCCGGCGAGCTCGACGCGCTGCTGCCCGACATCGAGCCGTCGGTGGTCATCAACCGCCGCGTGTCCCACCCGTCGACGCCGAGCCTCGTCGTCGACTACGACGACGCGACGGGCCAGCTCGTCGACCACCTGGTCGCGCTCGGGCACGAGCGGATCGCCTACCTCGCCGGCCCCCGGCTCGCCGCCACGAACGCGGCACGGCGCCGGGGGCTCGCCGCGGCCCGCGAACGCCACGCGGGGCTCGACGTCGTCGAGCTCGACACCGGCACCAGCCTCGCCGCCGGGCACGCCGCCGCGGACGCCGTCCTGGCCAGCCGGGTGACCGCCGTGATCGCGTTCAACGACCTCGTCGCGTTCGGCCTGCTCGCCGCCCTCAACGAGGCCGGCGTCGCGGTGCCGGGCGACATCTCGGTCACGGGGTACGACGACATCGACCTCGCGCGCTACGCGACGCCCGCCCTCACCACCGCGGCCGTGCCGCAGGACGAGCTCGGCCGGCACGCGTGGCGCGAGCTGCACGCCGTCATGGACGACGACGCCCACGCCGCGACGACCACCCTCTTCGGCGCACGGCTGGAGGTGCGTGCCAGCACCGGCCCGGTCCCCCGTCGGATCGCGCGGGCGACGGTGCGCCAGGCACGGCCGGCCACCCAGGACGCGGGCCCCGCGCCCGAGCAGGGCCCGGCGTGGTCCGCCGAGGGCGGCGCCATGGTGCTGCACCGGTCGCTCGACCACGGCCCCCTGGCCCGCTACGAGGACGGGTCACGGCTGCCGGCCATCCACTCGCCGCGCCCGTACCTGCACCCCGTGCACTCCCTGGCGGGCGTGCCCCTGACCGACGCCGGGCCCGTCGACCACCGCCACCACTACGGCCTGGGGGTCGCGGTGCCGGACGTCAACGGCACCAGCCACTGGGGCGGCCGCACGTTCGTGGCCGACGTCGGCCCCACCCTGCTGCCGAACCACGGGCGCCAGGTCAGCGCGGGCGCCGCCGTGGACCCGATGGCGCCGCACCTGCTCGTCGACACGATCGAGTGGCGCGACGAGCACGACCAGCCGCAGCTCGACGAGCGCCGCCGCATCGGCGCGCGCCTCCTCGACGACGGGTGGGTGCTCGAGTGGCGCACCACGCTGCACGCGACCCACGGTCCGCTGGAGATCCGCTCCCCCGCGACCAACGGGCGCCCCGGCGCCGGGTACGGCGGCGTGTTCTGGCGGCTGCCGAAGGCCCACGAGACGCAGGTCCTGTCCGCGGCCGGCCCGGGCGAGGACGCCGCGCAGGGCAGCACCTCCCCGTGGGTCGCGTTCGTGCAGCGCCACCGCGACCGCGACGGCGAGCGCACGACGACCACGCTGCTCACCCAGACCTCCCCCGTGCGGCACTGGTTCCTGCGGGCGGCGGAGTACCCCGGCGCGTGCCCGGCGCTGGTCTGGGACGCGCCTCTCGTGGTGCCCGCCGGCGGGACCGCCGAGACGGGGGTCGTCGCCGCGCTGTTCGACCGGGCGCTCGGCCTCGACGAGGCGGCGGCGCTCGCGACGGGCCTGCGCTGACGCCCAGGCGCCTCGTACCTCGCTCCCTCGACCCGGCCACGACCGACCCGGCCACGACCCTGCCAGGACCGCACCACGACCGCGCCCTCGACCCAAGGACGACGATGACGACCACCGCCCCGAGCACCTCCCGCGCGACCCCCGGCCGGCCCCCGCGCATCGCCGTCGTGGGGGTGCACGGCCACGGCGCGTCGCACGTGCGCCGGGTGCTGGAGCTCCAGCGCGCCGGCGAGGCCGCGCTCGGCGCCGTCGTCGACCCGCGCGAGCCCGGCCCGGGTCACGACGCGCACGACGCCGCGCCCTGGTTCCCCACCCTCGGGGACCTCCTGTCGACGCCGGGGCACGAGGTCGACGTCGTCGTCCTGAGCACCCCGATCCCCACGCACCTGCCGCTCGCGCGCGCCGCCATGGAGGCGGGCCTGGACGTGCTGCTGGAGAAGCCGACCACCGCGTCCCTCGCCGAGCACGCCGAGCTGGTCGCCGTCGCCGAGCGCACCGGACGGCGGTGCCAGGTCGGCTTCCAGACGTTCGGCTCGCAGGCCGTGCCCGCCGCCGCCGCGATGGTGGCCGCCGGGGAGATCGGCGAGGTCGTCGGGCTCGGGGCCGTCGGCACCTGGGTGCGTGACGCCGCCTACTGGGCGCGCGCGCCCTGGGCCGGGCGCCGCCACCTCGACGGGCGGGACGTCGTCGACGGCGTCGTGACCAACCCGCTCGCCCACGCCGTCGCGACGACCCTGCTCCTCGGCGGCGCGACCCGCACCGAGGACGTCGCCTGGGTGGACACCGACCTGTACCGCGCCCACCCCGTCGAGGCGGACGACACGTCGTCCGTGCGGGTGGTGGGTGCGGACGGGCGACGGTACGGGTTCGGCCTCACGCTGTGCGCCCCCCGGCGATCGCCCGCCCGCGTGCTGGTGCTCGGCACGCGCGGCGAGCTCGAGTACTTCTACGAGGACGACCGGCTGCGGCTGCGGTCCGGGCGCGTGACGGTCGAGAAGACGTACGGCCGCACGTCGCTCCTGGACGACCTGCTCGCCGCTCGCACGGACCCGCGCCGCGAGCTCGCGTGCGACGTGCGCGCCACCGGCGCCTTCATGCGCGTCCTCGAGGCCGTGCGCACCGCGCCCGACCCGACCCCCGTCCCCGAGGACCGGTTCGAGTGGCGCGGCGACGGCGACGGGCGGCACGCCGTCGTCCACGACGTCGAGCGGTGGTGCGAGCAGGCGGCTCGCACGCAGCAGACGTTCGCGGAGCTCGGCGCCCCCTGGACCGCCTGAGTCCGGCCTCGGCGGGGTCGTGCCGACCCCGCCGAGGTCGGTCGGACGACGTTCAGAGCTCGACGCCCAGCCCGAGGTCGGCGAGGCGGACCGGGTCGCCGGTCTCGAGCGACCGGTTGCCCGCGTAGCCGACGCCGGACGCGCGCAGCCCGTCGGCGAATCCCGCGGCGCGGCCGAGCGGGTCGGCGTCGGCCCGCCCGCGGAAGACGTCGCGCAGCAGCAGCGCGTCCCCGCCGCCGTGCCCGCCGGGCCCGACCGCCGTGATCGGCCGCTCCTCGGCCCGCTCCCAGTGCTTCTGCACGACGAGCCGGTCGCCCTTGGGCCGCACGGTGTCCTCGCCGAGCGCGTCGGTGACGCTCGGGTCGAGCACGGCCGTGCCCCCGCCGAAGACGACGGACCCGCGCTCGACGACCTCCAGCTCCGCGCGCCCGCGCGAGCCGTTCACCACGACGCGGTAGCCCTCCCAGGGCGCGCTCGCGGTGAGCGAGTACGTGAGCACCGGGCCGCCGCGGTACTCGACGACCAGCCCGAGCGTGTCCTCGGTGGTGATGCCCGCGTCGAAGACGCTGCGGTCGCGCACGTAGCCGTCGTAGGCCTGGGCCCGGGGACCGTAGAGCCCGGCCAGGTACGGGTCGGCGTCGACGTCGAGCCGCCACGGGTCCACGCCCTGCTCGCGGAGGGCCCGCTCGCCCGCGGTGGGCTCGTAGCCCCGCGCGTGCGCGGCGTCGTCGCCGTAGAAGCGGCGGCCGCCGCTGGCGAAGACGCGCTCGGGGACGTCGTCGACCCACCAGTTGACGAGGTCGAAGTGGTGGCTCGACTTGTGCACCAGCAGGCCGCCGTTGTTGGCCTTCTCGCGGTGCCAGCGGCGGAAGTAGTCGGCGCCGTGCACGGTGTCGAGGGCCCAGTCGAAGTGCACGGACAGCACCTGGCCGATCTCGCCGGAGGCGACGACCTCGCGCAGCGCCGAGTTCCGCGGCGAGTAGCGGTAGTTGAACGTCATCGTGAGGTCGCGGCCGGTCCGGGTGACGGCGTCGGCGATCTGTCGCGCCTCCGCGGCGGTCGCGGCGATCGGCTTCTCGACGACGACGTCGACGCCGGCGTCGAGGGACCGGGAGACCATCTCGGCGTGCGTGTTGTCGACCGAGGTGACGACGACGCGGTCGACCTGCTGCTCGTGGAGCGCCTTCTCCAGGTCGTCCGGGTGGTAGAGCGGCCGCTCGCCGCCGACCGCCGCCGCGACCTTCGCCTCGTGCACCGCGGCGCGCTCCGGGTTGGGCTCGACCCAGCAGACGATCTCGCCGTCGTCCACGTGGTCGCCGACCAGCGCGTCGACGTACATCCCGGCGCGGTGGCCGGTGCCCACGACGGCGTAGCGGCGGCGGTCGCGGCCGGTCGAGCCGCCGGTCGAGCTGCCGGGCGATCCGCCGGGCGAGCCGCTGGTCGAGCTACCGGTCGGGGCGGCGGGGGCGGAGGGCATCGTCGGTCTCCATCGTCGTCGGGGAAGCGGTTTCCCGACGAGCCTACCGGACCCCTTCGCGCCGAGACAGGCCCCACGGGACGGAGAGCCCCCGCCGTCGAGGCGAGGCGCGTTCGACGGCGGGGGCACGCGCACGCGGCGCCGGGGCCGGGCTACCGCTCGGGGGTCAGGACGACCTGCCCGGCCCAGGCGAAGCCGCCGCCGAACCCGAACAGCAGGGCCGGCGTGCCCGCCGGGATCTTGCCCGCGTGCCACCACTTCGACAGCCCCATCGGGATCGACGCCGCGGAGGTGTTGCCCGACTCGGTGATGTCCGTGACGACCACCCGGTCCTCGAGGCCGAGGCCCTTGGCCAGCGGCTCGATGATGCGCAGGTTGGCCTGGTGCGCCACCAGCACGCCGACGTCGTCGAGCGACAGGCCGGAGGCCTCCACGACGCGGCGGGCCCGGTCGGCCGCGCGCGTGATCGCCCACTTGAACACCGCCCGCCCGTCCTGCGCGAACTTGTCCGCCGGCGCCTCGATCAGCACCGCGGGGGTCAGCTCGGGCTCCGAGCCCCACACGACCGGCCCCACGGCGGGCGCGTCGGCCGCCTGCAGCACCGCGGCGCCCGCGCCGTCGGCGGTGAGGATGCAGGTGCTGCGGTCGGACCAGTCCGTGACGGCGGTGAGCTTCTCGGCGCCGATCACCACGGCGGTGCGCGAGGTCCCGGTACGGATGGCCTGGTCGGCCAGGCCGACGGCGTGGGCGAAGCCCGAGCACGCCACGTTGACGTCGATGACGGCCGGCCCGACGACGTTGCGCAGGTCGGGCTCGTCCTCGCCCTCGGGCGTGCTCGCCCCGGGCTGGACGCCGGTGCGCAGCGCGTACGCGACGCGCCCGGCCGTGTTGGGCGACCGGTCGGCCGCCGTCGCCGTCGCGACGATCACCAGGTCGACGTCGAGGGGGTCGACGCCGGCGTCGTCGAGCGCGTGGCGGGCGGCGGCCGTCGCCATGTCCGCGACCGTGACGTCGTCGGCCGCGACGTGGCGCGTGACGATGCCGGTGCGCGACCGGATCCACTCGTCGTTCGTCTCGACGAACCTGGCGATGTCGTCGTTGGTCAGCACCTTCTCGGGCTGATGGTGGCCCAGCCCGACGATCCGGGAGCCGGCGGCTCCGGCAGGCAGCGACAGGGCGGGGACGGTGGGCACGCTCATGGGCCGATCATCCCACCCACGAGCCCGGGGGCGAGCCCGTCCCACCACCTGGTCCACAGTGCTGCACGACCGGCGCTCGCAGGAGAGCCCCACGTTCGTCCGCGCCGGCGGCGGGTACGCCCGGCCGTGGACGCGGGACGCCGCGGTGAACGCCTGGAGCGCGGCCGGCCTGCTCTCACCGGCGGTGGCGCGGAAACCGCACGCCCGGCGCCGGCCGTCACGGGCTGAGCGAGACCCCCGCGTCGCGGCTGAAGCCCTCGACGTGGGCGCGCACCGCCCGGGACGCGGCGTCGGCGTCCCCGGCCGCGACGGCGTCGAGCACCTCGCGGTGCTCCGCGCGCAGCCGCGCCGCGGTGCGCGGCCACGACGGCAGCCGCTCGACCCCCGCGGTGATGTAGCCGCCGACGGCGCCGCGCAGGCCGGTCATCACGGCCTCGACGAGCACGTTGCCGGCGAGGCGCACGAGCTCGAGGTGGAAGGCCTGGTCGAGGTCGAGGAAGCGTTCCGGGGAGAGGTCCTCCGCGTCCATCTCGGCCAGCAGGCGACGCGCCTCGCCGACCCGGTCCGCGGCCCCGGGGGCGTGCGCCGCCACCCGCTCCGCCGCCTGGGCCACGGCCCACGACTCCAGCAGCACGCGGGTGGCGACGACGTCGTGCACCGGCAGCGTCCCGGTGGCGACGTGCAGCCGGACCGCGGCGCCCAGCCCGGCCGCGGGTCGGTCGATGACGACGGCTCCGGCCCCCGGCCCGGAGCCGACGCCGCGGCGCACGATGCCCAGGGCCTCGAGGATCTGCATCGCCTCCCGCACGGAGGGTCGCGAGACGCCGAGGTCCTCGGCGAGGGCACGCTCGGGCGGCAGGCGTTGGCCGAGGCCCCAGCGGCCGGCGGCGATCCCCTCCTCGAGGTGGGCGAGGACGCGTTCGTGGGTGCGCACCGACCCAGCGTAGCCGCCGGGCCGCCCTGTGGTCCGACCAAGGCGTGTAGGGTGACCGACCATGGTCCGACCACACCGCGACGGCGCCGGAGCCGTGGCGGCGGAGCGCGGGCCCGGTCATGCTGGTCACAGCCGTGAGCTGGAGCAAGGAGTCGTATGCGCATCGCCCTCGCCGCCACCTGTCTCGCCGACACCCTGTTCCCGGGCGCCCCGCGTGCCACCGCCCGGCTGCTCGAGCGCCTCGGCCACGAGGTGGTCTTCCCCGCCGGCCAGGCCTGCTGCGGGCAGATGCACGTCAACACGGGCTACTTCCGCGAGGCCGTGCCCGTGATCCGCAACCACGTCGAGACGTTCGCCCCCGTCGCCGACGGCGAGTGGGACGCCGTCGTGCTGCCGTCCGGGTCGTGCACCGGGTCGGTCCGCCACCAGCAGGCGATGGTGTGCCGGCGCGCCGGGCTCGACGAGCTCGCCGCCACCGCCGAGGCCGTCTCCGACAAGACGTACGAGCTGTCCGAGCTGCTCGTCGACGTGCTCGGCGTCACCGACGTCGGCGCCTGGTTCGGCCACCGCGTCACCTATCACCCCACCTGCCACTCCCTGCGGATGCTGCACGTCGGCGACAAGCCGCTGCGCCTGCTCCAGGCGGTCGAGGACATCGACCTCGTGGAGCTGCCCGAGGCCGAGAGCTGCTGCGGGTTCGGCGGCACGTTCGCCCTGAAGAACGCCGACACGTCCGCGGCGATGCTCGCCGACAAGACCGCGCACGTCCGCGAGACCGGCGCGACCGTGCTCACGGCCGGCGACATGTCGTGCCTCATGCACATCGGCGGCGGCCTCTCCCGGCAGTCCGCCGGCGTGCGGGCCCTGCACCTCGCGGAGGTCCTGGCCTCGACCCGCGAGGAACCCACCCCGCTGCCCGCGACCACGTTCACCCGGCCGGAACGCCACGACCGGACGGAGGCCGCCCGATGAGCACGTTCCTCGGCCTGCCGGGCCTGCGCCGCAGCACGGGCACGGGCTCCACCGCCACGGGTGCCGGCGCCGGCACGGGGACCGCCGGGGGCGCCGTCGCCGACGAGCCGTTCGGCCCGGTCCCCCACCCGCAGGAGCCGCTGCGCTGGGGTGACGCGTTCCCCGCCGCCGCGAAGCAGACGCTCGCGAACGACCAGCTGCGCCGCAACCTGGGCCACGCGACGCAGGTGATCCGCACCAAGCGGGCCGCCGTCGTCGGCGAGGTGCCCGACTGGGAGGCGCTGCGCGACGCCGGCTCCGGCGTCAAGGAGCAGGTCATGGCGCACCTGCCGGAGCTCCTGGAACAGCTCGAGAGAAACGTCACCGCGCGCGGCGGCGTCGTGCACTGGGCGCGTGACGCGGCGGAGGCCAACCGCATCGTCGCCGACATCGCGAAGGCCAAGGGGGCCGACGAGGTCGTCAAGGTGAAGTCGATGGCCACCCAGGAGATCGGGCTCAACGAGGCGCTGGCCGAGGAGGGCATCGCCGCCGTCGAGACCGACCTCGCCGAGCTCATCGTGCAGCTCGCCGACGACATGCCGTCGCACATCCTCGTGCCCGCCATCCACCGCAACCGCACCGAGATCCGCGACATCTTCCTCGCCCGCATGGGCGACGCGCCGCCCGACCTGTCGGACGTGCCGCGCGAGCTCGCGATGGCCGCCCGCGCGCACCTGCGCCGCAAGTTCCTGTCCGCGAAGGTCGCCGTCAGCGGCGCCAACTTCGCCGTCGCGGACACGGGCACGCTCGCGGTGGTCGAGTCGGAGGGCAACGGCCGCATGTGTCTCACGCTGCCCGAGACGCTCGTGACCGTGATGGGCATCGAGAAGCTGGTGCCGACCTTCGACGACCTCGAGGTCTTCCTGCAGCTGCTCCCCCGCTCGTCGACCGGCGAGCGCATGAACCCGTACACGTCGATGTGGACGGGCGTGACACCGGGCGACGGGCCGGCCGAGTTCCACCTCGTGCTGCTCGACAACGGCCGCACCGACGTCCTCGCCGACGAGGTCGGGCGCAGCGCGCTGCACTGCATCCGCTGCTCGGCCTGCCTCAACGTCTGCCCCGTCTACGAGCGGGTGGGCGGCCACGCCTACGGGTCCGTGTACCCCGGCCCGATCGGCGCCATCCTCACGCCCCAGCTCACCGCGTCGTCGGGCGGCGTGTCCGGGCACGGCGACCCGAACGCCTCGCTCCCCTACGCCTCCACACTCTGCGGCGCCTGCTACGAGGTCTGCCCGGTGAAGATCGACATCCCGTCCATCCTCGTGGACCTGCGGGCCCGCGAGGTCGACGCCGACCGCTCGCGCAGCGGCATCGACCCGTGGGCCGCCGCGATGAAGGCCGCGTCGTGGGTGATGGCCGACGGCGACCGGTTCGCCCTCGCCGGCCGCGCCGCCACGCTCGGGCGCGGGCTGGGCGGCCGGGACCACGCGATCTCCGTCGCGCCGCCGCCGGCGTCCGCCTGGACGCGCTCGCGGGACCTGCCCGCCCCGCCCGCCCAGACCTTCCGCCAGTGGTGGCGGGACGAGCACACCGACCCGGCGGCCGGGCCCGCCGCGACGCCGAAGGAGCAGCGATGAGCGCGCGCGACGACGTCCTCAACCGGGTGCGCGCGGCGCTGGGGCAGCCGGGCGCCGGCACGACCCCGGCCGGCAAGGTGGGCACGGCACCCGCCGCCGTCGAGGTGCCGCGCGCGTACCGGCCGGCCGGCGAGCACGCCCCCGGGAGCCCGGAGGTGCTGGAGCAGCTCGTCGACCGCCTCGTGGACTACAAGGCGCACGTGCACGAGGTGTCCGCCGACACCCTGCCCGCGACGGTCGCGGCCCTCCTCGGCGAGCTGACGGACGGGGTGCGGGTCGTCGTGCCGTCCGGGCTGGACGACGCCTGGCTGGCCGCGCTGCCCGCGGGCGCCGAGGTCGTGCGCGACTCGCGCGAGCAGCCGCAGACGGCGGCGCAGCTCGACGCCGTGGACGCCGTCGTCACGGCGGCCCGGGTCGCGATCTCCGAGACGGGCACGATCGTGCTCGACGGCGAGCCCGACCAGGGCCGGCGCGCGATCTCCCTGGTCCCGGACGTGCACCTGTGCGTCGTGCGCGCCGACCAGGTGACCCAGACCGTGCCCGAGGCCGTGCGCCTGCTCGGTGGCCACCCCGAGCGGCCGCTCACCTGGATCTCCGGGCCCAGCGCGACGTCCGACATCGAGCTCGACCGCGTCGAGGGCGTGCACGGCCCCCGCACCCTGCACGTCCTCCTCCTGGCGTCGGGCTGAGGACCCGCGGTGGGCGAGAATAGGTGCCCGTGACCGACAGCGAGCCCCCGGCCGACCCTCGCGGGGCCCCCGTGTCCGACGCCCCGGTGTCCGACGCCCTCTTCGACGTCCCCGCCGGCGCCCGCCGCCCGGCCCGACGGGTCGTCCTGCTGACCGGCCCGTCGGGGGCGGGCAAGACGGCGCTCACGCGCCGGCTCGGCCTGCCCGTGGTGAACCTCGACGACTTCTACCGGGACGTCGACTTCCCCGGCATGCCGATGCGGTACGGCATCGTCGACTGGGACGACCCGGCAAGCTGGGACCACGACGCGGCCCTGGAGGCGCTGCGCACGGTGGTACGCACGGGCCGGGCCGAGGTGCCCGTGTACGACATCCCCACGTCGCGCCGCACGGGCGGCGCGGTGCTGGAGGCGGGCGACGCGCCCGTCGTCGTCGCCGAGGGGATCTTCGCGGCCGAGCTGGTCGCCGCGTGCCGCGCCGAGGGCTTCCTCGCCGACGCGATCTGCCTGACCCAGCCCCGGCTGGTGACGTTCTGGTTCCGCCTCCTGCGCGACGTCGCCGAGTCCCGCAAGCCCCTGCCCACGCTGCTGCGCCGTGGCTGGGGCCTCCTGCGCGGCGAGCCCGCGCTCGTGCGCCGCTGGGTGGCGCTCGGCTGCCGCACCGCCTCGCCCGCCCAGGCCGAGCGCGACATCCGCGCGCTCCTGGGGTAAGGCGCACCCCGCCACCCGAGAACTCGTCATGAGACCGTAACGACGCGGTCATGCAGTCCACATCATCTCCCCGGAACCTGGCACGAGGAGGTGATCGACATGACCGAGAACGACGCGCTGCGAGTGCTGTCCCTGTACGAAGGGTTCTTCAGCGGCGGCGCCCGGGTGCTGCACTCGTCGGTGGTGGCGGGCCTGCACTCCCTGGGCCGGCAGCGGCACTCCGTGCTGAGCATCCATGACGAGGTCCGGCGGGAGTCGACCCTGCAGCGGATGACCGACGACCGGCGGTTCCGGGAGCTGCGGGCGGCCGGCGTCCGGATCACCTCGCTCGGCCGCTCGACGGAGCGCGACGACCCCGAGACGTTCTCGGAGGCCGAGCTGACGGTCGTGGCACGGCAGGTCGCGGGCTCTCAGGTGGTGCTGTCCCTCAAGGAGCAGCCGCTGCGGCTGCTCGACCAGCCCGGGATCCCCGAGCGCCCGGTCGTGGCGTGCCTGCACCGGTCCGACCCCGGACGTCAGGGCACGGCGCTGTCCCACCTGCTCACGGCGGCCCACGCGGGCCGCCTGGCGGCCGTGGTCTGCTGCGCGACCTCGACGCGGGACGCCTACCGCGCCGCCGGCGTGCCGGCACACCTGCTGCACGTCGTGCCCAACGGGGTGGACCTCACCCGTTTCCGGCCGCTGACCCGCCCTCGTCGTCTCGGCCTGCGTGGCGTGCACCGCCTCCCTGCCGACGGGACCGTCGTCACCTATGCCGCACGCTACGACCCGATGAAGGCGCCGGAGCTCTTCGTCGCCGCCGCGCGACGCTTCCTGGCTCGCGACCCCCGGGCGCACGTCGTCATGTGCGGTGCCGGCATGACGTCGGAGAACCCGGGCCTGCGCGCCGACCTCCACCAGGCGTTCGCCGACCGTCCCGACCTCCTCGCCCGGGTCCGCACCCTGGGCGTGCGGCACGACATGGAGAAGATCCTCGCCGCGTCGGACGTCGTGGCGCTCACGTCGACGTTCGGCGAGGCGGCACCCCTGTGCCTCATCGAGGGCGCGATGTGCGGTGCCGTCCCCGTCACGACAGCCGTGGGCGACGCCGCGCGGATCGTCGACGGGGTCGGCCTCGTCACGACCTTCGAGCCCGACCAGATCGCGGACGCCTGGGTCGAGGCGGCCGCGCGGCGCGACGAGCTCGGGCGTGCGATGGTCTCGGCCCGGCCGCGGTTCAGCCACGTGCGGATGCTGTCCTCGTACGCGGGCGTCGTCGAGCGCGCCCGGAGGGGCACCGGTCTGACCCTCGCCAGCCCCTGAGCGCGCGACGGGCCTTCCTGCCGAGACAGACCGGCCGACGACCGTCAGCGCGCGGTGGACCCCCGCAGCACGACGTCGTAGCCCACCTCGACGACGTCCGCCCCGGCGTCGTCCACGGCGGCGGCCACCGCCAGGCGGCCCATCTCCTCCAGCGGGATGCGGACGGTGGACAGCGCGGGGACGTGGTCGCGCAGGGTGGGGATGTCGTCGAACCCGGCGACGCGCGCGTCGCCCGGCACGGTGACACCCAGCTCCCGCAGGCGCGCGATGAGCCCGATGGCCATGACGTCGGCGACGGCGAAGACGCACGGCGGCTCCCCGCCGGCACGGTCGCGCGCGAGGGCGGCGACCTCGTCGCCCGCCGCGTACCCGCCGTCGCGGGAGAACTCGTCGACCCGCACCGACGTCACCTCTCCGCCGCCGGCCCGCACCGCCTGCGCGAAGGCGTCCGCGCGCTCGCGCCAGGTGACGACGCGCTCCGGGCCGGTGAGCACCACGAAGCGGCGCTGCCCGGCGGCGATCAGAGCCTCGGCGAGGGCCGCCGCGCCGGGCCCGTTGGGCGGCCGCACGACGCTCCCGCCCCCGACGGGCTGCCCCACGAGCACGGAGCGGCCACCGGCGGAGACGTACGTGTCGAGCGCGGCGGCGAGCGCCTCGTCGTCCTCGCGCGTCCACCGGGTGCCGGCCACGACGACGGCGTCCACCCTGTGGGCGGCGAACGCGGCCACGGCCTCGCGCTCGGCGAGGGGGTCGCGGCCGGTCGACGCGAGCAGCACCAGGCGCCCGTGCTCGCGGGCGGCGGCCTGCGCGCCGGCGGCGATCGACGAGAAGTAGGGGTCGGAGATGTCGTGCACGACCAGGCCGAGCAGGCCGGTGCGCGACCGCGCGAGCGCCTGCGCCTGCGCGTTGACGACGTAGCCGAGGTGGGCGGCCGCCGACCGCACGCGTTCGACGAGCTCGGCCCCGGGCTGCCGTGCCGAGCCGTTGAGCACCCTGGACGCCGTGGCCAGGGACACGCCGGCGCGGTCGGCGACGTCCTGCAGTCGCGCTCTGGCCACGTCTCACCTCCGGGTCGGGGCGGCGTCGCCGCCCGGTGCGGGCATGCCCGCGCATGCCTGGCCCACACCTTAGCGACGCGCAGGAAATCGCCTTCCCCGCGGGTCCCCGGCCGGCCACGCCTGCCCGAGGCGCCGGGGCGCGTCGATAGAATCGCCCCGTGCCCAGGACCAGCGCTTCGACCACGACGCCCGTGCGGCGGCGGCTGCTCGCCGACCACGTGTTCGACGAGCTGTTGTCGCAGCTCATGGACGGCACGCTGCCGGCAGGCAGCAGCCTCAACATCGAGGCGCTGGCCCGCGACCTCGACGTCTCCCCCACCCCCGTGCGCGAGGCCCTCGCCCGGCTCGAGGCGACGGGCATGGTGCGGCGGGTGGCGCTGCGCGGCTACTCCGTGACGCCCGCGCCGACGGCGAAGGAGCTGACGGACCTCATGGACGCCCGGCTCGCCGTCGAGCCGGTGACCGCGTTCTACGCCTGCGAGCGCGGCGGCGAGGAGTTCCTGGCCGAGCTGGAGCGGGCGGTCGCCGAGCTCGACGCCTCCCCGAACGGGCCCACCTACCAGGAGTTCCGCGACTACTGGGAGGCGGACGAGCGGTTCCACGCCCTGGTGGCCCGCGCTGCCGACAACACCTACCTGCAGGCCGCGTTCGCGGCGCTCGGCGGGCTGGTGCAACGCTTCCGGCAGTTCTCCGGCACGGGGGTGACGGACAAGCAGGTCGCCGTCGCGGAGCACCGCGCCATCCTCGACGCCATGCGCTCCGGCGTGCCGGAGCGGGCGCAGGAGCTCATGCGCCTCCACATCGAGGGGGTGCGCTCGCGCTCGCTCGCGGAACGCGGCGAGCCGGCACCCCCGCCCGGCGTCTAGCCCCGGGCGGGGATGCCGGCTCGTGGCCGGTCGGCAGGTCAGACGCGGGCGGCGTCCGCGTCGCCGGTGCCGGACGGCACGCCGGCGGCGTCGTCGGCGCGCTGGATGCGGGCGACCACGCGCCGCGCCGCGAACGTGCCGACGGCGCCGAGGAACAGCACCACCATGAGGAAGTACATGCCCGCCTCCGTGGTGCCGGTCGCCTGGGTGAAGATCCCGACCACGTACGGCCCGATGAACCCGCCGAGGTTCCCGAACGAGTTGATCGCCGCGATCGCGACGGCGGCGGTCGCCCCCGCGAGCACGCCGCTCGGCAGCGACCAGAACACGCCCGCGATCGAGTAGGCGCAGAACGCGGCCAGCGACAGCGCCGCGAGCTGGAGCGCCGGCGACGAGAACATGGCGCTGGCCCCCATGCCGAGGCCCGCCCCGACGAACAGGCACGCGAGCGGCACCCAGTTGTCGGCGAAGTACCGGGCCGCCCACCGCGACGTCACGAGGACGCCGACGAGCGCGAACAGGTACGGCACGTCGGTGAGCAGGCCGGTCTGGAGCGTCGAGCTCGAGAACCGGTCGACCACCTGCGGCAGCCAGAACGACAGCCCGTACACGCCCACCGTCGAGGGGAAGAACAGGAGCGCGAAGACCAGCACCCGCTTGTCGACCAGCGTGCGCAGCGGGTTCTTCCCGTCCTCCTGCTTGCGCTCCGCCTTGTCCTGGGCGAGCTCGTTCTCGATCCAGTCCGCCTCGTGGGTCGACAGCCACTTCGCGACGCGCGGCGTCTCGGGCAGGAACTTCCAGGTGGGGATCGCCATCAGCACCGCGGCCAGGCCGACGACGACGAACAGCCACTGCCAGCCGCTCATGCCGAGGCCGGAGACCCCGAGCAGCCAGCCGGCGAGCGGCGACATGATGATGAACGCGAGCGGCGCCGAGATGACGAACGTCCCGGTGGCCTTGGTCCGGTGCCGGTGCGGGAACCAGGTGGTGAGGTAGAAGATCACGCCCGGGTAGAACCCCGCCTCGGCCACGCCGAGGAGGAAGCGCAGCACGTAGAAGCTGATCGGCCCCTGCGTGAGGGCCATCGCCGCGGTGATGATGCCCCAGGTGACGAGGATGCGGACGAACCACATGCGGGGTCCGTACTTCTGCATCAGCACGTTGCTGGGGACCTCGAACAGGAAGTACGCGATGAAGAACAGCCCCGCGCCGAGCCCGAAGGCCGCGTCGCCGATGCCGACGTCCGCGCCCATGCTCAGCTGGGCGAAGCCGACCGCGGAGCGGTCGATGTACGCGACCGTGTAGAGCGCGACCAGCAGCGGCAGCAGCCGGAGCGTCACCTTCTTGACGAGGGCGGATTCGTTGACCTGTGTCACGTGAAGACTCCTGTGTCTTGTGCGGGCACGGCTCGGCGACGGGCAGTGCGAAGGGGCGCGGCGCGACCCGGTCGAGGTCGCGCCGCGCGGTGCGGTGCGGGTCAGGCGGGGGACGGACCGAGCGAGCGGACGAGGCGCCCCATCTCGCTGTACGCCTTGTTGCGGTGCGCGACGAGCGCCTTGACCTGCTCGGGCGTGTAGTCCTTGGTCAGGCCCTTGCCGTTCTTGACGCCGCGCCGGTCGCCGTCGACGGCCTCCTGGATGAGCGCGGGGGTGCTGAGGCGCTCGCCGAAGGCGTCCTCGAAGGTCCGGAAGCCGCCCGCGTACACGTCCAGGCCGGCCTGGTCGGCGATGGCGAACGGCCCGAAGAAGCCGAGCCGGAAGCCGAACGTGGTGCGGACGACGGTGTCGATGTCCTCGGGGGACGCGATGCCCTCCTCGGCGATCGACATCGCCTCCTTGAGGAGCACGTACTGCAGCCGGTTGAGCACGAAGCCCGGCACGTCGGCGACGATCGCGGCCTCCCGGTCGGCCCGGGCGAGCAGCTCCTTGACCACGGGCACGACCGACTCGTCGGTGCGCTCGCCGAGCACGAGCTCGACGCCCGGGATGAACGGCGCAGGGTTCGAGAAGTGGACGGTGAGGAACCGCTCGGGGCGCTTCACCGCCGTGGCGAGCACCCGGGCGGGGATGGTCGACGTGTTCGAGCCGATGATCGCGTCCTCGCGCGCCGCGGCCGAGATGCGGCCGAGCACGTCGTGCTTGACCTCGACGGACTCGAAGACGACCTCCTCGACGAAGTCGACGTCGGCCACGGCGTCCTCGATCGAACCGGCCGTGCGCAGGTTGGCGCGGATCGTCTCGGTCGCGCCCGCGTCGTACAGGCCGGCGTCCTCGAACTCCTGCGCCTCCGCGAGCAGGCGGGCGTAGGCGGCCTCGGTCGCCTCGGCGGAGACGTCGGCGATCGTGACGGGCAGGCCCGCGAGCGCGAGCGACTGAGCGATCCCGCCGCCCATGTACCCGGCGCCGATCACGGCGACGGTGCTGATGCTGGTGACCATCGTGGTGTCCTCTCTGGTGGTCCAGTGTGTGGCGGTCACGGCCTGGCGGCCGAATCCGCTGGTCGCGCGGCCGCGGCCTCGTCGAGCACGTCGCGCAGGGCGGCGACGTCGTGGGCGAACCGGCCGAGGAACACGCCGTCGACGGCGCCCGCGAGCGCCGTGAGGGTGCCCGGGCCGGCGGCGCCGCCGTAGACCACGCGGCCCTCGACGCCGAGCCCGTCCAGCCGGTCGCGCAGCGCGTGCGCCACGGCGACGACGTGCGCGGCCGGCGCGGGCCGGGGGGCGCCGATCGCCCACACCGGCTCGTAGCCGACGACGACCTGCCGCGGCTCGGCGTCGCGCAGCGCGCTCTCGAGCTGCGCCACCGCGAGGGCGGCGGCCTCGTCCGGGCCGGCCTGCCGCTCCTCCCCCACGCAGAGCAGCGGCGTGACGCCCGCCTCGGCGAGCCGGGCCACCTTGGCCCGCACGACGTCGTCGTCCTCGTGGAACGAGGCGCGGCGCTCCGCGTGCCCGACGACAGCCAGCCGGCAGCCGAGCTCGGCGAGCAGGGCCGCGGTGACCTCGCCGGTCTGCGCGCCGTGCGCGCCGGGCGCCACGTCCTGCGCACCCCACGCCACCGACGTCCCCGCGAGCACACGCGCCGCCGTCGGCAGCAGCGGGAACGTCGGCAGGACGGCGAGCTCGACGTCGCCCCCGGCCGGGGCGGCGTCGCGGACCTCCGCCAGCCAGCGCTCCGTGTCCGCCGCCCCGAGGTATGCCTTGAGGGAGACGGCGACGAGGGTGCGGCGCGTCATCCGCAGGACCCGGCGGGCTCCGTGAGCTCGCCCAGCCCGGCGTCCGCCTCGACCTCGCCGATCGCCGCGACCTTGGGCGCCGACGACGACGCGGGGTCGAAGCGGTAGCCGAGCCACTCGCGCAGCAGGCGCCGCGCCAGCTCGATGCCGACCACGCGCTGGCCGAAGCACAGCACCTGGGCGTCGTTCGACAGCACGGCGCGCTCGACGGAGAACGAGTCGTGGGCGGTGACGGCGCGGACGCCGGGCACCTTGTTGGCCGAGATGGCGACGCCGAGCCCGGTGCCGCACACGAGCAGCGCGCGGTCGGCCTTCCCCTCGGCGACGAGCCGCGCGGCGGCGGCCCCCACGTACGGGTAGTGCGTGTGCTCGTCGGCGCCCACGCCGACATCGGTCACCTCCGCGACGCGCGCGTCGGCCTCGAGGTCCGCCTTGAGCAGCTCCTTGTAGTCGAACCCGGCGTCGTCCGAGCCGACGACGACCCGCAGCGCGGTCGTGGTGGGGGTGGTCCCGTCCTGGTCCTGGGTCGTGGTCATCGTGCCGGCACCTCCGCGTCGTGGTTGCTGACGCCGAGCGCGGCACCCACCTCGGCGAGGAGGAGCGCGAGCGACGTCGCCCCCGGGTCGGCGACCCCGAGGCTCTTGTCCCCCAGCACGCGCGAGCGACCGCGGCGTGCCGTGATGTCCTTCGTGGCCTCCGCGCCGTCGCGGGCGGCGCGCACGGCGGCGCGCCAGGCGTCGGCCGCCGCCGCACCGCCCCCGTGCGCCGCGAGCAGCGCCTCCAGGGCGGGGTCGAGCGCGTCGACGAGCGTCTTGTCCCCGACGCGCGCGCCGCCCACGGCGCAGACCTCGTCGCGCGCGGCGTGCAGGCCCTCGGCGACGTGCGCGCCGGTCAGCGGCGCGTCCGCGGGCAGGTGGTCGGCCAGCGCGAGCAGGCCGACGCCCCAGAGTGCGCCGGAGGTGCCGCCCGCGCGGTCGGCCCAGCGGTCCGCGGCGCGGCGCAGCACGGACGGCGCGTCCGCGCCGGCGGCCAGCGCCTCGTCCGCGGCCTCGACGGCGGCGTCGATCCCCCGGCACATACCGCGGCCGTGGTCGCCGTCGCCGGCGATCGCGTCGAGGTCGCCCAGCTCGGCCTCCGCACCGTGCAGCACCTGCTGCGCCCGCTGCAGCGCGCCCACGACGACGCGCGCGGCGTCGGCGCCCTCGTCCGTGGTCGCCAGGACCAGCGGCGGCTCGGGCTCGGTGACGGCGTCCGGCGCGGGCACCGCCGGCGCCGCCCGCCAGCCGCCGTGGCGGAACGCCGGGGTGGCGGCGGGCGCGAGCCACAGCGGCTCGAGCTCGTCGTCGAGCCACGTCACCGTCAGCGAGAGCCCCGCCATGTCGAGGCTGGTCACGTACTCGCCGACGAGCGGCGCGACCAGCGTCACGCCCTGCTCGGTCAGCAGGTCGTGCACCCGGTCCCACAGCACGAAGAGCTCCTCGTACTTCACCGTCCCGAGCCCGTTGAGGACGACGGCCGCGCGGCCGTCGGCGCCGGCGGGCCGGTCGGCGAGCACACGCTCGACGAGCTCGGCGGCGAGGTCCGCCGCCGGGGGCACCGGCTCCTCGCCGATGCCGGGCTCGCCGTGGATGCCGAGCCCCCAGCCCACCTGGCCCTCGGGCAGGTGGAACAGCGGTGCGTCGGCGCCGGGCAGCGTGCAGCCGTCGAAGGCGACGCCGAAGGAGCGCGTGCGGTCGTTTGCGAGACCCGCGAGGCGGTCCACCTCGGCCAGGTCGGCGCCCGCCTCGGCCGCCGCACCCGCGACCTTGAAGACGACGAGGTCGCCCGCGACGCCGCGGCGCTCCGCGGCGCGCTCCGGCGGGGCGGAGGCGACGTCGTCGGTGACGAGTCGCACCGCGACGTCGACGCCCTGGGCGCGCAGCCGGCTCGCGGCGGCGCCGAAGTTGAGGACGTCGCCGGCGTAGTTGCCGAAGGAGAGCCAGATGCCGGCGCCCGCGTCGGCGGCGCGGCACACGTCGAGCACCTGGCGGGTGGACGGGGAGGCGAAGATCTCGCCGCAGACGGCGGCGTCGGCCACGCCATCGCCGACCAGCCCGGCGAACGCCGGGTAGTGGCCGGAGCCGCCGCCGACGACGACGGCGACCTTGCCGGGCCGGGTGCCCTCGGCGCGGGCCACCCCGCCGGGCACCCGGCGCAGGGTGCCGGGGTGCGCCTTGACGAGGCCGCTCAGCGCCTCGCGGGCGAAGTCCTCGGGTCGGTTGTGGACGTAGGTCATGGGACCGGCACCTTTGCTCGTGCGGTTCGGGAGCGCGCCGCGGGCGCGCCGGGCGGTCGTGGTCGGGGTGGTCGGGGTGGTCGCGGTGTGGTGGTCGCGGCTCAGCGCCCGGCGGAGCGCAGCACCCCGCGGATGTAGTCGCGATTGATCGCGGCGACGCCGAGGCTGTCCGACCCGTAGTGCTCGCAGACGAACACGCCGTCGAAGCCCAGCTCGAGCGCCCGCCGGATCACCGCCCGGTAGTTGACGACCCCCTGCACCAGGGGCATCGGGTGCGTCGAGTAGGCGCCCGTGGCCAGGTCCTCGTCGCGCGTGTAGTTCTTGATGTGCCAGAAGTTCGTGTAGGGCAGGACCTTCTCGAACATGGTCGGGATGTCCTCGATCGGCCGGTGCAGGCGCACGAGGTTGCCGAGGTCGGGGTTGAGGCCGACGTTCTCGCGGTCCACGTCCTGCACGAACCGCACCGCCAGGTCCGGCGTCCCGATGTACGTGTCCTCGTACATCTCGAGGCTGATCTCGACGCCGACCTCGCTCGCGTGGTCGGCGAGCTCGCGGATCCGCCGGATCGCCAGGTCGCGAGTCTGGGTGTCCTCGAGGTCGTCGTGGTGCCCCTCGGCCAGCCAGAACCACAGCGCGCGCTCCTGGGCGGGCGTGAGCGCCTGCATGAGGCCGAAGTTCACGACCTCGGCGCCGAGTGCGGGCGCTCGGTCGATGATCGCGTGGCCGAAGCGCAGGTAGTCCTCGCCGCGGTCGGCGTCGACGACGCTGCGTCGCGTGGTCGACACGGACGGCACGCTCAGGCCGACCTCCTTGAGCACGACCAGCAGCTCCTCGAAGCGCGGGTCGCTCATCTCGCCGATCGACAGCCAGGCGTCGGTGGGGTCGACGTCGGTGAAGCCGAGGTCCGCGACCTGCTGGAGCTGGCCCCGCCAGGAGGCGGCGGGGGCGTCCAGGTTGGGGGTGCCGTCGGCGGCCGTCGGGCCGAACGAGAGCATGTTGGCCGCGATCGGCCAGGTGTCCGCAGTGCGCAAGGAGATCTCCGTCGATCGGCAATCGTGTTTCCTATAGGAAACACGGCAGCCTCCGGAGTGTCAACCGGCCTGCCCGGCGGCCGCCGTGCTTGACGGCGTCGCCGGGGACGCCTACCGTCAAGGAAAGCGCATTCCACCTCCGCGCCCCCGCCGAGCGGACAGGCGCCACGTACGACGAAGGAGTCCTCGTGACCAGCACCACCACGCGCACCCTGCGCATCGCGATGAACGGCGTCACCGGCCGCATGGGATACCGCCAGCACCTCGTGCGCTCGATCCTGCCGATCCGCGACGCCGGGGGCGTCGAGCTGCCCGACGGCTCGCGCCTGCAGGTCGAGCCCGTGCTGGTCGGCCGCAACGAGGAGAAGCTGCGCGCGCTGGCCAAGGAGCACGACGTCGCGGAGTACACCACCGACCTGGACGGCATCGTCACCGACCCGGGCACCGACGTCGTGTTCGACGCCGCGATGACCAACCTGCGCCCCGCGACGCTGAGCAAGGCGATGCGCGCCGGCAAGCACGTCTACACCGAGAAGCCGACGGCGGAGACCCTCGCCGAGGCCGTCGATCTCGCGCGGCTGCGGGAGGAGACCGGCGTGACCGCCGGCGTCGTGCACGACAAGCTGTACCTGCCGGGCCTGGTCAAGCTGCGGCGCCTGGTGGACGAGGGCTTCTTCGGCCGCATCCTGTCGCTGCGCGGCGAGTTCGGCTACTGGGTCTTCGAGGGCGAGCACCAGGCCGCCCAGCGCCCGAGCTGGAACTACCGCAGCCAGGACGGCGGCGGCATGACCACGGACATGTTCTGCCACTGGAACTACGTCCTCGAAGGCATCCTCGGCTCGGTCAGGACCGTGAACGCCCAGACGGTCACCCACATCCCCACCCGCTGGGACGAGCAGGGCAAGCCCTACGACGCCACCGCCGACGACGCCGCGTACGGCATCTTCGAGGTCGAGACCCCGGGCGGCGACCCGGTCGTCGCACAGATCAACTCCTCCTGGGCCGTGCGGGTGTACCGCGACGAGCTGGTGGAGTTCCAGGTCGACGGCACGCACGGCTCCGCCGTCGCCGGCCTGCGCAAGTGCGTCTCGCAGCAGCGCGCCAACACGCCCAAGCCGGTGTGGAACCCGGACCTGCCGGTCACCGAGCCGTTCCGCGACCAGTGGTCCGAGGTCCCGGCGAACGCCGACCTCGACAACGGCTTCAAGCTGCAGTGGGAGGAGTTTCTGCGCGACGTCGTCGCCGGCCGCCCGCACCGGTACGACCTGCTGTCCGCCGCCCGCGGCGTCCAGCTCGCCGAGCTGGGCCTGCGCTCGTCCGCCGAGGGCCGCCGCCTCGACGTCCCGGAGATCTCGCTGTGACCGCCCCGACCGACACCCGGCTGGCCCCGGACCTGACGCCGAGCGGCGTCACCGTCCGGCTCCCCCGGTTCGACGACGCCGGCCGCGCGACGGGCACCGAGGTGCGCGAGCTCAACGCGCCGGGCCCGTGGCAGGCGCCGTCGGCACCCCTCACCTCCCGCGTCGCGTTCGCCGCCGCGCACGTCGTGCCGCACGTGGGCGCCGAGAACGTGCCCGGGGCGCCCGCCCTCGTCGACTGGGACGCCACCCTCGCCTACCGGCACCGCATCTGGTCGCACGGCCTCGGCGTCGCCGACGCCATGGACACCGCCCAGCGCGGCATGGGCCTGGACTGGGCCGCGACGCAGGAGCTGGTGCGGCGCTCGTCCGCCGAGGCGGCGTCCGTGGGCGCGCGCGTCGCGTGCGGCGCGGGCACCGACCAGCTCGACGCGGCCGTCGTCGCCGGGTGGGAGCCGGGCGACCCGGCGGCGCTGGCCGCCGTCGCCGACGCCTACCGCGAGCAGGTGCACGCGGTGCAGGACGCCGGGGCGCAGGTCATCGTCATGGCCTCGCGCGCCCTGGCGAAGGTCGCGCGCTCGGCGGAGGACTACGCCCGCGTCTACGACGCCGTGCTCGCCGAGGCGGAGAAGCCCGTCGTCCTGCACTGGCTGGGCACGATGTTCGACCCGGCCCTCGCCGGGTACTGGGGCTCCGACGACGTCACCTCGGCGACGGCGACGTTCCTCGACCTCGTCAAGGCCCACCAGGACCGGGTCGACGGCGTCAAGGTCTCGCTGCTCGACGCGCAGCACGAGATCGGCCTGCGCCGGTCGCTCGCGGCGCTCGACGGCTCGCCGGTCCGCCTCTACACCGGCGACGACTTCAACTACCCCGAGCTGATCGCCGGCGACGACCAGGGGCACTCCGACGCCCTGCTCGGCATCTTCGCGGCGATCTACCCCGCGGCGTCGACGGCGCTGCAGGCGTTCGACGCCGGGGACGGCGGGCGGGGCCACGCGATCCTCGCCTCGACCGAGCGGCTGGGGCGCCACATCTTCGCCGCGCCCACGTACTACTACAAGACCGGCGTGGCGTTCCTGTCGTGGCTGAACGGCTTCCAGCCCGGGTTCCAGCTCGTGGGCGGGCTGCACTCCGGCCGCTCGCTGGCGCACCTGGTCGAGCTGGCCCGGCTCGCCGACGGCTGCGGCATGCTGCTCGACCCGGCGCTGGCGGCCCAGCGCCTGGACGCCCTCCTCACGACGAACGGGGTCGCCCGATGAGCGGCGCGGACCTGAGCCGGTGCTCCCTCAACACCGCGACCGTCAAGCGGGCGAGCCTCGCCGAGGCGGTGGACGCCGCGGCGTCGGCGGGGCTGGGCGCGGTCGGGCTGTGGCGCCACCAGGTGCAGGAGCACGGCGCCGAGAAGGCGGCGCGCATCGTGTCCGACGCCGGGCTGCGGGTCTCGTCGCTGTGCCGCGGCGGGTTCCTCACGGCGGCGGACGACGTGGGCATCGCCGCCGCGCTCGACGACAACAAGCGCGCCATCTCAGAGACGGCGGGCGTCGGCACCCGCGAGCTGGTCTTCGTCGTCGGCGGCCTGCCCGCCCTCAGCGAGCCCGGCCAGGGTCCGCGCGCCGACGCCGGCCCGGGCGACCGCGACCTCGTCGCCGCCCGCGCCCGCGTGGCCGACCGGATCGCCGAGCTCGCGCCGTTCGCCGCCGCGCACGACGTGCGGATCGTGCTCGAGGCGCTGCACCCGATGTTCGCCGCCGACCGTGCGGTGATCTCGACGCTCGGGCAGGCGCTCGACCTCGCGGCGCCGTTCGACGCCGCGACCGTCGGCGTCGTCGTGGACACGTACCACGTGTGGTGGGACCCGGACCTGCGCGCCTCGATCGCCCGGGCGGGCGCCGAGGGCCGGATCGCGAGCTACCAGGTGTGCGACTGGAGCCTGCCGCTGGCCGCCGACCCGCTCAACTCGCGCGGGCACGTGGGCGACGGCTACATCGACTTCCCGACCGTCTCCCGCTGGGTGGCCGAGACCGGCTACGCCGGCGACGTCGAGACGGAGATCTTCAACGAGGACGTGTGGGCCGCCGACCCCCGCGTCACCGCCCGCACCGTGGGCGAGCGGTACGCGCGGCACGTGCTCCCGCACCTGTGACGCCGCGGCGCGGCTGATCAGGATCGAAGAAGCACTGCCGCGGGGCGGTCCCTAGCGTGGGTGGTACGGCGCCGCCGGCGCCGCACCACCCGAGAGGAACCGCCATGACCACGTCCCAGGGGCTGAGCGCCGACGAGCGCGCCGCCGTCAAGCAGCGTGCCAAGGAGCTGCGCGAGCAGGAGAAGGCCGGCAAGAACCGCGCCGCCGGCGAGAAGGCCGTGCGCGAGGCGATCGAGCCGCTGGAGGGGGCCGACCGCGACATCGCCGAGGGCATGTGGCGCGTCGTGGCCGACGTCGCCCCCGGCCTCGTGCCGAAGACCTACTACGGCATGCCGGGCTTCGCGAACGACGCCGGCAAGATCGTGCTGTTCATGCAGCCGGCGGCGAAGTTCGGCACCCGCTACGCCACGATCGGGTTCGAGGGCACGGCCCACCTCGACGACGGCGACTTCTGGCCCACCGCCTTCGCCGTGCTCGCGTGGACCCCCGACTTCGAGGAGCGGTTCGCCGCGCTCGTGCGCGCCGCGGCGGGCTGACGCGCGTCAGCGCACCTCGGCGCGCGCGAGCTCCGTGACCCCGCGGGCCGCGAGGGCGGCGGGGTCGGCGGCGGTCGCGCTCGTCACGACGGTCACGTCGTCGCCGCGCTCGCGCAGCTCGTGCCACAGCTCGAAGACGGCGCCGCCCGGGCCCAGCGCGGGACGCGAGAGCGGCAGGTCCGCGTCGTCGACGTCCACGACCACGCCGACGGTGCGCGGCTGCGCGAGCGGCAGGGCGCCGCGCCGGGCGTCGGCGACGACCTCCGCGAACCGGCGGCCGAGCGGCTTGACTCGGTTGGCGGTGTCGAGGAGCCCGAGCGAGTACTCGAGGTCCTTGTAGTCGGCGAGGTCGCGCGTGACGTCGTGCGAGCACCACCAGGTGACGGCGAACAGGTCGGTGGTCGTGAGGGCGGCCTCGACGGTCCGGGAGCAGAACTCGGGCATCTCCGACTCGGCGAGGTTCATCGAGGGCGCGCCGACCTCCTGCAGCCACACCTGCCGGCCCGGGTCGGTCGCGAACGCCTTGGACAGCTCGATCATCCACTCCGCGTGCCGCACGGACTGCGGCGACAGCGCGCCGTACCGGGCGGCGGTGCCGTTGAAGATCCAGGAGTGCACGGTCGTCATGTCGCCGAGCCGGGCGGCGTGCTCGGGCAGGAACGAGTGGTCGTCCCAGTACCAGAGGTGGTCGTTCTCGCTGTGCACGACGACGTGGCGGGGGTCGCGGTCGCGGGGCGCGTCGAGCAGCGAGCGCATCCAGTGGGTCACCTGGTCGGCCGTGGCCGGCATCGCGGCGGGGTTCGGCTCCAGGAACTGGTTCAGCTCGTTGCCGAGGGTGAGGCCCATGAAGTTGGGGCGGTCGCGCACGGCGTCGTAGACGGCGGCCACGAGCGCGGCCTGCGCGTCGACCGCCCCCTGGTCGGTGAACATGTTGCCGTCGTGCCAGTTGACGAGCCAGGCCGGGACGAAGTCGAAGCCCGACATGTGCCCCTGGATCACGTCGACCGCGACGTCGAGCCCGAACTCCGCGGCGACGTCGGTCACGAGCGCGACGTCGTCGAGCGCGCGGCGGCGCACCAGCGTGCGGTTCGGCTGCAGCACCGGCCACAGCGGGAAGACCCGGACGTGGTCCACGCCGAGCGCGGCGATCGCCTCGAAGTCCACCCGGACGACGTCGGGGTCGACGGCCATCCACTGGAACATCCAGTCGCGGGACGGGGTGTAGTTGACGCCGAAGCGCGGCACGGTCGAAGTCACGGGGCTTCCTCGCTGTCTCGGTCTGGGTCTCGGTGGTGCTGGGATGGTGACCGGGGAGCCGGCGCCGTCGAGTCGCGGACGACCAGACGACGACCGCTGACGGTCTGGGACTCGGCGGCCTCGCCGCGGACGAGCCGCTCGAGCAGCGCCACCGCCGTGCGCGCGCTCTCCTCGACGGGCGCGTCGAGGGCGGTGAGCCGCGGCCGCACCAGCGACGAGACCCAGGAGTCCTCCCACGCGACCACGGAGAGCTGCGCGGGGACCTGGACGCCGACCTCGGGCGCGTGCGCCACGATCTGCGCGGCGATGGACTCGCTGTCGACGACGATCGCCGTGACGCCGCCCAGCCGGGCGAGGAGCTCGGCGACCGGGTCGTCCGCGGTCGGGTCCCAGGCGGCGAACGACGTGGCGATGCCCTGCTGGGCGCCGGCGTGCGAGAAGCGCTGGTCGCGTGCGCGGGTGTGGGCGAGGCCGGGCGCGTCGGTGACGCGCGCGACGCGGCGGTGCCCGAGCCCCCCGAGGTGCTCGAGCACGGTGGCGAAGGCCGACTCGTCGGCCACGGTGACGGCGGGCACGGCGTCGTCCACGGGCGCGCCGAGCAGGACCGCCGGGGCGCCCAGCTGCTCGACGAGCGGCAGCCGCGGGTCGTCGTGGCGGACGTCGACGAGCAGGAACGCGTCGACGCGCTGCTCGCCCCACCACTGCCGGTAGACCTGCTCCTCCTCGTCGGCCTGCACGAGGGTCAGCGAGAGGGACCACCCGAGGTCCGCGAGCGGCTCGGTGAGGCCGGCGAGCAGCCGCATGAAGAACGGGTCGCGGCCGAACGTGTCGCGGGAGCGCGCGATGACGAGGCCGAGGCTGCGCCCACCCTGCCCGGAGACCTTGCGGCTCGCGTAGTTCGGCCGCCAGTTGAGCTCGTCGGCGGCGGCGCGGATCCGGGCGGCCGTCGTCTCGGACACGTTGGGGCGCCCGTTGAAGGCGTGGGACACCGCGGAGGGCGAGACGCCGGCACGGCGGGCGACGTCCGAGATCGTCACGCGTTTCGGGCTGGTGGCAGTCATGGTGCGTCCGAGAGTAGGAGGTTGACCCCCGGAAGTAAAGCGGTATACGTTGCACGTCGCTTGATGTGTACCGCTTTACAAGAAGCGCTGGCGGAGGCAGTTCTCCGCCCACCCCGAACGACGCACCGTAGCTCTCAGGGAGGCTCAGTGACCCACGACGTCAGCAGGCGTGCCGTGCTGAAGGCCGCGATCGGCGGCGGCATCGTCACCCCGCTCCTCGCGAGCTGCGGCGCCCTGGTCCCGGCCTCGGACGGACCGGGCTCGATCTCCGTGCACACCCAGCTCAGCGGCGCCGTCGCCGGCGCACAGGTGTTCGCGGACGTCGTCGCCGCCTACCAGCGCCGCACCGGGCGCACCGTGGCGCAGCTCAAGAACGGCTCCGACCTCCCCATCGTCTTCGAGACGAGCACGCTGGCCGGCAAGGAGGCCGACGTCGCGATCGTCAACATGATGGGCCGCACCCTGGGATGGACCGGCGCCGGCGCGACGATCCCCGTGACCGGCCTGCTCGACGACTGGGGGCTGCGCGACAAGATCGTCCCCGAGGCGCTCGAGGAGTGGACCGACGGCGAGGGCCGCCTCCGGGCGTTCCCGTTCACCCGCACCAACTGGCCGGTCTCGTTCAACACGGGCCTGCTCGAGGAGGCCGGCGTCGAGATCCCCACGACGTCGGACGAGCTGATCGCCGTCGCCGACGCCCTCCGGTCCCGGGGCATCGGACCCGTCACGGTCGGCGGCTCCGACTGGAGCGGCCAGAAGCTGTTCCTGCAGATCCTGCAGGGCTTCGTCTCGCAGGAGGAGGCGCGCCGGGTGTTCTCGACCGGCAGGCTCTCCGAGAGCGCGGGCGCCGTCGCCGGGGTCGAGCACTTCGTCGAGCTGCGGGACGCGGGCGTCTTCGTCGACGACGTGCAGGGCTACACCTCGGACTCCGAGCTCACCCAGTTCAACACCCGCAAGGCCGCCATCGTCCCCGCGATGTCCTCCGCGCTGGCGCTCGTGCCCGCGGAGCGGGCCAAGGAGGTCGCCGTCGGCGGCTGGCCCGTCCCGTCCAGCGGCGGCGTGCTGGACCGGCCCAGCGTCATCAAGAGCTACAACGGTCACGGCATCTGGATCAGCGAGAACGGCGCCGAGAAGCTCGACCTCATCAAGCCGTTCGTCCAGGACCTGTTCTCCGACGCCGTCACCGACGCGTTCATCCTCGGCTCCGGCCGCGACATGAACCGCGTCACCGACACGGTGAGCACCGACTTCCCGCTGGTCGCACAGGCCTCCCGCCTCACCGACGACGACGTCACGCCCGTCATGCTCCCCGACCTGCTCATCCCCGACTCCGTCTTCGAACCGATGATCAAGGTGACCGCCATGGCCTACGGGTCGTCCGCGTCCGCCGAGCGGATCGTCGACGCGTTCGAGAAGTCCTACGACGCGGCCTGACCGCCGGCGACACGAAAGGCTCCCCATGACCACGCTCGTCGACGCCGCCACGGACACCGCGGCGGGCACCTCGCCGCCCGGCGCCCCCGCCGGGGCACGCCGCCGCGGCACGCTGCGCGAACGCTTCCCCGGCCTCGCCCTGCCCGCCCTCGTCTGGTACGCGGTCTTCATGATCGGCCCGGTGGTGGCGATGTTCGTCATCGCCTTCCTCTCGTGGCCGGGCATGCTCGTCACGCCGACGTTCGCCGGCCTGGACAACTTCGCCACCGTCTTCGCCGACGAGACCTTCTGGGCCGCGACGCGCAACTCGGCCGTGCAGATCGTCGTCGGCCTGCCGGTGATGATCGTGCTCGCGTTCCTGCTCGCGTTCTACGTGGTGCAGAAGCCGCGCGGCCACCGCGTGCTGCGCTACCTGCTCTTCATCCCCGCGCTGATCTCCGCGCCCGCCACGGCGATGGTGTTCTACGCGATGCTCAACCCGGACGGGCTGGTCAACGGCATCCTCGCCCCGCTCGGGTTCGGCGGGACCGCCTGGCTCGCCGACCCGAGCACCGCCCTCGGCGCCATCATCGCCGTCGAGCTGTGGAGCGGCATCGGCTACTCGGCCGTGCTCGTCGCGTCGCGCCTCGACGGCGTCGACACCGAGATCGTGCAGGCCGCCCGCATCGACGGCGCCGGCGACTGGCGGATCGCGTGGCGGATGTACTGGCCGATCGCGCGCGACTTCATCGGCGTCGTCACGATGCTGCAGTTCCTGTCGATGCTGTTCAACTCCGCCCAGAACGTGCTCCTGCTGACCCAGGGCGGGCCGGGCACCTCGACGACGACGCTCGCGTACCTCATCTACCAGAAGGCGTTCGTCGAGGCCGACCTGGGCTACAGCCAGGCCGTCGGCGTCGTCCTCTTCGTGATCGGCCTGCTGGGCATGGGCGCCATCCGCCGCGTGCTGCGCGCCACCCACTGATCCCCGACCAAGAGCCCGAGGAGACCGACATGGCCCGGCGCACCGCAGCCCTCCCCCTGCGCGACCGCATCGGCTCGATCACGAGCGGCACGCTCGCGTGGATCTACGCCGCCCTGCTGATCGTGCCCTTCTACTACTTCATCGTCTCGTCGTTCAAGGACAACGAGCAGATCTTCGAGTCGCCGCTGGCGCTGCCGACCACGTGGGACCTGTCGAACTTCACGACGGCGATCGACCAGGCCGACCTGTGGCTCGCCGTCGCGAACTCGGTGCTGACGACCCTCTTCGCGCTGCTGCTCACGCTCGTGCTGGCGCTGCCCGCGTCGTTCGCGCTGGCCCGTGCCAGGGGCCGCGCCGGCAAGGTCGTGGAGGGCGTCTTCGCGCTCGGGTTCCTCATCCCGTCGTTCGCCGCCCTGTTCCCGACGTTCCTGCTGGCCGCCGCCCTCGGCCTCTTCCACACCCGCACGTTCGTGGTCTTCCTGCTGCCGGCGACGGCGCTGCCGCTGTCGGTCGTCATCCTCACGTCGTTCATGCGGACGATCCCGCGCGAGCTGGAGGAGGCCGCGTCGATGGACGGCGCCACCTCCCTGCAGGTGCTGCGCCAGGTCTACCTACCGATCTGCATCCCCGGCATCGCGACGGTGCTGCTGCTGAACTTCCTGTCGTTCTGGAACGCCTACCTGTACCCGCTGATCCTCATCGGGCCGGACACGGCGCAGCGCACCATCCAGGTCGCCCTGCCCACCCTCAAGGTCGACGCGGGCACCGACTACGGCGTGCTCATGGCCGGCACGCTGTTCACCCTGCTGCCCGTGTACCTCGTGTACACGCTGCTGCAGCGCCAGATGCAGCGCGCGCTGCTCTCGGGGGCGGTGAAGGGATGACGACCCCCGCACCCGTCACGGCGGCCGGGCTGCCGCTGGCGACCCGCATCGGCCAGGTCAACCAGCGCCTCAAGGGCTGGGAGGCCGTGCGCTGGGTCGACGGACGCCCGCGCGTGACCGACGTCCTGCGCGCGGAGGTGGACCGGTGGGGCGGGCTCGGCGCGCTCTACGGCGTCCTGCGCGCGGACCCCTGGTCGGCCGTCCGGTGGGAGGACGGCATCCCACCCGAGCGCAGCGCCGAGGCGTACGCCGCCGTGCAGGAGCACGTGCGGCGGTACGGCGACGGGCTGCCCGTGCTGTTCGTCGAGGAGGCGCCGCACGGCCTGATGGCGCTGGGCGGCACGACGCTGCCCGTCAACCTCGCCCTCGGCGCGGGGATGGACGCCGGGCTCACCGAGGAGCTCGGCGCCCTCGTGGCGGCCGAGGCCCGCGCCCGCGGCACGCACGTCGCGCTCGTGTCGGGTCTCGACGTGCTGCGCGACCCTCGCTGGGGGCGCGCGGAGGAGTGCTTCTCCGAGGACCCGGCGCTCGCGGCGACGCTCGTCGAGGCGACGGTCCGCGGCATGCAGGGCACCGCAGGCTGCGACGACCCGATCGACGCCGGGCACGTCGCCGTCGTCGCCAAGCACCTCGCGGGCCAAGGCGCGGGCATCGGCGGACGCAACGGCTCCGGCGCCCCGATCGGCCGGCGCGAGCTCGGCGAGCTGCACCTGCGCCCGGCCTTCGCCGCGGCCCGCGCGGGCGTCGCCGGCTACATGGCCGCCTACAACGACGTCGACGGGGTGCCCTGCAGCGCGAACGAGGAGCTGCTGACCGGCACGATCCGCGACCGGTGGGGCTGGAGCGGCCTCGTCATGGCCGACGGCACGGCCGTCGACCGGCTGCGCGACAGCGCGCCCGACCCGGCGTCCGCCGCGGCGCTCGCCCTGCAGGCCGGCGTCGACCTGAGCCTCTGGGACGAGGCGTTCACGCACGTCGAGGAGGCCCTCGACCGCGGCCTGGTCGGCGAGGACGTGCTCGACCGCGCCGTCGACCGGGTGCTCGCGCTCAAGCGTCGCCTCGGGCTGCTCGGAGAGCACGTCCCCGCAACGAGCCCCACGGCGGGCCCCGCCCCGACCGGCGCCGAGCCCGCGCGCGAGCGGGAGGTCGTCGCGCTCGTCGAGCGCGCGGCCCGGCAGTCGGTGGTCCTGGTGCGCGACGACGGCGTGCTGCCGCTGCACGACGGCGCGACCGTCGCCGTCGTCGGGCCGAACGCCGACGACCTCGACGCGCAGCTCGGCGACTACACGCCGCCGCGCCCGCCGTCGGACCCCGCGGCGTCCACGGTGCTCTCGGCGCTGACCGACCGGCTCGGTGCCGGGCGGGTGCGGCACGCCGCCGGCAGCCGGCTGCGCGGGCCGCTCGACGACGGGCCGGAGCCCGGCGCCCTCGCCGCCGTGCGGGAGGCGTGCGCGGCGGCCGACGTGTCCGTCGTCGTCCTCGGCGGCACCAGCCGGCGCAGCTACGACGACGAGTTCGCCGCCAACGGCGCCGTCGAGGGCCCCGCCCCGGACACGACGAACGGCGAGGGCGTCGACCTGTCGTCCGTCGCGCTGCCGCAGGCCCAGCTGGACGTCGCGCGCGCCGCGCGGGCGGCGGGCAGGCCGGTCGTGGGCGTCCTGATCGACGGGCGCCCGCGGGTGCTGACCGAGCTGCTGACGCTCGTCGACGCGCTGCTCGTGGTGCCGTTCCCGGGGCCGGGCGGCGGCGCCGCGGTCGCGGAGACGCTGCTGACCGGGTCGGCGTCGGGCCGTCTCCCGGCCACGTTCCCCGCGGCGGACGGCGTCCTGCCCGTCGCCCACGACGAGCGCCTGGAGACCGCCCGCGCGTACTCCGACAACCCGGTGCTGCGCGGGCTGCCCCTCGGCTCGGCGCACGTGCCCGGGATCTCGGCCGTCCTGCGCGACGACACGGCCACCGTCCCCGCGTCCGCGCTGGCTGCCGGCGCCGCCGCCGTGCTCACCGTCGACGTCACGAACACCGGCCCCGCCCCCGCGACGGTGTCCGTGCCGCTGTACGGGCGGCGGCACGAGCGCGGCGTCCGGCCCCGGCGTCGTACGCTCCTGGGCGTGCAGCGCGCCATCGTCGGGGCCGGCACGACCACGTCCCTGACGTACCGGCTCGGCCTCGACGCGCTCGGCTCCTGGGCGGGCGGCGAGCCCGTCGCCGTGCCGGTGACCGTCGGCGTGTGGTGCACCCCCGACACCGACGAGCCCGCCGGCGCCGCCACCGCGCGCGTCACCGACCTGGAGGACACCACCCCGTGGGAACGCTGACCACGACCGCCCGGCCCGACGCCCCGCTCGACCCCCCGCTCGATGCCGAGGTCGACGCCACCCTGCGGGCCGCCGCGGACCGCGTGCGCGCCGTGGCGGGCGAGCGCGTCGGCGGCATGGTGGAGGCGGCGCTGCGGCGCACCCTCACCGACACGGTGACGACCGGCGCCGACGGCAGCGCGTTCGTCATCACCGGGGACATCCCGGCCATGTGGATGCGGGACTCGACCACGCAGCTCACGCCCTACCTGCGGTTCCTCGCCGGGTGCGCGCCGCTCGCGGACCTCGTGGCCGGGGTCGTGCGCCGCCAGCTCGCGTGCCTGGACCACGACCCGTACGCGAACGCGTTCAACGACGGGCCGACCGGCGCCCACTACGACCCCGACGACGTCTGCGACGACCCCCATGTGTGGGAGCAGAAGTACGAGGTCGACAGCCTCGCCTACCCGGTCACGCTGGCGCACCGGCTGTGGCGCGCCACCGGGCGCACGGACGTGCTCGACGAGCGCGCGCACCGGGTGCTGCGGACGGTCGTCGACCAGCTGCGCCTCGAGCAGCGGCACGACCGGTCGCCGTACCGGTTCTCCCGCGACACGGCGATCCCCACGGAGACGCTCGCGCGCGACGGCCGGGGCACGCCCGTCGGGTTCACGGGCATGACGTGGAGCGGCTTCCGCCCGTCCGACGACGCCTGCACCTTCGGCTACAACGTCCCCGCGAACCTGTTCGCCGCGCAGGCGCTGCTGGCCGTCGCCGAGATCGCCGGGGAGGTCTGGTCCGACACCGCGCTGGCCGACGACGCCCGCGCGCTCTCGGGCGAGCTCGTCGACGGCGCCGCGGCGCACGGGGTGGTCCCGCACCCCGCGGGCACCCCCGGCGACGGCGCGCGCATCTACGCGTACGAGGTCGACGGCCTCGGGGGCGTGCTGTGCATGGACGACGCCAACACCCCGTCGCTGCTCTCGCTGCCGCTCGTCGCCCCGGACGTGCTCGACCCCGACGTGTGGCGCGCGACGCGGGACTTCGTGCTGAGCCCGGCGAACCCGTACTTCTTCACCGGGAGCGTCGCGAGCGGCGTCGGCAGCCCGCACACGATGCCGGGCCGCGTCTGGCCGATCGCGCTGGCGGTGGAAGGCCTCACCGGCACGCCCGAGGACCGCCGGCGCCTGCTGCAGCTGATCGCCGACGCCGACGGCGGCACCGACCGCGTCCACGAGAGCTTCGACCCCTCCGACCCGACGCAGTACTCGCGGCCGTGGTTCTCCTGGGCCGACTCGATGTTCTGCGAGCTCGCGCTGGCGGTGGCGGACGACGCGTCCTCCTGACCCCGCCGGCCGTGCTCCGGCACGCGGATCCGTCCCCGTCGGCGCGTCGCGCGACGACTCTCCGGCAGCCCGCGCGGCACGGCGTCAGCCGTCGTATGGTCGACGGCGGACCGGACGGCCACAGTCGGTACCGGGGGGCAGCTGGCGCGGGCGGAGCAGCACGCGCGGGGAGGCGGAGATGGGTCGGACGGGATGCCGGTGAACCCGGGCGAGGCGACATCGTCGCCCAGGTTCGACGTCGTCGGGTCGTGGACGGTGACCTCGGTCGCCGGGCTCGCGGACGTGCGTGCCGACCTGGAGTCGCGGCTGCCGTGCGACTGCCCTGCGGCCCGCGTGCCGCGCCGCTCGGGCGACGGTCTGCCCGGCTCGTTGTCCGGGGTGCAGCGCATGGTGCTCGTCGCGAGCGAGCTCGTCGCGAACGGCCTGGAGCACGCCACGCCGCCGGTCTCGGTGCGGCTGCTGTGCGACGGCGAGGTCGCGGTGCTGGACGTCGTCGACCACAGCCCCGACTCCCCGCCGGTGGTCCCGCACGACCGCGAGCCCGGCGAGGGCGGGCACGGCCTGCGGCTCGCCGGCCGGGTCGCCGACCGGGTCGGCTGGTTCCGCACCCCCGCCGGGGAGAAGCACGTCTGGGCGGAGTTCAACTTCACCGCGGCGACGCCGACCATGGGCGCCCCGTGGCCGGTCAGCCGTGTCGGGGCTCGTACCGCACGGGGGTGAACGCGGCGGCGACGATCCCCCGCAGGTCCTCCAGGCCGCCGTCGACCAGACCGCGGGCGCGCGCCTGCACCAGCAGGTTCCCGATGGCCGTCGCCTCGACCGGACCTGCCACGACGGGCAGGCCGGAGCGGTCCGCCGTCGCCTGGCACAGCAGGGTGTTCTGCGCGCCGCCGCCCACCACGTGGATGGTCGACACGCGGCGTCCGGCCAGTCCTGCCGCGGTCGCGACCGCGTCGGCGAAGGCCTGCGCGAGGCTCTCGACGATGCTGCGCACGAGCTCGCCGCGCGTCGCCGGCACGGGCTGGTCGTGCTCGGCGCACCACGCGGCGATGCGCGCGGGCATGTCCCCGGGGGCCAGGAACCGCGGGTCGTCGACGTCGAAGACGGCGACGGGCGTCGTGACGTGCGCGGCCTCGGCGAGCAGCTGGGCCAGCGTGCTGGAGCGCTGCGCCGCGGTGGCGTCCCGTTCCCAGGTGCGGATCGACTCCGACAGCAGCCACAGCCCCATGACGTTGTGCAGGAACCGGGTGCGCCCGTCGACGCCGCCCTCGTTGGTGAAGCCCGCCCGGCGGGCCTCGTCGGCGAGCACGGGCGCATCCAGCTCGAGGCCCACCAGGCCCCACGTGCCGCACGACACGTAGGCGACGTCGCGGTCCGTGGCGGGCACCGCGACCACGGCGGACGCCGTGTCGTGCGAGCCGACGGCGCCGACCTCGAGCGGGCGGCCCACGAGCGCGGCGGCGTCTCCCGTGAGCGGGCCGAGCGTCGTCCCGGGGTCGACGAGCCCCGGGAGGATGCCGGCCGGCAGGCCGAGCAGGCCGGCGAGCTCGACGTCCCACTCCCCCGTGCGGGCGTCGAGCAGCCCGGTCGTGGAGGCGTTGGTGCGCTCCGCGACCTCGGCTCCGGTGAGCCAGTGCGCGAGCAGGTCGGGCACCAGCAGCATCCGGTCGGCGAGGCCGAGCAGCGGCCCCTCGGTCGCGAGCTGGAACAGGGTGTTGAACGGCAGGTGCTGCAGGCCGTTGCGCTGGTACAGCGCGACGGCGTCCACGCGGGCGTGCACGCGCTCCACGCCGGCCGCGCGGCGCTCGTCCCGGTAGTGGTACGGCACGCCGAGCAGGCGCCCGCCGGCCAGCAGCCCGTAGTCCACCGCCCACGAGTCGATGCCGACGCCCTCGATCTCCCCGGGTGCGTCCCGCTCGGCCGCGGCGAGCCCCGCGAGCACCTGCCGGTACAGCTCCAGCAGGTTCCAGTGCAGCCCGTCCGGCGTGCGCACCGGGTCGTTCGGGACCCGCGCGACGTGGTGCAGCCGCAGCCCCTCGCGCCCCCCGAACCGCCCGAGGATGACGCGGCCGCTGGTGGCGCCCAGGTCCACGGCGGCGAGCGTGCCCGCCCTCGCTGGCACCGGCATCACCGCAGGAACGCCTGCGCGACGCCCGCGTCGACGGGCACGTGCAGACCGGTGGTGTGCGAGAAGTCCGGGGTGCACAGCGCGTAGACGGCGTTCGCGACGTGCTCGGGCAGCACCTCCCGCTTGAGCAGGGTGCGCTGGGCGTAGAACTTGCCCAGGTCCTGCTCCTCGATGCCGTACGTCTTGGCGCGGTTGGCGCCCCAGCCGGAGGCGAAGATGCCGGACCCGCGCACGACGCCGTCGGGGTTGATGCCGTTGACCTTGATGCCGTGCTCGCCGAGCTCGGCGGCCAGCAGCCGCACCTGGTGCGCCTGGTCGGCCTTGGTGGCCGAGTACGCGATGTTGTTCGGCCCCGCGAACACGGAGTTCTTCGACGAGATGTAGACGACGTCGCCGCCGAGCTTCTGGTCCACGAGGATGCGCGCGGCGTTCTTGGCCACCAGGAACGAGCCCTTGGCCATGACGTCGTGCTGCAGGTCCCAGTCGGCCTCGGTGGTGTCGAACAGCGACTTGCTCAGCGACAGCCCCGCGTTGTTCACCACGATGTCGACGCCGCCGAAGGCGAGGACGGCGTCGGCGAGCGCCGCCTGCACCGCGGCCTCGTCGGCGACGTTCGCCGCCAGCCCGACCGCGACGTCGGTGCTCCCGATCAACTCGTTGATCTCAGTGGCCGCGGCCACGGACTTCTCCAGGTCCAGGTCGGCGACGACGACGCACGCGCCCTCGGCGGCGAGGCGCGTCGCGATGGCCTTGCCGATGCCCGACGCCGCGCCGGTGACGAAGGCGATGCGCGTGGCGAGCGGCTTGGGCTTCGGCTTGCGCTGCAGCTTGGCCTCCTCGAGCGCCCAGTACTCGATGCGGAACTTCTCCGACTCGTCGATGGGGGCGTAGGTGGACAGCGCCTCCGCCCCGCGCATGACGTTGACGGCGTTGACGTAGAACTCGCCCGCCACGCGCGCGGTCTGCTTGTCCGCGCCGTAGGAGAACATGCCGACGCCCGGCACCAGGACGATCGCGGGGTCGGCGCCGCGCATGGCGGGCGGCTCCTCGCCGCGGGCGCGCGCCTCGGCGGCGCCGCGCTCGTAGTAGGCCGTGTAGTCGGCCCGGTACGCCTCGTGCAGCTCCGGCAGCCGCTCGACGATCTCCTCCACCGTGGCGGTGGCCGGCAGGTCCACGACCAGCGGCTTCACCTTGGTGCGCAGGAAGTGGTCGGGGCAGCTCGTGCCCAGTGCGGCCAGGCGCGGGTGCTCGGCGCTCGCGAGGAAGTCGAGCACGACGTCGGAGTCGGTGAAGTGCCCGACCTGCGGCCTGTCGTGGGACGCGACGGCGCGCAGGTGCGGCGCGAGGGCCGCCGCCTTGGCACGCCGCTCGTCCTCGGGCAGGGCGCCGTAACCCTCGAGCGCGGGGCCGAAGGGCTCGGGCCGCCCGTGCTGCTCGATGTACGCGGCGGCCGTGGCGATGATCCACAGCGAGTTCGCCTCGGCCTCCTGGGACGTGTCGCCCCAGGCGGTGATGCCGTGCCCGCCGAGCACGGTGCCGATCGCCTCGGGGTGGGCGGCCTTGATCTCCGCGATGTCGAGGCCGAGCTGGAAGCCGGGTCGGCGCCACGGCACCCACACGACCTTGCCGCCGAAGACGGTGTCGGTGAGCGCCGGCCCGTCGGCCGCGGTCGCGATCGCGATGCCCGCGTCGGGGTGCAGGTGGTCGACGTGCGCGGCGTCGACCAGGCCGTGCATGGCCGTGTCGATGCTGGGGGCCGCGCCGCCCTTGCCGTGCAGGCAGTAGTCGAACGCGGCGACCATCTCGTCCTCGCGCTCCAGGCCCGGGTAGACGTCCGCGAGGGCGCGCAGCCGGTCCAGGCGCAGGACGGCGAGCCCGGACTCCGTGAGGGTGCCGAGGTCGCCGCCGGAGCCCTTGACCCACAGCAGCTCGACGTCCCGCCCCGTGACGGGGTCCTTCTCGATCCCCTTGGCGGACGTGTTGCCGCCGGCGTAGTTGGTGTTGCGCGGGTCGGCCCCGAGGCGGTTCGAGCGCTCGACGAGGGAAGCGACGGTCGGGTTCGTCATCGTGCTGCTCCGGTGTGGTCGATGGAGGGGAGAGGGCGCCGGGCTCGGGCGAGCGTGGTCACGCGCCCCACCCTGCCTGCTGGCCGCCGACGCGCTCGGCGGCGATCTGCGCCTGGTAGCCGGACCGCGCGTAGGCGGCCATCGGGTCGGCGGGCAGGCCCCGCGACTCCCGGTAGCCGGCGAGGGCGGGCCGCACGTCCGTGTAGAACGCGTCCATGAAGATCTCGTTCGCGGCGAGGACGTCGCCGGAGTCCTGCGCCTTGCCCAGCGCGTCCCGGTCGAGCAGCAGCGCGCGGGCGGTCATCTCCTGGACGTTCAGCACCGAGCGGACCTGCCCGGGCACCTTGTCCTCGATGTTGTGGCACTGGTCCAGCATCAGCGCCACCGGCGAGCCCTCGTCGAGCCCGCCGCCGCGGATCACCTCGACCATGATGCGGAAGAGCTGGAACGGGTCGGCCGCGCCCACGATGAGGTCGTCGTCGGCGTAGAACCGGGAGTTGAAGTCGAACGAGCCGAGCTTCCCGAGCCGCAGGAGCTGCGCCACGATGAACTCGATGTTGGTGCCCGGGGCGTGGTGGCCGGTGTCCAGGCACACGAACGCCTTGTCGCCGAGGGCGCTCACCTGCGCGTACGACGTGCCCCAGTCGGGCACGTCGGTGTGGTAGAACGCCGGCTCGAAGAACTTGTACTCCAGCACCATGCGCTGCGCGTCGCCCAGGTGGGCGTAGATCTCGGCCAGCGACTCGTGCAGCCGGTCCTGGCGGGCGCGCATGTCGCCCTGGCCCGGGTAGTTGGTGCCGTCCGCCAGCCAGATCTTCAGGTCGCGCGACCCGGTCGCGTCCATGACCTCGATGCAGCGCAGGTGGTGGTCGATCGCCTGGCGCCGCACGGCGGCGTCGGTGTGGGTCAGGGAGCCGAGCTTGTACGCGTCGTCCTGGAACGTGTTCGAGTTGATGGTGCCGAGGTCGACGCCGTGGTCGTTCGCGAAGCGGCGCAGCTCGGCGTAGTCGTCCACGGTGTCCCACGGGATGTGCAGGGCGACGACGGGCGCCAGGCCCGTCAGCTCGTGCACCTTCGCGGCGTCGGCGATCTTCTCCTGCGGGGTGCGCGGCGTGCCGGGCGTGCTGAAGACGCGGAAGCGGGTGCCGGAGTTGCCGTACGCCCACGACGGCACCTCGATGGCGAGGCGGTCCAGGGTGGGGACGATGTCGTCGAAGGTGGTCATCGCTGTTCCTCTCGGGTGCTGCGTGCCGCGGCGTCCGCCGGGTCGTTCGGGTGGGTCGGGTGGGTCGCGCCGGCGGGGTCGAGGGCCGCGAGCTGCGTCTCCAGGTGGAAGATCTCGGTGAGCTCCGCCATCTGCTCGTCGGGCCCGGCGCCCGCGAAGAACCGCGCCATCGCGGCCTGCCAGCGCGCGTTCACCTCGCGGAGCCCCATGCCGGCGCGGGCGCCGTCCGGGTCCGTGGACTCGAAGTAGCCCACGACGAGCCCGTCGGGGGCGGTGAAGATCGAGTAGTTCTCCCAGCCGGTGCCCTGCAGCGCGCGGAGCATCTCGGGCCAGACGGCGGCGTGCTCGCGCGCGTACTCGTCCAGCAGCTCGGGCCGGACCCGGAACTGGAACATGACGCGGCGCCGGTCGCCCGGCCGGGGGCCGGTCATCGCTGCGCCCCCGAGACCGTGGCCGGGGTGCCGTACCGCTCGGCCTCGATGTCCTCGAGCGACCGGCCCCGCGTGTTCGGCGCCCAGATCGTGCCGATGAGCAGCGCGGCGCCGAGCAGGCCGAGGATGAGGTAGCCGAGCGAGTGCAGGCCGATCGTGGTCAGCAGCACCGGGAACACGCTGGAGAGCAGCCCCACCATGACGCGGGCGAGCATGAACAGCACGCCCTGGGCGCTGGCCCGGTAGCGAGTGGCGAACAGCTCCGCCGTCCACAGCCCGTAGAACGCCTGGGCGCCGAGGCCGGCCGAGACGCCCCAGCCGATGGCGAAGAAGAACAGCGAGAACGTCCCGGGCGGGGCATAGATCAGCACGGCCCAGGCCACGACCCCCAGCGCGGCGCCGCCGCAGTAGAGCCACCGGCGGCTGACGCGGTCGGCGTACCGCATGAACCCGAACCAGGTCCCGGCGACGGTGCAGCCCCAGACCAGCACCTGCAGCAGGTTCTGCTCGGTGACGTCGGTGAGCCCGGCCGCGTCGTACACCCGCGGCTGGAAGATGCCGGCCTGGCCGGCCACGGTGTTCCACAGCGCGTAGACGCCGAAGAGGAAGGCGAGCGGCACCAGGTTGCGCCGGTCGCGCAGCAGCGCGACCACGCCGGAGAAGAAGCTGCGCCGCTCCCCCGCGGCCTGTGCCGCGTCCTTGCCGTCCTTCCACAGCCGCGACTCGGCCAGGCCGCGGCGCACCCACCAGGTGACCGCCGCGACGACGCCGAGGTGCAGGAAGATCAGGCGGTTGCCGAGCAGCCCCAGCGGCTCGACCAGGACGGCGAGCGCGAAGCCGATCATCGGGCCGACCGACCAGGCGAGCTGGGCGGTGCCGACGTGCTTGGCGCGCTCGTGCGCGGGGGCCTCCTCCGCGATGTAGGTCCAGGAGGCCGGCACGCCCGCCCCGACCGCGATCCCCATGAGCACCACGCCCACCAGGAGCATCGGGAAGCTGCCCGCGAACGTCACGACCACCGCGCCCAGGAGGAAGAGCAGCAGGTCGTAGGTGTAGATGAACTTGCGCCCGTAGTGGTCGCAGAGCGGCCCGCCGATCGCGGCGCCGACGGCGGCTCCGAAGGCGTTGGCGCTCAGCGCGGCGAGCAGGCCGGCGAGCGCGTCGTCGAACCCGAAGTGCGTCTGCCAGGCGGTGAGGCTGGTGGCGATCGCGATGATCGCGCCGGCCTCGATGTAGTTGGACATGGCGACCGCGATGGTCGCCTTCCAGCCCGTGGTGCGCCCGGCTGCGGTGGGGACCGGCATCGGGTCTCTCCTCCCCGTCGTCGTCGACGTGTGCACTGCCCTCATCGGCAGGGTGAATCGTTTCAAGCACGATAGCCGGAGGCCGCCCGCCCGTGCAAGCCCGCGCCCCTCCCCGGACCGGGCGAAACCGGTCTCCTCGAGGCGTGCGAACCGTCGCGGTGGAGTACGTTGAGGGCGCCGGGCGCCGGCGCCCACGGGTCGGCCGACGTGCCGCCCCCAGGTGCCGAGCGGCCCGCCGAGCACCTGCCGACGACCGAGGGGACCATGGCCACCACCACCCGACGCCGCGCGTCGATCAGCGACGTCGCCCGCCTGGCCCAGGTGTCGGTCGGCACGGTCTCCAACGTCCTCAACCGGCCCGACCGCGTCGCGCCCGCCACCCGTGACCGCGTCCTCACCGCGATCACGGAGCTCGACTTCGTGCCCAACGGCTCGGCCCGCCAGCTGCGCGCCGGCACGATCACCACCGCCGGCGCCATCGTCCTTGACGTCGCCAACCCGTTCTTCACCGACGTCGCCCGCGGCATCGAGGACCGGCTCGACGAGGCCGGCTACACGCTCATGCTCGCGAGCTCCGACGAGGACCCCGAGCGCGAGGCCCGCTACCTGCGCCTCTTCGAGGAGCACGGCGTGCAGGGCGTCATGGTCGTGCCCGCCACCCCCGACCTCGCGCACCTCGAGGCCGCGCGCGCCCGCGGCCTGCGGGTCGTGCTCCTCGACCGGCCGTCGCCGTCCGACACGCTCTCCTCCGTCGCCGTCGACGACCGGGCCGGCGCCGCCGCCGCCACGCGCCACCTGCTCGGGCTGGGCCACGAGCGGCTCGCGTTCGTCAACGGGTCCCACTCGATCCGCCAGTGCGCCGACCGCGCCGCCGGCGTCCGCGCCGCCCTGGCCGAAGGCGGGCTCGACCCGCAGACCGCGCTCGTCGAGATCACCATCCCGAGCCTCAACGCGGACGGAGGGCAGACCGGCACCCAGCAGGTGCTCGCCCTGAACGAGCGGCCCACCGCGATGCTCTGCGTCAACGACCTCACCGCCCTCGGGGCGCTGCGGGCGCTCCGGGCCGCCGACGTGCCCGTGCCGTCCGGCATGGCGGTCGTCGGGTACGACGACGTCGCCTTCGCCGGCGAGCTCGCGACCCCGCTGACCTCGGTGCGCCAGCCCACCCACCAGCTCGGCCACCACGCGGCCGACCTGCTCCTGCGCCCGGACGACGCCGTCGAGCACGTGACGTTCCAGCCCGAGCTCGTGATCCGCGAGTCCACGACCGGCACCGGCTGACGGCGGGGGGCGCCCTCGCCTACCGCTCGGCGCGCGACCGCGCGGCGACGAGCGGGAGGAAGATGTCGTCGACGATCTCCTCCAGCACGCTGCGGGGCACCGGCCGAAGGGTCATGAGCAGCTCGTGCCGCAGCAGGTCGAACGGCAGCGCGACGACCCGGGGGGTGAGTACGGAGCGGTCGATCTCGCCCCGCTCGACGGCCCGCTCGAGCACGCCGTCCACGGCGAGGGTCCGGCCGCCGACGACCTCCGCCCGCAGGTCGGCGAACGACGTCCCGGTCTCCTCGAAGTAGGCACCGAAGCTCGTGGCGACGAGCGCCGTCATCTCGGCCCGCCGGTCGACGACGCCCGCCAGCAGCGCGAGCAGGTCACCGCGCAGGCTCCCGGTGTCGGGCTCGGTCGCGGGGTGCGCGCGGCTCCGGCGCACGATCGCGGCGCGCGCCAGCTCGGCCCGGCTCGCCCACCGGCGCCGGACCACCGGCCGGCTGGTGCCGGCCCGCGCGGCGACCCCCTCGAAGGTCAGCGCGGCGTACCCGTGCTCGACGAGCTCGTCCCACGCGGCCTCGAGCAGCGCGCCCTCCAGCGCCTCGCCACGCCGGCGGCGCGCCGGCGCACCGCCCGACGGCTCGCCCCGCCGACGGCGCGCCGGCGCACCGCCCGAGGGCTCGTTGTCGCGCACGTCACCGCTCCCGTCGCCAAGATCCACTTGTGCATCTTATCCGCTCGGTCATACGGTCGAACTTAGATACATCATCGGATCTTAAGGATCGACATGACCTCCACCTCCCCGGGCACGACGGCGCCCGGCGGCCTCGACCGCAGCGTGCTGCGCATCGCGTTCGCCGTCATCGCCGGCGGCATCGCCGTCATCTTCGACACCACCATCGTCAACGTCGCGCTGCACGACCTCGCCCAGGACCTGGGCGCCTCGATCAGCACGATCCAGTGGGTCTCCACGGGCTACCTGCTGGCGATGTTCGTCGCGATCCCCGCCACCGGCTGGCTGCAGGCTCGGCTCGGCGGGAAGCGGCTGTGGATCCTCGCCCAGGTGGGGTTCCTGCTGGGCTCCGTGCTGTGCGCGCTCGCCTGGAGCGCCCCCAGCCTGATCGCGTTCCGCGTGCTCCAGGGGCTGGCGGGCGGCGTGATGATGCCCCTGATGACGACGCTCATCATGCAGGCCGCGCGCGGGCAGTCCGTGGGACGGCTGATGGCGGTGGTCGGGCTGCCGATCGCCCTCGGGCCGATCCTCGGTCCCGTGATCGGCGGCCTGATCCTCGGCAACCTCACCTGGCACTGGTTGTTCCTCGTCAACGTCCCGGTGTGCCTGCTCGGGATCTGGCTCGCGTGGCGCGTGCTGCCCGACGACCGCCCGGCGGCGGACGCACCTCGCCCCCCGCTCGACGTCGCCGGCCTCTGCCTCGTCTCCCCCGGCGTCGCCGCGGTGATCCTCGGGCTCTCGCAGGTCGGCGAGCAGGGCGGCCTGGGGCACGTCGAGGCCTGGTTGCCCCTCCTGGTCGGAGCGGCGCTGCTCGTCGCGTTCGTCCTGCGCGCCCTGCGGCGCGGCGACCGGGCGCTGCTCGACCTGAAGCTCCTGCGCCACCGGCCGCTCGCCGTCTCGACCGTCCTGCTGACGCTGACCGGCGTCGCGCTGTACGGGGCGATGTTCCTCCTGCCCCTGTACTTCCAGTCGCTGCGCGGCGAGGACGCGCTCGCCGCCGGCCTGCTGCTCATCCCGCAGGGCGTCGGCACGCTGGTGACCCGCTCGCTGGGCGGGCGCCTCACGGACACCGTCGGAGCCCGGCCCGTCGCCGTGGCCGGATTCCTCGTCGTCGCGCTGGGCACCGTCCCCTTCGCCTTCTCCGGCACGGACAGCGCGTACTGGTGGCTGCTGGTCGCCCTCTTCGTGCGCGGCATGGGCCTGGGGCTCGTCATGACGCCGCTCATGGCGGTCGCCTACGTGGGGCTGGAACGTGAGGAGATGCCCGACGCGAGCATCTTCACCCGCATCGGGCAGCAGCTCGGCGGGTCGGTCGGCACCGCGACCCTCGCGATGGTCCTCACCGCGTCGGTGGCCGGGGCCACGGACCCCACGGTCGTCGCCGGCGGCTTCGACCGGGCGTTCTGGTGGGCGACCGGGTTCACCCTCGTCGCCGCGGGGCTGTCGTTCCTGCTGCCGTCGCGGCGCGAGCTGCAGCGCGACTGACAGCCGGACGCGCGCAGGGCGCGGCCGCGACGACGTCCCGTCCGGGAGATCGCCGCGCCCGCGCCCTCCGGCGCGCTCCGGTCAGGCCCGGCGGCGCAGCACCATCAGCACCGTGACGCCCGCGCCCACGAGGAGGAGCGCACCGGCCACGATCCAGGCGACGCTCGCCCCGGTCCGCGGCAGCTCGTCGGCGCCGGCCTCCACGGTGGTCACCGGGGCGTCCAGGCCCGCGTCGGGCCCCTCCACCGGTGCGGCGACGACGTCGTCGGCCCCGCCGGCACCCCCGGCCTGCGCCGGCATGGCCGCGCAGTCCGGCGTCGCCGGCGGGTAGTCCAGGTCGACCGTCAGGTCGGGGTTCACGACGAACGTGGCCGAGATGTCGCCGCGGGTCCACGCGAAGTTGCCGTCGGTCTCCACCCACGTGCCGTTGTCGAGCTGCTCCCAGCCGGGCCAGGCGGTGGGCGTCTCGCCGTCCGCGGCCACGGCGGCGCCGGGCCACAGGACGCGGCCGGACAGCGTGCCGTCGTCGCCGAGCTCACCCAGCGCCAGCGTCTCGGTGTGCGTGCCGTCCGTGAGGACGAGCTCGACCGTGCGGTCGTCGAGCTCGGCGTCCGCCGGCGTGAGGCGCACGTCGTAGCCGATCCACGGGGCGTCGGCCACGCACTCGCCGACGGCGGTGGAGCCCTCGAGCGTCGGCTCGGTCGGCTCGTCCTCCGGCTCCGTCGGGGGCGTCGTCTCCGACGGCGGCTCCGGCGTGCCGGGCTCGCCGCACTCGACCTCGCCGCTCCAGTGGTAGTTCGTCCCGCCGACCTGCGCCCACACGTACGCGTAGTGCGCCCAGCCCGGCCAGCCCGCCAGGGTCGTCGGGTCGAAGGTCTGCTCGCCCGACCAGGTGCCGTCGGCGCGGTGGAAGTTGCCCGTCCACTCCTCGTCGGTCTCGAGGTTCTTGACGCGGACGTTGACGTCGTTCGCCTGGTCCTCCGGCAGGTTCTCCGGATAGGTGACGGTCAGGCCGGCGTCACAGACCGGCGCGGGGTAGGGCCAGTCCCAGTCGAACGTCGCGGGCACCTGGTGGTAGGCGACGTGGCTGATCGCCTGCTGCTGGCCGTTGTCGTTGGACGACGGCGACGACACCGTGACGCTGGGGCGCGGCGGCTCGACGTCGGTGACCTCCACGGTCGTCGACGACTTCACGCAGACCGCGTCGATGAGGTAGCCCTCGTCGGCGGTCACGACGTGCTCGGTCTTCTCACCGCCGACCTCGACCTTGGTCCAGCCGCCGCCTTCGGTGCACACCTCCTGGCCGGGCTTGGCGTCATGCCCGCCGCCGGTCGCCTGGGCGGCGATCGGGGCGACGACGGCGCCGAGCAGCGCGAACGCCACGGCGACGAGGAGCGCGATCGTAGATCGCAGTCGGGTCACGGTCATCGGGACAGGTCTCGCTCTCACGGGTGCGGCGGCGGGCGCCGCGGTTCGCGTCGCCCTGGGACCGGAGCGGCCGCGCCCGTCGACGACGGTGGGCCGGCTCCCGGCCGATGACGCTATAGCCGCTTCTGTCCGACATAGCCACCCGTAACGGGATCGTTACGAGATTTCACCCATTCCGGTCGAGCCGGCCCCCCCGGACGCACAAGGGGGCGCCCCGGACCGATCCGGGGCGCCCCGCGTCGGGCTCAGGCGCCGGCGGCGACGAGCCCCTCCTGCCAGGCGGACAGGTCGGCGACCTTGGCGGCGAGCGCGCCGGCCGCCTCCCGGTCGGCCACGAGCGCCCGGGCGAGGCGCTCGGCGGTGCGCAGGTGCCGCAGGGCGACGGCCCGGTCGCCGTCGTCGGAGGCGGCCTCGGCGGCGTCGAGGCGTGCCGTCACCTGCCGCACGGCGACGGCGTCACGCGCGGTGTCGGTGGGCAACGCGGACACGAGCCCGTCGACCTCGCCGAACGTCACGCAGTCCCCGCCGCCGCTGACCCGGCCGGAGGTCCACTCGATGCCGCGCAACACCATCGTGAGGAAGGTGTCGTCGGTCCACGCCTCGTCGACGTGACCGGCGCCCTGGTGCCAGGAGCGGCCGCCCTCGAAGTTCTGGCACCACGCGATCGGGTGGTCGTCACCCATGGACCCGCCGGAGTACGTGGACTCGTCCAGGGTCTGCAGCACCTGCACGTCGCCGCGCGGGTTGAGCGTGTAGTTGTACCACTCGTCCCAGCGCGACCACTCCAGCGGCACCCCGGCCATGGACGGGTGGGCGGCGTTCTCCACCCGCATGGTGGCGGTCTGCTGCTGCGGGTGGTTGGCGAACCGGGCGCCCCCGCCCATGAGCTGGGTGAACCATCCGGAGGTGTGCATGGTGTCGGTGGCGGCGTGGATGCCGACCACGCCTCCCCCGTCGTGCACGTAGCCCTGCAGCGCGGCGAGCTCGGCGTCGTCGAGCAGGCGGGGCTGCGCGGGGTCGAGGCTGTTGGTGTTGTCCACCGGCGAGACGAAGACGATCGACGCGTACTGCGCCAGGTCCTCCGGGCTGGTGAACGGCGTGGAGTCCATCGTGAGGTCGGGCTGACCGGGCGAGCCGGGGCCCCACCAGCCGCCCGAGTCGTTGGGCGGGTCCCACACGTCGGCGGTGAAGCCGTGCTCCGCGCCGAGGTCGATGAGGGCGTGGGTGGTGTCGTCGATGTGCGAGTGGCGGAAGCCGAGAGTCTTGCCGACGACGAGGATCCTGTCGTCGTCGTCGGCCGTGGCGGCGGGGGCCGTCGCGACCAGGCCGAAGCCGAGGGCCGCCGTCGTGGCGACCGCCCCGACGCGGCGTGCGAGCGGTGGACGGGTGGGGGATGCCTTCGAACGAGTGCTCATGACGCTCCTTTGCGCATGCAGCGGACGTGGCCCGTCCACGGTAGCGCGCCCGGCCCGGCGAAAAGGGGTGGCGGCCCCCGGCGGACCCCGCTACGGTCGGCGCCGATGGGAACCCTGTGACCGCACCCGCGCCGACGCGTCGAGCACCGCTCCGCGTCGGCGTCCGCGTGCCCACCACCGTCCGCTGTCGTCGTCGACGACGGAAGGAGTCCTGCCCATGGACCCGTCACAGCTCACCCTCACCGACATCACCCTGCGCTACGCCGACCGCGTGGTGCTCGACCGGCTCTCCCTGACCGTCGCCCCCGGCGAGCGCGTCGGCGTCGTCGGCGACAACGGCTCCGGCAAGAGCACGCTGCTCGGCGTGCTCGCCGGGGCGCTGGAGCCGCAGAACGGCACCCGCGTCGTGCACGCCCCCGGCGGCGTCGGGCACCTGAGGCAGGCGCTCGACCTGCCGCCCGCGAGCACGGTCGGGGACGCCGTCGACCACTTGCTCGCCGACCTGCGGTCGCTCGAGGCGCAGATCGGTGCGCTCGAGCGCACCCTCGGCGACCTCGACGACGACGCGCTCGACGTCGCCACGCACCGGCACGCCGCGCTCACGGCGCGCTTCGAGGCCCGCGGCGGGCACGGCGCCGACCACCGGGTCGACGTCGCCCTGCACCGCCTCGGCCTGCCCGGCCTGGACCGCGGGCGCCGGCTCGGCACCCTGTCGGGCGGCGAGCGCTCCCGCCTGGCGCTCGCCGGGACCCTCGCGGCCGACCCGGAGCTGCTGCTCCTGGACGAGCCGACGAACGACCTCGACGACGCCGCCCTGGACTGGCTCACGGGGCGCCTGCGCGACCACGCCGGGACGGTCGTGGCCGCCACCCACGACCGGGCCTTCCTCGCCGACCTCACGACGACGCTCGTCGAGGTCGACGGCGGCGTCGCGCGACGGTACGGCGCCGGGTACGCCGGCTACCTGGCGGCGAAGGAGGCCGAGCGCGAGCAGGCGCGGCTCGCCCACGAACGGTGGCGGGCGGACCTCGACCGGAACCACCGGCTCGTGGAGACGAACGCCGCCCGCCTGGAGAACATCCCGCAGAAGGTCGAGCTGTCGATCTTCGGGGCGGCGCAGTTCCGCGCGCGCTCGCGCAGCCACGGCGCGACGTCGCGGGTCCGCCAGGCCAAGGAACGGGTGCGACGGCTGACCGACGACCCCGCGCCGCGCCCGGCGGAGCGGGCCGAGTTCCGCACCGAGGTCGGCACGACCACCACAGCGGGAGACCGCTCCGCCGCGGCCGGCGCCGACCGGCCGGCGGTCCTGCTCGACGGCGTCGAGGTGCGCGGGCGCCTGCGGGTGCCGCGGCTGGTGGTGCGCCACGGCGAGCACGTGCTCGTCACCGGTGCGAACGGCGCCGGCAAGAGCACGCTGCTGGGCGTCGTCGCGGCCGAGGTCGAGCCCGACACCGGGGGCGTGCGCACGGTGGGCGCCGTCGGGCACCTGCGGCAGACCGACGGGTTCGGCGCGCGGGACCGGCGCACGGTGCTGCACGGGTTCGCGGCCGGGCGGCCCGGGGACCTGGACGAGCACGCGGTGGCGCTGCTCGGCACCGGGCTGTTCGCGCCGCACGACCTGCCGCGGCCGATCGGCGCCCTGTCCCAGGGGCAGCGCCGGCGGCTCGAGCTGGCTCGCCTGGTGACGGCACCCACCGACGTGCTGCTGGTCGACGAGCCGACGAACCACCTGGCGCCCGCGCTGGTGGAGGAGCTCGAGCAGGCGTTCGCCGCCTACGCGGGCACCCTGCTGCTGGTCTCGCACGACCGGACGACGCGCGCCCGCTTCCGCGGACGGCGCGTCGTCCTCGACGGCGGGACCATCGTCGACGACTCGGCCGCCTGACGACCCGCCGCATCCCTTCGGCAGGACGGCTCCGGTTCGGCAGGTGTACGTGCCGAACCGACGCCGTCCCTGCCGAAGAGACCGACCAGGTCAGGCGTCGAGCGTGCGCCACCTCAGCTCGAGGGTGCGGGCCTGCGGGCGCAGCATCGCCGTCGGCCACACGTCCGGGCCGCAGGCGCGCGACCCGAGCCCGTGCTGGGCCGCGTCGAGGTACAGGTGGTGGCGCGCCGGCGCGGGCAGCTCGTACGGGTGGGCCGCCCGGGCCAGCTCGTGCGCGGAGTGCCGGGCGAGCGTGAAGCCGGGCAGGCGCCCCGCCGCGTCACGACCCGCGGTGACCTGCAGCCACGGCCGGCCGCCGCGCTCCAGCACGAGCTCGCGGACCTCCGGGCGGTGCCCCGACTCCTGCGGCCGCGCGTACGCCGTGGTGAGGTCGTCGATCCCGGCGGCGTGCCGCCCCACGACGACCGACCGGCGCACGTCCGGGTACGCGTCGTGCGGCCCGAGCCCGAACCACCGGGCACCGTCGACGTCGGTCGGCAGCTCCAGGTGCAGGCCGATGCGGGGCCAGACGTCGTCCCACAGGTCGTCGGGCGTCATGACGACCCGCAGCACCGCCTCGACGACGCCGTCGTCCGCCCGCTCGGCGGTCCAGGTCTCGTCGACGTCGACCGTCGCCCGGCTCTGCGCCGCCGACACCCGGCGCCGCACGGTCAGCCCGTCCACCGTCTCGTCGACCGCGAGCGTGCGGTGCGTCAGCCTGTCCAGGCCCTGCCGGCGCCAGCGCTCGGCGACCGCCGGCGCGGGCGTGCCGCGCCACGGCAGCAGCGTCGGGTCGACGGCGTCGTAGCTGCCCATCGCCGCGCCCTCGTCGTTGTCGGTCGGCGCGCGCCACAGCTCCACGCGGGGCGCAGATACGGCGGCGCCGGCGAGCTCCACGAGCTCCGGGCCGCGGAAGACGGCCGGGGCGTCGCCCAGCGGCGCGGCCGCCCGGGCCCGGGCGCGCACCGCGGCCGGCGCGGGCAGCGCCCACTGCTCGCGCGCCACGACGTGCCCGGCGTCGGCCCACGCCGTCGGCGCGCGCAGCACGACCTCGGCGGTGGCGAACGCCTCGACGCCCGCCCCGGGCGCCGGCAGGGCGGCCGGGTCGAAGAGCTCGGCCCGCGACCGCTCCCCCGCCGCGACGGGCCGGCCGTCGGCCCCCTCGACGGCGGCCTTGCCCTCCGCCACGACGTGGCCGTCGTGCTCCACGCGCCAGCGCAGCTCGAGGTCGGCCGTGTCCGCCGTGTGCCGCCGGTTCCAGAGCTCGACGGTGCCCGGGCCGCCGTCGGGCGCGGACGCCACGACCACCGGCCGCTCGACGTGCCAGAACTCCGTCAGCCCGGGGGTGGGGGTGTCGTCGGAGAGCACCATCCCGTCCATGACGAAGTTGCCGTCGTGCACGACCTCGCCGAAGTCGCCGCCGTACGCGAAGTACTCGGCGCCGTCGGGGCCGCCGGCCGTGGTGCGGATGCCGTGGTCGCGCCACTCCCAGATGAACCCGCCGTGCAGCCGCGGGTGGGTGTCCACGAGCTCGCGGTACTGGTCGAGCGCGCCCGGGCCGTTGCCCATGGCGTGCGCGTACTCGCACAGCAGGAACGGCTTGGACCGCTGGCGCGCCGAGTCGGCGACCGAGCACCCGAGCAGCGGCGAGAACGCGTCGTCGCTGCCGATGGACGCCGTCTCGGGCACGGTCGAGTACATCCGCGAGTAGACGTCGGTGTACTCGCCGGCGTAGTCGCCCTCGTAGTGCACGGGCCGCGACGGGTCACGACCGTGCACCCACTCGGCCATCGCCGCGAGGTTGCGGCCGGTGCCGGACTCGTTGCCGAGCGACCAGAGCACGATGCTCGGGTGGTTCTTGTCGCGCTCCACCGTGCGCCGCACCCGGTCGAGGTAGGCGTCGCGCCAGGCCGGGTCGTCGCTGGGGTTGCCCACCCAGCCGCCGGCCTCGAAGCCGTGCGTCTCGAGGTCGGTCTCGAGGATCACCCACAGGCCCAGCTCGTCGGCGAGGTCGAGCAGGCGCGGGTGCGGCGGGTAGTGGCTGGTGCGGATCGCGTTGACGTTGTGCCGCTTCATCTGCGCCAGGTCGGCGCGGGCGTGCGCCTCGTCGAAGACGCGCCCGCGGTCGGGGTGGGTCTCGTGCCGGTTCACGCCCGAGAAGGTGACCCGGCGGCCGTTGACCAGCAGCCGGTCGCCGGCGATCTCGACGCGCCGGAACCCGACGCGCAGCGTCACGGTCTCGCCCGGCTCCTCCCCCGACGAGTCCCCCGACGACGCCCTGGACGACACGCTCGCGTCGTACAGGCGCGGCACCTCCGCCGACCACGGCTCGACGACCCCCACCTCGAGGGGCGCGACGTCCGCGGCGCTCGCCCACGTCACGTCGACGCCGAGCTCGGGCACGCGCAGCCGCACCGGGTACGCGTCGTCGGACGCCCGCACCTCGGGCGCGAGGACGCCCTGGCCGGTGGCCGGCTCGTAGTCGGCGTCGAGCCACACGTCGTCGAGGGCGCCGACGGGCCGGTGCAGCAGCGTGACGTCGCGGAAGATGCCCGGCAGCCACCACTGGTCCTGGTCCTCCAGGTAGCTGGCCGCCGACCACTGCACCACCCGCACCGCGACGGTGTTGACGCCCGGCCGCACCGCGGCGGTGACGTCCAGCTCGTGCGCCAGGCGGCTGCCCGACGCCGAGCCGACCTCCTCGCCGTTCACCCAGACCGTGAAGAACGACTCCACCCCGTCGAACCGGAGCAGCACGCGGCCGCTCTCGGTCCACGCGGCCGGGACGTCCGCCTCGCGGCGGTAGTCGCCCGTCGGGTTCTCGTCCGGCACGTGCGGCGGGTCGACGGGGAACGGGAACTGCACGTTCGTGTAGATCGGCCGCCCGTACCGCCCGTCGCCGACCAGCACCCAGTGGGCGGGCACCGGCACGTCGTCCCACCCGGGGCCGCCCGCGTCGTAGCCCGGCTGCGCGAAGTCGGCCGCGCCCTCGCCGTCGGGCAGGACGCCGTGCGCGCCCGGGGCGCCCGGCACCCCCGGCAGCAGGCGGAACCTCCAGGTGCCGTCGAGCGACGTCCGCGGGGCGTCGCCGGCCAGCGCCGCGCGCGCCGGCTCGACCCGCCCGGTCGCGGGGGCGGTGGACTCGTGCGGCAGCCCGGTGGGCAGGGAGGACAGCGTCATGCCTTGACAGCACCTTCCGTCAGGCCGCCCCGCCAGAACCGCTGGAGCACGATCATGGCGATGGCGAGCGGGATGACCGAGAGCAGCACGCCCCCGGTGGTGAGCTCGTAGAACTCGGGCAGCCGGTCGGTCTGGCTGTTCCAGTTGTTGAGCCCCAGGGTGATCGGGTAGAGCTCCTGGTCGCTCAGCATGACGAGCGGCAGGAAGTAGTTGTTCCAGATGCCGACGATCTGGAACAGGAACACCGTCACGAGCGCGGGTGTCATGATCCGCAGCCCGATGGTGTGGAAGATGCGCAGCTCGCCCGCCCCGTCGATGCGGGCGGCCTCCATCAGCGACGAGTCCACCGACGAGTCCGCGTAGATGCGGCACAGGAAGAACCCGAACGGCGAGACCAGCGACGGGATGAGCACGCTCCAGTACGTGTTCGCGAGCCCGAGCTGGCTGAACAGCAGGAACAGCGGCAGCGCCGTCGCCGTCCCGGGCACCAGCACGCCGCCGAGCACCAGGCCGAAGACGAGGTTGTTCCCGCGGAAGCGGTACTTCGCGAGCGCGTAGCCGCCCGCCGCCGCGAGGTAGGTCGCGATCAGCCCGCCCACCCCGGCGTACAGGACGGAGTTGCCCAGCCAGCGCACGAAGACGCCGCCGCCGTACGTGAGCACGGCCGCGAGGTTGTCGAAGAGCGCGAACGTGTCACCGAACCAGAAGCCGTTCGTGCCGAACAGGTCGTCCGTCGTCTTCGACGCGGCGACGACCACCCAGTACACGGGCACCAGGAAGTAGAGGGCGACGACGACGAGGATCCCCGTGACGATGATCTTCGTCGCGGGCTGGCCGCGGCGGACCTGCCCCGGCTCGCCCGCCGCGGCGCCCTGGTCGGCCGCCGTGCGCGGCCGGGTGGAGACGGTGGCGGTCATCGCGAGCTCCTGTTCGTCAGGCGGAGGAAGAGGAACGACAGCGCGAACGCGACCAGGGCGATGAGGACCGACTGGGCCGCGGCGAGGTTGTAGTCGTTGTACGCGAAGGCCGTCGTGTAGGCCGACAGGTTGGGCGTGTACTGCGAGTCGATCGCCGGCGAGACCGACTTCAGCAGCTGCGGCTCGGCGAACAGCTGCAGGGTGCCGATGATCGAGAACACCGTCGTGAGGACGAGCGCGGGGCGGATCAGGGGCAGCTGGATCGACGTCGCCGTGCGCCAGGGGCCGGCACCGTCGACGCGCGCCGCCTCGTACAGCTCGGACGGGATCGCCTTGAGCTGCGCCACGATGATGAGCATGTTGTAGCCCGCGTACGTCCAGGTCACGATGTTCGCGATCGACCACAGGACCGTGCCGGCGCCGAGGAAGTCGGGCGTGTACCCGAACAGCATCTCCGAGACGTCGATGATCGGGCTCAGCCCGGGCACGTACAGGAACGACCAGAGGATCGTCGCGATGACGCCCGGGATGCCGTACGGCAGGAAGAACGTCGCGCGGAAGAAGCCCGGCCAGCGCGCCGACGCGGACTCCAGCAGCAGCGCCAGCACCGTCGCGGCCACGATCATCACCGGGACCTGCACGATGCCGAACAGGAGCATGCGCCAGATCGAGGCCACGAAGTTCCCGTCCTCGAGGACGAGGCGGTAGTTCTCGAACCAGGCGAACGTGCTGGTGACGCCCTCCTCGCCGAACAGCCCCGCGCGGGTGACCTTCGTGAAGCTCTGCACGATCGCGACGAGGATCGGCAGGATGAACGTCAGCAGGAACAGGGCGAGGAACGGGGAGACGAGGATCCACGGGGCGCGGTCCACCGCGCCGCGCTTCCGCGGGCGGGCGGCGGACCGCGTGGCGGCGGCTCCCGTGGTGGGGCCCCCGGCGGGCCCCGGCGTGCGTGCGGTCTGCGTCGTCATCGGTCCGCCTTCCGGATCGTCAGGCCCTTCTGGCGGAAGACCTCGATGGTCCGCTGCTCGGCCGCCACCACCGCGTCGACGAGGGTGCCGCCCGTCGCCTTGCCGCGGAACCCGTCGCCGAGGATGTTGAACGTCTGCTGGGTGATGGGCCACCACTGCCAGTCGGGGTTCTGCTGCTGCGTGGCCGGCTGGAACACCTCGGTGTTGTACCGCTGCCCGCCGAAGAACTCGCTCGGCTCCTCGCGCGCCGCCCCGATGTAGTCGCGGGCCGGCGACCAGCCGATGCCGGAGTGCTCGATCATCGCGTCGACGCCCTCGGGGCTGGTGGTCATCCAGACGGCGAACTCCATCGCCTCCTTCGGGTGCTTGCTGTTCGCGAGCACCGCGGCCGTCGACCCGCCGATGAACGACGAGCCGTACCCGTGCTCCCAGCGCGGGGCGGGCGCCACGCGCCACTTGCCCTCGGCGCCGCTGACGCTCTCCAGCAGCGCGTCGCCCCAGCTCGCCTGCACGAGCGAGGCGATCTTGTCGTCCGCCGCGGCGGCGTACCAGCCGGGGCTGAACGGGTTGGCGGACGTGGTCACCAGGTCGTCGTCGATGGCCTTGTCGAAGAAGCGGGCGACGTCGAGGGTGATCTCGTCCGCCATGTCGATGACCCAGCCGTCGTCGGTGCTGCGCAGCCACGTCGCCCCGGCCTGCATCGCGTGGCCCCCGAAGATGGAGGCGTCGTCGAGCGCGAACGCGTCGATGAAGACGCCGAGCTCCCGGATGGCGGGCGCCACCTCGGCCCACTGCGTCCAGGTCGTGGGGACGGGCACGCCCGCCTGCTCGTACAGGTCCGGCCGGTAGTACATCCCGACCGGGCCGGAGTCCTGCGGGATGCCGTAGACGCCGTCGGCGAAGCCGACCTGGCTCCACAGCGTCTCGTCGAAGCGGTCGGCGTGCTCGTCGATGCCGTACCGGCGCAGGTCGACCAGCCCGTTGACCAGCATGAACTCGGGGATCGACCGCATCTCGACCTGCCCGAGGTCCGGCCCGCCGCCCGCCGCGAGCGCCGAGTACATCTTCTGGTACCCGCCGTCGTTGCCGCCCGGGATCCAGGAGACCTCGACCTGCACGTTCGGGTTCTTGGCGTTCCAGATGTCGGCGACCTTCTGCAGGTCCTTGAGCCAGGCCCAGTACGTGAGCGTGATCTTCTCGCCCGCCGCGGCGGCCGGGACCACCGGCTGGGTGTTGACCGACGTCGTCCCCGGTGTCGCGCACCCGGCGAGCGCCGCCGCGGCGCCTCCCGCGAGTCCCATGCCGAGGAGCTCGCGTCTCGTGACAGCTCGCATCCGTCCCCACTTCGTCGTGACGGCACCGGGGTCCAGGCCCCGGCGCCCGAATGAACGCATTCAACGTAGCAGCGCTCCCACGCCGCGACGGACGCCCGTCCCCGGGCGTGTCAGGGCCTCCTCTCGAGGGCGTCGTTTCTCCTGCCGAGCGGCTGCGCGACGGGAAGATCTCCGGCCCCGGCGAGGGCCGGGCGTCATGTCAGCGACCGGGCCTCGGCGAGGACGGCGTCCACCAGGCGGGCGTCGGTGCCCGCGCCGCCGGGCAGCAGCCCGGGCAGCGCGAGCAGCGACCGCGCGACGTCCGCGCGCGGTGCCGCGGCGGCGTCCCCGCCGCCCGCGTCGGCCACGACCGAGCGCAGCTCGTCCGCCCGCGGGTCGTCGACGGCGCGGCCGTCGGCGGCCGCGCGCCGCACGACCTCGCACCAGGCGGCGAGCGCGAAGGCCGCGCCAGCCGGCACCTCGCCCGCGGCGAGCCGGTCCGCGACGATCCCGCCCCAGCGGATCGGGATCTTCTGCGTGCCGTCCATCGACACCTGGACGGTGGTGTGCCCGGTGGCGGGGTTCGCGAACCGCTCCAGCAGCGACTCCCCGTAGGCCGCCAGGTCGGCGCCGTCGGGCGGGGTCAGCGTCGGCAGCGCGTCGTCGAGCATGAAGGCGCGCGCCCTCTCGCGGAGCGCGGGGTCGGCGACCGCCTCCGCGATCGTCGCGTGCCCGGCGAGCCGCCCCGCGTAGGCCAGCAGCGAGTGGGTGCCGTTGAGCATCCGCAGCTTGGCCCGCTCCCAGGGCGCGACGTCGGCGGTGAAGGTCGCGCCGGCCGCCTCCCACGGCGGTCGCGGCCCGGCGAACCGGTCCTCGATCACCCACTGGCGGAACGGCTCGCCGACCACGAGCCCCTCGTCGCGCCCGCCCAGGTCGCGCTCGACGGCGTCGCGCTGCGCGGGCGTCGTCGCGGGCACGATGCGGTCCACCATCGAGCACGGGAACGTGACGTCGGCGGCGAGCCAGGCCCGCAGCGCGTCGCCCCGCGACCCGGGCAGCGCCGCGTCGACGGCCGCGTCGACCAGGCGCTGCAGCACCCGGCCGTTGTCCACCATGTTGTCGCAGGTCAGCACCGTGAGCGGGCGCCGGTCGCCCGCCGCCTCGGCCGCCCGGTACCGCGCGGCGAGCCCGCGCACCAGCAGCCCGATCGCGCTCCGGCCCGGCCCGCCGGACACGGCGTCGGCGTCGCTCGGGCGGCCCGCGGCGCCGTCGACGCCGTGCTCGGCGCGCAGCGCGGCGAGGTCGTCGGCCACCCGGTCGAGGTCGAGGCCGCCATCGGCGCCGCGCGCGTACCCCTTCTCGGTCACGGTCAGCGTCACGACGTGGGTCGTCGGCGCCGCGAGGGCCGCGAGCACGCGCGGCGTCTCCTCCGCGGGCCACACGACGTCGACCACCGAGCCGACGAGGTCGAGCCGTGCGCGGTCCGTGCCCGCCGTCAGCACCGCGTACACGCCGCCCTGGGGCCGCAGCTGGTCGCGCACGGCCGCCGAGCGCTGTGTCACGCCGAGGATCCCCCAGCGCAGGTCACCGGTGGCGCGGGCGGCCTCCTCGGTGAAGACCGCCTGGTGGGCGCGGTGGAACGCGCCGATGCCCAGGTGGACGACGCCGACCTGCGCCGGCGTCACCGGAGGCGCGACGCCGGGCGGCAGGGGCTGCGGGAGGGCGGAACGGGTCAGTCGGTCAGTCGTCACGGGCTTCCTTCACCTGGGCGACCAGCTGGGTCGGGTTCACGAATCTGAGGGCGACGACCAGCATCGCGAGCATGGTGGTCGTGTACATCACCGCCATGGCGGAGATCAGCTGCCGGGCCTCGCCGCCGCCGGCCGACGTCATCGCGCGGTAGATCGCGACGACGAGCGTGTCCGACTGCGGCCCCGAGACGAGGAACGTCAGCTCGAACATGCCCACGGTGCGCACGAGCACGAGGATCGAGGCCGCGAGGATCCCCGGCACCAGCAGCGGCGCGAGGATCCGCGTGAAGACCTGCCGCATCCCCGCGCCGCACATGCGCGCCGCCGACTCGATGGCGGGGTTGATCTGCTCGATGAAGGGCGTCATCGTCAGGATGACGAACGGCACCGAGGGCACGAGGTTGACGAGGATCACCGCCACGACCGAGCGGCCGAGGCCGAAGGCGTACATCACGGTGGCGAGCGGGATGCCGTACGTGATGGGCGGCATGAGGATCGGCAGCAGGAACAGCACGTTCACGAGCCGCTTGCCGGGGAAGCTGCGGCGCGCGAGCAGGTAGGCGGCGGGCACGCCGATCAGCACGGACAGCACCACGACCGCGAGCGCGACGCCGACCGTGACGCCGATGACGTGCGTCAGGTCGAACCGGTCCCACGATTCGGCGTACCACTGCGCCGTCCACTCCGCGGGCAGCCAGGTGTCGAACCAGCTCCGGCCGAACGAGTCGACGACGACGGCGACGATGATGCCGAGCAGCAGGACGAGGAAGGCGGCCATCCCCGACCAGACGAACCATGCCGACGGCGACGCGGCGAGCCGCTTCTCCCCCGGCGTCGTGCCGGGCGCCGGCACCGAGCCCCGCGGCCTCGACGGGCGCCGCCCGCGCGCCGGGGCCTTTGGCGGGGCCTCGTCGCGCACCTTCTCCAGAGCAGCCATCAGCCCTTGCCTCCCGTCGAACCCTTGTAGAGCAGCGCGCGCCACGCGAGCACGAGCGCGACGACGGCCAGCTCGACGACGCCCATCATGAGGGCGATCGTCGACGCCATCGGGTAGTCGTTCTGCTCGCCGAACGCGCGGAACGCCATGAGCGACATCACGCGCGTGGAGCCCATCGCGTCACCGACGAGGCGCGCGGACGGGAACACGGAGAACGCGAGCACGAAGGTGAGGATGAACGTGGTCGCGAGGCCCGGGGCCAGCAGCGGCAGCGTGATCCGGCGGAACCGCTGCCACCACCCCGCGCCGAGCGTCCGCGCCGCGGACTCCAGCGACGGGTCGATGCCCGACAGGTACGACGACACCAGCAGGAACGCGAACGGGAACCCGGTGATGATCAGCGAGAGCATGACGCCCACGTAGTTGTTGACGAGCTGCACCGGCTGGTCCACCAGCCCCGTCGCCATCAGGGCACGGTTCAGCCAGCCCTGCCGGCCCGCGAAGATCAGCAGCCCCTGCGCCGTGAGCACGGTGCCGAGCGTGATCGGCAGCACCAGGATCGACGTCATCAGGCGCTTGCCGCGGAACCGGCGCCGCAGCACGAGCGCCACCGGGATCGACGCGAGCACGTTGAACAGCGCCGCCGGCAGCGCGAGGCGCATCGTGATCCACACGGAGTCGAACACGAACGGGTCGCGGAAGAACGCCACGTAGTTGGCGAGGACGCCGCCGCCCCACTTCTCCTGCGTGGCGAGCCCGGGCTGGAACGTCAGCCCGATGCCGTAGGAGAAGGGGTAGACGAACAGCGCGAGCGCGAACACGAGGGCGGGCACCATGAGCCACAGCGAGGAGTCGATGCCCCGCTCGGCCAGCCGGTGGCGCAGGCTGGCCGTGCTGCCCCGCGACCCGGTGGCGGCGGTCGTCATGCCGCCACCGCCCGGGCCTCGGCCCCCGCGGTCGCCTCGCCCGCCAGGGCGGCGGGGAAGACGAGCACCCGCTCGGCCGGGGCCGTGAGGGTGAGCGTGTCGCCCACCCGCGGTGCCTCCGGCGTGCGCACGTGCAGCAGGGTGCCGTCGCCGGCCTGCACCACGACCGCGAACTCGCGCCCGTGGTACTCGACGACGACGACCGTGCCCTCCAGGGCGTTGCCGTCGCGCGGGGCCTCGCCGCCCGCCACGACGGCGAGGTCGTCCGGCCGGACGGCGACCCGGACCGTCTCGCCGTCCGCCGGCCGGTCGCCCACCGGCCGGCAGGTGAGGGTGGTCGCGCCGAGGCCGACGCGGAGCCCGTCGCCGCCCGTGGTCGCGACCACCGTCCCCGGCAGGATGTTGCGGTACCCCATGAAGTCCGCGACGTGCCAGTTGCTCGGGTGGTCGTACAGCTCGTCGGGCGTGCCGACCTGCTGCACGCGCCCCTCGCGGAGCACGACGAGCCGGTCGGCCAGGGAGAGCGCCTCCTCCTGGTCGTGGGTGACGTAGACGGTCGTCAGCCCGAGGCTCTGGTGCAGCCGCCGGATCTCGGTGCGCATGTCGAGCCGGAGCTTGGCGTCCAGGTTGGACAGCGGCTCGTCCATGAGCACGAGCGACGGCTCCAGCACGACGGCGCGCGCGATCGCGACCCGCTGCTGCTGGCCGCCCGAGAGCTGGCCCGGCAGCTTCGCCGCGTGCTCCGTGAGCTTCACCAGCTCGATCGCCTCGGCCGTGCGGCGCGAGACCTCGGCCTTGGGCAGGCCCCGCATGTGCAGGCCGAACGCCACGTTCTTCGCCACGCTGAGGTGGGGGAACAGCGCGTAGCTCTGGAACACCATCCCGAAGCCGCGCTTCTCGCTCGGCACCGTGTCCACGCGCCGGCCGTCCAGCAGGATCTCGCCGTGCGTCAACGGGAGCAGCCCGGCCAGGCAGTTCAGGGCGGTGGACTTCCCGCACCCGGACGGCCCGAGCAGGGCGATGAACTCGCCCTTGCGCACGGTCAGGTCCAGGCCGGCCAGCGCCTGGTGCCCGCCGAAGCTGCGGCCGACCCCGCGCAGCTCGAGCGAGTCGAACGTCCCGGCAGTGATCGCCATCGGAACTTCACTCCTCCGTGTACTTGCCGGCGCCGATCTTGCGGTCCCAGATGTCGAACGCGGTGACCATGGCGTCCGGCGCCAGCGGCGTGGTCGACGGCTCGGACGCGATGAGGTCGTCGTACCAGTCGCGCCCGTACTCCTCGAGCACCTGCTGCGACTCCTCGGGGGCCTTGTCGAGCGTGGCCCCCTCGACCGCCGGGCCGGGGTAGAAGTAGCCGTGGTCGTAGGCCTTGGCATTCTGCTCGGGCGTCAGGACGTCCTGCAGCAGCAGGAGGATCGCGGCGATCTTGTCCGCCGACTGGCCCTTCGGGATCGCGGCGTAGTGGGCGTCGGTGACCCAGGTGAAGTCGTCGAAGGCCGCCGCCTCGAGCGTGTTCGGCAGCCGCCCGTCGGTGCGCGGCTCGATCTCCCAGCCGGTGGTCGTGGGGATCATGCTCCACGTGCCGTCGCCGACGTTCGTCACCACCTGGCCGGTGCCGGTCGGGTAGTTGTCGACGTACTGGCCCAGGTCCTCGAGGTAGGCCCACGTCTTGTCCCAGCCGTTCTCCGGGTCCTGCGGGTCCTCGTCGCCGAGGATGTACGGCAGGCCCATGAGGAACGTCCGGCCCGGCCCGGAGTTCGCCGGCCGCGCGTACCCGAACTTGCCCGGGTTGGTCTCCGCCCACTCGAGCAGCTCCTGCGGGGTCGACGGCGGGTCGTCCACCGCGGCGGGGTCGTACTGCAGCAGCGGCCCGGACGGGTAGTAGGTGACGACGACGCCGTACCCCTCCGCCAGGTCCTGCATGGCGGCGGCGGGCTCGAGGTAGTTCTCCTGGTTGCTGAGCCGGTCGCCGAAGTCGTCGACGACCGGGACCCAGAGGTCCTGGCCGATGCCGGCCGACAGCCCGTCGTTGCCCGTGAGGACGAGGTCGACCGACAGGTTCCCCGAGTCGACCTGCGGCTTGACGATGCCGGTGACGTCGGGCGCGCCACCCGTCTCCCACGTCACCGAGGAGATGACGTCCGGGTTGTTCTCGACGAACTCGTCGATCATGGGCTCGGTCAGCTTCTGGTTGCCGGCCACGTCGAGGATGTGCAGCTCGACGGGCTCCGACGGCGTCTCGGGGACGTCGGCCGCGGCGGTGGCCGCGGGCGCGTCGCCGCCGCTGTCGGCGGGCGGTGCGCAGGCCCCGGCGGCGAGGCCGAGGGCCGTGACGACGACGACGGCGGCGGCGCCCCGGTGACGGGTGCGGGTACGGATCGTTCGCATGAGCGTTCCTTCCTTCCCCCGGGCGACGGTGCCCGGGAACGAGTGGCGTCTGCGGTGACGCGGAGGTGCTCGTCAGGGGGTGCTGGTCCGGTGGTCCGGGCGGCCGGGCACGCCCGTCGAGCCGCGGACGACGATCTCGACGGGCAGGCGGTGATGGGCGGGCGGCTCGGGGTGGCGCGCGGGGTCGAGCGCCGCCACGAGCAGGTCGACGGCGCGCCGGCCGAGGCCCGCCCGCGGCACGTGGACGGTGGTGAGGGCCGGCGAGACGAGCGTCGCGACGGGCACGTCGTCGAACCCGACGACCGACACGTCCTCGGGCACGCGCACGCCGCGCCCGCGCAGGCGGTCGAGGATGCCGAGCGCCATGAGGTCGTTGAACGCGACGACGGCGGTGACGCCGGCGGCGACGGCGTGGTCCGCGGCGGCGAACCCGCCGGAGAAGTACGGGGGGAACGACCCCAGCTCGGCGAGGGTGACGCCGTCCAGCTGCTCGGCCGCGGCGCGCAGCCCGTCGACGCGCCGCCCGCCCGACCACGAGTTGCCGGGGCCGGCGGCCACGCCGACGCGCCGGTGCCCCAGCGCGTGCAGGTGCCCGAGCGCCTGGGCCGAGCCGTCCGCGTCGTCCACCGCCACCGACGCGAGACCCTCGACGTCGCGGCTGACGAGCACGGCGGGGATGCCCTCGACGGCGCGCAGCAGCGTCTCGTCGTCGGAGCGTGGGGAAGCCAGGAGGACGCCGTCGACCCGCTGCGCGAACTCGCGCACGAGCTCGGGCTCGGTGGGCGCGTCCTCCTCGGAGTCGGCGACGAACAGCCCGTAGCCCGCGGCCCGGGCGCGGGCCTGGACGCCCTTGGTCACCGAGGCGAAGTACGGGTTCTCCAGGTCGGGCACCAGCAGGCCGAGGGTCTGGGTGCGCCCCATCCGCAGGCCGCGGGCCGTCGGGTTCGGGCGGTAGCCCAGCCGGGCGGCGGCCGCCGAGACCCGCTCGCGGGTGTCCGCCGACACGTGCTGGCCCTGCGCGAGGGCCCGCGAGACCGTCGACACGGAGACCCCTGCGAGCTGCGCCACGTCGCGTGCGTTCGCCACGGTGCCTCCTTCCGGCGATCGACGGTGAACCCCGACGCCGCACAGTCTGCAAACGATACCGGGATCGCGTCAAGACCTCGGCCGGTCCGAGTTTGCGGAGTCCTTGCGCCATCGTCGGCAGCACGGCAGGATGACCGCAATCGATTCCATCAATTGCGGGCGGCGCGGTCGCCGCCCGTGGCGACGACGCCGTCGCCCCAGCACGAGGAGACGAGCTTGAGCGAGCCGTGGACCCTGCACCCCGACCGGGCCCTGCCCGCCGACCCCGTGACGCGGCCGGTCGCGCGCGAGATCTACGCCGCCGTGGCGGACCTGCCGCTGGTGTCCATGCACGGTCACGTCGACGTGGCGGCCTTCGCCGACGACGCGCCCTTCGGCGACCCGGCCGAGCTGCTCGTCGTGCCCGACCACTACCTCACCCGCATGCTCGTCTCCCAGGGCGAGACCCTCCCCCGGCTCGGCATCGGCGCGACCGCCGACGAGGACGTCGAGACCGACCCGCGGGCGATCTGGCGGCGCTTCTGCGCGGGCTGGAAGCACTTCCGCGGCACCCCCACCCGCTACTGGCTCGAGCACGAGCTCGTCGAGATCTTCGGCGTCACCCAGCGGCCGTCGGCCGAGACGGCCGACGCGCTGTACGACCAGGTCGCCGCCCGCCTCGCCGAGCCCGGCTTCCGCCCCCGCGCGCTGCTCGACCGGTTCGACATCGAGGTCATCGCCACCACCGACCCCGCGTGGGCCACCCTCGACGCGCACGCCAAGCTCGCCGCCGACGGCTACGGCGACCGCGTCCTGCCGACGTTCCGCCCCGACCCGCTGCTCCACACCGGCCGCCCCGGCTGGCGCGACGACGTCGCCCGGCTCGCCGAGGCGGCCGGCGTCGACGTCACGGGCTACGACCGCTACCTCGACGCGCTGCGCACCCAGCGGGAGCGCTTCGTCGCCGCCGGGGCGCGGGCGACCGACCACGGCCACCTGTCCGCCGACACCACGCCCCTGGACGACGGGGAGGCCCGCCGCGTCTTCGACGCCGCGCTCGCCGGCACGGTCACCGCGGCCGAGGCCGCCGCGTTCAGCGGTCACATGCTGTTCCAGATGGCGGCCATGTCCGCCGAGGACGGCCTCGTCATGCAGCTGCACCCCGGGGTCCTGCGCGACCACGCGAGCGGGCCGCACGCCGCCTTCGGCCCCGACCGCGGCTACGACATCCCCGTCGTCACCGAGTACACCCGCGCGCTGCGCCCCGTGCTGGACGCCTTCGGCCACCACCCGGGCTTCCGGATGATCGCGTTCACCGTGGACGAGGACGTGTACTCCCGCGAGCTGGCGCCGCTCGCCGGCGTCTACCCGGCCCTGCGCCTGGGCGCACCCTGGTGGTTCCTGGACGCGCCCGACGCGATGCGCCGGTTCCGCGAGGCCGTGACCGAGACGGCCGGGTTCAGCAACACGAGCGGCTTCGTCGACGACACCCGCGCCTACTGCTCCATCCCCGCCCGTCACGACCTCGCCCGCCGGGTCGACGCCGGGTACCTGGCCGGCCTGGTCGTCGAGCACCGGCTCGACCTCGACGAGGCGCTCGACGTCGCCGTCGACCTCGCGTACCGGCTGCCCCTCGCGGCATACGCCCGCCCCTGACCGCCGTCCCGACCGACGAACGAGCACGAGGAGCACGCAGTGAAGATGGGCTTCCGCTGGTACGGAGAGGGCAACGACACCGTCACCCTCGACCAGATCCGCCAGATCCCCGGCGTCGAGACCGTCGTCTGGAGCCTGCACCACAAGCAGGCGGGCGAGGTGTGGGAGCAGGCCGAGATCGACGCCGAGGTCGCGCACATCACCGGGCTGTCCGACGAGGCACGGGCCCGGGGCGTGACCCGCACCCTGGACGCCGAGGTCGTGGAGTCCGTGAACGTGCACGAGTCCATCAAGCTGGGCCGCACGGTGCTGGGTCTCGGCCGGGACGAGGCGATCGAGAACTACGTGACCACGGTCCGGCGGCTGGGCCGCGCCGGGGTGAAGGTCGTCTGCTACAACTTCATGCCCGTCTTCGACTGGTTGCGCACCGACCTGCGGCGCCCCCTGCCGGACGGCTCGACCGCCCTGTACTTCGAGAAGGCCGTCGTGGACCGGATGACGCCGGAGGGCCTCATCGCCGACATGGCCACGGGCTCGCACGGCCTCACGCTGCCCGGCTGGGAGCCGGAGCGGCTCGCGGGCTTCACCGAGCTCAACGGCGCGTACGAGGGCGTCACCCACGAGGACATGTACGCGAACTACCGCTACTTCCTCGACGCCGTGGTCCCGGCCTGCGAGGAGGCCGGGGTGAAGCTCGGGGTCCACCCCGACGACCCGCCGTTCGACGTCTTCGGCTGGCCGCGCGTCGTGTCCACCCCGGACGACCTGCAACGGGTGCTGGACCTGCACCCCAGCTCGCACCACGGGCTCACGCTGTGCCTCGGGAGCTTCTCGGCGAACCCGGCCCAGGCCCCGCTCGCCGCCGACACGGTGCGGCGCTTCTCCGACCGCATCCACTTCACGCACGTGCGCAACATCAGGCACTTCCCGAACGGCGACTTCTCCGAGGTGGGCCACCGGGCCTGCGAGGGCGACGTCGACACGGTCGGCATCATGCGGGCGTACGCCGAGGCGGGGTACGAGGGTTACGTCCGGCCGGACCACGGCCGGCACCTGTGGGACGAGAACACGACGAACCCGCCCCGCCCGGGCTACGGCCTGTACGACCGGGCGCTCGGCGCCCAGTACCTCCTGGGCGCGTGGGACGCGTTCCGTCACGGCGCCCCGACCCGCGACGCCTGACCCGCCCACCCACCCGGCTCCGCACCGCCCGGGCGGGGTCAGCCGGCGGCGAGCAGCTCCAGGGTGTCGACCACGCGGTGGGAGAACCCCCACTCGTTGTCGTACCAGGCCACGACCTTCACGTGCCGGCCCTCGACCCGCGTCAGCAGCGAGTCGAAGACCGCCGACGCGGGGTTGCCGGTGATGTCGGACGAGACGAGCGGGTCGTCGGAGTACTCGAGGATCCCCGCCAGCGGCCCGTCGGCGGCCGCGCGGTACGCGGCCAGGACGTCGTCGCGCGTGACGTCGCGCCCGACGCTGGCGTTCAGCTCGACGATCGAGCCCACCGGGACGGGGACCCGGATCGAGTCGCCCGAGAGCTTCCCGTCGAGCCGGGGCAGCACGCGGCCGATCGCCTTCGCGGCGCCGGTCGTGGTCGGCACGATGTTCACCGCCGCGGCGCGGGCGCGCCGGGCGTCGCGGTGCGGGGCGTCCTGGAGGTTCTGCTCCTGGGTGTAGGCGTGCACGGTGGTCATGAACCCGTGCTCGATGCCCGCGAGGTCGTCCAGCACCGAGGCGAGCGGGGCGAGCGCGTTGGTGGTGCACGACGCGTTGGAGACGATCGTGTGCGCCGCCGGGTCGTAGGCGCCGGTGTTGACGCCGGGGGCGAGCGTGACGTCGGCACCCGCGGACGGCGCGCTGACGAGCACCTTGCGTGCGCCGGCCTCCAGGTGGGCGCGCGCCGCGTCGGCGGACGTGAAGCGGCCCGTCGACTCCAGCACGACGTTGACGCCGAGGTCGCGCCACGGCAGGGCGGCCGGGTCGCGCTCGGCGAGCACGGCGACCCGGTGCCCGTCGACGACGAGCGCGTCGTCCTCCGCCGTGACGGGGCGGCCCAGGCGTCCTGCCGTGGAGTCGAAGGCGAGCAGCCGCGCCAGCGCCGCGGGCTCCGTCAGGTCGTTGACGGCGACGACCTCCAGGTCGCTGTCGCGCTCGAGCAGCGCGCGCAGCACGTTGCGGCCGATCCGCCCGAACCCGTTGATGGCGATGCGAGTCATGTGACGTCCCTTCCTCTCGGTTCGGCACCAGGCTCGCCGACGTCGCAGGACGGGAACACCGGCGCGCACGCCACGGTCCGCAAGGATCTCGCCAGCCGGCTCGGTGGGCGGCTCGGCGGCCGGCCCGGCGGCCCGCCCTCACTCCCCGCGGGCGAACGTGGTGCGGTACTCGCTGGGCGTCGTCCCCAGGATGCGACGGAAGTGCGCGCGCAGGTTCGCCCCGGTGCCGAGCCCGACGTCCGCGGCGACCTGCTCCACGCTGCGCTCCGACCGTTCCAGCAGCTCGCGCGCCACGTCGACGCGCGCCCGCCTCACCCACGCCATCGGCGTGTACCCGGTGTCGTCGGCGAACCGGCGCGAGAACGTCCGCGGCGACACGGCGGCGTGCCGGGCGAGGTCGTCCAGGGTGAGGTCGTCGGCCAGGTGGTGCAGCACCCACTCGCGCGTGGCCGCGAACCGCTCGCCCAGCGGCTCCGGCACGCTGCGCGGCACGTACTGGGCCTGGCCGCCGCTGCGGTACGGGGCCGCCACGAGCCGGCGGGCGGCGTGGTTGGACGCCGCGACCCCGAGGTCGCCGCGCAGCACGTGCAGGCACAGGTCGATGCCCGACGCCGCGCCCGCCGACGTGAGCACGCTGCCCTCGTCGACGAACAGCACGTTCTCGTCCACGCGCACCCGCGGGTGCCGGGCCGCGAGCGCCCGCGTGTAGTGCCAGTGCGTGGTGGCGCGCCGGCCGTCCAGCAGCCCGGCCGCGGCGAGCGCGAACGCGCCGGTCGAGATGGCGGCCAGCCGCGCCCCGCGCGCGTGGGCGGACAGGAGCGCCTCCACGACGTCGGGCGGCGGGTCGTCGCGGTCGGGGAAGCGGTAGCCCGGGATGAAGACGATCTCGGCCCAGTCCAGCGCCTCCAGGCCGTGGGCCACGTGGTACGAGAGCCCGTCCCCGCCCGTGACCAGCCCCGGCGCCGCCCCGCAGACCCGGACCTCGTACGGCATGCTCGGTCGCGTCGTGAACACCTGGGCGGGGATGCCGACGTCGAGGGGCTTCGCCCCTTCGAGCACGAGGACGGCGGCGCGGCGCAGACGCGGCGGGGGCACGAGGTGCAGGCTAGACGCCGGCGCCCCGGACGGCGAGCCCCGCCGGCGCGCCGCACGCCGTCCTGACCTGACCACGACCGCCCGCACGCGAAGGAGCCCGCCCCGCCATGACCGCCACGACACCGGAGTCGCACGGCATCCCGTCCGCCGCCGTCCTCGACCTGCTCGACGACCTGGAGCAGCCGGGCCTCGACCCGCACGGCCTGGTGGTCCACCGGCGCGGCGTGCCGGTGGTGCGCGGCACCTGGGCGCCGTACCGCCCGGAGGTGCCCGCGCTCGTCTACTCGGTGTCGAAGACGTTCACCTCGATCGCCGTCGGGCACCTCGTGGCGGAGGGCCGGCTGTCGGTGGACGACCTCGCCGCCAAGGTGCTCGGCGTGACCGACCCCACCGGCATCACCGTGCGGCACCTGCTGACCATGAACACCGGGCACTCCGTGGAGCAGCTGCCCGCGGTCGGGTTCGACTCCGCGCGGCTGCTCGGCACGGTGCCGGAGCACGCGCCGGGGTCACGCTTCGTCTACAGCTCGCCGGCGTCGATGGTCCTGTCGTCGATCGTCACGGCGCTCACCGGCGAGCGCCTCACCGACTACCTGCGCCCGCGCCTGCTGGACCCGCTCGGCATCGCGGACGCGTGGTGGACCCCGCACCGCGACGAGGGCCCCGAAGGCGGCCTCGACATCGACCAGGGCTTCTCCGGGCTGCACCTCATGGCCGAGGACGTCGCACGGCTCGCGGTCGCGATGGCCGACGGCGGGCGGTACGGGGGCGCCCAGGTGATCCCGGCCGGCTGGGTCGCGGAGCTGTCGCGGGCCTGGTCGGACAACGCCCTCGACCCCGACGCGCACCCGGACTGGCGGGCCGGCTACGGCTACCAGGTGTGGCGCAACCACCGGTGGGGGTTCCGGGCCGACGGCGCGTACGGGCAGTTCGGCCTCGCCGTGCCGGAGCTGGGCCTCGCGGTCGGGTACCTCGGCGCGACCCGCACGACCGACCGCGTGCTGGACGCGTTCCGGCGGTTCGCCGACCGGCTCTCCGACGGCCCGCTGCCGCCCGACCCCGCCGGGCAGGAGGCGCTCGACGCCCGCCTGGCCGCGCTCGACACCTGGCCTGGACGCACGGGGCCCGGACGCATGGAGCCCGACCCGGAGCCGACCCCGTCCGACGTCGTGAGCCCGGTGCCGTGGACGCTGGTGTCCCACGAGCCGGGCGCCTGCACGCTCACCGTCGGCGACGACGTCCTGGTCGCCACCGAGGACTCCTGGACGACGCACGTGCTCCCCTGGCCGCACCGTCCCGACGAGCCGGGCGAGGCCGGCGGCGCGCGCGACGACGTGCTCGTCCTCGCCGTCCGGGCCCGCACGGCGGACGACGGGAGCACGGAGGTCCACGCCGTCGTGCCCACGTCGCCGCACGGCCTCGTCGCGCGCGGGCGCCCCGGCGAGCGGCTCGACCTCGCCTGGGTCACGACGCCCCTGTGGCGGCCGAGCCTGTCGACGCTGGCGGTGCCGCGCGGCTACCGGCTGCCCGGGGTCCGCACGGAGACGATCCCCGACTCGTAGGCGTACACGACGAGCTGCGCCCGGTCGCGGGCCCCCAGCTTCGTCATCGCGCGGCTCACGTGCGTCTTCGCGGTCAGCGGGCTGAGCACCATGCGCTCCGCGATCTCGTCGTTGGACAGCCCGTGGGCGACCAGCGCGACGACCTCCCGCTCCCGCGGCGTGAGCACGTCCCCGGCCGGGGCGGCGAGGGTGTCCGGCGGCCGGGCGACGAACTCGCTGATGAGCCGGCGCGTGATCGTCGGCGACAGGAGCGCGTCGCCGGCCGCGGCGACGCGCACGGCCTGCAGCAGGTCGGCGGGCTCGGTGTCCTTGACCACGAACCCGCACGCCCCCGCCCGCAGGGCGTCGAAGACGTACTCGTCCAGGCCGTAGTTGGTCAGCATGACGACCCGCACGGCGGCCAGGTCGTCGTCGGCGCAGATCGCCCGGGTCGCGCCGATCCCGTCGAGGTCCGGCATCTGCACGTCCATGAGGACGACGTCGGGCCGCAGCTCCCGGGCGAGGTCGACGCCCTCGCGCCCGGTCGTGCCCTCGGCGACCACGTCGACGTCGTCCTCCGCGTCCAGCAGGGCGCGGATCCCGGAGCGGATCAGCGCCTGGTCGTCGACCAGCAGCACCCGGATCACGCGGTCACGTCCCGTCGGCGGCGTGGCCGGCGAGGGGCAGCTCGGCGCGGACGGTGAACCCGCCCTCCGGCCGCGGCTCCGCGCGCAGCCGGCCCCCGAGCCCCGTGACCCGCTCGCGCATCCCCGTGAGCCCGTGCCCCGCCTCGGGCCGGCGCGACGCCGTGCCGCGGCCGTCGTCGTCGACCTGGACGGTGAGCTCCCCCGCGCCGTAGCGGACCCGGACGGTCGCGGTGGCGGCGTCGCCCGCGTGCCGGCCGACGTTGGTCAGGGCCTCCTGCACCACGCGGTAGGCCGCCTCGTCCACGTCGGTGGGCAGCGGCCGCCGCTCGCCGGTGACGGTGACCGTCGCCCGGACCCCCGCGACCTCGGCCCGCTCCACGAGGGCCGCGAGCCGCGCGAGGCCGTTGCCGTTCGCCTCGCCGTCGCGGCGCAGCACGTCGAGCGTGGAGCGCAGCTCCCGGACGGCGTCGGTGCTGGCCTCCTGGATGGCCAGCAGCGCGGGCGGCGGGTCCTCGCCCTGCTTGCGCGCCAGGTGCGCGGCCACACCGGCCTGCACCTTGATCACGGAGATGCTGTGGGTGAGCGAGTCGTGCAGCTCGCGCGCGATGCGCAGCCGCTCCTCCACGGCGCGGCGCCGGGCCACCTCGTCGCGGGTGCGCTCGGCGTCCTCCGCCCGCTGTTCCACCTCGCGCACGTAGGCCCGCCACTGCAGGTAGGCCACCGCCGTGATGCCGAGGGAGACGAGCCACCCCGCGGCGAAGAAGCGTCGCCAACCCCGTTCCGTCCGCATCGGGCCAGCGTATGGCGCCCCTCGCGCGGGCCGCATCCGCCCGCGGGAGTACCTCCCGCCTGCTCCCGGCGCCGTACCCGCCGCCGCGACGCGCGCCCCGCCCGGTACCCGCAGGAGCCGCCGGAGGGACGACGACTTCCGGTGCGCGGCGGCGAAGGATCGTCATGACGCCCGGCGCGACGACGGGCGGCCACGACCACATCGAAGGAGATCACCGTGAGCATCACGAGGAGCGAACGGCATGGCCCGGCCAGTCCGGCCACCCCGGCGGGGGCGGCGGAGCTGACGGGGCCGGCCGGGCCGATCGACGTCACCGGCCTGGGCGAGGTGCTCGTCCCGGGCGACGACGGCTACGCCGAGGCGAGCGGCACGCTCTTCGCCGCGGGCAGCCCGGCGCTCGTCGCGCGGCCCCGTGACGAGCGCGAGGTCGCCCGGGCCGTCGTGACCGCGGCACGGGCGGGGCTGGCGCTCTCGGTCCGCTCCGGCGGGCACGGCGCGCTCGGGCACGGCACCAACGACGGCGGCGTGGTGCTCGACCTGCGGCACCTGGACTCCGTGGAGGTCGTCGACCCCGGCCGCCGGGTGGTGCGCGTCGGGGCGGGGGCGACGTGGGGCCGGGTGGCGGCGGCGCTCGCCCCGCACGGGCTCGGCCTCACGGCGGGAGACACGGCGAGCGTCGGCGTCGGCGGCCTGACGCTGGGCGGCGGCGTGGGCTGGATGGTGCGCCGGCACGGGCTCGCGATCGACAGCCTGGTGGCGGCCCGCGTGGTCACCGCCGACGGGCGGACGCTGGTCGCGAGCGCCGACCAGCACGCCGGCCTGTTCTGGGCGCTGCGCGGCGGGGGCGGCAACTTCGGGGTCGCGGTCTCCTTCGACTTCGTCGCCCAGCGGGTCGGCGACGTCCGGTTCGGCAGCATCACCTACTCCCCCGACGACCCGGCGCGGCTGGTCCGCGGCTGGCGCGACGTCATGCGCGCGGCCGACGAGGAGCTCAGCAGCACGCTGCTGCTCGTGCCGGCGATGTTCGGCCGGCCGGCGGCGGCCACCGTGCTGGTCTGCGCCTCCCACGACGACGGCGCCGCCGCGGACCGCGCGATCGAGCCCCTGCGGCACCTGGGCACGGTGACCGGCTCGTCGGTCGCGACGGTCCCGTACGCCGACGTGCTCGACGAGGGCGGGCACCCGCCGGGCGTGCGCGTCGTCGCGCGCAACGTCCTGGTGCCCGCGCTGGACGACGCCGTCGTCGCCGACCTGGTCGCGGCGTTCGCGGGCGAACGGCCCACGGTGCTCGCCGTGCGCGCCCTGGGCGGTGCGTTCTCCCGCGTGCTGCCCGACGCGACGGCGTTCGCGCACCGCGACGCAGAGGTGATGGTCGTGGGCGGCACGATCGTGTCGGCGGACGCGTCCGACGCCGCGGTCGAGGACGCGCTCGGCGGCTGGCGGGCCGTCGCCGCGCACGGCACCGGCGCGTACGTGAACTTCCAGGGGTCCGCGACCGAGGCCGACCTGCGGGCGGCGTACCCGCCCGCGACGCTCGCGCGGCTGCGCGCCGTCAAGCACGCCTACGACCCGCGGAACCTCTTCGACCGCAACCTCAACGTCACGCCCGGCCCGTCCGGCACCGCCCGCGCCGAGGGCACCGACCGAGCCGCCCGCACGGACGGACCGGCGGCATGAGGCCCGCGTTCGAGGTCGAGGGCCTCGTCAAGCGGTTCGGGTCGACGACCGCGCTCGACGGCGTCGACCTGCAGGCACGGCCGGGCACGGTGCTCGGTGTCCTGGGACCCAACGGCGCCGGCAAGACCACCGCGATCCGGGTGCTCGCCACCCTGGAGCGCGCCGACGCCGGGCGCGCATCGGTCGACGGCCTCGACGTGGCCCGCGACGCGGTCGCCGTGCGCCGGCGGATCGGGCTCACGGGCCAGTACGCCACCGTCGACGAGGACCTCACCGGCACCGAGAACCTGGTGCTGTTCGGGCGGCTGCTCGACCTGCCGACCGCCGAGGCACGCACCCGGGCCGCCCGGCTGCTCGACCGGTTCGGGCTCACCGACGCCGCGGGGCGCCGCGCGTCGACGTACTCGGGCGGGATGCGCCGGCGTCTCGACCTGGCCGCCAGCCTCGTGGGCTCCCCGAGCGTCCTCTTCCTCGACGAGCCCACCACCGGCCTGGACCCCGGCAAGCGCGAGGAGATGTGGCAGACGATCCGCACCCTCGCCGACGACGGCACCACGGTGCTGCTCACCACGCAGTACCTGGAGGAGGCCGACGCGCTCGCCGACGAGATCTCCGTGATCGACCACGGCCGTGTCATCGCCCACGACACCCCGGCGGGGCTGAAGCAGCAGGCCGGCGGGCAGACCGTCGTCGTGCGGCCCCGCGACCCGGCGCAGGCCGGCAGCGCGGCGGACGTCGTCGGGCGGGTCACCGGGCGGCCGGTCGGGCGGCCCCGCGGCGGCACCGTCACCGCGCCGGTGGCGGGCCAGCGCGAGTTCGCCGACGTCGTGCGCGGGCTCGAGGACGCGGACGTCGCCGTCGCGGAGATGGCGCTCCGGCTGCCCAGCCTCGACGAGGTGTTCTTCACGCTCACCGGCAGGCCCGCCGACGGCCCCGTCACACAGACGAGCACGAGGGAGGCATCATGACCGACACCCTGGGCACGACCCGCCCCGAGACCCGCCCGCGGCCCCCGCGCGGCGCGGCCGACCTCCGGCCGCGGCGCTGGCCGCTGGCGCGCCACAGCCTGGCGCTGGCGCGCCGCGCCCTCGTCAAGACCCTGCGCAACCCCGGCGAGCTGATGGACGCCGTCATCCTGCCGGTGGTGTTCCTCGTGCTGTTCGTCTACCTTTTCGGTGGAGCCGTCGCCGGCTCGACCCAGGAGTACCTGCAGTACCTGTTCCCCGGCGTCCTCGTGCTGACCACGGTGCTCACGGGGCAGGTCGCGACGGGCCTCAGCATCGTGCAGGACATGAAGAAGGGCGTCTTCGACCGGCTCCGCAGCATGCCCGTGCCGCGGGCGGCGATCCTCACCGGCTCCGTGCTCGCGGACGGCGTGCGCTACGTCATCGCCCTCGCCGTGCTGTTCGGCGTGGGGTACGCGATGGGCTTCCGCGTCGAGACGGACCTGGCCTCGACGCTGGCCGCCTGCGCCGTCGCGATCGCCCTCGGCTTCTCGCTGAGCTGGCTGACCGTGCTCGTCGCCGTCGTGCTGCGCGACGAGATCATGGTGACGACCGTCGGGTTCCTGCTGCCGTTCCCGCTGGTCTTCGGCACCGGGATGACCGCACCGACCGAGACGATGCCCGGCTGGCTGCAGGCGTGGGCCGGCGTCAACCCGGTCAGCCACGCGATCGAGGCCAGCCAGGGCCTGCTGCTCGGCGGGCCGGTCGCCGGGCCGGTAGGCGCGACGCTGCTGTGGAGCGGGGCCTTCCTCGCCGTCTTCGGCACCGCCGCCGTGCTCGCGTTCCGCCGCTACGCCTGACGTGCCGCCCGCGCCGTGGCGACGGCACGTGCGAAGCCACCCGGCTGGGACCTCGCACGTGCCGCGCCCCCGGCGTCGGCCGGGCGGTGGGTCGCGTCAGCGCTGGACGCGGGCGCTGCCGCCGCCGGCAAGCTTGGCGACCTCGGCGAGGGTCGCCGTCGTCGTGTCGCCGGGCGTGGTCATGGCGAGCGCGCCGTGCGCGGCGCCGTACTCCACGGCCTCCTGCAGGGAGCCGAGCTCCATCAGCCCGTACGCCAGCCCGGAAGCGAACGAGTCGCCGCCGCCGACGCGGTCGAAGATCTCCAGGTCCGACCGGTGGGTCGCCTCGACGAAGCCCTCGGCGCGCGACCAGGCGATCGCGCCCCAGTCGTTGACGGACGCGGACTTCACGCCGCGCAGCGTCGTCGCGATGACCTGGAAGTTCGGGTAGGCCTCGGCGGCCGTCTTGATCATCGCGCGGAAGGCGCCGGTGTCGAGGTCGGTGAGGTTCTCGTCCACGCCCTCGACCTCGAAGCCGAGGGAGGCGGTGAAGTCCTCCTCGTTGCCGATCATGACGTCGACGTGCTGCGCGAGGCGGCGGTTGACCTCGCGCGCCCGATCGACGCCACCGATGTCCTTCCACAGGGACGGGCGGTAGTTGAGGTCGTACGACACGACGGTGCCGTGCCGGCGCGCGGCCGACATGGCGGCCTCGGCCACGTCCGCGGCCGACTCGGACAGCGCGGCGAAGATGCCGCCGGTGTGCAGCCAGCGCACGCCCGCGCCGAAGAGGGCGTCCCAGTCCACGTCCTCGGGCTGCATCTGCGAGATCGCGGTGTGGCCGCGGTCGCTGACGCCCACGGCGCCGCGCACCCCGAAGCCGCGCTCGGTGAAGTTGAGGCCGTTGCGCACCGACCGGCCGATGCCGTCGAACTCGCGCCACTGCACCCAGGAGGTGTCGAGCCCGCCGGTGAGCATGAAGTCCTCGACGAGGCGGCCCACCTCGTTGTCCGCGAGCGCGGTGACGATCGCACCGCGCAGGCCGAACGCGCGACGCAGGCCGCGGGCGACGTTGTACTCGCCGCCGCCCTCCCAGACGTCGAAGGAGCGGGTCGTGCGCACGCGGCGGTCGCCCGGGTCGAGGCGGAGCATGACCTCGCCGAGCGCGACCGCGTCGTACCGGCACTCGGCGGCCGGACGGGTGGTGATGGACGGGTTGCTCATCAGGACTCCTTGATCTCGGCGGCGAGGGCGACGGCCTCGGCGGTGCGGCGGGTGACCTCGGCCCAGTCGCCGGCATCGACGAGCTTCTTGTCCACCATCCACGAGCCACCCACCGCGAGCACGGGGGCGAGGCCGAGGTAGTCGCCGAGGTTGGCGGCACCCACGCCGCCGGTGGGCACGAAGCGCAGGCCGGGGAACGGGGCGGAGAACGCCTTGATCGCGGCGGGCCCGCCGACCACGGAGGCCGGGAAGAGCTTGACGACGTCGAGGCCCAGGTCGAGCGCGGCCATGATCTCGGTGGGCGTGGCGACGCCGGGCAGCACGGGCAGGCCGTGGTGCTGCGCGCGGCGGACGACGGCCTCCGACAGCCCCGGCGACACGACGTAGCGGGCGCCCGCGTCGGCGACGGCGTCCACCTGGTCGGCGGTGGTGACGGTGCCGGCGCCGACCACGACGTCGGGCTGCGTGCGCGCGACCGCGCGGATGGCGTCGATCCCGCCCGCGGTGCGCAGGGTGATCTCGGCGACGGGCAGGCCGCCGGCGACGAGCGCGTCGGCAAGCCGGGCGCCCTGGTCGGCGCCGTCGACCACGACGACGGGCACGAGCCGGTGGGCACCGAGCGCGGCGACCACGTCGCCGGCGGCTGCCGGGGTCGGGGTGTCGGGGGAAGACATCGAGGCTCCGTTTCGCTATGGTGAACGCCTGTTGTTCACTACGGAACACCCTAGAGGACGGACCAGCGATGACCCAACCCCCTGACGCCGCGGGACGGGCGGACGCCGCACCGAGCCCGCTGGGCAGCGTCGACAAGGCGCTCCTCACCCTCGACGCGCTGGCCCGCGCGGGCGCGGGCGGCACCACGCTCGCGGCCCTCGCCGCCGAGGTCGGGGCCAACAAGTCGACCCTGCACCGCACCCTCTCGGCCCTGCGCCACCGCGGGTACGCCGAGCAGGACGACGCCGGCACCTACCGGCTCGGGCCCGCCGTCCTCGCGCTGGGCACCGCCTACCTGGCCGAGGACAACCTGCCGGCCCTGCTTCGCCCCGCGCTCGAGGCCCTGCGGGACGACGTCGACGAGCTGGTCCACCTCGGCGTCCTGGCCGGCACCGAGGTCGTCTACCTCGACAAGGTGGAACCGCAGCGCCCGTTGCGCGTCTGGTCCGCCGTCGGGCGACGCGTGCCGGTGGCGACCACCGCGCTGGGGCGCGCCCTGCTCGCCGCCGCCCCGTCGGACGACGCCGAGCTGGCGCGGTTCGCCGCGGCCACGGGCACCGGCCCCGCCACGACGGCCGACCGGCTGCACGCGACCCTCGACGACGCGCGCGCCCGCGGCTACGCCTCCGAGACGGAGGAGAACGAGCCCGGCATCGCGTGCGTCGCGGTCGCCCTGCTGCGCGCGGGGCGGCCGGTCGCGGCCGTGAGCATCACCGCCCCCGCCGAGCGGATGACCGGCGCAGCCCGCGCCGCGCGGGTCGCCGCGCTGCGCGAGCTGCTCCCGACGGTCCTCCCGGTCGGCCTGACCGTCCCCGCCCCGACGACGTAGCCGTGGTTCAGCGGGCGAGCCACCCGCCGTCGACCGGCAGGATCGCGCCGTGCACGTACTGCGACGCGGGTGCCGCGAGGTACAGGACGGCGCCGGCGATGTCCGCCGGGTCGCCCCAGCGCCCGGCCGGGATCCGGGCGAGGATCTCGGCGCTGCGCTGCTCGTCGGACCGCAGGGCGCCGGTGTTGGCCGTGGCGACGTAGCCCGGCGCGACGGCGTTCACGTTGACCCCGCGCCCGGCCCACTCGTTGGCGAGGGCCTTGGTCAGGCCGGCGAGGGCCGACTTGGCCGCCGTGTAGCCCGGCACGTTGATGCCGCCCTGGAAGCTGAGCATCGAGGCGGTGTTGACGATCCGGCCACCGCCGCGGGCGAGCATGCTGCGCCCGACCTCCCGGGACAGGACCCACGCCGAGCGCAGGTTCACGTCGAGCACGTGGTCGAAGTCGGCGTCGGGGTGCTCGGCGGCCGGCGCGCGGCGGATCGTGCCGCCGTTGTTGACCAGCACGTCCACCTCGCGCTCCGCCAGGAAGCCGGCCAGCCGCGCGACCGCCTCGCGGTCGGACAGGTCGGTGGCGACGGGCGTGAACTCGCGCCCCGCGGCCTCGACCGCGCGGCGCGTGTCGGAGTCGCCGTCGGGCATGGTCGTGCTGACGCCCACGACGTCGGCCCCGGCCCGCGCGAGCAGCTCCGCGATCGCGAGGCCGATGCCCTTGCTGGCGCCGGTCACGACGGCCGTGCGGCCGGTCAGGGCGAACATCCGGGCGACGGTGGGGTCGGTGGGCAGGTCGACAGAACTGGTGTTGCTCAAGGACTCGTCTTTCGTCAGGCCGGGGTGCGCGACCGCCGGCGGGCGCCGTGCGCCCTAGCGGTCCGCGCCCCCGAGCGCGTAGGTGATGTCGGCGGCGGCCTTGTGCAGGTCGCCCGCCATCGCCACGAGCTGCTCCTCGGTGTGCTCGAGCGCGAGCGTGGAGATGGACAGCCCGTAGTTGGAGTGGCCGGTGTGGTCGCGCAGCGCCGTGCCGATGCAGACGACGCCGGGCACGTTCTCCTCACGGTCGAACGCGTGGCCGTCGCGGCGGATGTCGGCGACCTCGGCCCGCAGCGCCTTCAGGGTGGTCAGGGTCCGCGCCGTGCGGCGCACCAGCCCGGCCCGGTTGACGAACCGGACCAGCTCGTCGTCGTCCAGGCGGGCCAGGATCGACTTGCCGATGGCCGAGGTGTGCAGCGGGATCGCGGCGCCGACGCGCGACGGCATCCGGTACGGCTTGTCCGAGTCGGTGCGGACCAGGTAGATGATCTCGTCCCCGCTGCGCACCCCGACGTGCACCGTGCACTGCACGCGGCGCACCAGGTCGTCGACGTACGGCTGGACGATCGACGAGACGTCGATGCGGTCGTACGCCCGGCCGGCGAGCGACAGGACCTTCGGCCCCGGCACGTGCTCGCCGCCCGCGGTGACGCGGATGAAGTCCCGGTCCACGAGGGTCGCGAGGATGCGGTGGACCGTGGCCTTCGGCAGGTGCACCGCCGCCACGATCTCGCTGAACCGCTCGTGCGTCATCGCCGCCTCGAGCACCATCAGCGTCTTCTCGCTCGCCGTCGCCGCCTCGCTCATCCCAGCCTCCTCGTCCGCGCCGTGTGCCGGCGGCCGTCAGCGCATCGTGGCGACGTCGAACCCGTCCATGTCGTCGAACGCCTGGTTCTCACCGGCCATCGCCCACACGAAGGAGTATGCCGACGTCCCGACGCCGGAGTGCACCGACCAGCTGGGCGAGATGATCGCCTCCCGGTTCGCGACGACCATGTGCCGGGTCTCGGTCGGCTCGCCCAGCAGGTGCACCACCCGGGCCTCGTCGGGGAGGTCGAAGTACAGGTAGCACTCCGTGCGGCGGTCGTGGGTGTGCGCGGGCATGGTGTTCCACATGCTGCCCGGGTGCAGCGTCGTGACACCCATGACCACCTGGCAGGACTGCACCCCGCTGGAGTGGATGTACTGGTTGAGCGTGCGCCGGTTCGAGGTGAGCTGGTCGCCCAGCTCGCGGACCGTGCCCTGGCCGGGCTCCACCAGCGTCGTCGGGTAGGCGGTGTGCGCCGGCGCGGAGAACAGGTAGAACCGCGCGGGGCCCTCGTCCCCGGCCGCGTCGTCGGAGGAGAGCACGACGTCCGCCGCGCCCCGGCCCACGTAGAGGCACGCGCCGTGCGCGAGGCGGTGCGCCGTGCCGTCGACGGTGATCGTGCCCGGCCCGCCCACGTTGACGACGCCGGCCTCGCGGTGGTCGAAGAACTGCTCCGAGCGGATCTCGGGGTAGCCGGGCAGGGTCAGCGGCGCCGAGACCGGGCTGACACCGCCCAGCACCACCCGATCGTGGTGGGTGTAGACGGTACGGATCTCGTCGTCGACGAAGAGCCCGGGCACCAGGTACCGGCGGCGCAGCTCCTCGGTGTCCATGCCGGGCACCTGGTCCGGTGCCGTGGCGTAACGCTGTTCCATGAAGACCTCCTGGGGTCGTGCAGGGTCGTGCAGGGTCGTGCAGGGTCGTGCAGGGTCGTGCAGGGTCGTGCAGGGTCGTGCAGGGTCGTGCGGCGGCTACGCCAGCCCGAGGACGCCGGGCAGCCACAGGGACAGCGCGGGCGTCATCGCGACGACGAGCAGCAGGATCACGAGAGCGACGAAGAACGGCAGCATGCGTCGCATCACGCTCTCGATGGACATGCCGGAGACGCGGGCCCCGACGAACAGGACCGGCCCGACGGGCGGCGTGATGGTGCCGATCGACAGCGCGAGCACCATGAAGATGCCGAAGTGGATGGGGTCCATGCCGAACTCCGTCACGACGGGCAGGAAGATCGGCGCGAAGATCAGCACGGCGGGGGTCGGGTCCATGAAGCACCCGATGACCAGCAGCAGCGCGACGATCAGCACGATCAGCACGTACGGGTTGGTGCTCACCGACAGCAGGGCGTCGGTCACGAGCTGCGGGATCTGCGCGAACGACATCACCCACGACATGACGGCCGACACCCCGACCAGGAACATCACGATCGACGTCGTCCGCGAGGCCTCGAGCAGGATGCCCGCCAGGTCGCGCACCGTGATCGCGCGGTGGGCGAACGAGAGCACGAGCGCGTAGACCACCGCGATGCACGACGCCTCCGTCGGCGTGAAGACGCCGGCGAGGATCCCGCCGATCACGACGACGATCAGCAGCAGGGCGGGGACCGCGTCGGCGGCGACCTTCAGCCGCGCGGCGACGGACATCGTCTCGGTGACCCGCAGGGCGGGCCGCTTGCGGGCGTACAGGTGCACGATCACCATGCACACCGCCGCCCACAGGATGCCCGGCACGTACCCGGCCACGAACAGCGCCGCGATCGAGGTGCTCGACACGAGCGAGTAGACGATCATCAGGTTGCTCGGCGGGATGATCATGCCGGACGGCGCGGAGGCGATGTTCGTCGCCGCCGCGAAGTCCTTGGGGTAGCCCTCCTTGGCCTGCAGCGGCCCCATCGTCGAGCCCACCGCCGCGACCGACGCGACGGCCGACCCGGAGACGGCCCCGAACAGGGCGTTCGCCGCGACGTTCGTCTGGGCGAGCGAGCCGGGGGCCCGGCCCACGAGCACCTTGGCGAAGTTGATGAGCCGGAGCGCGATCCCGCCGTTGTTCATGATCACGCCGGCGAGCACGAAGAACGGGATCGCCAGGAGCGAGAAGTTGTTGATGCCGCGGAACATCTGCTGCGCGGACGTCAGCAGGCCGTTCTCGAAGCCGAGCGCCGTGATGGCCGCGGCCGCGGACGCCGTGCCGACGGCGACGGAGACGGGGACGCCGAGGGCGAGGAGCACGAGGATCCCCACGACCAGGACGAGCCCGGCAAGAGCTGCGATCTCCACAGGGACCTCCTCAGATCGCGTCCGGCTCGCCGTCGACGGCGGCGCCCTCGGCACCACGCACGACGGCCACCAGGTGGTAGACGGTGTAGAAGAGCACGAGCACGCCCGAGAGCGGCAGCGCCAGATACAGCCAGCCGACCATGAGCGGCAGGCCCGGCATCGCCTGGTTCCAGGCGAGGGCGGAGACCTGCCAGCCGCCGTAGACCAGCACGAGCGCGGCGAAGACGCCGATGACGACCTGGCAGAAGACGGCGTCCCGGCGCTGCCAGCGCTCCGGGAGCTTGCGCACCAGCGCGTCGACCGCGATGTGCCCCCGTTCGCCGAAGACGAGCGCCGCCCCGAACAGCCCCAGCCAGATGAAGACGTACTTCGCCAGCTCCTCGGACCACGTGCTCGGGTCGGACAGCACCTGCCGGGCGAAGACCTGCCACGCCACGATCACCACGAGGGCGGCGAGCAGCACGATGCACATCCACTGCAGCGCGACGTCGAGCACCTGCTTGACGCGTGTCATGAGGTGGCTCCCCGGACGCCCGGCGCCGCCGTCACTCGGCGGCCGCGCGGACCGCGTCGTACAGCTCGCGCGAGGTGTCGGTGGTCAGCTTCTCGTCGACGAGCGGGGCGACGGCGTCGCGGAAGGGCTCGACGTCGGGCTCGTTGAACTCGGCGCCGGCCTCCTCGGCGGCGGCCTTGCTGTCGGCCATGATCTTCGTCGTCAGCTCGCTGGACTCCTCGAAGGCGCCCTGGAGCTCCTCGAGGAAGATCGCCTGGTCGTCGGCGGACATCGTGTCGAAGACCGCGGGGCTGGTGATCAGGAGGTCCGGGATCATGAGGTGCTTGGTGTACGAGTAGTACGGCGCGACCTCGGCGTGCTTGAGGTTGGCGTAGATCGACTCGTTGTTCTCCCCGCCCTCGATGACGCCGGACTGGATGGCCGTGTAGACCTCGCCCTGGCCCATGGGGGTGCCGGTGCCGCCCATCAGCTCCATCATCCGGGTGTTGGTGTCGGACTCCATGACGCGGATCTTCATGCCGGCGAGGTCCGCGGGCTCGGTGATCGGCTTCTCGGAGTTGTAGACGCTGCGCGTGCCCGCCGAGAACCCGCCCAGCACGCGGATGTTCTGGTCCTCGATCGAGGAGTACACGTCGCCGGTGATCTCGGGGTCGTTGAGCACGGCCTCCTGGTGCTCCTGCGAGTCGTACGCGAACGGCATGTTGAGCGCGACGAAGTCGGGGTTGAAGTTCTCCAGCAGGGAGCCGGCCACGAGCGCGAAGTCGACGGTGCCGGCCTGGACCAGCTCCACGGTGTCCTTCTGCGCGCCGAGCGTCTCGTTCGGGAAGACCTCGAGCGAGTAGCGCCCGTCCGTGCGCTCGGCGAGGCGCTCGCCGAGGTGGGTCATGGCCACCGCCTCGGGCTGCTCCGCGTTCTGGTTGAAAGCCACCTTGAAGACCTTCTCGGCGTCCGCGCCGCCGGCGCCGCCGGACGCCTCGGCCTCGCCGCCGCCGGAGGGCGTGTCGAACCCGCCGCACGCCGTGAGCGTCGCCGCCACGACCGCCGCCGTCCCCGCGGCCGCCAACCTCTTGAGCCTCATCGCTTCTCCTCCTGCTCGTCGTCGAGCGGGGCACCCCGTCGATGCCCCTTCGGTCCGCCTAGCGGAACCGTGTTCTGCCGTACGGAACCATCCGGGCCCGGACGCTGTCAACCGTCTCCCCGTCCGCGCGATGGCTCCGTCGAGACACCGGGCGTCTACCGTCGGCCCATTCATCCGATGTCTCGGGGGTGGAGCACCGACGGGAGCCGGGGCCGCGACTCGGCGCGACTCCCCGGCCGGATGGTCGACCGGATCTCGGCGGGATGCTCGACCGGCGCGTCCGGACGCGTCGCGGCACCCGCACTCCCCAGAGGTCCGCTATCCTCGCCGGGACGTTGATACATCCGATCTATGTGCGGGTCGTCCCGCGCAGGCTCGGCCCGCCACCGGAGGAACCCGCCGCCGTGATCCCCCTCGCCTCGACCGTCTGGTCGCCCCCGCTCTCCCCCGTCGCCCCCGGCGGCCTCGACCGGCCCCGCATCGGCATCGCGGGCATCTCGATCGAGTCGAGCACCTTCTCGCCGCACGTGAGCGGCTGGGAGGCCTTCACGCTGCGGCGCGGGGACGACCTGCGGGCGCGCTACCCGTTCCTCGCCCCCGGGACGCCGCGCGGCGACGCCGCCGCCTGGCTCCCGTTCCTGCACGGCCGGTCGCTGCCCGGCGGCGCCGTGGACCCCGACGTCTACCGGGCGATGCGCGACGAGATCGTCGAGCGCATCCGTGACGAGGTCGCCGCCCACGGCCCGCTCGACGGGTTCTACCTCGACATCCACGGCGCGATGAGCGTCGTCGGCCGCGAGGACGCCGAGGGCGACCTCGCCGGCGCGGTGCGCGACGCCCTCGGGCCCGACACCCTCGTCTCGGCATCCATGGACCTGCACGGCAACGTCTCCGCCGCGCTGTCCCGCGCGGTCGACCTCATCACCTGCTACCGCATGGCCCCGCACGAGGACGAGGCGAACACGCGCGAGCGCGCCGTCCACCACCTGCTCGAGAGGCTGCGCGGGCCGCACGGTGCCGAGCCGGCGACGCGACGCCCGTGGCAGGCCTGGGTGCAGGTCCCGGTGCTGCTTCCCGGCGAGAAGACGAGCACGCGCCTCGAGCCCGCCAAGGGCCTCTACGACCGGCTGCCGGCGGTCGAGGCGAAGGACGGCGTCGTCGACGCCGCGATCTGGATCGGCTACGCCTGGGCCGACGAACCGCGCTGCCAGGCCGCGGTCGTCGTCACAGGCGACGACCCGGACGTCGCCGGGGCCGAGGCGCACGCGCTGGCACGCGCGTTCTGGGCCGCCCGCGACGGCTTCGAGTTCGTCGCCCCCACCGGCACCTTCGGCGAGTGCCTCGACCTCGCGCTCGCGCGGCCGCACGACGCGCCGCGCCCGTTCGTCGTCTCCGACTCGGGCGACAACCCGACCGCGGGCGGCGCAGGCGACGTCTCCTGGTCGCTCGGCGAGCTGCTCGACGACCCGCGCTTCGCCGCGGACGACGGCCCCACGGTGATCCACGCGTCCGTCTTCGACCCGGCGGCGGTCGCCGCCGCCGTGCGCGCGGGTGTCGGCGGGCGGGTCGACGTCGAGGCCGGCGGGCACGTCGACGGTCGCGCCCGCGGTCCGGTGCGCCTGGCGGGCGAGGTCTTCTCGATCACGCCCGGGGACGCGGACGCCGGGACGGTCGTGGTGGTGCGCCGCGGCGGGGTGCACGCCGTCGTCACCGAGCGGCGCAAGCCCTACCACCACGTGCACGACTTCACGCGCCTGGGGCTCGACCCCCACCGCGCCGACGTCGTCGTCGTGAAGATCGGCTACCTCGAGCCGGAGCTGTACGACCTCGCCGCCGACTGGCGCCTCGCGCTCACCCCGGGCGGCGTCGACCAGGACCTGCTGCGCCTGGGCCACCACCGGATCGAGCGCCCGATGTTCCCCTTCGACCCGGACCTGGCCGACCCGGACCTGCGCCCCGTGCTGCGCCGCCGGGGCGAGCCCGAGCGCCGGCACGGCTGACGCGCCGCGCCCTGACATGCCCTGACGCGCCCTGACCCACCGCCAGACCTGCCAGACCTGCAAGGAGCCGACCGTGCTGAACTTCGAGGAGCGCACCGGGCCCGACCTGGGCGCCGACGCCCCCGCCTACCCCGACGCCGTGGTGCCCGACTGGTACCGCGACGCCAAGCTCGGGTTCTTCGTCCACTGGGGCCTGTACTCGGTGCCCGCGTGGGGCACCCCGCACGCGGAGGGCAGCGTGCCCGACGAGGACGCGTACGCCCGCCACCAGTACGCCGAGTGGTACGCCAACACGGTGCGCATCGAGGGCAGCCCCACGCGGCGGCGGCACGAGGAGCGGTACGGCGTGGGCACGTCGTACGAGGACCTGGCCGACCTGTGGGACGTCTCCGGCTTCGACGCCGACGCCCTCGTGGGCGAGCTCGTCGCCGCCGGCGGGCGGTACGTCGTGCCGACCACCAAGCACCACGACGGCTTCTGCCTGTGGGGCACGGAGACGACCCCCTTCAACGCCGTGGGGCGCGGCCCGGGGCGTGACCTGATCGCCGAGATCGCGCGCGCGACCCGCGACGCGGGCGCGCGGCTCGGGCTCTACTACTCGGGCGCGCTCGACTGGCACGTGAGCGAGTACCCGCCGATCGAGTCGTCGACGGACCTGTTCCGCCTGCGCCGCAACGACGACGTGTTCGCCCGGTACGCGGCGGCGCAGCTGCGCGAGCTCGTGGAGCGGTTCTCCCCCGACGTGCTGTGGAACGACATCGAGTGGCCCGACGCGGGCAAGACGGGCGCCCCGCACGGGCTGGCCGCGCTGCTGCGCGAGTACCTCGAGGCGGTGCCGGACGGCGTCGTCAACGACCGGTGGGGCGTGCCGTTCCACGGCTTCTGGACGCGCGAGTACTCGCACGTCCCCGAGACGCTGGAGCACCCGTGGGAGGCCACGCGCGGGCTGGGCTGGTCGTTCGGGTACAACGCGGCGGAGGGGCCCGAGCACACGATCGGCGAGCGCGAGCTGATCCACCTGCTCGTCGACGTCGTGAGCAAGAACGGCAACCTGCTGCTCAACGTGGGGCCGCGCGCGGACGGGTCGATCCCGGAGCTCCAGCGCGAGCGGCTGGCCGCCCTCGGCCGCTGGCTCGGCGCGCACGGCGACGCGATCTACGGCACGCGCCCGTGGCTGCGCAGCGGCGACGTGCCGTGCGACCCCGTGACCGGCCGCCCCGACCCGGGGCGCAGCCCCGTGGCCTACACGAGCCGGGGCGACGAGGTGTTCGTGCACGTCCTCGAGCCGGGCCGCGGCCTGGTGGCGCTGGCGCCGGAGCTCGCGGACGCCGCCGACGTCGCCTGGCTCGACGACGGCGCACCCGCGGAGCTCGCCCGGGACGACCGTCGGCCCGCCCCCGACGTCGTCGTGCCGGGGCGGCTGCGCGACCAGCACGTCGCCGTGCTGCGCGTGCGGGCCTGAGCACCGCCGGGCCCGCCGCGGCGGGCCCGGCGTGCCGGCCGGCGGGCGTCAGTCGCGCAGGAGGAATGCGCCGGGGTCGGCGAGGACGTGCTGGACGACGAGGCGGCCCGCGCCGATGACGCCGGCCTCGGGCCCCGTCGTCGCGCGCGTGATGACGAGGTTCTTCGTGACGAGCGGGTGGCAGCCCTCGTACAGCTGGGAGCGCACGCTCGCGACGAACGGCTCGAGCGTGGAGAGCGCGCCCCCGAGGAAGACGGCGTCGGGGTTCACGAAGTTCACGACGGTGCACAGCACCTCGCCGAGGTGCCGGCCCGCCTCGCGCACGAGCGTCGTCACGGCCGGCTCCGCGTCCCCGGCACGCCGGACCACGTCCGCCGTCGTGGTCACGTCGAGGCCCTGCGCCCGCAGCTGGCGCACGATCGCCGCGCCCGACGCGATCGTCTCGAGGCAGCCGAGCTTGCCGCAGGAGCACGGGATCTCGCCCGCCGCGCTCACCCGGGAGTGCGTGATGTCGCCCGCCGCGCCGGTGGCGCCCCGGTGCAGCCGGCCCGAGGCGATGAGCCCGCTGCCGATGCCGGAGCCCGCCTTGACGGTGACGGAGTGCTCGACCCGGCGCGGGTAGGAGAAGTGCTCGCCCAGCGCCATGAGGTTGACGTCGTTGTCCACGAGCACGGGCACCCCGGCGCGCTCCGCGAGCCAGTCGCGCACCGCGAAGCCGTTCCAGCCGGGCATCCGCGCGGGCGACTCGACCCGGCCGGTCACGACGTCCACCGGGCCGGGGAGGCCGATCGCGATGCCGCGCAGCGCGGACCGGGCGCCGGGCGCCGCGTCCGACGAGGCGGCGGACGAGGCGGCGGACGGGGCGGCCAGGTCCGCCCCCTCCTCGAGGATCGCCGCCAGTGCGGCCTCGGGCCCGTCGGCGACCTCGATCGGCACCTCGCGCACGGCCCCGAGACGGCCGGTGAGGTCCATGACGGCCAGGCGCGCGTGCGTCCCCCCGAGGTCGGCGGCGAGGACGTGGCCGCCGTCGGGCCGCAGGCGCAGCAGCCGGGGACGCCGTCCGCCGCGGGACTCTCCGGCGCCGCCCTCGTCGAGGACCCCGGCGTCGATGAGCTCGGTGACGCGGCCGGAGACGGTGGAGGGCGCGACGCCGAGCTCGCGCGCGAGGTCGGCGCGCGAGCTCGCGACGCCCGCGGAGACGAGCGCGACGATGCGTGACGTCACGGGCGCCTCGGCGGCGGGCTCGGCGGGTGCAGGGTCGAGGGCCATCGAGGTTCCTTCGCGGTCGAACAAAGTAAGCGAGCCCCATCCTGGCGCAGGAGCGCGAGGAGGACCAGCCGACGTCCAGATCGGCCGGCCGTTGCACTCACCCTACCGAACGAAGTACTCAAACTTTGATTCTTGTGATGTGATAGCGCACGTTCGGTCGAACGAAGAAGTGGATCCTCGGCCGACGCGCCGCGGCCCGCCGTGGCGACAGACGGATCTCGACGAGGAGAGGACCCCGTGACGACACCCCGGCGCACCACCGACGACGGCCGACCCCCGGCAGCATCCGGCTCACGCATCCCGGGCGCGCGGCACCGACGCCCCGCCCCCGACACGCACAGCACCCACCAGAGAGGAACATCCATGCGCATGCGCACCCCCCTCCTCGCCTCCACCGCGGCCCTCGCGATGCTCGGCCTCGCGGCGTGCGGCTCCGGCTCCGGCTCCGGCGGCTCCGACGACGGGGCGATCGTCTGGGACATGTGGTCGGGCAGCCAGGCCGACACGGACGCGCTCAACGAGACGCTCGAGATCGTCAAGAAGGAGAACCCGGACGTCGACGTCCGCCTCCAGACCGCCCCGTGGAACGACTACTTCACGAAGCTGACGACCAACATGTCGTCGGGCAACCTGGCGTGCCTCACGTCCATGAACGGCCAGCGGCTGTCGACCTACGCCGACGCGTTCGAGCCCCTGACCGACGCCGACCTGAAGACCGCCGGCATCAGCCGCGACGACTTCGCCCCCGGCGCGCTCGACATCATGACCTACGACGACCAGCTCCTCGGCCTGCCGTTCGACGTCTCGACGATGCTCGTCTACTACAACAAGGACCTGATCGACGCGGCCGGCGCCCCGGAGCCGAAGATCGGCTGGTCGTTCGACGACTTCGAGGCCACGGCCCAGGGCGCGACCACGGACGCCACCAAGGGCTTCGCCGTCGGGCTCGGCGAGTTCCAGTGGATGGCGCTGCCGATCGCGATGTCCGGCCAGCAGCCGGTCGGCGAGGACGGCACGCTCGCGCTCACCGACCCGGCGTTCGCCGACGCCGCCACCTGGTACTCCGGCCTCGTGACCGACCAGGAGGTCGCGCTGCCCGCGGCGTCCGCCTCGGACACCGGCTGGGGCGAGAACCAGTACTCGGGCGGCAACGCCGCGATGGCCGTCGACGGCACCTGGAACGCCGTGTCCTACCTCGGCAACGACGCCGGCTTCGACGCCGGGATGGTCGACCTGCCGACCGGCGAGGCGGGCTCCACCAGCCTCGTGCTCGGCTCCGGCTACGGCATCGCCAAGGGCTGCGAGAACAAGGAGGCGGCCCTGAAGGTGCTCGGCTCCCTCGTGGGCAAGGACGCCCAGGACGCGATGGCGACGTCGGGCCGCAGCTACCCGGCCCGCGCCGAGTCGCAGCCCCTGTACTTCTCCTCGCTGGACAAGTCCGTGCGCGGCGAGGTCGAGGCCGCGTTCGACGCCGCGTTCGCCGACGTGGAGGCCCAGCGCTCCACGAAGGACTGGGACAAGGTGAACACCGCCCTGCAGCCCGACCTCGTCAGCGTCTACAACGGCCAGGCCACGATGACGGACGTCCTCGGGCAGACCCAGCAGCAGTTCGGCGAGTGAGCCGACGGAGAAGGACGTCCCACCGATGACCACGATCAGCTCTGCCGGGACGCGGCGGTCCAGCCGCTCCCGGCTGAGCAGGATCGAGTCCCGCCAGGCGCTGGGCTTCATGAGCCCGGCCCTGGTGGGGCTCGCCCTGTTCACCATCGTCCCCGTCGGGCTCTCCGTCGTGATGAGCCTGTACGACTGGCCGGCCTTCGGCGAGCGCAGCTTCGCCGGGCTCGGCAACTACGTCGACCTGTTCACCTCCAACCCCGACTTCTGGCCCGCGCTGCGCAACTCGGCCGTCTTCGCGCTGCTCTACGTGCCGCTCAACCTCGTCGTCGCGCTGTCGCTCGCGCTCGCGCTCGGCCCGCGCATCCGCGGCCGGGCGGCGTTCCGGGTGCTGTTCTTCATCCCGGTCGTCACGCCCATCGTGGCGAACGCGCTCGTGTGGAAGATGCTGCTGCAGCCGCAGGGGCTGTTCAACGGCATCTCCGTGTCGGTGCTCGGCGTCGAGCTGCCCAACTTCCTCGCCGACGAGAACTGGGCGATGACGATGGTCGTCGTCATGTCGGTGTGGCAGGGCATGGGCTACAACATGCTCATCTTCTCGGCCGCGCTCGAGCAGCTGCCCGCGCCCGTCATCGAGGCCGCGCGCATCGACGGCGCGCAGGGGTGGCGCATGCTGCGCAGCGTCGTGCTGCCGATGCTGTCGCCGTCGATCTTCTTCGCCACCGTCATGACGGTCATCACGGCGCTCCAGGTGTTCGCGCAGCCCCAGCTGCTGACCGGCGGCGGGCCGGGCAACGCGACCCTCCCCCTGGTGCAGTTCATCTACAACCAGGGCTTCAAGTTCCAGGACCTCGGCCTCGCCGCGGCCGCCGCGTGGGTCCTGTTCGTCCTCATCATCGGGCTGACCGCGTTCCAGTTCCGGGCGCAGAAGAGGTGGGTGCACTATGAGCACTGACCGTACCGACCACCTCACGGGGCAGGTCGCCACCGTGCCCGGCACGCCGCCCCTCGCGGCACCGGAGGCCGCCGCCGCGCGTCCCGGCCCCGGCGGCCCGGGTGCCGACCGGGCGCGCGAGGCGTCGGCCGGCTCCGGCCGCGTGCGGCTCGTGCTCGCGCACGTCGGCATCGTCCTCGCCGCGGCGCTCTTCGCGCTGCCGCTGGTGTACGCCTTCTTCTCCGCGCTCAAGCCGAACAACGAGATGTTCTCCATGCCGCCGACCCTCGTGGGCTCGGAGGTGCGGTGGAGCAACTTCGCGGACGTGTTCGCCTACGGGCCGTTCGCCACGTACATCGGCAACTCGCTGTTCGTCTCGGTCGCCGGCACGCTCGTGGTGCTGGCCGTCTCCACGACGGCCGGGTACGCCTTCGGCCGGCTGCGGTGGAAGGGGCGCGACGTCGTCTTCGTCCTCTTCCTCGTGACGCTCATGGTGCCCCAGGAGGTCCTGGTGGTGCCGATGTTCATCGTCATGCAGTGGTTCGGGTGGGTGGACTCCTACCAGTCGCTCATCTTCCCGTTCGCGTTCACGGCGTTCGGCACGTTCCTCATGCGGCAGTTCTTCCGCGGCATCCCGTACGAGCTGGACGAGGCCGCCCGGGTCGACGGCGCAGGGCCGTTCCGCACGTTCTGGCGGATCATCCTGCCCCTCGCGACGTCCGCCGTCGCCGTGCTCGCCGTGTTCACCTTCATGGCGTTCTGGAACAGCTACCTGTGGCCGCTGATCTCGGTCGTGGACTACGAGGCGCACGGCACGCTGCCCATCGGCCTGGCCACCTTCTCGGGCCAGAACGGCACGCGGTGGGACCTGCAGATGGCCGCGTCGATCATCTCGATGATCCCGACGACGATCATCGTCATCGCCCTCCAGAAGCACCTGGTCAAGGGCATCGCCACCGCCGGCCTCGGGGGGCGCTGAGTGGGCGGGGACGGCCTGCGGGACGTGGTCGCCGGGCTGGACATCGGGGGCACGGGCACGTCCGTCGTCCTGGTCGACGGCGAGCGCGTCGTCGCGCGGCAGCACGGCGCCACCCCGGCCGGGGAGGGCGGCCCCGCGATGGTGGCCGCCGCGGCCGGCCTGGTGCGCTCGGCCCTGCGGGCCGCGCCCGGCACCCGGCTGGCCGGGGCGGGCGTCGGTGCGGCGGGCGTCGTCGACCCGGCGACCGGCACGGTCGTCGCGGCGTCCGACTCGTTCGCCGGGTGGGCGGGCTTCGGCCTCGCCGACGCGCTGGGCGACGCGCTGGGCGTGCCCGTCGCGGTCGAGAACGACGTCAACGCCTTCGCGCTCGGGGAGGCCCGGTCCGGCGCCGCCCGCGGGCTGGCCGACGTCCTGGCCGTGACGCTCGGCACCGGGGTGGGCGGCGCGCTCGTCCTCGGCGGCAACCTCTACCGCGGCCCCTCCGGGGCCGCCGGCGAGATCGGGCACGTCGCCGGGTTCGGTGACCTGCCGTGCACCTGCGGTGGCCGCGGCCACCTGGAGACGCTGGCCTCCGGGCGTGCCGTCGCCCGCGCCTTCGAGCGCGCCACCGGCCTGGCCGTCCCCGGGGCGCGCCAGGTCGCCGAGCTCGCCCGGGCCGGCGACGGCGACGCACGGCGGGCCTTCGACGACGCCGCCCACGCCGTGGGACGGGCCGCCGTGCTCGTCGCGACGCTGCTGGACGTCACGGACGTCGTGGTCGGCGGCGGGGTCGCGTCGGCGTGGGACCTCCTGGGCCCGGGCATCGCGGCGTCCGTCCGGCGCGAGCCGCCGGTCAGCGGCGCGGACGTACGGGTGGCGCCGTCCGCGCTGGGGCGCGAGGCGGTCGCGCTGGGCGCGGCGACCGTCGCGCCCGCGGGAGCGCTTAGCCTGCTGGGGTGACCCGCTCTCCCGCTCCCCTGGTGCTGCTCGACCTCGACGGCACGCTCACCGACTCCGCCCCCGGCATCCTCGCCGGCATCCGGCACGCGTACGGCGTGCTCGGCCTGCCGGTGCCCGACGAGGCCACGCTGCGCTCGTTCGTCGGCCCGCCGATCACGGAGTCGTTCGGCGGGCACGGCGTGCCGGCCGACCGCGTCGACGAGGCGGTGACCGCCTACCGCGAGGTGTTCGCCGCCGCCGGGATGTACGACAACCGGGTGTTCGACGGCGTCCCGCAGGTGCTGCGCGAGCTGCGGGCGGTGGGCTGCACGCTCGCCGTCGCGACGTCGAAGCCGGAGGTGTTCGCCCGGCCCATCTGCGACCGCTTCGGCCTGACCGAGCTGGTCGACGGCGTCTTCGGGGCGCCGATCGAGGAGGGCACGTCCACCAAGGCGGACGTCATCGCCAAGGCGCTCGCCGCGCTGGGGCGCACCTCCCCCGTCGTGCCGGGCGCGGACGGCCCGGCCGTCATGGTCGGCGACCGGGAGCACGACGTGCACGGGGCCGCCGCGCACGGCATCCCCTGCCTCGGCGTGACCTGGGGGTACGCCGCCGACGGGGAGCTGGAGGCGGCGGGCGCCGCCGGCCTGGTCCACGACGTCGCCGGGCTGACGCGCGCCGTCCTGGACCGCCTCGACCGACCCTGACGCGGGTCGGCACCCTCAGGGCAGGGCGCGGGCGAACCAGCCGGTGATCGTGGTGGGGTGGGTGATCGCGGTGCCCACGCACACGCTGAAGGCCCCGCGCGCCAGGGCCTGCGCCGCCTGGGCGGGCGTGTGCACGCGCCCCTCGACGACCACGGGCAGCGTGCACGCCGCGACGACCTCGTCGACCAGCCCGAGGTCCGGCCCGTCGGTCCGCGGCCGCTCGCCCGTGTACCCCGCGAGGGTGGTGCCGAGCAGGTCCACGCCCGCGTCCTCGGCGGCGCGCGCGTCGCCCGTCGACCCGCAGTCGGCCATGACGAGCACGTCGGCCGCCTCGCGCAGCCGTGCCACCGTCCCGGCGAGCGTGCGCCCGTCCGGCCGCGGGCGGCGGGTGCCGTCGAGCGCGACGACGTGCGCGCCCGCGCGGGCGACGGCGACGGCGTGGTCCAGGGTCGGCGTGATGAACACGCCGTCCGAGCCGTCCTTCCAGAGCCCGACGACCGGGACGTCGACCGCCGCCACGGCGGCGGCGACGTCGTCCAGCCCCTGGACCCGGACCGCGGCCGCCCCGCCGGCGACGACGGACCGCACCACCTGGGCGGTGGTGCGCGGGTCGCGCATCGGCTCGCCGGGGTAGGCCTGGCAGGACACGGTGAGGCGCCCGCGCATCGCGTCGAGGACGCGCTCGCGCGTCCAGGGCTGGTCGGTCATGTCGTCACTCTCTCCCGGCGGTCGGTGCTGCCGCACCGAGGGCGGACCAGGCGTTGCGGGCGGCGCCCACGACCGCGGCGTCGTCGCCCAGCACGGCGCGGAGCACGGGAAGGTCGGCGAGGACGTCGACGACCTCGCCGCGCAGCGCCCCCTCGAGGGCCGACCACCACAGGTGGCCGGCGCCGCCGACCCCGCCGCCGACCACCACGACCTCGGGGTCGAGCACGGTGACGACGCCGGCGACCGCGCGACCGACGGCCGCGCCTGCCTCGCGGACCACCCGGGCCGCGAGCTCGTCCCCGGCGCCGGCCCGCGCGACGACGTCGCGCGCGTCCGGGCTCGCGGGGTCCCCGCCGAGCGCCAGGTAGCGCCGGTGGATCGCCGGCCCCGCGGCGACGGCCTCCAGGTGACCGGGACGGCCGCACGCGCAGCGCAGGCCCTCCGCGCCGGGCACGGGGGCGTGCCCGATCTCGCCGGCGAGGTGGTGGGCGCCGCGCAGGGGGCGCCCGTCGAGGACCACCGACCCGCCGACGCCCGTGCCGACGGCGACCAGCAGCGCGCTGCGCGCGCCCGCCGCGGCCCCGCGCCACGCCTCGCCCGCCGCGTGCGCGTCGACGTCGTTCTCGACGACGACGAGCGGCGCCACGGCGGACGAGCCGCTGGCCGACGGCCCCGCGACGAGCGGCGCCAGGCGCGCGGCCAGCCCGCCGGCGACGTCCGTCCCGGGCCAGTCGCGGAACGTCTCGGTCGCCGACACGACGACGCCGCGACCGGCGTCGATCACCCCGGCGGCGCCGACGCCCACCGCCCGCAGCGGCGCACCGGACGCCGTCACGACCCGGGTCACCAGCGCGGCGACGGCGTCGAGCACCGCCTCCGGCCCGCTCGCGGCCGGGGTCGGGGCGGTGTGCACCGGCCCGGGCGACCCGTCGGCCGCGACCAGCGCGGCCGCGGTCTTCGTGCCGCCCAGGTCGACGCCCACGACGACGCCGGCCCCGGCTGCCGGCCGGGCCGACCCGGCCAGCGACCCGGCCCCCGGCTCAGGCACCCAGCAGCCCGGCGTCGCGGGTGATCGCCTCGATGCGTGCGGCGGTCGCGTCGTCGAGCGCCTCGACGGGGAACGCCGCCGTCGTGGTGTCGATGAGGCCCTGCCGCTGCGCGGCGACCTTGAACGCGCCCACGCCGGCCGCGTCGCCCGAGCGTCCCGGGGCCTGGAAGACGATCTCGAACAGGGCGGCCAGGCGGTCCTGCTCGCGCTTCGCCTCCTCCCACCTGCCGGCCTCCGCGAGGTCCCACAGCCGCACGTACCCGGCGGCGTCGACGTTCCCGAGGCCCGGGACGACGCCGTCCGCGCCGAGGAGCAGCATCCCGTCGACGACGACCTCGTGGCCCGTGAACAGCGCGAGCGGCGAGCCGGCGGCCGCGTTGGCCGCGACGAGCCGGCGGAACGCCACGTCGTCGCCCGAGGAGTCCTTGACCCCGGCGAGCACGCCCTCGGTCCCGAGGCGCACCAGCAGGTCCGCGCCGAGCTTGGCGTGCACGCGGACGGGGATGTCGTACGCGAGGAGCGGCACGTCGACCGCGGCCGCGACGGCGCGCAGGTGCCGCTCGATCTCGTCGGCGTCGTTGATCGCGTACACCGGGGCGGTCGCGACCACCGCGTCGACGCCGGCGGCGACGAGCGCGCGTGCCTGCGCGGCGACGCGCGCCGTCGTGAGGTCGATGGCGCCGCCCATGACGGGGACGCGGCCGTCGACGGCCGCCACCACCGTCCGCACGACGAGGTCCCGCTGGGCGTCGGTGAGGTAGGCGACCTCGCCGGTCGACCCGAGCACGAACACGCCGTGCACGCCGGCGTCCACGAGGTGGCGCACGAGCCGGTCGAGGGACGCGGTGTCGACCTCGCCGTCGGCGGTGAACGGGGTGAGGACGGGCGGGACGATGCCGCGGAAGGGGTGCGTGGTCACGTGGTGCTCCGGTTCTGGGGGTGCGGTGAGGGGTGGACGGGCGGGAAGGTCACGGCGCGGTCGTCACGGCGCGGGGTCACGGCGGGGGTCACAGCAGCGCGGGCGCCGCGGCGAGCAGGGTGCGGGTGTAGCTGTCCTGGGGGTCGTCGAGGACGCGCGCCGCCGGGCCCGACTCGACGACCCGGCCGGCGCGCATGACGACGATCTCGTCGGACACGTGCCGCACGGTCTGGATGTCGTGGGAGATGAAGACCATCCCCAGGTCGAGCTCGGCCTTGAGGTCGGCGAGCAGGTTGAGGATCTGCGCGCGGACGGAGACGTCGAGGGCGGACGTCGGCTCGTCGGCGACGACGACGTCCGGCTCGAGCGCCAGGGCCCGCGCGATCGCCACGCGCTGGCGCTGCCCGCCCGAGAGCTGGCCGGGCATCGCCTCCAGCGCGGACGACGGGAGCCCGACGAGGTGGACGAGGTCGCGCACGCGGGCCTCCCGCGAGGCCGCGTCGCCCACCCGGTGCACGTCGAGGGGGTCGCGCAGCGCGTCGCGCACCGTCATGCGGGCGTTGAGCGCCGTCGCCGGGTCCTGGAAGACGACCGACACGACGCGGCCCACCTTCTTGCGCACCGCCGGCGTGTACCGCGTGACGACGTCCCCGCGGAAGCGGACCTCGCCGCGGGTGGGCGGCTGGAGGCCGACGAGGACCTTCGCCATCGTGGACTTGCCCGACCCGGACTCCCCCACGATGCCGACGGTCTGGCCGCGGTGGACCTGGACCGAGACGTCGTCCACGGCGTGCACGTGCTTGGCCTTGAACAGGGTGCCGGCCCGGGACTTGAAGACGACGTGCACGCCGCACAGCTCGACCACGGGCGGGTTGGTCGTGGTGCTCATCGGGCGCCTCCGATCGCGCTGGGCTCGGCGCCGGCCGGCGCCGCGTACCCCGTCTCGAGCTCGGGGGTGCCGGGGGCGACCGCCACGAGATGGTGGGAGTGCCCCGGCACGGCGCGCAGCACGGGCCGCACGTCCGACCGGCGGTCGCCGCGCGAGGACCGGGCGGCGAAGCGGTCGCCGGCCGGGAAGTCGCGCGGCGACGGCACGGTGCCGGGGATCTGGTGCAGGCGGGTCGAGCGCGACTCGATGGACAGCACCGAGCCGAGCAGCCCCTGGGTGTACTCGTGCCGCGGGTCGAGCAGCAGCTCGCGCGTCGTGGCCTGCTCGACCACCTGGCCGGCGTACATGACGGTGACGCGGTGGGCGATCTCGGCGACGAGCGCGAGGTCGTGGCTCACGAACACCATCGCGAAGCCGAGCTTGGCGCGCAGCTCCTCGAGCAGCTCGACGACCTGGGCCTGCACGGTCACGTCGAGTGCGGTGGTCGGTTCGTCCGCGATGACGAGCTTGGGGTCGCGGGTGAGGGCCATCGCGATGAGCACCCGCTGCCGCTGCCCGCCGGACAGCTCGTGCGGGTAGCTCCTGAGCGTGCGCTCCGGGTCGAGCCCCACGAGCTCGAGCAGCTCGTGGGCGGTGCGGGTGCCGCCCCGGCGCGTCAGCTGCTTCATCTGGGCCCGCACCAGCATCGACGGGTTGAGCGAGCTCAGCGCGTCCTGGTAGATCATCGCGATCTCGGTGCCGCGCAGCGACGCGCGCTCCCGGTCCCCCATGGCGAGCAGGTCGCGGCCGCCGTAGCGGATCTCGCCGCTGATCTGCGCGGACCCCCCGAGCAGCCCCATGATCGCGAGCGAGGTGATCGACTTGCCGCAGCCGGACTCGCCGACGAGCGCCATGGTCTCGCCCGGGCGGACGGAGAACGACACGTCGTCGACGACGGCGACGTCACCGTGGCGCGCGGGGAACCGGATGGACAGGTTCCGCACCTCGAGCAGGGGCTCGGCGTCCGGGACGTCGTCGTGCCGGTCGGCGCGGCCCGTCTCGGCGGCGCGCAGGGTCGCGAGGCGGTCGGCGAGCGGCACCTCCGGCTCGACGTGCTCGAGGTCCGGGTCGACGTCGGCGACGGTCGTCGCGGCGTCGGCCGCCGCGGCGGCCTCCCGGGCGGCCGAGGCCTCGGCGGCCGGGGCGTCCTGCGCGTCGTCGGTGCGGGCGCTCCGGACGGCCCCGCGGGGGGCGGCGACCATCGCGTCGGTCATGCCCTCGGAGAGCACGTTGAGCGCGAGCACCGTGACCATGATCAGCAGCCCGGGGAAGAAGGTCGCCCACCAGTAGCCGCCCATGACCAGGTCGCGGCCGTCGGAGATGACGTTGCCCCACGACGGCTGCGGCGGCTGGACGCCGGCCTGGATGAAGGACAGCGACGCCTCGAGGATGATCGCGTCGGCGACGAGCACGGTGGTGAAGACGAGCACCGGGGCGATGCAGTTGCGCATCACGTGCTTGGCGAGGATCCAGGAGGTGCGCGCACCCATGACGCGGGTGGCGGAGACGTAGTCCTCGCCGTACTGGTCGAGGATGTTCGCGCGGACCACCCGGGTGAGCTGGGGCGTGTACAGGAACGCGATCGTCAGCACCAGGACCGGCAGGGACCGCCCGAACACGGTCACGAAGACGGCCGCGAGCGCGATGCCGGGGAACGACATGACGACGTCCAGGACGCGCATGAGCGTCTCGGCGACGTACTTGTTCGCGGTCGCCGTGACCGCCCCGAGCACGCCGGCCGCCACGAGGGCCACCCCGGTGGCGCCGATGCCGATGACGAGCGAGTACCGCGCACCGTAGACGAGGCGGGAGTAGATGTCGCGGCCCTGGCGGTCGGTGCCGAACCAGTGGTCCCCGCTGGGGGGCTGCACCGGCGTGCCCGACGCCAGCGGGTCGTCGGCGGTCACCAGCGGCGCGAAGACCGCGGCCAGCGCGACGAGGAGGACGACGGCGAGCGCGATCCTGGAGGCCACCGGCAGGGCGCGCAGGCGCAGCGCCGGCGCGGAGAGTCGTTCTGCGAGGTTGCGTCGCACGTCACACCGTCCTGATCCGCGGGTTGACGAGCACGTAGAGCAGGTCGACCACGATGTTGATGAGCACGAAGGCGAGCGCCACGGTCAGGGTGACGCCCTGGACCAGGTTGGCCTGGTTGGAGGTGATGCCCTCCAGGATGAGGGTGCCCATCCCGGGCAGCGCGAAGATGACCTCGATGACCACCGCGCCGCCGATGAGGTAGCCGACCCGCAGGCCGAGCACGGTGATCGGGGTGATCAGCGCGTTGCGCAGCACGTTGCGGCCGACGACGACGCTGCGCGGCAGCCCGGCCCCGATGGCTGTCCGCACGTAGTCCTTGTCGAGCTCCTCGACCATGGACGTGCGGATCACCCGGGTCATCTGGCCGACCACGGGCACGGCGAGCGCCACGGCGGGCAGGGCCATGCGGGCGAGGTAGCCGGCCGGGTCCTCGTCGAGGGCCGGGAGCGGCCCGCTGCCGGGCAGCAGGTCGAGCTGCAGCGTGAAGAGCTGGATGAACAGGACCGCGAGCCAGAACGACGGGGTGCCGAGCGACACGACCGAGACGACACGGATGACCTGGTCGGGCCACCGGTCGCGGTAGAGCGCGGCGACCACGCCGAACGCGAAGGCGAGGACCACGGCGATCGCGAGGCCGATGAAGGTCAGCGCGAGCGTGATGGGCAGCGCCTGGGCGACGGCGTCCCCGACGGGCAGCTGCCTCGCCGTGTACGTCCCGAGGTCACCCTGGACGAGGCCGCCCAGATAGTGCAGGAACTGGACGAGGAACGGGTCGTTCAGGCCGTTCGCCTCGCGGTAGCTCTCCCGCGCCTCGAGGGACGAGCTCTCGCCGAGCGCGATGATCGCGGGGTCGACGGGCGAGAACGACATCACGAGGAAGACGAGGAGGGTGATGCCCAGGATCATCACCGGGAGCTGGAGGAGACGGCGCGCGACCAGCCGCAGCAGGTTGCTCACGGCCCGACGGAGCCGACGTCGAGGAACGACAGGCCGGTCACCGGCAGCGGCTCGAACCCCTGGAGCTGGTCGGCGTCCCACGCGGTGGGCAGCTTGCGGTGGAACAGGGGGTAGAGCGGCACCTCGTCGGAGATCAGGTCGAAGGACTGCTTCCACGCCTCCTGCTGCTCGACGCCGCTGGTCTGCACGCCCTCGTCGAGCAGCTTCTGCAGCTCGGCGAACTTCGGGTCGTCGTCCCAGCGGTACCGGCGCTCGGACCAGACGTTGTCGCCGAACCACCAGCGCATGAGCAGGTCGGGGTCGTTGCCGAAGACCGACGGGTCGCCGGGCGCGACCATGACGTCGAACTTGCCCTCGTCGACCTTGGCGTACTGGCCGGCCGACTGGCCGACGTCGAGGGTGGTCGAGATCCCGATCGCCTCGAGGTCCTCCTTGATGAGGGGCGCGACGTCGCCGACCCAGCCGGTGTCGGTGGTGGTGAGGTCGATCGACAGGTCGTCGACGCCGGCGTCGGCGAGCAGCTGCTTCGCCTTGTCGGGGTCGTAGGTGTAGACGGTCGAGGCCTCCTGGTAGTCCGGGTGGTCCTTCGGCAGGAAGCTCGTGGCCGCCTCGGCGTTGCCCAGCATGCCGGTCTCGATGATCTTGTCCATGTCCAGGGCGTAGAAGAACGCCTGGCGCACGCGCGGGTCGTCGAACGGCTTCTCGTCGGTGTTGAACATCATGAACAGCAGGCCGAAGGACTGCACCGACTCGACCGTGGCCTGGCTCTCGAGCGCCGGGACGTCGATGTACGGGACGTCCTCGATCGCGGAGACGGTGCCCGAGCTCTGCGCGGTGACGCGGGCGGCGGGATCGGCGAGGAGGTCCCACTCCAGGCCCGCGGCCTGCGCGGGTCGGGGGCCGGTGTAGTCGTCGAAGCGCTCGAAGGTGATCGCCTCGCCGGGCGTCGCCCCGGTGAGCTGGTACGGCCCGGTGCCGACGGGCAGCGAGTTGAACGCGTCGTAGTCGGACTCGACGAGCTTCTCGGGCACGACCTTGACGGTCGACAGGCGCTCGGCCACGAGGCTGAACGGGTGCTTGAGCTCGATCGACACGGTGTCCTCGTCGACGGCGCTGACGGAGTCGACGAAGTCGACGAAGTCGGCGTAGATCGACGCGTTCTTCGGGTCCATCACGCGCTCGAAGCTGTAGACGACGTCGTCCGTGGTGACGGGGCTGCCGTCGTGGAACACCGCGCCCTCGCGGAGGTCCACCTCGTAGTGCGTCTTGTCGATCTCCTCGGGCAGCTCGGCGCCGAGCGCGGCGTAGACCTCGCGGCTCGCCGGGTCGATCTCGGTGAGTCCCTCGAAGACGTGCCAGTTGGCCGCTACGGTCACAGCACCGGTGGTCGTCATCGGGTCGAAGCCGCCCGAGAGGGAGTACGAGATGCCCGCCTTGATGACCGCGTCCTTGTCCACCTCGCCCGTGGCGCCGGCTCCCTGGGACGCGGTGCCGCCACCGCCGGAGCAGGCGGCGAGCGCCATGGCGGCGACGACTCCCGCGGCGACGGCGGCGACGCCGCGGCGGCGGGACGGACTGACATGAAGCCTCATTGGTTCTCCTGACAGTGAGAGCGGGACCGCGGACAGACAGCGGATGTCTGATGTCTGACGTTGTGTAGGCTGACACTAGGACCACGGATCGAAGGGGTCAAGATGGCGACACCACTGCGCAGGAGCTTCACCACGCTCACGGTCGACACGACGCACACCGCGAGCGCGCCCCGACGGGCCACGACCGCCGACCGGATCAAGGACTTCATCCTGGGCGAGGGCCTACGGCCCGGCGACCCGCTCCCGACGGAGGCCGAGCTGTGCGGGCATCTCGGGGTCTCGCGGTCCAGCGTCCGGGAGGCGATCCGCACCCTGTCCACGCTCGACATCGTCGAGGTGCGGCACGGCCACGGGACGTTCGTCGGCGACATGTCGCTCGACGCCCTGGTGGAGGCCCTCGTCTTCCGCGGCGTGCTGAGCCCCGGCGACGAGCTGCGCGCGCTGCGCGACGTCGTCGAGGTCCGCCAGGCGCTCGACAGCGCCATGGCCGCACGCATCGTCGCGAGCCTCGCGGGCACGTCGAACCCCGAGCTGCACGCCCTCGTCGACGAGATGGTCGCGACCGCCGCCGAGGGACGCAGCTTCCCCAAGCAGGACCGCGCGTTCCACACCGCCCTGCTCGCCCGCCTCGACAACTCGCTCGTCGGCCAGCTCGTCGCCGCGTTCTGGGACGTGCACACCGCGGTCGTGCCCAAGCTGGGGCTCTCCGTCGCGGCCGACCTGGACGCCACGGCCCGCGCGCACGGGCTGATGCTCGACGCCGCGGAGGCCGGGGACGTCGAGGCCTTCCAGGCGGCCGTCGTCGCGCACTACGAGCCGATCGACCGCGCTCTCGGCGTCACGACGGCGTAGCCGCCGCCCCGGCCAGCCCGGGCGCGTCACCAGCGGTTGTGGACCTCCTCGGCCCAGCCGACCAGCCCGGCCAGCTCGACCCGGTCGCCGCCACCCGGCGGGGTGAACGACCCCGACCAGTGGCCGAAGCTCTGGTGGGTGGCGGAGGCGACGACGCCCAGGTCCGTCCGCGACCGCTTGTCGTAGAACGGGGTGAAGGTCGCGTCGAGCCCGCCGCCGGTCACGCGCCACGGGCGCCGCGGCGCCGCGAGGTCGTAGGTCCACGTCAGCTCGTCGGGCAGGTACGTGAGCCGCCCGTCGACGACGACCGCGTTCTCGGTCGACCCGGTGCCGACGGTCCAGCGCCCGCCCACCTGGAGCCCGACCACGTGCCCGCCGGAGCGGCCCGAGCCGGCTCCCCAGTTCCACCGCACGTCGTACGGCCAGCGGCCGCGGCCGTGGTCCAGCACCGCCCACGACTCCCCGGCGGCCAGCTCGTGGGCCACCCCCGCCGTCGTGACCGTGCCCCGCGCCGGCCGGGCGACGTCCTTGACCGTGTACTGGAACCGGGTGTCGCTCCACGGCACGACGACGGCGAGGCGCTCGTGGCCCGCGGGCAGCTCGGCGACGACGTCGAACGACGCGTCGGCGGTCCGCGCGCGCAGCCGGGTGCCGCCGGGCACCTCGTCGATCGCGACGTCGAGCCCCTTCGCACGGGCGCGGACGGGGCCGGCCCCGAGCGTGCCCGGCAGGGTCACCCCGCGCGCCGGCACGACGGTCGCGGAAGCGCCGAACGTCTCCTCGGTCGCCCGGTCGAGCACCCACACCTCGTGGACCGCGGCGTAGTCGATCGACGAGGCCGTGACGGCCAGCAGGTGCGTCGGCGTGACGACGCCCCAGTACTCCCACCGCTTGTTGCGGCCGAGGTACCGGCGCCCGTCGCGGGCGACGCCGTCGGTGTCGACCAGCGGGCCACGCGCCCAGCCGACCGCGCGCCGGTCCAGGCGACCGTCGGGGCGGGTGAGCGGCACGCGCTCGGTGAGCTCGGGGAGCGTCATGGGGTCCTCTCGGGTGCAGGGGCGGGCGCGGCGGCGGCCCGCAGCCGGTCGTTGATCTGTCGCATGACGTGCTCGGGCACCTTGACCACCCGGCGGTCGTACGTGACGAGGCCGTTCACCTCGTCCTCGACGTCCGAGAGCTGGGTGTACACGGTGGCGGCGAGCCCGCGCCGGACCGCCGGGACGATCTCGCGGTCGTGCAGGCGGGCGACCGCACGGGCGAGCGTGCGCCGCGAGCGGTAGAGGCGGTAGCCGAACACCTTCCTCCCCCACGTGTGCCCCGGCTCCACCAGGCTGTACCCGCCGTACTCGGTGACGGCCAGCACCCGCCCGTCGCCGCCGCGGCGCCACCGTCGCGGCACCCGCACGGGCCGGAAGTACACGTGCAGGCTGCGCAGGTCGCCCGCGCCCTGGTCGTGCCAGCCGCTGGCGTGGTCGACGGGGCGGGACGGGTCCAGCCGCCGCACGAGGTCGGCCACCCGGGCGGCGTCGAACTGCCCCCACGCCTCGTTGAACGGCACCCACAGGGCGACCGACGGGACGTCGCGCAGGTGCTCGACCATCTCGCGCAGCTCGGCCTCGAACCGCTCCCGGCCCGCCGCGTCCTCGCGGCCGAACCGGTGGTGGCGGCGGTCGTCGAGCGCCGGGGCGCCGAGCACGGGGGCCGTGATCACCAGCGGGTGGTAGCGGCCGCCGCCGTTCACGGCGTCCTGCCACACGAGCATGCCGAGCCGGTCGCAGTGGTGGTACCAGCGCAGCGGCTCGACCTTGACGTGCTTGCGCAGCATGGTGAAGCCCATGGCGCGGGCGAGGCGGACGTCGGCCGCGAGCGCCTCGTCCGTCGGCGCGGTGTACCCGCCGTCGGGCCAGTAGCCCTGGTCCAGCAGGCCCACGGGCAGGTACGGCTCGCCGTTGAGCAGCAGCCGCGGGTGGCCGGCGGCGTCGCGCCCGACGCCGAACGACCGCAGCGCGACGTAGCTGGTCACGCGGTCGTCGCCGAGCGCCACCTCGACGTCGTACAGGAACGGGTCCTCGGGGCTCCACGGGCGCGGCGGCCCGTCCAGCACCAGCCGGGTGGGCGCGCCCACCGGCACCGGGGCCGCGGCGACGACCTGGCCGGCGGCGCGCACCGTGACGTCCGCCGTCGCGCGGTCGTCGGCGTGCGCAGCCGTGACCGTCACCTCGACCTCCCCGGCGTCCAGGTCCGGGACGAGGCGGAGGCGGTCGACGGCGACGCGGGGCAGGATCTCGAGCCACACCGTCTGCCAGATACCGGACTGCGGCGTGTACCAGATGCCGCCGCGCCGGCTCGACTGCTTGCCGCGCGCGAGCCACGACGTGTCGGTGACGTCGCGCACCGCCACGGTGACCTCGTGCTCGCCGGACCCGTCGCCGGCCCCCAGGGCGGCGGTGACGTCGAGCGAGAACGGCAGGTAGCCGCCCGAGTGGCCACCCACCTCGACGCCGTCGACGGCCACGCGGCACGACTGGTCGACCGCGCCGAGGTGCAGCAGCACGCGCTCGCCGGCCGCAAGGGGGCGCGGCAGGGTGAAGCGGCGCCGGTACCAGAGCGTCTCGTCCGGCCGCAGCGAGCGCCCGACCCCGGACAGCGGGGTCTCCGGCGAGAACGGGACGACGATGCGGCCGTCCCAACGGTTCGGCGCGTCGAGGGGGTCGGCGACGGCGCACGGGTCGGCGGCGGCCGCGAGCGGCGTCACCGCGTACTGCCACGGGCCGTTGAGGCTGCACCAGCCCGGGCGGACCAGCTGGGGCCGGGGATGCTCCGGCAGGGGCGCGTCGGCGTCGACCGCGTCGGTCCACGGCGTGGTGAGCACGGCGGGCGCCGTCGTCGCCGCGCTCATCGGCCTGCCTCCCGGCGCGCCAGGCGGCGCAGGAGGGCGACCGGCACGACGACGAGCACCGCCACGGCCGCCGCGGCGGGGAAGATCCACGGCGTCGGCACCTGCTTGACGACGCCCAGGTCGACGTACGTCTCGTCCGCCCCCACGATGACCGCCGCCCCGACGAACGGGCCGACGACCATCGGCAGGGCGACCATGGCGATCATCCGCAGCCCCTGCACCATGCCGACGCGACCGTCGGGGGTCTCGTCGCGCACGCTCGCGGCGAGCGCCGCGGCGGCGAGGAGGAACCCGCTCATCATGACGGTGCCGGCGGCGACGACCGGCCACGTCCCGCGGGCGACGAACATGCCGAGCAGGCCCGCGACGAGCACCCCGGTCGCCGGCAGGATCGTGCGCTGCTTGCCCACCCGGTCGATGCCCCGGCCGCCCAGCACGCTCACCACGGAGGCGGTCACGAGCACCACGGCGAGCACGAGCGGGTACCCGTCGATCCGCAGGTACCGCTGCAGGTAGATGATCAGGTAGGGCAGGAACACCTGCGTGCTGGTGCCGACGGCGGCCCAGGCCGCGAGCAGCAGGTACAGGCGCGGGTGCCGGCGGGCGGTGCTCGGCCGCAGCCCGTGGACCAGCGACGCGAGGTAGCCGTCGGCGGGCGGTCGGGTCGCGACGGGCTCGCGCACGAGGACCTGGGCGAGGACGCCGACCACGGCGGTGACGCCGCCGACGACGCCGAAGAACAGCTCCCACCGGCCGGCCTGCGTCAGCGGGTCGAGCGCCCCGAACACGACCAGCATCGCCACCAGCGGCATGATCGCCAGCACGCCGTCCACCCGCCCGCGGTTGGCGGGGGTGGTCGACTCGGTGACCCAGGCGTTGAACGCGGCGTCGTTCGCGCCGGACCCGAAGACCGACATGGCGCAGTCCAGGACGACGACGGCCACGACGGCGGCGCCGACGGTCGTGGTGACCGCCCCGGCCGCGGGCGAGACGAGGCCGAAGGCGGCGGTGGTCGCGCCCCACAGGACGTACCCGACGGCGATGAACGGGCGGCGCCGCGCGACACGGTCGGACCAGGCGCCCACGAGGAACGTGGCGGCGGTCGCCGCGACCGCCGAGGCGGCGACGAGCCCGGCGAGGACGTTCGGGTCGGTGGAGATCGTGTCGTAGACGAACACGTTGAGGTACATGTTCTCGACGGTCCAGGCCAGCTGCCCCACCAGGCCGACGACGACCACCGTGACCCAGGCCCGCGCGCCGAGGGCGTCGCGGCGGCTGCGTGCCGCGGGCACGGCGCGGGTCGGTGTCGTCATCGGCTTCCTTGCTGACGTCGGCTGACTTCCGGAGACGTGGCTGATCCTAGGCCCCGTTGCGCCGCGCCCTGACCTGGCCATAGGTTGGGCGAGACGTCAGACATCCGATGTCAGTCGTCATGAGCTCAGGACCGAAGTGGCACCGTCGCCGCCGGCCCCCCGTGCCCTCGACCACTCCCCGAGGAAGGACGAGCATGCCCGTTCCCCGACCAGTCCCCCGCGCTCCCCGACGAGCCCCCGCCCCCCGCGCCCGCCGCACGCCCCGGGCCTCCCGCACGGCCGCGGCGATCGCCCTCGCCGTCGCCGTCGCGGGCACGTTCGCCGTCGCCGCACCCGCCGGCGCGCACCACCTCGACCCCGCGCCGGACCACGACGTCGCGCCGCCCACCGGCGGAGGTGGCTCGGCGAGCGAGCAGCAGCTCGCCACCAACGGCGAGGGCGACTTCCCGAACTACCGCATCCCCGCGCTGACGGTCGCGAACAACGGCGACGTGCTCGCGTCGTACGACGGCCGGCCCACGGCCGCGGACTCCCCCGGCCCCAACTCGATCCTCCAGCGCCGCTCCACCGACAGCGGCGCCACCTGGGGACCGCAGGAGGTGGTCGCCGCCGGCAAGACGACGGCACCGGTCGTGGGGTACTCCGACCCGAGCTACGTCGTCGACCGCGAGACCGGCGACATCTTCAACTTCCACGTGAAGTCGTACGACCAGGGCTTCGGCGGGTCGCAGCCCGGCGTCGACCCCGACGACCGGGACGTCATCCAGGCGGACGTCTCGACGTCCACCGACGACGGCCGCACCTGGACCCACCGCACCATCACGGCCGACGTCACCGCCGACCTGGGCTGGCGCTCACGGTTCGCCACGTCCGGGCAGGGGATCCAGCTCAAGTACGGCGAGCACGCCGGCCGGCTGGTGCAGCAGTACACGATCATCAACGGCTCGGGCGACTTCCAGGCCGTGTCCGTGTACTCCGACGACCACGGCGCGACGTGGGAGGTCGGCACCCCCGTCGGCACGGGGATGGACGAGAACAAGACGGTGGAGCTGTCGGACGGGCGCGTCATGCTGAACTCGCGCGACTCCGCGCGCTCCGGCTACCGCAAGGTCGCCTACTCCACCGACGGCGGCGTCACCTACGGCCCGGTGACGCTCGACCGCGAGCTGCCCGACCCGACGAACAACGCGTCGATCGTCCGCGCCTACCCGAACGCGCCGCAGGGCTCCGCCGAGGCGAAGGTGCTGCTGTTCTCGAACGCGGCGTCCACCTCCTCGCGGAGCAACGGCACCGTGCGGGTCAGCTTCGACGACGGCGAGACGTGGGCCGCGTCCCGCACCTTCCACTCCGCCGGCATGGCCTACTCCACGCTCGCGACCCTGCCGGACGGGAACGTCGGCCTCCTGTACGAGCCGGAGGCCGGCAACGGCGGCATCCGCTTCGCCACGTTCGACCTCGACTGGGTCCTCGCCGGCACGGTGGCGCCGGGCACCCTCCAGGTCGGCGACGCGACGCTGACCCGCCCGCAGGACGGGTACGCCGTCGGCGACGTGCTGAGCTTCTCCTTCGCGGTGCGCAACCTCTCCGACGCCACCACGACCGTCGTGCCCACCGGCAACCTGGCGCACCTCGACCCGGCCACGAGCGCCCGCAACTGCCGCTGGACGAACCTGGCGCCGGGCGCGACGTACACGTGCCGGCACGCGCAGCACGTCGTGACCGCCGACGACCTCGCCGCGGGCAGCTTCACCCCCGTCACGACCTGGACCTCCACGTCGGGCGGGCACGTGACGACGCTCGAGCGGTCCGGCCCGGCCGTCGCCCTCGCGGGCTGACTCCCCGGCGAGGACGCCCGGGCACGACGAAGGCCCCGGGCCCCGTGAGGGGGGCCCGGGGCCTTCGGTCGGCCGTGCCGGCGTCAGCCGGCGGTCGGGATCACTCCGCGCCGGCCTGCAGCTGCCCGGTCGGGGGCAGGTCGCGGACGGACACGCCGGTCGGGGCGTCGAGCGCCGCCGCGGCGCCGACCGAGACCGGGCCGCGGTCGTGCTCGGACTTCGGCACCCCGCGGAAGGTGAACTCCCCGAGGATGCCCTCGCCCTCGCCGTCGACGATCACCATCTCGCCCGGCTTGATCTCGCCGAACAGGATCTTCTCGGACAGGGTGTCCTCGATCTCCCGCTGGATGGCCCGCTTCAGCGGACGGGCGCCCAGGACCGGGTCGTAGCCCTTCTCCGCCAGCAGGTTCTTCGCGGCGGTGGTGAGCTCGATGGCCATGTCCTTGTCGTGCAGGCGCTTGTCCAGCTTGGCGACCTCCAGGTCGACGATCTCGACGATCTCGTCCTGCGAGAGCTGCGGGAAGACCACCACGTCGTCGACGCGGTTGAGGAACTCCGGCCGGAAGTGCTGCTTGAGCTCCTCGTTGACCTTCGACTTCATCCGCTCGTACGACGTGACCAGGTCGCCGCCGGCGTTGAAGCCGGTCTGGACGCCCTTGGCGATGTCCCGCGTGCCGAGGTTCGTGGTCATGATGATCACGGTGTTCTTGAAGTCGACCACCCGGCCCTGCGAGTCGGTGAGGCGACCGTCCTCGAGCACCTGCAGCAGCGAGTTGAAGATGTCGGCGTGCGCCTTCTCCACCTCGTCGAACAGGACCACGGAGAACGGCTTGCGCCGCACCTTCTCGGTGAGCTGGCCGCCCTCGTCGTACCCGACGTAGCCGGGGGGCGAGCCGAACAGCCGCGAGACGGTGTGCTTCTCCGAGAACTCGGACATGTCGAGCTGGATGAGCGCGTCCTCGTCCCCGAAGAGGAACTCGGCGAGCGCCTTGGCCAGCTCGGTCTTCCCGACGCCGGTGGGGCCGGCGAAGATGAACGAGCCACCGGGGCGCTTCGGGTCCTTGAGCCCGGCGCGCGTGCGACGGATCGCCTGCGACAGCGCCTTGATCGCGGCCTCCTGGCCGACGACCCGCTTGTGGATCTCGTCCTCCATGTGGAGCAGCCGGCTGGACTCCTCCTCGGTGAGCTTGACGACGGGGATGCCGGTGGACATCGCCAGCACCTCGGCGATCAGCTCGTCGTCGACCTCCGCGACGGAGTCGAGGTCGCCCGACTTCCAGGCCTTCTCCTTCTCGGCACGCTGGGCGGTGAGCTGCTTCTCCTTGTCCCGCAGCCCGGCGGCCTTCTCGAAGTCCTGCTCGTCGATCGCCGACTCCTTGTCGCGGCGAGCGTCGGCGATCTCCTCGTCCAGGGCCTTGAGCTCCGGCGGGGCCGTCATCCGGCGGATGCGCAGGCGCGCGCCCGCCTCGTCGATGAGGTCGATCGCCTTGTCCGGCAGGTACCGGTCGTTGATGTACCGGTCGGCGAGCTGCGCGGCGGAGACCAGCGCCGAGTCCGTGATGGACACGCGGTGGTGCGCCTCGTAGCGGTCGCGCAGACCCTTGAGGATCTCGATGGCGTGCTCGAGCGACGGCTCGTTCACCTGGATCGGCTGGAAGCGGCGCTCCAGGGCCGGGTCCTTCTCGACGTACTTGCGGTACTCGTCGAGCGTGGTGGCGCCGATGGTCTGCAGCTCGCCACGGGCCAGCATCGGCTTGAGGATGCTGGCGGCGTCGATCGCGCCCTCGGCAGCGCCCGCCCCGACGAGGGTGTGGATCTCGTCGATGAACAGGATGATGTCGCCGCGGGTGCGGATCTCCTTGAGCACCTTCTTGAGGCGCTCCTCGAAGTCACCGCGGTAGCGCGAGCCGGCCACGAGCGCGCCCAGGTCCAGCGTGTACAGCTGCTTGTCCTTGAGCGTCTCGGGCACGTCGCCGCGCACGACGTCCTGCGCCAGCCCCTCGACGACGGCCGTCTTGCCGACGCCGGGCTCGCCGATGAGGACCGGGTTGTTCTTGGTGCGGCGGCTCAGCACCTGCATGACCCGCTCGATCTCCGTCGAGCGCCCGATCACGGGGTCGAGCTTGCCCTCGCGCGCGGCCTGGGTGAGGTTGCGGCCGAACTGGTCGAGGACGGCGGAGCCGGACGGCTGCCCCTCCTGCGGACCGCCGGCGGCCACGGGCTCCTTGCCCTGGTACCCGCTGAGCAGCTGGATGACCTGCTGGCGCACCTTGTTCAGGTCGGCGCCCATCTTGGTGAGCACCTGTGCGGCGACACCCTCACCCTCGCGGATGAGGCCGAGCAGGATGTGCTCGGTGCCGATGTAGTTGTGCCCGAGCTGCAGCGCCTCGCGCAGCGACAGCTCCAGCACCTTCTTGGCGCGCGGCGTGAACGGGATGTGCCCGCTCGGGGCCTGCTGGCCCTCACCGATGATCTCGGTGACCTGCGTGCGCACCCCGTCGAGCGAGATGCCCAGGGACTCCAGGGCCTTCGCCGCGACGCCCTCACCCTCGTGGATGAGACCGAGCAGGATGTGCTCGGTGCCGATGTAGTTGTGGTTGAGCATCCTCGCCTCTTCCTGCGCGAGGACGACCACCCGACGGGCTCGGTCCGTAAATCTCTCGAACATGTGCTGCTCCCTCACGAGCGGCGTTTCCTGCACCCCGTCGGAGATGACGGCGACAGCCTGACCGCTACGACTCTATGCGCTCACAACGCGCCGACACCCCCCGGTAAGCCCATGTTCGCCAGGGGCGTGACGGCGTGCCGCGTTGCCACCCGCCGGTCGGGCGGTCCAGGCTCGGCAGGAGGGCCCGTAGCGGCGGCCGTACCGACCCGGGGGGTTAGGACATGGACGGCATCGACGGCATCGAGCAGCACGACGGCGGGAGCGGCGCCGGCCGGCAGGGCGGCACGTGGGAGAGCGAGGACGCCCGCATCGCCCGGTTCTCCGGGGTGGTCGCCGAGGTCTCCGACCCGCTGACCTGGGGCCTCGATCTCGAGGACGAGGCGCTCACCGGCCTCGCCGACGAGGAGGACCCCACCTGCGAGCGGTTCGTCCGCGCGTACCGGTGCTTCACCGGCGAGGCGCTCGAGGTCGAGACGCTGCGCACGGTCGTGCCGGACGACGACGTGGAGGACGTGGTGCGCGCCGCCTGCTCCGGCGCGCTCGCCGCGCCCCTGCACGCCGACATCGCGGCCCCCGTCGGCACGGAGCCCGAGGACGCGACGCAGCCCGGGCGCGGGCACGCGGCCGGCGGCGACTTCGCCGACGCCTACCTCGACTACCGCAGCGCGATGCGGGCGCTGGTCGACGAGGTCGACGAGGCACCGCTGCGCCCCGGGACGTTCGGCGTCGACGGCGAGGACGCCGTCAGCGTGGGCGTCACGGCGCGGGGCACCACCGCCGTCTACGTGGTCGCGGCCGGGCGGGCGCTCGTCGTCACCGGGCCCGCGGACCTCGTGGACCGGGTCGACGTCGTCACGCAGCCGGTACGGATGCTGCTGTCCGGGCGGGACAAGCGCCGCGAGCGCGGCTGACCGCCCCTCCGGGCCGACGTCACACCGCCTTCCCCCGACGTGCGCGGCGGACGCGCCCTATCCTGCAGGTCAGGACACCGTGACGAGGGAAGCAGGTGACCGATGCGCGGCATCGTGGTCGGCGTGAACGGCTCGACGGAGGCGGACGAGGCCCTGGACTGGGCGATGCGCGAGGCGGCGAGCCGGCAGGCCCCCCTGCACGCCGTCCTCGTGACCCGGGCGGGCGCCAGCAGCGGCGACGCCGCGCTCGACTCGGGCGAGCACGAGCAGGTCCGAACATATCTCGAGCGCGCCCGCGGACGCACGGGGCTCGACCCGCAGGCGGAGACCCACGTGGTGCCCGGGCCCGCGGCGGACGCCCTGCTGGAGGCCTCCGCGGACGCGGACATGCTCGTCCTCGGCCGGCGCCAGCGCGGGCGCCTGGGGCGGCGCGTGCTCGGCTCGGTCTCCAGCACGGTGGTCGAGCACGCACGCGTGCCGGTGACGGTCGTGCGGCACGGCGACCCGGCGGACCCGGCCGACGGCACGATCACCGTCGACGGCTCCGCGGAGGCTGCCACGCGCGGTCCGCGCATCGTCGTCGGCGTGGACTCCTCGGCGTCCAGCGTCGCGGCGCTGCGGCACGCGGCCGAGGTCGCGACCCGCACCGGGGCCGAGCTGGAGGCCGTCTTCGCCTGGCAGATCACGACGCTCGCGCCCCTGCCCGGCTCCTGGGGCTGGGCCCCGCCGATCGACGACTACGAGAGCTTCGCGGCGGACGCGCTCCGCGGTGCCGTGGAGGCGGCGAGCCACGGGCTGCCCGCCGACCGCGTGCACGAGCGCGTCGTGCACGGGCAGGCCGCGAAGGCGCTCGTGGCGGCGGCGGGCGGCGCGGACCGGCTCGTGGTGGGCGCGCGCGGCCTGGGCGGTTTCGACCGGCTGCTGCTCGGCTCCGTGAGCCGGCAGGTGCTCGACTTCTCCCCCTGCCCCGTCACGGTCGTCCGCGGCTGAGGCGACCGGCGGGAGGAGTGCCTCAGGCGAGCGCCCGGGCGAGGTCGGCGACCAGGTCCTCGGCGTCCTCGATGCCGACGGAGAGGCGCACGAGGTCGTCGGGCACCTCGAGCGCGGTGCCCGCGACCGAGCCGTGCGTCATCCGGCCCGGGTGCTCGACGAGCGACTCGACGCCGCCGAGCGACTCCGCGAGCGTGAACACCCGCGTGCGCGCGCACACGTCGAGCGCCTTCGCCTCGCTCCCCGCGCGGAACGACACCATCCCCCCGAACCCGCTCATCTGGCGTGCCGCGAGCGAGTGCCCCGGGTGGGACGCGAGACCGGGGTAGACGACCTCGGTGACGGCGGGGTGGGACGCCAGGAAGTCGGCGACGATCGCGGCGTTCGCCTGGTGCCGGTCCATGCGCACGGCGAGCGTCTTGAGCCCGCGCAGCGTGAGCCAGGCGTCGAACGGCCCGGCGACCGCCCCCGACGAGTTCTGGTGGAAGCCGACCGCGCCCGCGACGTCCGTGCCGCCAGCGGGCGACTCCAGCCCGCCCGGCAGCCGGGCGCCCGCCGCGACGACGAGCGCACCCCCGACGACGTCGCTGTGCCCGCCGATGTACTTGGTCGTCGAGTGCACGACGACGTCCGCGCCCAGCGCCAGCGGCTGCTGCAGGTACGGCGTCGCGAACGTGTTGTCGACGACGAGGAGCGCGCCGGCCTCGTGCGCGACGCCCGCGAGCGCGGCGATGTCGCTGATCCCGAGCAGCGGGTTGGTCGGCGTCTCGACCCACACCACCCGCGTCGCCCCGCCGTCGTCCCCGGTGCGCACCGCCGCACGGACCGCGTCCAGGTCCGTGAGGTCGACCGGCGTGTGCTCGACGCCCCAGGGCCCGAACACCCGGGCGACCAGGCGATACGTGCCGCCGTACGCGTCGTCGGGCACGATCACGTGGTCGCCCGGGCGCAGCACCGCCCGCAGGAGCGTGTCCTCCGCGGCCAGCCCCGACGCGAAGGCGAAGCCGCTCGCCGACGTGCCTGTGCCGCCCGACTCCGCGGCGGCCAGCGCCTCCTCGAGCGCGGTCCGGGTCGGGTTGGCCGAGCGCGAGTACTCGTACCCGCCGCGCAGGCCGCCTACGCCGTCCTGCTTGTACGTGGAGACCTGGTGGATCGGCGGCACGACCGCGCCCGTCGTCGGGTCCGGGTCCTGCCCCGCGTGGATGGCACGCGTGGAGAAGCCGGTGGCGGTCCAGTCGGGGTGCTCGCTGCTCGGGGTGCTCACCCGGCCAGCGTACGTGCGCCCGGTGTCCGTGCGCCCGGTCGCGCCGGTCCGGTGTGCGGCCCGTCCGCGACCCGTCACCGGCCGGCGACGAAGCCCAGCAGGTCGTGCCGCGTGAGGACGCCCACGGGGTCGCCGTCCTCGACGACGAGGAGCGAGTCGGCCCCCTGCAGCGCGGCGCGCACGGCGTCGACGCCCTCCCCCGCCCCGATGAGCGGCAGCCGCGGGCCCATGTGGGTGTCCACCCGGTCGGCGAGCGCCGCGCGGCCGGAGAACACGGCGTCGAGCAGCGCCCGCTCGGTCACGGACCCCGCCACCTCGCCGATCTTCACGGGCGGCTCCGCCCCCACGACGGGCATCTGCGACACGCCGTACTCGCGCAGGATCTCGATCGCGTCGCGGACGGTCTCGCTCGGGTGCGTGTGCACGAGGTCGGGCAGGCGCCCGTCCTTGGCCCGCAGGATGTCGCCCGCGGTGACGCCCTCCTCGTCGGGCAGGAACCCGTAGGACCGCATCCACGCGTCGTTGAAGATCTTCGACAGGTACCCGCGCCCGCCGTCGGGCAGCAGGACGACGATCACCGCGCGCGCGGCCGCCTCCGCGTCCTGGTCCTCGAGCCGACGCGCGAGCCGCAGGGCCGCCTCGACGGCCATGCCGCACGACCCGCCGACCAGCAGCCCCTCCTCGCGCGCGAGGCGCCGCGTCATCGCGAAGGAGTCGGTGTCGGTGACCGCGATGACCTCGTCGGGGACCTCCGGGTCGTAGGCCCCGGGCCAGAAGTCCTCGCCGACGCCCTCCACGAGGTACGGCCGGCCGTCGCCGCCCGAGTAGACCGACCCCGCCGGGTCGGCGCCCACCACCTGCACGCGGCCCCCGGCGGCGGCGTCGCGGTCGGCCGAGACCTCCTGGAGGTAGCGACCGGTGCCCGTGATCGTGCCGCCCGTGCCGACGCCCGCGACGAAGTGCGTCACGCGCCCGTCCGTGTCCGCCCAGACCTCGGGCCCCGTCGACTCGTAGTGCGACAGCGGCCCGTTGGCGTTGGCGTACTGGTTCGGCTTCCACGCGCCGGGGATCTCGGTGACGAGGCGGTCCGACACGGAGTAGTAGGAGTCAGGGTGGTCGGGCGCGACGGCGGTGGGCGTCACGACGACGCGGGCGCCGTACGCGCGCAGCACGTCCCGCTTGTCCTCGCTCACCTTGTCGGGGCAGACGAAGACGCAGTCGTACCCCTTGCGCTGGGCCACCAGGGCGAGGCCGACGCCGGTGTTGCCGGACGTCGGCTCGACGATCGTGCCGCCGGGACGCAGCTCGCCAGAGGACTCCGCGGCCTCGACCATCTTCAGGGCGATGCGGTCCTTCACGGAGCCGCCGGGGTTCACGTACTCGACCTTGGCGAGGATCGTCGCGCTCAGGCCCTCCGTGACGCGGGACAGCCTGACGAGCGGGGTGCCGCCGACAAGCTCGGAGATGTGCTCTGCGTATCTCATGTCCTGATCATGCCCCTCACCACCGGTCTCGCGACGTGCCGCGCAGCGCGAGCACCAGCACCCGCACGGCCAGGACCGTGCCGACGAAGCCGAGCGCGGCGCCGAGCACCGTGAACAGCGGGAGCTCCGGCGCGAGCATCGGCCCGCCGTCCGCGACGAGCAGGACCACGGCGCCGACGACGGCGCCCACGGCGACGAGCGTCATGATGACCTGCTGCACGAGGCCCGAGAGGAACGCGCGGTCCGCGGGGTCGGAGAACGCGCGGACCGCGACGGTGAACCGGCCCTGCTCGAGGTCGCTGACGATGCGCGTGACCCGGCGCGGCAGGCGCTCCAGCTCGGGCGCGAAGCCCATCAGCTGCTGCGTCACCTTGCGGCGCACGGCCTCCGGCGTCACCAGCCGGGACAGCAGCGGGCGACCCTCGTCGCGGGCGGCGGCGACGAGGTCGTAGCCGGGGCTCAGCAGGTCGAGCGTGCCCTCGAGCGCGGCGAACGTGCGGAACGCGGCCGCCACCTGCGGCGGCACCGCCACGCCGGCCGCCGTGACCAGCCGCACCAGGCCGGCGAAGGCCGCCCCCGCGCCGGCGCCCGCGCGGAAGCGCAGCACGAGCTGGCCCACCTCCCGCTCCAGCCGCCGCGCGTCCAGGCCGGCGGGCGGGTCGAGCAGCTCGAGCAGCGCGTCGGTGGCCGCGATCGCGTCGTCGCCGTCGATCGCCAGCAGCAGCGAGCCCAGCGCGATGCGCTCGGGCTCGCCCAGCCGCCCGACGGATCCCATGTCGAGGAGGCCGAGGCCGCCGTCCGAGAGCACGAGGACGTTTCCGGGGTGCAGGTCGGCGTGGAAGGTGCCGGCGACGAGGAGCTGGTCCAGCGCGGCCCGCAGCAGCCGGTCCGCGAGCTCCCGCCTGCTCCCCGCGTCGAGGCCCGCCAGCAGCGCCTGCGCCTGCCCGACCGGGGTGCCGTGGAGGCGCTCCAGCACCAGCAGCGTCGGCCCGGACGGGCCGTCCACCACCTCCGGCACCACGACCAGCGGCCCCGACGACGCGCCGTCGTGCGTCACGACGTCCAGGCCGGCGCGCAGGGCGCGCGTGTTCTCGGCCTCCACCGAGTAGTCGAGCTCCTCACGCAGGGAGGCGGCGAACCCGTCCGCCAGCGCGACGACGCCGAGGCTGCGCCCCCAGGCCGTGTCCCGCTCGAGGCGGCGCGCGAGCCGCCCCAGGATCGCGAGGTCCACGGCCACCTGCTCGCGCGCGCCCGGGCGCTGCACCTTGACCACGACCTCCCTTCCGTCGAGCAGCCGGGCGGCGTGCACCTGGCCGACCGACGCCGACGCGAGGGGCACCGGGTCGAAGGCCGCGAAGACCTCGTCCACCGGTCGGGCGAGCGCCTCGGCGACGGCGTCCGCCACCTGGTCCGGCGGCGCCGGGGGGACGTCGCTCTGCAGCGTCGCGAGCGTCGTCGTGACGGCGTCGGGCAGCAGGTCGCGGCGGGTGGAGAGCGTCTGGCCGAACTTCACGAACGTGACGCCGGCGTCGCTCAGGGTGTCGCGCAGCCCGACGGCGAGGCGGCGCACGTCGGTGCGGGACGTCGTCGTGCCGTCCGCGCGCCGGGTGCGGCCGAACGCGCCGCCCAGCCCGTGGCGCAGCGCGATCGTCATGACCTGGGCGTAGCGCCGCGTCTCGCGCCGGCCCTGCCGCAGCCGCCGGACGGCGCGCCACGGGGTGGGCACCGTGCCGGTCGGCACCAGCACCTCGAGCACGAGGAGCACGCACAGCCCGAGCACGAAGGCCCACGCGAAGACGAGGACGATCGCGACCAGCGCCACCCACGGGTCGACGGCGAGCACCCCGTCGTCGTCCGCCCATCCCGCCGCGCGCAGCCCGCCCGTCAGGGCGCCCGACGCGCCCGTGATCGCGACGAGCGACACGAGCGCCGCGCGGACCCACCCGACGGGCGCGCCCATGACGCGTCGTGACGCCCAGGCGAGCAGCACGAGCATCGCCACCGTCGACACGAAGACGAAGAACCCTCCGACCGCACCACCCACCCAGTCCATGGCGCCCACTCTTCCGGACGACGGGCGCCAGGACGTGCTGAACACGTCGGGGCTGAACACGTCGGGTCAGGCGCGGACCGCCCAGGTCGCGAGCGCGAGGGCGACGACGTCCTCGGCGAGCGCCGCGGGCAGGTCGGGCCAGCCGCGGCGGGCGAACGCCGAGCGCCACGCGGCGCCCACGCCGGTCCCGGCGACGGCCCCGGCCACCCCGGCGGCCGCCGCCACGAGGGTGCCGGCCACCGGCGCGCGGCGGCGGCGTGCCAGGAGCAGGCCGCCGGCGGCGCCGCTCACGGCGCGGCCGTCCGGGCCGTGGTTCTCCAGCCTGCTGGGGGTGGCCGGCAGCGTGTCGCCCACGAGCTCGCCCACGACGGAGAGGACGGCGACCGTCCGCAGGCTCGCGGGCGGGCGGCGGACGTACGCCGCGGGCTCGCCCCGCCGCGACGCGGGCGCGGGGCCCAGGACCGGGGCCGCGAGCCCGAGGCTGGCGCGCGCCCCGGCCGCGAGGCCGAGCGCGAGGGAGCGGGCGACGAGGTCGACGGACATGGCTCCCACCCTGGCAGGCGGGCCCGCCCCGGCAACCGGGACGGGCCCTGCGAGCGAGGAGGCGGCGCGACGAGGGGTCAGGCCGCGGCGCCGTCCACGGCGGCGGCGGTCGCGACGCCCGGGTCGGGCCGGCCCCGGTCGTCGCGCATGAGGAGGGCGGCGACCACGGTGACCGCGACCACCACCACCGCCATGACGAGGTACGAGCTCGAGAACCCGATGGCGTCGTAGGACAGGCCGAACACCCAGGCGAAGATGACGATGCCGATCTGCTTGGCCGTGTTGAAGCCGATCATGTACGCGGTCGCGGAGATCCGGACGTCGAACATGCGGGTGATGTACTTCATCACCGAGATGAGCATGAGCGGCATCTCGATGGCGGCGAGCAGGCGCCACAGGATGAGCAGCTCGGTCGAGTCGAAGATCGCCGAGCCGAGCACGCGGACCACGAGGACGCCGGCGAAGAGCAGCAGGCCGTTCTTCGCGCCGATCTTGTTGATGAGGAACGGCATGGCGATCATGACGAGCGCCTCGAGCAGGATCTGCACGAAGACGACGCGGGAGAAGAGCACCTGCGGGTCGCCCGCCCCGGCGAAGGACTGCGCGAAGTAGATCGCGAACTGCTGGTCGAAGACGTCGTACAGGGCGGCGGTGCCGAACATCAGCACCATGAAGCCGACGAACGAGCGGTCGCGCAAGAGGTGCTTGACGGTCGCCGCGCTCACGCGAGGCTTGTCCTCGCCCTCGGTCTTGGCGCCGCCGGCCGCGACGTACTCCGGCGAGCCGGGCTTCGGGGTGCGGGCCACGAGCAGCAGGGCGCCCAGCACGATCGCCGAGAACGTGGCGACCCACCAGATGTTGTCGGGGTTGGACGCCCAGATGAACCCGCCGACGAGCGAGGCCGTCGCCCCCGCGACGGACCCGAAGAGGCGCACGTGCCCGTACTCGAAGCCGTTGGCCCGCGAGTTGCGCTCGTTGAACGCCTCGACGACGCCGACGCCCGAGTTGAGCGCCAGCGACAGGAAGATGCCTCCCACGACCGCGCCGAGCACCTCGTTGAGGCTCACGATCGGCACGAACACGAACGCGAAGAACGGACCCATCAGCGCGCCGACGAGGACGACCACGGCGAACAGGTTCTTGCGGAACCCGAGCCGGTCCTGGATGTACCCGTAGAACGGCTGCAGGCACAGGGCCGTGAGCGCCATCACGGAGTTCACGAGGCCGATGTTGCCGCTGCTCATGCCGGCCTCGTCCGCCAGCCAGGGCGCGAGGAACGTCATCACGAGCTGCCAGATGGCGAAGTAGAAGAAGAACAGCCCGCCGAAGTTCCAGAACGCGAGCTTCGTCAGCGAGTCCCGGGCGCGGGGCTTCGCGGGGGCGGCGGTCGAGGTGCTCATCAGAACGCTCCGTCGGCGGGCAGGACCTCGGTGGAGGTGGGGGTGGGGCGGGTGTCGGGGACGGGCGTGCCCCACACGGGGTCGCCGGCCGCGTCGAAGGGCAGCACCTGGGCGCGGGCGTGCCGGTTCGGGTCACGCAGCGGGTCGCCCGTGATCTCCGTGTAGGTGCGGGCGTGGTAGACGAGCACGGTGTCGCCGTCGGCCGTCTGCGTGAACGAGTTGTGGCCCGGACCGTACTGGCCGGCCGCCGGGTCGGAGACGAACACGGGCTCGGGGCTCTTGGTCCACGACGCCGGGTCCAGCAGGTCCGCGCCCGCGTCGGCGGTGAGCAGGCCCATGGCGTAGTCGATGCCGGTGGCGGCACCCGAGTAGGTGAGGAAGACGCGGCCGCCGCGCACCAGCACCGACGGGCCCTCGTTGACCCAGAACCCTCGGGTCTCCCAGTCGAACTCCGGCCGGGTCAGCTCGACCGCCTCGGTCGCGAGCGTCCACGGGTTCGCCATGCGGGCGATGTAGAGGTTCGAGTGGCCCTTGACGTCCGGGTGCTGCTGCGCCCACACGAGGTACTGGTCGCCGTCGTGCGTGAAGCTCGTCGCGTCCAGGGCGAACGACTCCCAGCCGGTGTCGACCTGGCCGCGCTCGGTCCACTCGCCGGCCAGCGGGTCGTCGGCCGTGTTCTCCAGCACGAAGATCCGGTGGTTGAACGTGTCGTCGGTGCCGGGCACGTCGACCGTCACGTCCTCGTCCGGCGCGGCCGCGTAGTAGACGTACCAGGCGCCGTCCACGCGGTGGATCTCGGGGGCCCAGATCAGGTGCGACTGCGGGCCGTCGGGGTGCCGTTCCCAGATGGTCACCTCGTCGGCGGCCTGCAGGTCCTCGAGGCGCTCGGCGCGGCGCAGCACGATCCGGTCGTACTGCGGGTGCGATCCCGTGAAGTAGTACGCCCCGTCGTGCCGCAGCACGCACGGGTCGGCACGCTGCAGCACGATCGGGTTGATCGCCACCTGCTCGCGTGACACGTCGAAGTCCGTCATCGGGGTTTCCTCCGGGTTCCTGCGCTGGGCCGGCGGCGTCGGTCGTCGACGCCGTACCTCCGAGGGTAAACGATGTAAATGGGCGGTCCGGGCTCCCCCTGGCCGCTCCGCCCGGGATGACCAGGGCGAACGGCTCGGGGTGTGAGAAGGGCCACCCGACCGCGACGGTCGGCCGGTCCGGGGCGGTCGTCAGCCCGCCACGACGACCCCCAGCGCCTCGGCCAGCGTGACCGCCTGCGCGGGGTCGACGACGGCCCCCTCGAGCATCGCGGTCCGCGGGTCGACGGCGGACAGGTCGCTGCCGCGCAGGGTCGCGCGCCGCAGGTCCGCGCCGTCGAGCACCGCGCCCGACAGGTCGACCCCGACGACGGTGGCGCCCGGCAGCCGGGCGCCCTCGAGGTCCGCCTCGCGCATCCGCGCCCCCTCGATCCGCACGCCGGACAGGTCGGCGCGGCGAAGCGTCACGAACGACCAGTTCCCGCCCTCGACGCGCAGCAGGTCGAGGCGGCAGTCGTCGAACGCGGACCCGACGAGCTTGCACCGGTCGAACCGGGCGTCGAAGAGGTTCGCGCGGCTGAAGGTGCAGCCGGTGAAGGCCGACTCCGTCCAGACCGACGCGTTGAACCGCACCCCGCGGAACGTGCAGCCGTCGAACGTGGCGCCCGTCGCGTGCGCCTCGGTGAGGTCGACGTCGACCAGCTCGACCTGCTCGAAGACCTGCCCCGACAGGTCGCGGGCGTACCAGTCGGCGCCCCGCACGACGCTCCCGGGCTCGATGCCGCCCGGTCCGGTGCCGCCCGGTCCGATGCCGCCCGGGACCCCACCCGGCTCCTTCTCGCTCATCCCCCGGACGCTACCGGCGGGCGGGGACAGCCCCGGACCCCGGACACTGGACCCATGCCGCAGCGCCACGACTCCCGTCCACTCGGCCTCCTGCTCACCCCCGGAGCGGGCGCGGGCCGCGACCACCACTCGCTCGTCGCCGTCGAGCACGCCCTGGACGCGCTGGACCCGCCCGTGACGACCCGGCGCGTCGACTTCCCGTACCGCCTGGCGGGCAAGAAGGTGCCCGACCGGCCGCCGGTGGCGGTCGCGCACCTGCGGGCCGAGGCCGAACGGTTCGCCGCCGACCTGGGCACGACGACCGACCGGCTGCTGCTCGGCGGGCGCTCGTTCGGCGGGCGCATGTGCTCGATGGCGGTGGCCGAGGGCCTGCCCGCGGCCGGGCTCGTGCTGCTCAGCTACCCGCTGCACCCGCCCGGCAAACCGGAGCGGCTGCGCGTCGAGCACCTGCCGCAGCTCCGGGTGCCGGTGCTGTTCGTCTCCGGCGACCGCGACCCCTTCGGCACGCCCGCCGAGCTGGCCGAGCACGCGGCCGCGATCCCGGGGCCGGTCACCACGGTGACGATCCCCGGCGCGCACGACGTGCGCGGCAAGGACGGCGAGGTCGCGGCCGCCGTCGCCGACTGGGTGCACACCCTCTGAGCCACCCCGAGACAGCAACGTGCGTGCTGACTTGATCCCCAAAACCGCGTCGTGAGGATCAAGTCAGCACGCACGTTGCTGTCTCGGGGCGGGTCAGCGGCCGCCGGCGGGGGCGTCGGGATAGTCGGCCGGCGTCTTGTCGAGCTCGATCGCCACCTCGCGGCGCCCCGCGAGGACGTCCGCCCGCTCCTCGTCGCGCTGGCGCAGGGCGTCGGCCTGCAGCGCGGGCGACAGGTGGTCCCAGTAGAGGGTGCCGTCCAGGTGCTGCGCCTCGTGGACGAAGCACCGCGCCAGGTACCCGGACGCCGTAAGCTGCAGCGGCCCGCCGTGCTGGTCGACACCGCGGACCGTCGCGCCACCCGGGCGCTCGAGCGGCTCGTACGCGCCCGGCAACGACAGGCAGCCCTCGTCCTCCGTCTCGGGCTCGGCGTCCTCGTCGATCTCGAGCACCGGGTTCACGACGTGCCCCACGTGCCGGTCGCCGCGGGAGTCGGTGAGGTCGTACACGAACACCCGCAGGTCGACGCCGACCTGCGGCGCCGCGAGCCCGACGCCCTCGGCCCCCTCCATGGTCGCGAACATGTCGTCGATCAGCCGGGCGAGCTCGGGCGTGGAGAACTCCTCGACCGTGCGCGCCGGGGCGTGCAGCACCGGCTCGCCGAGCTCCGTGATCCGGCGCACGTGGCCGCGCGCCACCTCAGGCGCCTGGGCCGGGTACGGGTCGACCGGTTCCCCCAGCAGGTACGTGGTGGGTCGACGACGCCCGAAGCTCCAAGCCATGGCGCCGAGCCTACCGGCCGGCCGACGACGCGGAACCGCCCGGCGAGCACGCGGCAGCCGCGCCATCCTGGCCCCGGAGGTGACCATGACGCGCAGCCGGCCGGACCGCCCCGGAGCCCAGGAATGGGTGCCCGACGACGCCCGTGTGGAGGCGCTCACGGAGGCGTCGCACGCCTGCCGCGGCTGCGAGCTGTGGGCCGACGCGACCCAGGTCGTGTTCTCGACGGGGCCCGAGGACGCCGGCCTGGCGCTCGTCGGGGAGCAGCCGGGCGACCGCGAGGACCGCGAGGGCGAGCCGTTCGTCGGACCGGCCGGCCGGGTGCTCGCCGACGCGCTCGAGGCGGCCGGGCTCGACGCCGGCGGCGTGTACCTCACGAACGCCGTCAAGCACTTCCGCCACGTCGAGCGGGGCAAGCGCCGGCTGCACAAGACCCCCGACGTCGCGCACGTCCGGGCCTGCCTGCCGTGGCTGGAGGCCGAGCTGTCGGTGGTGCGACCGCGCGTGGTCGTCGCGCTCGGTGCCACCGCGGCGCGCGCGGTGCTCGGGCGGCCGGTGCGCGTCGGCGAGGTCCGGGGCACGCTCCTGGACGACGCCGAGGGCGTGCGCCCGGAGGCGGCCGTCGTCGTCACCACCCATCCGTCGTCGCTGCTGCGCCTGCGCGACCGCGCCGACCGCGACGCCGCCTTCGACGCGCTGGTCGCGGACCTGCGGGTGGCCGGCGCCGCCGTCTGAGCCGGCCCGCAGGTCCGTCCTCGCCCGGCCGGGTCCCGGGGGAACCCTGACCCCGCCGTCATACCTGAGGGGGACCTGGGCGGCGCCCGGATCCGCTCGGAGGGCGACGCGCGCCGGCCCGCCCCGCGGGCACCCTGGGTGTCATGACACCTCTGCTGAGCGCGCGCGGACTCACGATGCAGTACCCCGGCGGGGCCACGCCGGCCCTCGACGCCGTCGACCTCGACATCGCGCCGGGCACGTCGGTCGCCGTCATGGGCGCGTCGGGCTCGGGCAAGACGACGCTGCTGCACTGCCTCGCCGGCATCCTGCGGCCCACGGCGGGGTCGGTGACCTTCGCGTCCGGGTCCGGGCCGGTCGACGTCGCGACGCTCGGCGACGACGCCCGCGCCCGGCTGCGGCGCGAGGAGCTCGGCTTCGTCTTCCAGCAGGGGCTGCTGCTCGGCGAGCTCACCGCGCTGGAGAACGTGGCCGTCGCGCGGATGCTCGGCGGCGTCCCCCGCGCGCAGGCGGAGGCCGAGGCCGCGCAGTGGCTCACCCACCTGGGCCTGGCCGGCATGGAGCAGCGCCGCCTCGGCGAGCTGTCCGGCGGGCAGGCGCAGCGCGTCGCCATCGCGCGCGCCCAGGTCACCGGGGCCCGGCTCATCTTCGCCGACGAGCCCACCGGCGCGCTGGACTCCACCACGTCCGAGGAGGTGCTCGACCTCCTGCTGGCGGCCGTGGCCGCCGGGCGCACCCTCGTCGTCGTCACGCACGACGCCGACGTCGCGCGCCGGTGCGCCCGCACCGTCGTGCTGCGCGACGGGCGCGTCGTCTCCGACACGGCCCTCGCGGCCGCCGCCGGCGGGGCCGCGACCCCGGGCGAGGTCGCCCGATGAACGCCGCCGTCCCCGGCGCCCGGCCCACCGGCGCGCTCGTCACCGCCGTGCGCCTCGCCCCCCTGTTCGCCCGGCGGCGCGACGGCGACCGGCTCGCGCTCTGGCTGCCGGTCGTGAGCTTCGCCGTCGTCACGGCCCTGCTGGAGCTCGTGGCGGGCGGCGCGCAGGCGTTCTTCCGCTGGGACGACGACCTCGCCAGCACCTACCAGACGCTCGCGGTGATCGCCCTCGTGCTGCTGCTCGTGCCGCTCGGCACCGTGGGGGCCTCCGCCGCCCGCCTGGCCGCGCGCCGCCGCGACGAGCGCCTCTCGTCCCTGCGCCTGCTCGGCGCCACGACCGGCACCGTCACCACGCTGACCGTCCTCGAGGCCGCCGCCACCGCGTTCGTCGGAGCACTGGCCGGGACCCTGCTGTACGGGGTCACCGCTCCCCTGCTCGGCCTGCTGCAGTTCCGCGGGGAGGCGCTCGGCGCCCAGGTGTGGGTGCCGTGGTGGTGGCTGCCCCTCGCCGTGGCGGTCGTGACGCTGCTCGCCGCCGCGAGCGCCGTGGCCGGGCTGCGTGCCGTGGTCGTGACGCCGCTGGGCGTGCGCACGCGGCAGCGGCCGGGGACGGCGCACTGGGTGCGCGTGGTGATCGCCGGTGCCGTGCTGCTGGCCGGGCTGGGGCTGATGCAGCTGCTCGGAGTGCTCGGCCAGATGGGCGGCATCGTCGCGATCGTCGGCGCCCTGGCGGCGTCGTTCGGCGCCATGCTGCTCGCGCTGGACGCCCTCGGCCCGTGGTTCGTGCGGGTGCGGGCCCGGCGTCAGGCCCGCAAGGCCGCGACCGTGCCGCGCCTGCTCGCCGCCCGCATGATCCTCGAGGACCCCAAGGCGACGTGGCGACAGGTCAGCGGCGTCGCGATGACCAGCTTCGTGGGCGTCTTCGGCGCCGTGGGCCTGGCGATGGCCAACCTGTCCGCGACCGAGGACATGGCCGCGGACGAGCGGTGGCTGATGCACGACATCTCCACCGGCGTCCTCGTCACCGTGGCGGGCTCGTTCCTCATGGTCGCCTGCTCGGTGGGCATCAACCAGGCCGCCGCCACCCTCGACCGCGCGGCGGTGCACGTCTCGCTCGACCGGCTGGGCGTGCCGCGCACCGTCATGGCCGAGGCGTCGCGCCGCTCCGTGATGTCCGCCCTGTGGATGGTGGCGGGCGGCTCCGCGCTCTGCGCCGCCGTGCTGCTGTTCCCACTGGTCGGCTTCGCGATCTTCGTGCAGCCGATCGCCGTCGCCACCGCGCTCGCCGTGTTCGCCGCGGGGTTCGGTGCGGTGCGCGGGGCTGCGGCGCTCAGCGCGCGGCTGGTGCCCGGCATCCTCGCGCGGCCCGAGCGGGTGCTCTGAGGGTCACTCGCTCCCGTCGGTCTTCTTGCCCGTCTCCCGCTCCCACGCGTCGAGCTGCTGGGTCAGTGCCCGGGCGAGCTCGAACACCTGCTGCGGCGGGATCCGCACCCGCGACACGACGCGGCCGGGCACGACCCGGCCGGTGACCGCCCCCGTCGAGGGGTCGGTCACCGGCTGGGGCGGCTTGGTCGCCGCCACGAAGTCGATGACGAACGACGTCGACGTGTGCCACAGCGACGCGAAGTCGGCCGGGACGCCGCCCTCGAGCTCCGTGGGGACGTCGATCTTGAACTTGACCTCGTTGCTCGTCATGCCTGCCACCCTGACGCACGACGGGCGCCGCGACCACCCCCGCGCGCCGGTCGCCCGTCGAGGGCGACACCGCGGCGGCGCTCAGATCGGCATGCCGACGTACTGGGTCTCCTGGTACTCGGCGATGCCCTCGTAGCCGCCCTCGCGCCCGGTGCCGGACTGCTTCATCCCGCCGAACGGGGCGGCCGCGTTGGAGATGACGCCCACGTTCAGGCCGAGCAGCCCGAACTCGAGCCGCTCCGCGAACGCCAGCCCGCGCCGCACGTCCTGCGTGAAGACGTAGGACGCCAGCCCGTACTCCGTGGAGTTGGCGAGCGCGGCGGCCTCGTCCTCGGTGCGGAACGTCGCCACCGGGGCCACGGGCCCGAAGATCTCCTCGCGCATGCAGCGCGCGTCGGCGGGCACGTCGCGCAGCAGGGTCGCGGGGTAGAAGTGGCCGGGCCCGTCGGGGCGCTCGCCCCCGACGACGACCTGGGCGCCGCGCCCGACGGCGTCGGCCACCAGCTCCGTCACCGAGTCCACCGCCTTCGGCTCGACGAGCGGGCCCAGCGTGACCCCGTCGTCGAGCCCGTTGCCGGTCACGACCCCGCGCATCCTCGCGGCGAGGCGGTCGACGAACTCGTCGACCACGGACTCGTGCACGTAGAAGCGGTTCGCGGCCGTGCACGCCTCGCCGCCGTTGCGCAGCTTGGCCGCCATCGCGCCGTCGACCGCCTTGTCCAGGTCGGCGTCCTCGAAGACGACGAGCGGCGCGTTGCCGCCCAGCTCCATCGAGGTGCGCAGCACGTTGTCGGTCGCCGACCGCAGCAGGCTCTGCCCGACCGGGGTCGAGCCGGTGAACGACAGCTTCCGCAGGCGGGGGTCGGCCAGGATCGGCGTGCTGACGGCCGACGCGGACGCCGCCGGCAGCACGTTCAGCACCCCGGCCGGCAGCCCGGCGTCCAGCATGATCTGCGCGAAGTGCAGCGACGTGAGCGGGGTGAGCCGGGCCGGCTTGAGCACCATCGTGCAGCCCGCGGCCACGGCCGGCGCCACCTTGCGGGTCGCCATCGCCAGCGGGAAGTTCCACGGCGTGATGAGCAGGCACGGGCCCACCGGGCGGCGCTGGACCAGCATCCGCAGGGTGCCCTCGGGGGTGTGCGCGTACCGGCCCTCGTCGTGCGTGGCCTGCTCCGCGAACCAGCGCAGGAACTCGCCGCCGTAGGTGACCTCGCCGCGCGCCTCGGCCAGCGGCTTGCCCATCTCGAGCGTCATGAGCAGGGCGAGCTCCTCGCGCCGCTCCTGCACCAGGGCGAACGCCCGGCGCAGGATCTCCGCGCGCTCGCGGGCCGGGGTGGCGGCCCAGGACTCCTGCGCCCCGGCGGCGGCGTCCATCGCGGCGCGCGCGTCGTCGGCGGTGCCCGACGCCACGTGGGCGAGGACCTCCTCGGTGGCCGGGTTCTCGACGGCGAACGTGCCGCCGTCCGACGCGTCGCGCCAGGCGCCGTCGATCAGCAGCCCGGTCGGGACGGAGGAGAGGACGGCGGACACACGGTCATGAACAGCAACGGTCATGGACGCCATGCTGCCACCATCGCCGCGGCCCGTCCGATGTCACGGCGTCCACCGCCGCCCGCGCACGGTGTGCGGCCGCACACCCGGCCGCCGCGCCACGTGGCGGCAGGACTCAGCGGCCCAGGCCCACCTGCGCGTCGCGCACCCGCAGCGCCAGGTGGGTGTCGAGCCGGCGGGGCGAGACGTCCCAGCCCGGGCCGAGCAGCAGGCCGATGCGCTCCAGCCGCTGGCGCACCGTGTTGCGGTGCAGGTGCAGCAGCTCGGCGACGCGCGCCACGTTGCCGTCCGACTCCAGGTAGTAGAAGGCCGTGCGGGTCAGGTCGGCCGACCGCTCCGCGTCGTAGGCCACGAGCGGGTCGATGCCGGCGGTGAGCGACGGCGGCAGCTCACCGCTGCGCGCCAGCCCCAGGAGCGCGCCGAGCATCCCGAGCTCGCCGCCGTCGAGCACGCCGTCCCGGTCGAGGGTGACCAGCGAGCCCAGCGCGAGCTGCGCCCGGCGGTGCGCGTCGGGCAGCCCGCCGAGCGGGGCCGGCCCGCCCGACCCCACGCGCAGCCGCCACCCGTTCCTCGCCGCCGTGCGGCGCAGCGACTCCTCCCACGCCGGGTCGGCGGTCACCAGGCACACGTGGTCCTCGTGCGCCGTGAGCACCGACCGCGCCGCGGCCGCGCGCAGCACCTGGAGCCGGGGTCGCAGGTCCGCGGGCGGCGTCGCGACGGCGACGCACCACAGCCGGTCGTCCGGGTGCAGGCCCCACCGGCGCATGCGCCGGTCCAGCCGTTCGCGCGGCACGTCGCGGCCGCCGACGCCCAGCAGGTCGTCGTGCAGCTCGTGCTGGCCCCGCAGGTCCGCGTCCTCCTCCGCACGGGCGAACAGCAGCGCGAGCGCCGCGTGCACCGCGACCCGCTCGAGCAGCGCGCGCTCCGGCTCGTCGAGCGGCGCCGAGGCGGCCAGCGTGCCCAGGTGCTCGGTGGCGGCGGTGACCGCGACGACGGTGGCGGGTCGCTCGAGTGGGTCGGGTCGGGAAGGCGCAGGCGGGTCGCGCGGGTCGGACCGGTCGGGTTCCGACGTGGCCAGCACGACGCCGGCGGGGTCGCTCAGCCGCAGGTCGCAGTCCAGCACGCCGGCGCCGAGGGTGAGCACCCGGCGCACGTCGGGCGCCACCATGACGGCGTCCATGAGGCGGCGGTCGAGCTCCAGCACGCGCGTGGCGAGCGTCAGCTCCGCGGCGCTGCGGCGTTGCTCGCGGTCGAGCCGCTCGGCGTGCCGCGCGATCTCCTCGAAGCGCAGCGAGTTGTCGATCGCGACGGCCGCCTGCGCCGCGACGGACTCCACGACGCCGACCTCCTCGGGGCTGTACCGGCGCGGCCGGCGGTCGGCGACGATGAGCGCGCCGATGACCTTCCCCGCCACGGTCAGCGGCGCACCCATGATGGCGTGCACGCCCTCCGCGCGGACGATCTCGTCCACCTCCGGGTCGTGCGCGATGGCGTCGTCCTCCGCGTACTGCGACGTCTGGTAGGGCGCGAGGCCGGTCGCGACCTGGCCGAGCACCCCGGCGCCGAGCGGCATGCGCAGCGTCCGGTAGGCGGCGGTGGCGACGCCGTCGGAGCGGCGGATGTAGGTGTCGCCGCGGGCCGGGTCGTTGAGGCTGATGTACGCCATGTCGGCGACGACGATGGCGCGGGTGCGGCGCACGATCGCCTGCAGCAGGGCCTCCACGTCGCGCAGGGCCGTGAGGTCGGTCGCGGTGTCGAGCAGCACGCGCAGCAGCTCCTCGCGCGACCGGTGCGACGCCCCGGACGCCGCGGTCGGCTCCCCCGACTCCTCCGCCGATGTGTGCTCCACGCACACAGCGTAGGCCCTCAGATGGTCGTGACGACGTGGTTGCCGGCGGGCCGACGTCGTTACCGTGAGCCGATCCCCGACCAGACGACGAGAGGTGGACGACGGTGCGCATCACCGGGGCAGTCCTGGAGGAGATCGGCCGTCCGCGCCCCTACGCGGCGTCGACGCCGATCAGCGTCGCGGAGCTCGAGCTCGGCGAGCCCGGCCCCACGGAGGTGCGGGTCCGCATCGAGGCGGCGGGGGTGTGCCACTCCGACCTGTCCGTCGTGGACGGCAACCGCGTGCGGCCGTTGCCGATGCTGCTCGGGCACGAGGCCGCGGGCCGCGTGGAGGCGGTCGGCGACGACGTGTTCGACGTCGCCGTCGGGCAGCGCGTGGTGATGGCGTTCCTGCCGCGCTGCGGCGAGTGCGCCGGCTGCGCCACGGACGGCCGGCTGCCGTGCACGGCCGGGAGCGCCGCCAACAACGAGGGCCGCCTGCTGCACGGCGGCCGCCGCCTGGAGCGCGACGGCGAGCCGGTGCACCACCACCTCGGGGTGTCCGGGTTCGCGACCCACGCCGTCGTCGACCGCGCCTCGCTCGTCCCGGTGGACGACGACGTGCCGCCCGAGGTCGCGTGCGTGCTCGGCTGCGCCGTCCTCACCGGCGGCGGGGCCCTGCTCAACGCCGTCGCGCCCGCCGAGGGCGAGAGCGTCATGGTGGTCGGCCTGGGCGGCGTCGGCGTCGCGGCGCTGCTCACCGCCGTCGCGGTCGGCGCGGGCGAGGTCATCGCCGTCGACACGCTCGACGACAAGCTCGCCCTCGCGCGCGAGCTCGGCGCCGACCGGGCCCTCACCCCCGCCGAGGTCGCCGAGCAGGGCGTGCGCGCCTCCCACGTCATCGAGTGCGCCGGCAGCGCGCGGGCCTTCGAGACCGCCTTCGGCGCCACCGCGCCCGGCGGCCGGACCGTCACCGTGGGCCTGCCCGACCCGGCCGCCCGCGCCCAGCTCTCGCCGCTGACCGTCACGGCCGAGGCGCGCACCGTCATCGGCTCCTACCTGGGCTCGGCGGTGCCGGCGCGCGACATCCCCACCTTCGCGCAGTGGTGGCGCGAGGGCCGCCTGCCGGTGGAGCGCCTCATCAGCCGGCGCATCCGCCTCGACGAGATCAACGACGCCATGGACGAGCTCGCCGACGGACGCGCCGTCCGCCAGGTGATCGTCTTCTGAAGACCGGGGGCGCCGACGACGACGCCCCACGACCCGACCACCGGGACACCGTTGCCCCGACCTGCAAGGACGCAAAGACACTCATGGACACCAGCACCCCCGCGCCGGCCGACGGCGCCCCCACCGGCGACGCGCGGTCGCCGCACTGGAAGCTCGGCCCCTTCGACGTCCGGCTGCCCTTCGTGCACTACCGCATCGAGTGGCCGGACTACACGCAGGGCCTCGTCATGTGCGCCGTCGACCTGTCGGCGATCCCGCTGCTCATGGAGCTGCTCGGGATGCCGTTCGAGGTCGGCCTCGCCGTCGTCGTGCTCAACGGCCTCCTCTACCTGCTGCACCACCTGCTCGGCGACCCGGTGGTGCCCGGCTGGATCACGCCCGCCATCCCGTTGGTGATGGTCTACTGCCAGCAGTTCCCCGAGGGGCCCGAGCGGGTGCACGCCCTCATCGCCTTCCAGCTGATGCTGGCGGCGCTCTCGATCTTCCTCGGCGTCAGCGGGCTCGCGGCGAAGGTGGTGCGGTTCGTCCCGAACGCGCTGCGTGCGGGCGTCATCGTCGGCGCCGGGTTTGCCGCCGTGCAGGGAGTGTTCGCCGCCGGCGGCCGCTTCGAGACGTTCCCGTGGACCATCGCGATCACCGTCGGGCTGGCGTTCTACCTGCTGTACTCCAAGCACTTCGCCCGCCTGCAGACCCGCGGCAGGCTGTGGCGCGTCATCGGCGGACTCGGCATCCTGCCCAGCATCCTGCTGGCGGTCGTGCTCGCCCCCGTCTTCGGCGAGGCGCCGTGGCCCACGATCGAGTGGGGCTTCAGCACGCCCGACTTCGCCACGCTGTGGAGCGAGTACACGGTGTTCGGCGTCGGGCTGCCGCCCGCGATGATGTTCCTCACCGCCGTGCCCACCGTGCTCGCCGCCTACATCGTGGTCTTCGGCGACGTGCTGCAGGCCCGCGCCGTGCTGGGCGAGGCCTCCGTCGAGCGCCCCGACGAGGCCGTGCGGTACAACCCCAACCGGGCCCACCTGATCTTCGGCGGCCGCAACGCGATCATGGGCATCATCGGCCCCGACGTCACCATGTGCGGGCCGCTGTGGGCGGCCATGCACGTCGCCATCTCCGAGCGGTACAAGAAGGGCCGCGACGCCATGCGGTCCATCTTCGGCGGCGCCGGCTCGTTCCGCTGGGGCACCAACACCGCGCTGTGGCTGATGCCGATCGTGAGCCTCGTCGAGCCCATCCTGGGCGTCGCCCTCGCCCTGACGCTGCTCATCCAGGGCTTCGTGAGCGTCAAGGTCGGGATCCTGGAGGCGCGCAGCAAGACCGACCTCGGCATCGCCGGCGTCACCGGCGCGGTCCTCGCCGTCCAGGGCGCCGCGTGGGGCTTCGCCGTCGGCATCGTGCTGTGCCTCTTCGTCTACGGTCGCCGGTTCTTCTCCGGCGAGGACGACGGGGTCATCAACCACGACGCGCCGTCCGAGGTCACCCCCAGGGCCCGCGCCGAAAGCCGCTCCGAGGCCGACTCCGACGCGCCTGACGACGACGTGCGGGAGCCCGCGACCTCGAGCTGACGCGGACGGACGACGACTGACGCGAGGGCCTCGGTGCGATCGGCACCGGGGCCCTCGTGCGTCCTCACGCCGCCATCAGCCTTTGGTCGGGTCGCCGGGCTGCATCGCTGCTTGCTGCTCGACGCGCGGTCGAAACGTCCAGGGCGAACAGCAGGTTCTCGTGAACCGTGGGGTCGGTCAGCGTGAGGGACTCGCCGTCGTCGGGAGCCCGGCGTGCCCGTCGCAGTGAGCGCACGCACCGCGGGTGCGGTAGTGGTACATGACCGCCGCCGCGCACAGGGTCGCGCCCCAGGCGGCGAACGTCAGATACGTGATGTAGAAGCCGAGCGGCTCCATCTCTCCCATGCGCTCGGCGGAGAGCTCGTGGATCCCGGTGACGTGCGCGGTCATGGCGACCGTGCCCAGCACCCCGTACGGCGTGATCGCGGCGGCCACCACCAGGGGCGGGATCACGGCGAGCAGCCGGGGGACGGTGCGGCCGCCGACCAGCGGGATCCAACGCGGGACGGTCTCGCCCCAGGACATGACCAGGCCGAGAGTGAGCACGGCAGCGGCGACGGCGAGCAGCGCGAGTCCCCACAGGGCGGGTGCGGTCTCGGGGGCGCTGAACTCGGCCGCGCCCTTCGTCGTGACACCGAACGGCACACCTATCGCCCAGAGCACGTGCGGCAGGGCATACCCGAGGGTGGGCACGACGACGGCCGCGTATCCCGCGGCCTTCTCCCACCGGCGCCGCTCCCCGCTGCTGCCGCCGAAGCGTCCGCAATAGCCGCAGGCTCCGTGCAGTCGCCGGCGGTACGAGACCGCGGCCCCCGCGAAGAGCACTCCTCCAAGCACGGCGAACAGCTTCACCAGGAAGGGCGGCCAGTCGATGGCGTCGAAGTGCCCGGTGAACACACTGGCCAGATCGAGGGTGAGAGTGCCGGGTGCGACGGTGACGAGCACCCCGGCGAAGACCCAGAGCATGGTGCCCGCGAGGCCGGGGCGCACGGCACCAGGTCTGACCCGCACGGTCATCAGCGCCGCGACGGCTGCCGCCGCGCACAGGGCGGCGAGCCCGCCGAGGAGCGCCGTCGGTAGGTCGGCGTCACCGAACGGTCTGCCCCAGTCGTTGCCCAGCCCCCAGGAGAGGACGAGCGCTCCGTAGACGACGGCCCAGCCGGCGGCCGCGGGAGCGGCCCGTTCCACCCACCACGGCACCGAGGGAGACGGCCCCGGGGGCTGGAGGTCGGTGGCGGTCACGACCTGGGCAACGCGCATGTTCCGTCCTCCGGGGAAAGGGACCGTCAGAAGGGTGGCTCTCACCTTGACCGCGGACGGAGCCGGCCGGCCTCCCCCGAGACGACGAATCCTCTCCCCCGCACGGGTGAGGAGATCTCGACAGGATCGACGCCTGCTGCGTGAGGCTGTCCCCTTCGGCTGCCTCGTCCTCGCCGTCCCTGTGACGACATCGAAGACTTCCTCGACAAGGTCGACGCCCGCTGGAAGCCCTTCCTCGACCACGGTCCTCACATGCCTTCTGGTGGCCGCGTTCCCCAGACCGGCGCCGGAGACGCAGAAGACCCCCGCGGACTCCGGACTGTTGGTCCAGGTCAGCGGAGGTTTCCGTGGTGGAGCCGCCTGTCGGAATCGAACCGACGACCTATTCATTACGAGTGAATCGCTCTACCGACTGAGCTAAGGCGGCGTGCTCGGACCGCGCCAGAGGGCGTCCCCCTGAACAGCGAGCGCGCCTACAGTACCTGACCGCCCGGGCGGACTCCAAAATCGTTCCGCCGAGAGGCCGAGCGCCCCCGCCGCCTCCCGACCGCCCCGCCGACGGAGCACTGTCGTCGTTCCGCGCGACAGCGCCCGGGCACGTCGGTACTTTCGCAGGTGGGGTGCCGTCCCAGGCATCCGCTCGGCTGCCTGGAGGAACCTGATGCACGCGACGCCCGGACCACCGGCCACTGCGGTTGCCACCCCCCGCGGATGGTGGTGGAAGGCACTGGTCCTGGGCGCCCTGCTGTGGCTCGTGACCGCCGCCGTCACGTACTGGACGCTGAACACGAACCTGGTGCCGACGGTCATCCTGCTGGGCAGCTTCCTCGTACCGTTCTGCGTCGTGCTGTACGTGCTCGAGCGCTCCGCGGGCGGCATCGACACCCTGCGGCTGCTGGCGGCGTTCTTCGTCGGCGGCATCTTCGGCGTGCTCGGCGCGTCGATCCTGGAGTCGCACCTGTCGCCGTCGTGGTGGATGTACGTCGGGGTGGGCGCCATCGAGGAGCTCGTCAAGATCCTCGTGTTCGTCGTGGTGGGCGTGGCCGTGATCCCGAAGACGGGGCGCTCCGGCGCGCTGCTCGGCGCCACGGTGGGCGCCGGGTTCGCGGCGTTCGAGTCGGCCGGGTACGCCTTCAACGCGAGCCTGACGCGGCTCGGGCGCATCGACCTCACCGCACTGCTGGAGACCGAGGCGATCCGCGGGCTGCTGACGCCGGTGGGCCACGTGCTGTGGACGGCCATCCTGGGCGCGGCGATCTTCCGCGCCGCCACGGCCGCCGGCCGCTACCGCCTCACGGGCCAGGTGGTGCTGGCCTACGTCGCCGTGCTCCTGCTGCACGCGCTGTGGGACTCGATGAGCTTCATCGCCGGCTACCTCGCGATCCGCATCACCGGCGGCGTGCACTACGTGCTCGCCTACGGCCAGCTGCTACCGGAGACGGCGGACAACGTCGGGCGGATCTCCACCGTGATCTACGTGGTCGGGCTCGCCGTGATCTCGCTCGTCGGCGTGCTCCTGCTGCGCGCCTGGGGGCGCGACGATCAGCAGGTCAGGCCGTCCTCCGGCACGGTGCCGTCCACGAGGTAGTCCTCCACCGCGCCGGCGACGCAGTCGTTGGAACGCCCGTAGGCCGTGTGCCCCTCGCCCTCGTACGAGACGAGGACGCCGGAGTCGAGCGTGTCGGCCAGGCCCTCCGCCCACACGTACGGCGTGGCCGGGTCGTTGGTGGTGCCGACGACGACGATGGGCGGCGCGCCCTTCGCGTGCAGGTCGAACTCCTTCTCGACCTCCGGGTACGGCCAGTCGGCGCACGACGCGCCGCCGTAGGAGAAGAACCGGCCGACGGTGGGCGCGGCCTTCTCGATCTCGGCCGCCTCCGCGCGCATCGTGTCCGCGTCGGTGGCACCGCGGTCGTCGAGGCAGTTCACCGCGCGGAAGCCCTCGGACGAGTTCGTGGAGAACGACCCGTCGGAGTTGCGGTCGTTGTAGAAGTCCGCGAGGTACAGGAGCATGTCGCCCTTGCGCTCGGTGATCGCCTCGTCGAGCGCCTGCGTCAGCAGCGGCCAGCTCCCCTCGTCGTACAGCGTCACGGCGACGCCGTAGAAGGCGAGGGTCTGGGTCACGTCACGGTTCGGGTCGGACGTCGGGAACGGGTGCTCGTACGCCTCGTCGAGGACGGCGCGCACCTGCTTCATGCCGTCGTCGACCGACCCCGTCAGCGGGCACTCGGCGCCCGCCTGGCAGTCCGCGACGTAGGCGCGCAGCGCGTTCTCGAACCCGACCGCCTGCCCCTTCGAGACCTCGTCGGCGGACAGCGACGTGTCGATCGCGCCGTCCAGCACCAGGCGGCCCGCGCGGTCCGGGAACAGCCCCGCGTACGTGGCGCCGAGCTGCGTGCCGTACGAGTAGCCGAGGTAGTGCAGCTGCTCGTCGCCGAGCACCGCCCGCAGCATGTCCATGTCGCGTGCCGCGCTCTGCGTGTCCACCTGCCCCAGCAGCTCGCCGGTGTTCTCGGCGCAGGCCTCGCCCCAGGCGCGCGCCTCGGCGGCCATGGCCTTCAGGCCGGCGTCGTCCGTGGCGAAGTCCTTGCTCAGCGACTCGTCCTTGCGGGCGTCGTCGAAGCAGGTGACGGGGGTGGAGCCGCCCACCCCGCGCGGGTCGAAGCCGACGATGTCGAACGACTTGCGCAGCGGCTCCCCGAACGTCCCCGACGCGGACCGCACGAAGTCGATCCCCGACCCGCCGGGCCCGCCCGGGTTCACCAGGAGCGACCCGGTCTTCTTCTTGCCCTCCGCGCGGGTGCGTACCAGCGCGAGCTCGATCGTGCCGGCGTCCGCGTCGTGCCACGACTGCGGCGCGGACGCCGTCGCGCACTCGAAGCCGTCCTCGCAGTCCTTCCACTCCAGGGACTGGCCGTAGAACTCCTCGAACCCCTTCGGCGCGCCCTCGGCGTTGGTCGCGCCGCCCGTGGCCCCCTCGCTCTCGGCCGGCGACTGCTCCTTGGCAGGGGCTGAGCACCCCGCGAGGAGGAGCGCGCCGGAGAGCAGGACGGCGGCGGCGCGGCGGGCGGTCGTACGGCGGGTGGTCGTGCGGCGCGCGTCGGAGTTCACGCGGCCAAACCTACCTGCCGGCACCGCCCGCCCGGCACACGGTTCTGGGTGCCGGACGCCGCCCGGCGAGGGCGGCGCCCGGGCCCGCGGACCTCAGTCCGCGGGCTGCCAGGCCATCGGCCCCGGCTTGCCGGGCGCAGGCCGCGGCTTCACCTCGACCCGGCCCTCGCCGGCGAGCCGGACGGGTACCGGGGAGGACGCGTCCACGTCGTCGGGCACCGCCACCACGCTCGTGGTCGGCATGTAGTCCATCGTGCAGATCTTGTCCGCGGGCGGGTCGACCAGGCGCACGACGACGGACTCGTGGCCGTCGTCCCAGTCCGCGGTGGCCTCCGCCAGGCGCGGGCACGAGCTCGACCCGTACGTGACGACGAACAGGCGCCCGTCGGCCGGGGACCACCCCACGCCCACGGGCGCGTCCATCGTCCCCTCCACGCCGTCGGGCAGCCCGCGCACGCTCTCCCCCGGCTCGAGGTCCGACGGCGCCGGGTCGGGCTCCGCGGGCGTCTCGTCCGGGTCGGACGGCTCGGTGGGCTCGGGCTCGGTGGGCTCCGGCTCGGTGGGCTCGGGCTCCGTGGGCTCCGGCTCGGTGGGCGACGCCGACGACCCGTCGGACGACCCGCCCGGCGCCCCCGGGTCGGCGCACCCGGCGGCGAGCAGCGCGAGCAGCGCCACCGCACCGACCGCGCCCACGCCCCGCACCCTCGATCGCAGCAGGCTCATCGTCCGATCATCCCGCAACCGCGCCGGCGAGCACGCGCCCGTCGGCGAACCGCAGGTGCGCCGGGGTGGCGACCGGGGCGGCCTTGCGCAGGAAGTCGCGGCGCTTCGCCGCGAAGCCGCGGCGGTCGTCGAAGAGGTCGCGCGCCATCTCGGACAGCTCGATCGTGCGGAAGTACGACAGCGGCCGGTCCGGACGCCGGCTCGCGGCGGCCGCCAGCGCCGCCTGCCGCTCCTCGCCCCCGGTGAGGGCGGCGGCCCGGCCGGCCAGCCAGCGGTCGAACGACGCCGCGTCGCGCGGGCCGACCGCGTCGACGAGACCCGCCGCGGCCGCCTGCCCGGCCGACACCGGGAGCTTGGCGCCCAGCAGCTCGTCGGCGGCGGCCTCCCCGAGTCGCGCCGCGACGGTCCACGTGTGCAGCTCCGAGCCGAAGATGCCCATGTCGTAGTACGGGTTGAGCACCACGCCGTCGCGGGCGACGACGACGTCCGCGCACAGGCCGGTCATGACGCCGCCGGCGCCCGCGTTGGCGGTGAACGCCGCGACGGTGAGCTGGTCGGCGCGGGCGATCGCCTCGCACAGGTCGTCGATCGCCTGGATGTTCGCCCACGCCTCCGCGGCCGGGTCTGCGGCGGCCTCGATCATGCCCAGGTGGATGCCGTTGGAGAACGCGTGCTCGGTGCCGCGCACCACGAGCACGCTCGTGTCCTCCGTGAGCGCCTTCTCCACGGCGGTGGTGAGCCGGCGGCACTGCGCCGTGTGCATGGCCCCGCTGTACGACCGGATCGTGAGGTAGCCGACGTCGCCGACGCGCTCGTAGACGGACTCGGCGAGCACGGCCGGCACCGGCCGGTAGGGCACGCCGCGCACGTCCAGCACCTCGGCCGCCGGCAGCTTCGTGCCGCGCCGCTCGGCCAGCGTGGCCGCGTAGCCCACCCACAGGGTCCCCCGGCCGGTGGCGATCGCGACGGCGTCCCCGTCACGACCCACGATCGTGCCGGGCGCGACCTCGTGCCCCGCGCCGTCGAGGTCGTCGACCGGCTCCCCGACCGCCGCGTCGAACAGGCAGTAGCGCTCCCCCGCCAGGGTGGCGGGCGCGCCGGGCGCGCCGTCGGCCGCGGCGACGGTCCGCGCGAGCTCCTCCGCCGGGCGGGTCCAGTCCAGCTCGAAGGCGGCACGGCGCAGCAGGGGCAGCTCGCCCGTCCCGGCCACCTCGCGCTCCAGGAGGGCGGGGTCCGTGGGGGCCTCGCCGGCCGCGACCTTGCGGAGCACCTCGTCGACGCACGCCATCGCCGCGTCGGCGACGAGCCCGTTGTACAGGGCGCTCTTGGCGACCGGCGGCGACGGCATCGCGAACGTCGACGTCGCCCACACCGGCCCGGCGTCCATCTCCTCGACCGTGGACAGCGCGGTCACGCCCCACCGCTCACGACCGTCCAGGACGGCGTGGTCGAGGGACGACGGGCCGCGGTCGCCCACGGGCCCGGGGTGCACGACGACGGTGGTCCACCGGTCCCAGACCTCGCGCGGGACGCGGTGCTTGAGGAACGGCGCCAGGACGAGGTCCGGGGCGATCTCCTCGACGCGCCTGGTGAGGTCCTCCGGAGAATCGAACGTGGGCGCCAGCTCGACGCCGACGTCATACCCCCGGTCCACCAGATGGGCCCACACGCGCTGTGTGAGCCCGTTGAACGCCGAGACGAGCAACAGGATCCTCATGCCAACCCCCAGTCAGGTCCGGGAGCCACCATGGCCCCCGCCGCGGAACACCTCACCGCATCCAGGGGTGATCAGGCAACTGTCGCCCTGATACGCCGACCGGTGGAGGTCAGCCCTGGGGCCGCAGCGCGACCGTCATCGCCTCCAGGGCGAGCAGCGGCGCCACGTTCCCCTCGAGCCGCTCCCGCGCGGTGCCGATGGCGTCCATCCGGCGGACCGTCTGCTCGGGGGTCGAGTCGGCGGCGAGCGTGCGCACGGCGGCGGCGTGCTGGGTGTTGACCAGCTCCACCTCCGCGCCGAGCTGCACCACGAGCACGTCGCGGTACAGCGACAGCAGGTCCACCATCGCGCGGTCGAGGACGTCGCGCTGGTGGCGCGTGGCGCGGCGCTTCTGGTCGTCCTCGAGCTGCTTGACCTGCGAGCGCAGGCGCGGCGGCAGCGTGTCGCCCTCCTGCACGCCGAGGCCCCGCATGAGCTCGGCCCGCTCGACGGCGTCCCGCTCGGCGGCCGCCGCGACGGCCTCGGCCTTGGCGACGTCGACGAGCTCCCCGGCGGCGAGCACCGCGTCGCCGACCCCGCGGATGCGGCGGGCGACGTCCAGCGTGGCGTCGCGACGCCGGCGGGCGTCGGGGTCGCGCGCCAGCCGGCGCGCCAGCCCGACGTGCGACTGGGCGGCCCGGGCGGCGGCGAGCGCCACGTCGGGCTCGACCCCGTCGCGGCGCACCAGCAGGTCGGCGACGTCGCCCGCGGGCGGCACGCGCAGCACGACGCCCCGGCAGCGCGACCGGATCGTGGGCAGCACGTCCTGCGCGCTGGGGGCGCACAGCACCCACACCGTGTGCGGGGGCGGCTCCTCGATCGCCTTGAGCAGCACGTTGGTGGTGCGCTCGGCCATGCGGTCGGCGTCCTCGACGACGATCACGCGGAACCGGCCGGTGGACGGCGTGCGGGACGCGGTGGTGATGAGGTCGCGCACCTCGTCGATGGTGATGACGACCTTGTCGGTGGCCACGACGGTGAGGTCGGGGTGGGTGCCGGCGAGCGTCGTGGTGCACGCCCGGCACCGGCCGCACCCGCCGCCGCTGGGGCCACGCGGCGCGCCCGGGGCGTCGCCCTCCGGCCCGGTGCACTGCAGCGCCGCGGCGAAGGCCCGGGCCGCGACCGAGCGACCCGACCCGGGCGGGCCGGTGAGGAGCCAGGCGTGCGTCATCGCGGCGGGGTCGGTCGCGGCGCGCTCCAGCACCGCCACCGCGTCCGGCTGGCCGACGACGTCGTCCCAGACGCTCATGCCCTCTCCTCGGTGCTCTCCACGGCCTCCTCGACGACCGGCGTCAGGTCGAGCCGGGCCGCGACGTCCACGCGCACCTGCGCCTGCACGTCGTCCAGGGGCGCCGACGCGTCCACGACCACCCACCGCCGGGGGTCGGCGGCGGCCCGCCGCAGGAACGTCTCGCGGGTGCGGCGGTGGAAGTCGTCGCCGGCCCGCTCCAGGCGGTCGGGCTCGCCCGACAGGCGGGCCGCGCCGACGACCGGGTCCAGGTCGAGCAGCACGGTGACGTGCGGCAGGAGCCCGCCCGTCGCCCACAGCGACAGCCCCTCGACCTCCTCCTCGCCCAGCTCTCGGCCGCCCGCCTGGTACGCGACGGACGAGTCGAGGTACCGGTCGGTGACGACGATCGCGCCGCGCGCCAGCGCCGGCCGCACGACCGACGCGACGTGGTGCGCGCGGTCGGCCGCGTACAGCAGCGCCTCGGTGCGGGGGTCCATGTCGTCCCCGTGCATCACGAGCCGCCGCAGCTCGACGCCGAGCTCCGTGCCGCCGGGCTCGCGCGTCGTGACGACCTCGCGCCCCGTGGCCTCCCCGAGCCACTGCCCGAGCAGCCGCACGTGCGTCGACTTGCCGACGCCGTCGCCGCCCTCGAACGAGACGAAGTACCCGGGTGCGTTGCTCACGCGGACACCCTAGTCGGGCACGCCCACACGTCTCGGGCCCCGACGGGCGCCGGCCCGCTCCCGGGGGCACCATGGGGCTACCCGCCCACCGTTGGAGGCTCCGTGCACGACCAGTCCCACCAGTCCACGTCCGTGCTCACCGACGACGAGTGCTGGGAGTTCCTCGACCTGCAGCCCATCGGCCGCCTGGCGACGGCGGTGGGTGGCGTCCCGGAGATCTTCCCGGTGACGTTCGCGGTCGCGGACCGGCTCGTCTACTTCAAGACCCGGCCCGGTGCGAAGCTGGCCGAGCTCGCGGTCAACGCGCACGTCGCGTTCGAGGCCGACCAGTGGGGCCCGGACGTCGCCTACAGCGTGGTGCTCCACGGCGACGCCGAGATCCTCGAGCGCGACGCCGACCGCGCGGCCGCCGAGGCCACCGGCCTGCGCAGCTACCTGCAGGACGGGAAGAACGTCTGGGTGCGCATCACGCCGACCGAGGTCAGCGGGCGCCGCCTGTCCCGCTGAGCGTCGTCACTCCCCCGGGTAGCGGACGCCCACCTGGCGGCGCACCTCGTCCAGGGTGTCCATGACCTCGAGCGACCCGTCCCACGACATGCGCGGGCTCTGCGTCTCGCCCGCCGTGACCCGTCGCGCCACCTCGGCCGCCTGGTACTGCTTGCCCTCGCCGCGGAAGCCGTCGTAGGCCCACGTCGTGCCGTCGTGCCGTTCGACGGTGAACGACGTCGGCGCGTAGAACGTGCGCGCCACCTCGATGCGCCCCTCGGTCCCCGAGATCACGGCCGTGTTCGCGGTGCGCGCCCAGAGCGTCGTCGACAGCGTGGCCTGCACCCCGCCGGGGTAGCCGAGCACCATCCCCACCTGCCCGTCCACGCCCGTGCCGGCGAGCGCCCCGACGGCCGTGACGGTCTCGGGGGCGCCGAGCAGGTCGTGCGCGAACGACACCGGGTAGACGCCGAGGTCGAGCAGCGCGCCGCCCGCCAGCGCGGCCGCGTAGAGCCGGTGCTCCGGCGTGTACGGGAAGAACTGGCCGTGGTCGGCGACCACGCTGACCACGCGGCCGATCTCGCCCCGCGCGATCACGCCGCGCAGCGCGGCCACGTGCGGCAGGAACCGCGTCCACATCGCCTCCATGACGAAGACGCCGGCCTCGCGCGCGGCGTCGAGCACCTCGCGCGCCTGCCCGGCGTCCTGCGTGAACGCCTTCTCCACCAGCACGTGCTTCCCGGCGCGGACCGCGAGCAGCGCGTGCTCGTGGTGGTGCGAGTGCGGCGTCGCGACGTAGACGACGTCCACGTCCGGGTCGTCCACCAGCGCCTCGTACCCGGCGTGGGCACGAGCCTGCGGGGCGTGCACGTCCGCGAAGAGCTGCGCCTTCGTCACGTCGCGGGACCCGACGGCCACGACGGACGACGCCGTGTGCTCGCGGACGCCGTCGGAGAACGACCCGGCGATGTTGCCGGCACCCAGCACGCCCCAGCGCACGGCCGGCGCGTCCCGGGGGTCCGGCACCTTCCCGGCGAGGTCGTCGGGGATGAGCGCGGGCGCGAACGCGGCAGGTGTGACGTCGGTCATGGGCGACACGGTACTGGTTGCGCCGCGTCCCCGGTGTCAGACCGTCGCAGGGTGCGCGGCGGCGATGACCCGCTCGGTCGCGACCCGCGCCGCGTCGAGCTCGGCCAGGCTCAGCCCGCTCGCCTCGACGACGGCGGCGGGGACCTTCTCGGCCTGCGCCCGCAGCGCGCGGCCCGCGTCGGTCAGGTGCAGCTCCACGACGCGGGCGTCCGCGCTGGTGCGACGGCGCTCCAGGAGCCCCTGCCGCTCCAGGCGCTTCAGCAGCGGCGACAGCGTCCCGGGGTCCAGCAGCAGCCGGGCGGCCAGGCCGGTCACCGTCGTCAGCCGGCCGGCGCGCTCGTCCTGCCACAGCCCGAGCATCACGAGGTACTGCGGGTGCGTGAGCCCCAGCGGCTCGAGGATCGGCTTGTAGAGCGCCACCATGGCCCGCGCCGCCGCCGAGAGCGAGAAGCAGACCTGCACCTCGAGGCGCAGGGGGTCGTCGGGCAGGTCCATGGTCACAGCCTAGGCCCCGGGTTATGGTTGGCGCACCAGATGTTAGTGCACCAATGATTGTCAGCGAGGGGCCATGGGACGGCGACGACGGCGCGAGGACGACGACCGGACGTGGGGCATGAAGGCCACCGAGAGCCTGCTGTGGATCTTCGGGCCTGCGAACATCCTGCGGAACGCCCCGAAGCCGCCGCGCGACGAGGACCTCGCCAAGGACGCGGCGCTGCGCCAGGCGCACGAGCGTGTCGTGCGACCCGGCGGGCACGCGTACCTCGTCGAGCGCCCCGACTGACCACTCCCGACTGACTACCCCCGGCGCGACGGGCGCCGGGCGGGCTACTTCTTGGTGGCCGACTTGCGCGCCGGGGCCTTCTTCGTGGTCGACTTCGCCGTCGTGCGGCGCTTCTTCGCCGGGCCGGCGGCGCGCTTCTCCGCCAGGAGCTCGATCGCCCGCTCGGCGGTGATCTCCTCCGGCGTCGTGTCGCGCGGCAGGGTGCGGTTCGTCTCGCCGTCCGTGACGTACGGGCCGAAGCGCCCGTCCTTGACGACGATCGGCTTGCCGCTGGTCGGGTCGTCCCCGAGCTCCTTCAGCGGCGGGGTCGCGGCGCGCGCCCCGCGGCCGCGCTTCGGCTCGGCGTAGATCTTCAGCGCCTCGTCGAGCGTGATCGTGAAGAGCTGCTCCTCCGACGCGATGGTGCGCGAGTCGGTGCCCTTCTTCAGGTACGGGCCGTAGCGGCCGTTCTGCGCCGTGATCGGCTCCCCCGACTCCGGGTCGGTGCCGACGACGCGCGGCAGCGACAGGATCTTCAGGGCGTCCTCGAGCGTCACCGTCTCGAGCGTCATCGACTTCAGCAGCGACCCGGTGCGCGGCTTCGGCTGCGCGGCCTTCGCCTTCTTCTTGGCCGCGGCCGACAGGCTCGGGTCGATCTCGGGAAGGTCCAGCACCTCGGTGACGAACGGGCCGTACCGGCCCGACTTCGCCACGATCGTGCGACCGGTCTCCGGGTCGACGCCGAGCTCCTTGCCGTCGTCGGCGCCCGCGGCGAGCAGCTCGCGCGCCATGGCCACGGTCAGCTCGTCCGGGGCGACGTCGTCGGGGATGGACGCGCGCGGCGGGTTCTGCCCCTCCGCCACCTCGGCGCCGAGGTCCTCGACGTACGGGCCGTAGCGCCCGACGCGCACCCGGATCCCCTCGCCGATCTCGACCGAGTTGATGGCGACCGGGTCGATCTCGCCCAGGTTGGCGACGATGTCCCGCAGGCCCCAGCCGGTCGCGGCGCCGCTGCCGTCGCCGAAGTAGAACCGCGTCAGCCAGGCGACGCGCTCCCGCTCGCCGGCCGCGATCTGGTCGAGGTCCGCCTCCATCTCGGCGGTGAAGTCGTAGTCCACCAGCCAACGGAAGTGCTCCTCGAGCAGCCGGATCACGGCGAACGCCAGCCAGGTCGGGACCAGGGCCTGGCCCTTGGTCCGCACGTACCCGCGGTCCTGGACGGTCGAGATCGTGGCCGCGTACGTGGACGGGCGGCCGATGCCCAGCTCCTCGAGCGCCTTGACGAGCGAGGCCTCGGTGTAGCGGGCGGGCGGGGTGGTCGAGTGCCCCTCGGCGACGAGGTCGTCGGCGCTCAGCGGGTCGCCCTCGGCCATCCGCGGCAGCCGCGTCTCGCGGGCGGCCGCGCCCTTCGCGCCCTCGCCGGCCGGCTCGACGTCGGTGCTCTCCTCGTACGCGGCGAGGAAGCCGCGGAACGTGATGACCGTGCCGGACGCGGAGAAGACCGCGTCGCGCCCGGCGAGCTCGCCCGCCGCGTCGGTCAGCCCGGCCGCCAGCCGCACGGACGCCGTGGAGCCCTTGGCGTCGGCCATCTGCGACGCCACCGTCCGCTTCCAGATGAGCTCGTACAGGCGGAACTGGTCGCCCGAGATCTCCCGCGCCACCTGCGCCGGGGTGCGGAACGAGTCGCCGGCGGGGCGGATCGCCTCGTGCGCCTCCTGCGCGCCCTTGTTCTTCGGGGCGTACAGCCGCGGCGCGCCCGGCACGTACTCGGGACCGTACAGCTCCGCCGCCTGCCGGCGTGCGGCGTCGATGGCCTCCGCCGACAGCGTCGGCGAGTCGGTCCGCATGTAGGTGATGTAGCCGTTCTCGTACAGCCCCTGCGCGGTGCGCATCGTCTGGCGGGAGCTCATCCGCAGCTTGCGGCTCGCCTCCTGCTGCAGCGTCGAGGTGGTGAACGGCGCCGCGGGCTTGCGCGAGTACGGCTTCGTCTCCAGCGAGCGGACGGCGAACGACGCGTCCGCGAGCCCGGCGACGACGGCGTGGGCGGACGCCTCGTCCAGCAGCGTCACGCCGGTGCGGACCTTGAGGCGCCCCAGGTCGTCGAAGTCGCGGCCCGTCGCGACCCGGTCGCCGGCCAGGCCCGTGAGCCGGGCGCGGAAGCCCTGCCCCGCGTCGTCGCCGGACGTCGGGGCGAACTGGCCCGACACGTCCCAGTAGTCGGCGGTGACGAACGCCATGCGCTCGCGCTCGCGCTCCACCACCAGGCGGGTGGCCACCGACTGCACGCGCCCCGCCGACAGGCCCTGGCGGACCTTGCGCCACAGCACCGGCGAGACCTCGTAGCCGTAGAGACGGTCGAGGATGCGGCGCGTCTCCTGCGCGTCGACCAGGTCGGTGTCCAGCTCGCGGGTGTTCTCCAGCGCCCGGGCGATCGCCTCCCGGGTGATCTCGTGGAACACCATCCGCTTGACGGGGACCTTCGGCTTGAGCTCCTGGATGAGGTGCCACGCGATGGCCTCGCCCTCGCGGTCCTCGTCGGTGGCGAGGTAGAGCTCGTCGGCCTCCTTGAGGGCCTTCTTCAGCTCGCGGACCTTCTGCTTCTTGTCCGCGTAGACCTCGTAGTACGGGTCGAAACCGTGGTCGACGTCCACGGCGAACTTGCCGTACGGCCCCTTCTTCATCTCCGCGGGCAGCTCGGACGGCTGCGGCAGGTCGCGGATGTGCCCGACGCTCGCCTCGACCTCGTAGTCGTCGCCGAGGTAGCCCTGGATCTTGCGAGCCTTGGTGGGCGACTCGACGATCACGAGCTTGCGTGGCTGGGGCATCCGTTCCTGCTTTCCGTGGTGCGGGGCTGCCGAGGGGCCGGGCGATCCCGGGTCATGTCACGGTACGACATGGGCGAGGCAGAGGCCGCCGGCCGCACTCTACCGAGGCTCGCGCGGCACTCGCCCGGCGGGGCGCGCGGTGAGCTGGCGCAGCTCCAGCAGGACGGCGAACGCCGCGGCCGTGACGGCCAGCACACCCAGGGCGCCGGCCGCGTACGCCGTGACGTCGGTCGCCAGCGGGACCACGACGGTGCTGCCCGTGCGCGCCAGGCTCACGAGGGTCCCCACCGAGACGACCGCGCCCGCGGCGGCGGCCATCAGGAGCAGGCCCGCGACGACGTGCGACCCCGGCGAGCGCAACGACTGCCCCGGCCGGCGCGGGACGTCGAGGGACGACGCCGGCGCCACCGCGCACACCACCGCGCCCCAGGCGAGCACGACGAGCACCGCCGCGACGACGTCCGACGGCCGGTGCCACTGCCCCACCAGCGTCGAGACGCCCGTCATCCCGGTGTACGCCGCGCCCAGCACCGCGACCACCGGCCGCCACGAGCGCGGCGTGACCAGCAGCAGGGCCACGGCGACGGACGCCGCGACCGTGGTGTGCCCGCTGGGCAGGGTGTTCGGCCCGGTCCACCCGGGCAGCAGCTCGGGCCGGTCGAGCACGCCGTGCTTGAGCAGCTGCGTCGTCACGTTCGCGCCACCGACGAGCGCCACCACCTGGGCGGCCAGCGCCCAGCGCTTGCGCAGCACCGCGACGAGCACCGCCGCCCCGACCCCGGCGACGACGAACGCCACCGAGACGACGTCGAGCACCGGCTCGGCGACCCGCCACAGCCGGTTCTGGCCGTGCGCCGCGCCGACGAACGCGAGTTCGTCGACGCGCTGCCCCACCGGTGTGGTGACGAAGAAGCGCCACGTCAGCCACACGCCGAGGAACGCCAGCGCCGCGACGACGACGGCAGCGGCCCGGGGGCCCGGGGCGGGCCGCGGCGCACCGCCCGGCCCGGGAGCACCCGCACGCCCGAGACCGTCCTTCCGCCACGCGGGCGCGACCGGCCGGCCCGCCTCCCAAGCGGGAGCGGGCGAGTCGAGGGGACGCGTGTCCGAGAGCACGGGGAAACCGTACCGACTCGGTGTGACGAGGTGGTGAGCACGCTGTGCGGCCGGCGGGCGGGACCTCCATCATCGTGCCCGGCCCGAACGAGGGTGCAAGACTGCACCTTCGTGCGCCTTCCCGTGTGGCGCCGCCCGGTCCTGCACCGGTCACCGGCCTCCGACCACGCCTCACCAGCCAGCCTGCGCCGTCGTCCGGCTCAGCTGATCACCCTCGGCTTCCTCGCAACCATCGCCGTCGGCACGGGGCTGCTCAGCCTGCCGATCAGCGCCACGGGCCGGAACGCGAGCTTCGTCGAGGCGCTGTTCACCGCGACGTCCGCGACGTGCGTGACCGGGCTCGGCGTCGTCAACACGGAGACGTTCTGGACCCCGTTCGGGCAGGCCGTGATCCTGGTGCTCATCCAGGTCGGCGGCTTCGGGGTGATGACGGTCGCCTCGCTGCTGGGCCTGGTGCTCTCCCGCCGTCTGGGGCTGAGCACGCGGCTCGTCGCCGCGGAGTCCACCCGGTCGGTCAGCCTGGGCGACGTGCGCCAGGTCCTGCTCGGCGTGCTGCGGTTCACGGTCGTCGCGGAGCTGGCGGTCGCGCTCGTCCTGGCGGTGCGGTTCATGGTGTCGTACGGCGAGAGCGTGGGCCACGCGCTGTGGTCGGGCCTCTTCCACGCGGTGTCGGCGTTCAACAACGCCGGGTTCTCGCTCTACGGCGACTCCCTGATCCGGTTCGTCACCGACCCGTGGGTGTGCCTGCCGCTCAGCGCCGCCGTCGTGGTGGGCGGCATCGGGTTCCCCGTGCTGCTGGAGCTGTGGCGACTGCGCGGCACCCGGCGCGTGCCCGGCGGCGGGGCGGACCTGTGGCACCTGTCGCGGTGGAGCGTCCACTCCCGCCTCACCGTCGGGACCACGGCCGTGCTGCTCGTGGTGGGCACTGCCTTCTTCCTCGCGGCGGAGTGGCGCAACCCCGGCACGTTCGGTCCCCTCGACCCGGCGGGGAAGGTGCTCGCCGCCGTCACGCAGTCGGTCATGCCCCGCACCGCGGGCTTCAACTCGATCGACACGTCGCAGCTCAACAACGGCACGTGGTTCTTCACCGACATGCTGATGTTCGTCGGCGGCGGGTCGGCGGGCACCGCGGGCGGCGTCAAGGTCGCCACGTTCGCCGTGCTGGCGTTCGTCATCTGGTCCGAGCTGCGGGGCGATCCCGACGTCGTCGTCTTCGACCGCCGGCTGTCGCGCAGCACCCAGCGCCGGGCCCTCACGGTCGCGCTCGTCGGCGTCGCCGCCGTCGTGGTGCCGACGCTCGCCATCACCCTCTCGACGCACGTCTTCACCCTGGACCAGGTGCTGTTCGAGGTGGTCTCCGCGTTCAGCACCACCGGCCTGTCGACGGGGATCACGGCCGACATGCAGCCGTGGCACCAGCTCGTGCTGGTCGTGCTGATGTTCCTCGGCCGGCTCGGGCCGATCACGCTGGGCACCGGGCTCGCGCTGCGCGACCGGCAGCGGCTGTACCGGAAGCCCGAGTCCTCCGTCGTCATCGGTTGAGGCGGAGGTGCAGCGCAGGTGGGGGCCGAGGGACGAGGCACCCGCCCGCAGCGGAACCGCAGACTCCACCGACGACCAGCATCGGTTGAGGCGGAGGTGCAGCGCGACGAGCCCCGCCGGAGTGCCCGGCGGGGCTCGTCGGTCGTGCGCGGTGCGGCCGTCAGCTGGTGACGAGGGTGAGCCCGTAGGCGTCGAGGATCTCGTTCACGGGCTGGAAGAACGTCTGCCCGCCGCTGGTGCAGTCGCCGGAGCCGCCGGACGTCACGCCCTGGGCCTGGTCGCCGGCGAGCAGGGAGCCGCCGGAGTCGCCCGGCTCCGCGCACACGTCGGTGCCGATGAGACCGTCGACGGTGCCCTCGGCGTACGAGACGGAGACATCGAGCGCCTCGATCGTGCCGCAGTGCCAGCCCGTGGTGGAGCCGGAGCGGCACACCTGCGCGCCCACCGACGCGGGCGTGGAGCCCGCCACCGCGACCTGGCCGCCGGCGTAGTCGTTCACCGCGCCGACCGGCGTGCTGCCGAGGCCCACCTCGACGTGGGCGTAGTCGTCGCCGGGGAAGCTGGAGCCGGTGAAGGTGCCCGTGGGCTCGGTCGTCGTCTCCCCGGCGGAGCCGCAGTGCCCCGCCGTGATGAAGCCGTCGGTCACGGCGAACCCGACCGAGCAGCGGGCGCCCGAGCCGGTGTAGTACGCGTTCCCGCCGACGACGTCGTCGAGCACCCGCGGCCGTTCGGCGGTCGTCGTGACGGTCACGGCGGCGTCCGGGACACCGGCGTCGGCCAGCGCGGCGCGCGCGTCGGCGGCGCCGCCGTCGAGCACCTCCACCACCAGCGAGTTGTCGGTGACGTCCACGTGCCAGCCCGTGACGTCGCCCGGGGCGGCCGTCGCGTCGGCCGTCGACTCCGCCGTCGACTCGGCAAGGTCGGCGGCCCAGCCGTCGAGCTGGTCCAGCGAGTACCGGGCGTCGACGACGTGACCGCCCGCCGCGCGGACCGCGGCGGCGTGCGCGGCGTCCGTCGTCGCCACGTAGAGGCGGTCCCGCTCGGGGTCCAGCCACGAGCCGGCGAACTCGTCGCCGAGCCTCTTCGCCAGCTCGTCCTGGGTCTCGGCCGCGGTGTGCTGGTACTCGAGGCGCTGCACCGCGCGCTCGGGCTCCACGCCGAGGTCGTCCTCCATGGCCTGCAGGAGAGCGGCCGGATATCGGTCCGCCCCCGCGACGTCGTCGTCGGGGGACGGACCGGCGGCCTGTGCCGTCACCGCGGTCGCCGAGAGCGTGAGCCCGGCGGCCGTGGCGGCCAGCGCCCTGAAGGTCGTTCGTCTCATCGGAGCTTTCCTTCCGTCAGGTCCGGACGGTTGCCCGGCGCATCTCACGGTAAGGGTGCATCCAGGAGTCGGCCAGGCCTTCTCCGGCGAACGACCATCACCCGCAGGTCAGCGGGTCAGCAGTTCTCCGCGGTGTAGGTGCTGATCGCCTGCGCGGACTCCTGGAACGACTGGTCGCTCAGGGTGGACATGGCCTCCGAGACCTTCGTCATGGCCTCGCTGTCCGAGGGGTCGTCGACGACGGCGCCGAGGCTGTCGGTCACCTCGCGGAAGGACGACGACAGCGCGTCCCAGTCGTCGGCGATCTCCGCCGGCGGCTGGTCGACGGCCTCGAGCGTGCCGGTGAGCTCCTCGAGCTTGTCCATGGTGGCCTGCAGGTCGCTCGGGTCGACGTCGCCCATGGCGGTCGACATGTCGGTCAGCACCTCGGTGGCGCCGCAGACGTCGTCGCCGCCCGCCTCGGCCTCGGCCTGGGGCGACTCCTCGGTGGCCGCGCCGCCCTCCGCGGAGCCCTCCGAGGTCGAGCCGCCCTCGTCCGAGCCGCCACCGCAGGCGGCGAGGGCGAAGGCCAGGAGCGCGCTCGTCGTGACGGCGGCGGTGCGGGTGATGGTCTGTCGGTTTCGCATGGGGACATCGTCCACGACTCGCCCGCCCGGCGCCCCACGTGCCCACGGGGAGATCTCCCCGAGTGACGAGGGTCACGGTGGCGCGGCGCGTGGCACACTCGTCGCGGGCTCGCCCCGGCCGTCGGGGCCGGCCTGACCGGGCACGACAAGGAGGAACGCACCGATGGCCGAGCGCGTCACGTTCACCAGCAGCACCGGGCCGCGGCTCGCCGGCATCCTCGACCTGCCCGAGGGCGAGACCCGGGGCTGGGGCCTGTTCGCGCACGGGTTCACGCTCGGCAAGGACTCCCCCGCGGCGGCGCGCATCTGCAAGCAGCTCGCGGCCGAGGGCATCGGGATGCTCCGCTTCGACAACCTCGGGCTGGGCGACTCCGAGGGCGACTGGGGCGACGGGTCGTTCACCGTCAAGGTGGCGGACACCGTGCTCGCCGCCCGGTTCATGGCGCAGCGCGGCACGCCGGTCGACCTGCTCGTCGGCCACTCGTGGGGCGGGGCGGCCGCCATCGCCGCCGCGCCCGAGGCCGGCGTGCGCGCCGTCGTGTCGGTCTGCGCGCCGTTCGACCCGAGCCACGCCGAGAACCAGTACGACGACCTGGTCGACCAGGTCCTGGCCGAGGGCGTCGCCGAGTGGCGGGTGGGCGACAAGCGGCTCAACCTCAAGCGCGGGATGGTCGAGGACGTGCGCGAGGCGGACCTCGACAACACGATCGGCGACCTGGGCCTGCCGCTGCTGGTCATGCACTCGCCCACCGACACGGTGGTCGGCATCGAGAACGCCAGCCAGATCTTCGCCGCCGCCCGGCACCCGCGCAGCTTCGTGTCGCTCGAGGGGTCGGACCACCTGCTGACCGCGCCCGGCCAGGCCCGGCGCGCCGCCCGCATCGTCAGCGCCTGGGCGGACCCCTACCTCGGCGCCGGCTGAGCCCTGCTCGGGCGGCAGCCGGAGCTCAGGCGGCGGGCCGCAGGAACCCGTCGCGCACGAGGCCCCGCACCGCGGGCAGCAGCTCCGCCCGCAGGTCCTCGGCCGCGACGTCGAGCAGGGCCGCGATGGCCCCGACGATCTGCCCGACGGCGAGCTCGCCGTCGCAGACGCCGACGAACGCCGCCAGCCCGGTGGAGGCGTGCACGCCACGCCCCAGCCCGTCGCCCTGGCGGACCACGACGACGTTCGGGTCGGTGGCACCCGGGGTGAGGTAGCGCTCCTCGGTGACGTCGTCGGCGACGACCAGGCGCGCCCCCGCGAGGGCGTCGTCGTCGCGCGCGGCGAGCCAGTCGTGCGCCGCGAGCGAGGCGGCCAGGTGGCCCCCGAGCGGCTGACGCACCGAGCCGGTGTGCTCCTCCAGGCGCCGCAGCGTCGGACGGGCCCCCGCGCCCGGGCCGGTGTCGCCGGCCGGGCGCCGCAGCGTCACGATGCCGAAGCCCACGGCCTCGACGCCGCGCGCGGCGAAGTCGTCCAGCCACGCGCCGTACGCCGCCGCCCACGGGCCGGGCTCGCGCTCGGGGGTGGTGCCGCCGTCGCGGATCCACGTCTCGGCGTACTCCGCCGGGTCCAGGACCTCGCGCTGGATCACCCAGCCGTCCAGCCCGGCGGCGTCGAGCCACGCCCCCACCCGCTCGGTCCACGGCTCGCCGCGGCGGTGCTCCCAGTTGCCGAGCAGCTGCGCCACCCCGCCGGGGGCGAGCACCTGGCCGACGCCGGTGACGAGGTCGCGCACCAGGTCGTCGCCGGACCGCCCGCCGTCGCGGTACTCGTAGTCGCCGAGCGCGTCGGCGACCGCACGCCCGGCGGCCCCCGCGTGCGGCGTGATGACGAACGGCGGGTTGGAGACGACGAGGTCGAAGCTCTCCTGCGCGACCGGTTCCAGCATCGACCCGTGGCGCAGCTCGACGTCGGCCGTCCCCCCGTCGGGTGCCTGGTTCAGCGCGACGTTGAACCGCGCGAAGCCCAGGGCACGCCGGGAGATGTCGGTGGCCACGACCTGGCGCGAGTGCCGGGCGGCGTGCAGCGCCTGGATGCCGCAGCCCGTGCCGAGGTCGAGCACGCGGCCGACCCGGTCGCGGACCGTCACCTGCGCGAGGGTGGTCGACGCGCCGCCCGTGCCGAGCACGTGGTCGGCGGCCAGCCGGCCGCCCGTGGCCAGCTCCCCCAGGTCGCTGGCCAGCCACCACGCCACCTGCCCGCCGGCGTCCTCGGCGGCGTAGGGGCGCAGGTCGACGACCGCGCGGACGGCGTCGCCCGCGCCCGCACCGGCCGCGCGCACCAGCCCGAGCCGCTCCGCGCCGTCGGCCCCCACCCCGCGCAGCGCGCGGTCGAGGTCGGCGCGCAGCACCTCGTCGCCGAGGACGAAGAGCTGGGTCAGCGCAGCTCGCGGGTCGTGCGACGCCCCCGCCAGGACCCGAAGGGCGGCCACCGGCTGCTCGCGGTCCAGCGCGCCCGACGCGACGTCGCCCAGCAGGTCCCGGACGCCGTCGACGGTGTACCCGGCGGCGTCGAGGTCGGTGCGCAGCCCGGCGACGAGCCGGTCGCCGGTGGCGCTGTCGGTGCTGCCGGTGCTGCCGGGACCGGCGAGGGCCGAGGCGCCCGGCGGCGGGGCGTCGCTCACCGGTCGGTGCACGTGGCCGCGAGGTAGTCGGTGACCTCCTGGGCGGCGGTCGTGGCGCGCTCCGTGTCGTCCGCGCTGATCGTCTCCGCCATCGCCGTGCTGACCGCGTCGGCGTCGTCCTCGTCGACGTCCTCGAACGCCTCGACCGCGTCGCCCAGGTAGCCCGCCATGGCCGACCAGGCCGACGAGATCTCCGCGGTCGGCTCAGCCGACGTCACGGCCTGGTACCCCGAGCGGAAGCTCTCCACCAGCGCGCGCGGGTGCTCCGGGCTCAGGTCGACGAGCGCACGGTTGGTCGCGGCCCACGCCGCCTGCATCTCGGCGCAGGCCGCCGCGTCGGCGTCACCCTTCTCCGCCGGCGCGTCGTCCTTCGTCTCGCCCTCGGCCTGCTCCTGGCCTTTGTCCTCGCTCTTGTCCTTGTCCGCCGAGCGGGACGCCTCACCGTCCCCGCCCATCCGCAGGTCGGCGGGCACCGAGACCGCAGGCGCGGGCTCGGCGGCCGGCTCGGCACCGTCGCCGGCCGCCCCGCAACCGCCCGCCACGAGGACGACGGCGACCCCCGCCGTGGCGAGGACGGGGAGTCGGGAACGGGTGAGTCGGAGCCGGCGCATCCTCATATGGTGAACCACCTCGCGCGCGAGGCGAAACCGCTCGCGGGCCCGCCGTGTCTCAGGACCCGCCGGCCGGATCGTCCTCGGCGCCGTCACCTGCGTCGTCACCCGCGTCGTCCGCCGCCCCGTCCGAGGACGCGCCGCAGTCGTCCCGCAGGTAGGTGGTGACGCGGTCGGACGCCGCCGACATCGCCGGCGTGTCCAGCGACTCGAGCGCTCCCGCCACGGCCCCGGGCACGTCGTCGTCCCCGTCGGCCTTCTCGACCGCCGTCGCCACGGTGCTCAGGTAGTCCAGCACCACCTGCCAGTCGGCGACGACCGGCTCCGGCGGGCGCACCGCCGCGAGCGCGTCGCGGGCGCGGGTGAAGCCGGTGCGCAGGGTGCGCGGCTGGTCGGCCGACATCGCGACCTGGGCCGTCGCCGCCCGCGACCACGCGACCTGGGCCTCCGCGCACGTCGCCGGCTCCACCGGCACGGCGGCCGACGCCTCCCCCGAGGCCGCCGCCCCACCGGCGTCGCCCAGCACGCCGGAACCGAGCCCGACCGCGACGCCCAGCAGGAGCGACACCGCCCCGCTCGCCGCGAGAGGAGCCGGCCGGCTCCAGCCCGGCGGCAGGGGACGGCGCAGGCCGCGAGGGGCACGACGGCGCCGCTCGTCGCGTCGAGTCCTCGTCGTGCCCATGTCCGCGAAGGCTACCCGTTACCACGGACGACCGGGCGTCGCCTCCCGAGGCTTGACCCAGCGCCCGTGGTGGGCCAGATTGCGCACGTGACCCGAACCGCGCCCGACCAGTGGGTGGACCCTCAGCACGACCCTCGCGTGACCGGCGCCGACCCCGTCGGCGAGAAGGAGACCGTCTGGGAGTACCTCTGCCGGTACCGCATGACGCTGGTGCTCAAGTGCGAGGGCCTCGACGCCTCGCAGATGGCGCGCCGCTCCGTGGCGCCGTCGACGCTCTCGCTGCTCGGCCTGGTGCGCCACCTCGCGAACGTCGAGCACCACTGGTTCCGGCGCGTGCTGCAGGGCTCCACGGAGCGCGGGCCGTTCGAGCTGCCCGGCTACCCCGACGTCGACTTCGACGGGGCGCTGCCCGACACCACGTGCGTCGAGGAGGCGTGGGACGCCTGGCACCGCGCCGTCGACGCCGCCGACGACTGGATGGTCGGCGAGAACCTCGACCGCGAGGTGCCGTTCGACGGCGGCACCGTCGAGGCGCGCGACGTGCTGCTGCACGTCACCGAGGAGTACGCGCGACACATGGGCCACGCCGACCTGCTGCGCGAGTGCATCGACGGCCGCACCGGCCTCTGACCCCTCCCCGCGCCGGGAGGCGGGCCCGCCGGTAGCGTGCCGGGCATGGTGCGCAGAGCGGTCACCGCGGTCCTGCTCGTCCTCGCGGTGCTGGTCACGGTCGTCACGATCCCGGCCCGCTACGTGGAGCACACCGTGCTCGACACGGAGGGGTACCTCGAGGTCGTGGGCCCGCTCGCGTCCGAGCCCGCGGTGCAGGAGGCGGTGTCCGCCGCCATCACCCGCGAGGTGACCGCGCAGATCGACGTGCAGGCCCTGGTCGACGACGCCCTGTCGAACGCCGCCGGGCGCGAGCGCGTGCCCGACGCCCTCACCCGCCTGTCCCCCGTCGTCGGGCCCGCGCTGGCCAACCAGGTGGACACGATGATCGCCCGTGCGGCCGACCGGCTCGTGCAGTCGCAGGCCTTCGTCACCCTGTGGATCAGCGCCAACGAGGTGGGGCACGGCACGGCGGCCCGCGTGCTGGAGGACCGCAGCGGCGAGTACCTCGACATCGAGAACGGCGTCGTGTCGGTGCCGCTCGACCCGTTCGTCGAGGAGGTCCGCGACCGGCTCGTGGACCGCGGGCTCACGATCGCCGAGCGGATCGAGCCGCAGGGACGCTCGATCACGCTGTTCGAGTCGGACGACCTCGCCGCCGTCTCGGACGGCGTCACCTGGCTCGACCGGCTCACGCCCTGGCTGCCCGTGATCGTGCTCGCGCTCGTCGCCGCAGCCGCCTGGGTCGCGGGCGCCGGGCGGCGGCTGCGCACCGTCGCCGTCGCCGCCGGGGTGATCGCGCTGGTCATGCTGGTGCTGCAGGCCGGCGTCCAGATCGGCAACACCCGCGCGCTCGACGCGCTCACCCTGCAGGACACGGGCATGGAGGCCGTGCGGCTCGCCCTCGACGCGTTCCTGACCCCGCTGCGCGGCGAGATCTGGCGCGTGTTCTGGGTGTCCGCGGTGGTGAGCGTCGTGTGCTTCGCCTGGCCGTGGGCGTGGCCGCGGGCGCGGCGGCTCGCGTCGTCGCGGCGCACCCCGGCACCGGCCGCCTGAGGAGCCTGACGGGCGCAGGAGATCAGCCTCTCGACACCGCCATGCGTAAGTAGTAACTTACGCATGGTGGAGACGTCGACCGTTGACCCGTGGCATGCGCTGGCCGATCCGACGCGCCGCGAGGTCTTCGCCCGGGTCGCGCGGGGGCAGGGCTCCGTGACCGAGATCGCGCGCGACCTGCCGGTCAGCCGGCCCGCGGTGTCACAACACCTGCGCGTCCTGCTCGACGCCCGTCTCGTCGACGTGCGGCGACAGGGGCGCGAGCGTCTCTACCAGCCACGGCTCAGCGGCCTGGACGGACTCCGGCGCGAGCTGGACTCCTACTGGAACCAGACCCTGTCCACCTTCAAGGACGTGGCCGAGCAGGCCTACGAGCCGACCGCGGCACCACCGGAAGGAGCACCATGATGACCACGACGTCGCAGGACCGGACGCAGCTGCAGGTCGACATCTCCGTCGACGTCCCGGTCGAGCACGCCTTTCGCGTGTTCACCGAACAGTTCGACCAGATCAAGCCCCGCGAGCACAACCTCTTGGCGGTGCCGATCGAACGGACCGTCCTGGAGCCTCGTGCCGGCGGGACGATCTACGACGTCGGCGTCGACGGCAGCCGGTGCACCTGGGCGCGGGTGCTCGTGCACGAGCCTCCCCACCGGCTGGTGTTCACCTGGGACATCAGCCCGCGCTGGCAGGTCGAGCCGGACCCCGGTCGCGCCAGCGAGGTGGAGATCCGGTTCGTCGCCGCGGCCCCGGAGCGGACCACGGTGACACTGGTGCACCGGCACCTCGACCGGCACGGCGAGGGCTGGGAGGGCTTCACCAGCCTTGACTCCGGCAACGGTTGGCCGCTGTACCTCGAGCGCTACCGGGCCGTCGCCGAGCGGCTCGCGACGGACGCCTGACACCCCGCGCGGGCCTCCCCTGCCTGAGTTCCGTTCGGCACCCCGGCATCGGATCGGCAGGCCTTCCTGCCGATCCGATGCCGCGAGTGCCGAACCGACGCTCGCGTCAGTTACCCGACGCCGCCCAGAACAGCGCCTGCGCGGCCTGGCTCATGCCTCCCTTGGGGTGGGTGCGGAAGAACGGCGACGTGCCGAAGACGACGGCCCGCGCCCCCGACTCCGCCTCGCCGGAGACGACGGCCGCCTGCCCGGCGGCGGCGTCCGGCCCGTCCGCTCCAGAGCCGGACGGCGCCCAGTGGCCGGCCAGGAACGGGTCGGCCGCGTACGCCTGCTCGGTCGTCGTCCCCTCGCCGAGGTCGGTGAACCAGGTCGCCGGGTAGACGAACGCGTGGTCCTGCTCGTGCGCCGCGAGGACGGAGCCGGCCGGGGTCTCGACGTCGACGATGCCGTTGCCCGACCGGTTGCCGGTGACGGCCTCGCCGGAGACCAGCCCGTACGTCTCGGCCACCGCGAACGCGGCGCCCGTGCGCCCGACGACCGAGCCACCGTCCGACACCCACTCCTGCACGGCCGCCCGGCCGGCGCTGCCGGCGGGCAGGTCGAGCCGCGAGCCGACCCACAGCACGTCGGCGTCCTCGAGCCCGGTGCTGCCGGTCGGCGCGCCCGCCTCGATCCCGTCCGCCGTCACGCGCACCAGATCGTCGAAGCCGAGCCCGGTGAGCGACAGCAGGTCGTCCTGGGTTCCCGCGTACGCGACGGTCAGGTCCTCGAGCTCCGTCGCGTCGTCCAGGCCCGCGACCTCACGCCACGACGCCCGCTCGAAGGGCACGTCGTGCTCCTTCGCCACGTGCCGCGCCGCCCGCAGGCCCTCCGGCCCGACGACGGCGCGCCCGCCGTCCAGCAGCCAGACGGGGGCGTCGGCGTCGAGGAGCGCGTTGAGCGCCCGGTGGTCCTCGACGCCGGCGACGTCGAACGCCACGAACGGCGCCCCGCGCGGCACCCCGCCGTCGGACGGCTCACCACGCAGCGGCCGCACCGGCCCCACCGGCCGGTCCGTCGTCGAGCCGACGCTGTCGACCGTCGCGCCCCACAGCGACGACAGGCTCCACGCCGAGATGTCGTACATCGACGGCACCTTCTGGGAGATGTCGGTGCCCAGGTCGAGCAGGACGTTCGCCAGGCCGCGCAGCGGCTGGTGCAGGTCGACGACGAACGACCCTCGCGGGTAGGTCGTGCCGTCCACCCGGGTGGTGCGTGCCAGCGTGCCCACCTCGACGCCGTGGAACAGCAGCTGGTCCACCAGCGCCTCCGCGTCGGCGGCCGACCGCTGCCCGTCGCCCACGGGGATCACGTAGGCGCGCGGCAGGTCGACCGGGTCCTGGTCGTCGGCGACGTCCCAGTGCTGCTTCCACTCGTCCGGGCCCGGGACGGCGGCCACGTCCTCGGCCGTCAGCGCGTCCTTCGGGCCGCCCGCCACGCCACGACGGAAGGACTCGATCTGGTCGGCCAGCATCGCGTCGTGGTGCTCGGCGACGTAGTCGATCATCGAGGTCATCGTCTGCTTCGCGACGGCCGTGTTGATGACGGCGTCCTCGGGCGTCGTCGTCGGGCCGGTGCGCCCGTGCGGCAGCTCGACCGTGCTGGTCACCGCGCCGTGGTACGCCGCGTACTGGGCGGTGAAGACCGGCGGGTAGTCGTCCCAGCCGGACGGGGTGTCGCGGTACGGGATCTTGATGAAACCCGTGTTCTCGTCGACGGCCTCGTCGGTGGCCGGGTCGTAGTACGTGTTCCCGGGGATCTCGGCGGCGACCACGTCGTCCTCGACCTGCCGCGAGATCGCGTACCCGTGCGGGATGAAGAGGTCGTACTCGTAGTTCTCGCCGTGCGGCGGCCCGCAGGGCTCCACCTGCAGGACGTCGGTGTAGCCGTGGAAGTCCGCCGCGTACAGCGGCTGCAGCGCCTGCGCGGTCGCGACGAACGACCGTGACTCCGGCGTCGCGCCCGTGATCATGTCGCGGTTCGCGTCGAGGTTCAGGGTGGTGGCGCGCTGCCCGATCGTGCGGCCGTCCGGGTTGAGCGTGAGGGAGAAGTAGACCCGGTGGCGCTCGAGCAGCTCGGCGGTGGCCGGGTCGTCGGAGGTCGCCAGGTCCTCGATGACCTGCATCGCCGCGTCGGTGCCCTCCCACTCGTTGCCGTGGATGTTGGCGCTGATCCACAGCGGGGTCTTGTAGCCGCGCTGGAGCTGCCGGTCGCGGGCCGCCCGGTCGGGAGCGGTGCGGATCTGCTCGCGCCAGCGGGTCTGCTGCGCCGTCTCCCGTCGTGACTCCGGCGCCGTCAGCGTCACGAGGTACAGGTCGCGACCGGCGGTGGACTGCCCCACGACCTGGGTCGAGACCCGGTCGCCCGCCGCCATGAGCTCGGTGAGCCGCGGCGCGATGTCGGCGTGGCTGATGGTCCCGTTGAGGTCGGTGGCGTCGTCGTCGTTGGGCGGGAACACGGTGAGCTCGGGCTGGTGCGGGTACGCACGGGGCATCTCGATCGCGCCGCCCGCCGGGTCGTGGCCGCCCGGTCCGCCGCGGTCCTCCTGCGCGGTGCGTGCCAGCTCGGCGAACGACGTCGCGCCCGCGGCCGGCGTGTCGCGCTCCGGCCCGCGCCCCGGGCGGTCGGGTCGATCGTCCGCGGCAGCGGGGCCGGCGAACGTCGTCGCGGCGAGGGCGAGGGTGCCGAGCACCGCGACGGTGCGTGGGAGCTTCATGGGTCTCCTTCTCCTGTCGTCGGGCGGCACGTCGTCGTCCCGCCGCGGACCTGCGCCGTCGCACGTCCGCGTCCAGCATGGCGTGCGGCGGGCAACTCGGCACGGCCGGAAACACCGAATTCACGAGCGGCAGCCACGCGTGCCGCCGGGCGCGCGCCGACCGACCGGTGCGTCAATCCCCTTGCGCGCCCAGGACGCGGTGGAGTCGGATGTCGCCCATGACCGACACCCCCACGACGTCCTCCTCCGAGAGCCGCCGCTTCCCCGACATGTGGGTCGACCCCCAGGACGACCCCCGCGAGCAGTGGTCGGACCCGGTCGGTGAGCTGCAGACTCACTGGTCCTACCTGCGCACCTACCGCGCGACGCTGGAGATGAAGTGCGAGGGGCTCGACGCCGAGCAGCTCGCGCGCCGCTCCGTGCCGCCGTCGACGCTCTCGCTCCTGGGGCTCGTGCGGCACCTGGCCGGGGTCGAGCACTCCTGGTTCCGCCGGGTGCTGCAGGGCCAGCCCGAGCTGCCGAAGCTCTACGCGGCCGACGGCGGCCCCGACGCGCCCTTCGACGGGGCGGTCGCCGACCCCGCCGTCGTCGACCAGGCGTGGGAGGCGTGGCGGCGCGAGACCGCGGCCGCGGACGCCTGGCTCGCCACCCAGACCGACGCCGACATGGCGCGCGACGTCCCCTTCGACGGCGGCAGCACCCCCGTCCGCGACATCCTCGAGCACCTCGTCGAGGAGTACGCCCGGCACCTGGGCCACGCCGACCTGCTGCGCGAGTGCATCGACGGCCGCACGGGCCAGTAGCCCCCGCGCCCGCACCGAAGGTCGCGGGCGTGAGACCGGGGACCGTTCGGTCGCGAACGGTCCCCGGTCTGACGCCACCACGGCCCCGCGGGGCTACCTCGCGGGGACCGCCGCGGTCTCGTCCGCCTGCTCCCGGTCGACCCGCGCCGCACGCAGCCGGGACACGATGACCGCCCCGAAGGCGACGGCGGCCGCCACGACGGCGATGCCGATGCGCAGCACCTGGTTCGCGTCGGCGGGAACGCTCAGAATCACGACCGCCGGCGCGATCAGCAGCGCCACGAGGTTCATGACCTTGATGAGCGGGTTGATCGCGGGCCCGGCGGTGTCCTTGAACGGGTCGCCCACGGTGTCGCCGATGATGGTCGCCTCGTGCGCCTCGGAGCCCTTGCCGCCGAAGGCGCCGTCCTCGACGATCTTCTTCGCGTTGTCCCACGCACCGCCGGAGTTGGCGAGGAACACCGCCATGAGCACGCCCGCACCGATCGCGCCGCCGAGGAAGCCGGCGAGCGGGCCGACGCCGAGGCCGAAGCCGACGGCGATGGGCGCGAACGCGGCCAGCAGGCCGGGCGTCGCGAGCTCGCGCAGCGAGTCCCTGGTGCAGATGTCCACGACCTTGCCGTACTCGGGCCGCTCGTCGAACGTCATGATGCCCGGGTGCTCGCGGAACTGGCGCCGCACCTCGAAGACGATCGCGCCGGCGGCCCGCGTCACCGCGTCGATCGCCAGCCCGGAGAACAGGAAGACCGTGGCCGCGCCGAGGATCACGCCGACCAGCGTGACCGGGGAGATGATCTCGAAGCTGAGCATGGCGGGCACGAGCCCGGTGCCGATCTCCTGCACCTCGGCCATCGCGGTGCCCACGGCGTCGGCGTAGGAGCCGAACAGCGCCGTGGCGGCGAGCACGGCCGTCGCGATGGCGATGCCCTTGGTGATGGCCTTCGTGGTGTTGCCTACGGCGTCGAGGTCGGTGAGGATCTGGGCGCCCTCCTCGTCCACCTCGCCCGACATCTCGGCGATGCCCTGGGCGTTGTCGCTGACCGGCCCGAAGGTGTCCATCGCGACGATCACGCCCACCGTGGTCAGCAGCCCGCAGCCCGCGAGCGCCACGAGGAACAGCGAGAGCCAGATCGAGCCGCCCGCCAGCAGGAACACGCCGCAGATCGCGGCGGCGATGACGCCCGCGGTGTAGACGGCGGACTCGAAGCCCACCCCGATGCCGGACAGGACCACGGTCGCGGCGCCCGTGCGCGACGTGGCGGCCACGTGCAGCGTCGGCTTCGACGTCGTGCCCGTGAAGTAGCCCGTGATCCACAGGATGATCCCGGCGAGGACGACGCCGATGACCACGGCCAGGGACGCGACGACGCGCGGGTCGGAGGTGACGTCGCCGAGGTCGGCGGTGCCCGCCAGCTCGGAGAACGACGACGGCAGGTAGGTGAACGCGGCGACGGCGGCCAGCAGGGCGCCGACGACGGCCGACAGGTAGAACCCGCGGTTGATGGCCTTGAGCCCGTTCTCGTTGCCGCGCACCCGGGTGACGAGCACGCCCAGCAGGGCGACCAGGGCGCCGATCGCGGTGACGATGAGCGGGAAGACGAGGCCCTGCTCGCCCATTGCGGCCTTGCCGAGGATGAGGGCGGCGACGAGCGTCACGGCGTAGGACTCGAAGAGGTCGGCGGCCATGCCGGCGCAGTCGCCGACGTTGTCGCCCACGTTGTCGGCGATGGTGGCGGCGTTGCGCGGGTCGTCCTCGGGGATGCCCTGCTCGACCTTGCCCACCAGGTCGGCGCCGACGTCGGCCGCCTTGGTGAAGATGCCGCCGCCGACCCGCATGAACATCGCGAGCAGCGCGGCACCGAAGCCGAACCCTTCCAGGACGGCGGGGGCGTCGGTGCGGTAGAACAGCACGACGAGCGCCGCGCCGAGCAGGCCCAGGCCCACGACCGACATCCCGACGACGCCGCCGGTGCGGAACGCGATCCGCGCGCCCTCCGCACGGCCGCCCGGGCGGGTCGCGGCGGAGGCGACGCGGACGTTCGCCCGCACGGCCAGCCACATGCCGAGGTAGCCGATGGCGGCGGAGAAGCCCGCGCCGAAGAGGAACGCGATCGACCGGCCCACGCGGATGCCGCCGTCGCCCGGCAGCAGGAACAGCAGCGCGAAGACCACGACGGCGAACAGCGCGAGCGTGCGGAACTGCCTGTTGAGGTAGGCCGAGGCCCCCTCCTGCACGCCCTTCGCGATGTCCTGCATGCCCGGCGAGCCCTCGGGCGCCGCCAGCACCTGCTTCCGCATGACCGCCGCGCACACCAGCGCGGCCAGCGCGATCACCCCGATGACCGCGACGATCGTGATGCTGCTGGATCCGAACGTGAGCATCCGTCCTCCTCGACGTACTGCTGCCTCGACCCCCGCCGGGCCCGCCCGTGCCACGTCGTCGAGGCCCGGCCGGGTGGTCCGGAAGGTCCCGCCGGCGCCGTTGACGGCGGGATGCGCGTGAGTCTACCCACATGTGACGGCCGTCACGAACAACCCGCGACGCCGGCGCCGTCGGCGCCGCTCGCGGTGGCCTCTACACTTCCCACACAAACCGCACCGCGTCCCGCCGAACCGTCAACGACGACAGAACGGAGCCACCGTGAACTCCCTGGTGCTCGCCATCATCGGCATCGCCATGATGCTCGCCGGGTACTTCGTCTACTCGAAGTACCTCGCGCGCCGCGTCTACCGGCTCAACGCCGAGTTCCGCACCCCCTCGCACGAGCTGACCGACGGCGTCGACTACGTGCCGACCAACAAGTTCGTGCTGTGGGGCCACCACTTCACCTCGGTCGCGGGCGCCGCCCCGATCGTCGGGCCCGCCGTCGCCGTGATCTGGGGCTGGCTCCCCGCCTTCCTGTGGGTCACGCTCGGCACCGTCTTCTTCGCCGGCATGCACGACATGGGCGCGCTGTGGGCCTCGGTCCGCAACAAGGGCCAGTCGATGGGCATGCTGTCGGGCCGCTACATCGGCGCCCGCGGGCGCAACCTGTTCCTCGTCGTGATCTTCCTGCTGCTGCTCATGGTGGTGGCCGCGTTCGCGACCGTCATCACGAACCTGCTCATCTCGACGCCGACGTCGGTCATCCCCGTGTGGGGCGCGATCGCCGTGGCCGCCGTCATCGGCCAGATGATCTACCGCTGGAAGATGAACCTGCTGCTCACCACGGTCATCGGCGTCGTCGCCCTGTACTCGCTGATCCTCGTCGGCGACCGCTTCCCGGTCGTGCTGCCCGAGACCGTCCTCGGGATGACGCCCGCGACCTTCTGGATCGTGGCGCTGTTCGTCTACGCCGGCGTCGCGTCGCTGCTGCCCGTGTGGGTCCTGCTCCAGCCCCGCGACTACATCAACGGCGTCCAGCTGTTCATCGGCCTGGGCATCCTGTACCTGTCGGTGCTGTTCGCCAGCCCGACCATCGTCGCCCCGGCCGTCAACCACGCCGTGCCCGAGGGCACGCCCAGCATCGTGCCGCTGCTGTTCGTCACCATCGCCTGCGGCGCGATCTCCGGCTTCCACGGCATGGTCTCGTCCGGGACGTCCGCGAAGCAGCTCGACAAGGAGACCGACGGTCGCTTCGTCGGCTACTTCGGCGCGGTCGGTGAGGGCCTGCTCGCCCTCGGCGCGATCATCGCCGCCACGGCCGGGTACCAGACGCTCGCCGACTGGGAGGCCGTGTACAGCGCGTTCAACGAGGGCGGGGTCGCGGCGTTCGTCGAAGGCGGCGGCGCCATCGTCAACGCCGGCCTCGGCATCCCCGTGTCGCTCTCCGCGACCATCCTGGCGACCATGGCGGTGCTCTTCGCGGCGACCACCATGGACACCGCGGTGCGGCTGCAGCGGTTCGTCGTGCAGGAGGCCGCCGAGATCATGGGGTTCCGGGTCCGCAACGTCGTGGCGACGCTGATCGTGCTCGTCGTCGGTGTCGGCCTGACCTTCAGCGCCGGCGCCGACGGCTCCGGCGGCCTGCTCATCTGGCCGCTGTTCGGCACCACCAACCAGCTGCTCGCGTCGCTGACGCTCGCGATCATCGCGGTGGTCCTGCTGCGCAAGAAGCGCAACCCGGTCCTCGTGCTGATCCCCCTGGTGTTCGTGCTCGTGATGTCGGTCTACGCGCTGGTCGTGCAGATCGGCACGTTCTACGCGGACGGCAACTGGCTGCTGCTCGGCCTCGACCTCGTCATCCTGGTCGCCTCCCTGTGGGTCGCCCTCGAGGCCGCGATCGCCATGCAGGCCGCCCGCAAGGGCGCCTTCGACCCGGAGACCGACGACCCGGTGCTCGCCGGGTCGGGGCGCGGCGGCACGGTGGGGTCGGACTGACGGCATGACGACGCGCACCACCGTCACGGACGGGCTGCGCAGCCTGTCGGCCGGGCTGCGGGAGTTCTACGAGGCGCCGTACCGGCGCACGCTCTCCCGCGCCCGGCGCGACGAGGACGACCTGTTCACCGTGGTCGTCCTCGCCGAGGCGCTGGGGGTGCCGAACCCCGCGTCGTACTACACGGTCGAGCTGCTGCCGCTCGTGGCCGACCGGGTGCACGAGTGGCACACCCGGATGGGGATGGAGCGCTCCCCGCTGGACGGCATCTCGTGCTGCTAGACCTGGCCGCCCGGCGGCGCGTGCTGTTCCTGGGCGGCAAGGGCGGGGTCGGCAAGACGTCGTTGGCGTCGGCGACCGCCCTCGCCCAGGCGCGCGCCGGCCGGCGCGTGCTGGTGGTCTCGACCGACCCCGCGCACAACCTCGGTCACCTGTGGCAGCGGACGGTCGGCGACGACGTCGTGCGCCTGGCCGGGCCGTTCGACGGCGCGGGGGGTGCGCAGGGCGGCGTGGTGGACGGGGTCGAGATCGACCCGGCGCGCACCGCGGCCGCGCACCTGGCGGCGGTGCGCCGCACCCTGCACCGCCTCACCCCGGAGCACCTGTCGCGGGAGGTGGACCGCCACCTCGACCTCGCCCGCGACGCGCCGGGCACGCACGAGGCGGCGGTGCTGGAGCGCATCGCGACGGCCGTCGAGGACGGCCTCGCCGACCACGACCTCGTCGTCTTCGACACCGCCCCGTCGGGGCACACCGCCCGGCTGCTCGCGCTGCCGGAGACCATGGGCGCCTGGACGGACGGGCTGCTGCGCCGCCGCGAGCGGTCGGAACGGCTGGGGGCGGCGGCCCGGGTGCTCGGCGGCCAGGGCGAGGCGGAGGCCCGCCGCGACAGCGAGATCCGGCACGTCCTGACCGAGCGCCGCGACCGGTTCGCACGCCTGCGGGAGGTGATCACGGACCCCGACCGCACGGCGTTCGTCGCCGTCCTCGCGGCCGAGCGGCTGCCCGTGCTGGAGACGATCGGGCTGTGCCGGCAGCTCGAGGAGCTCGGCGTGCCCGTCGGCGGGCTCGTCGTCAACAAGCGCTCCCCGGCGGACGCCGGCGACCTGCTCGCCGCCCGCCGGGCCCAGGAGTCCGCGCACCTGCGCACCCTGCGCGACGCCCTCGGCCACCTGCCCGCCGACGAGGTCCCGCTGCTGGCCGACGACGTCGTGGGCGCGGCCGCCCTGGAGCGCGTCGCCGCCCATCTGTGAGCGGCGGGACCTGTGAACGGCTGGTCCCGGGAGCGGCGGGCCCGGAAGATCGTGATCCGCCCCAACGGTGCGGGCGTCCCGTGCGTCGTGAAGGGTAGGACGGCGCACAGGAGGCACTGATGGCCATGTGGGAGGACGAGCTCGCCGAGCTCGCGCGGGGGCGGGGACGCGCCCTGGTCGGGTACGCCTACGTGCTGTGCGGCGACCAGCGGCAGGCGGAGGACCTGGTGCAGGACGCGCTGGTCAAGGTGTTCTCGCGGCTGCGCCGCGGCCCGCGGACCGCGCCCGGCGTGCACCCGCTGGAGGGCGGAACGAGCGAGGCGTACGTGCGCCGCGCGATCCTCACCCTCTACCTCGACGAGTACCGGCGACGACGGCGGTGGAACGAGCGGCGGCACCTCGTGGCCGTCGACGACCAGGTCCTGGGAGCGGCGTCGGGCGCGACGGCGCGGGCCGACGTCGCCGCGGCGCTGGGGCGGCTCGCCCCGCGGGAGCGGGCGTGCGTCGTCCTGCGGTACTTCGAGGACCTCACGGTGCCGCAGGTGGCCGAAGCGCTCGGCCTCGCGCAGGGCACCGTCAAGCGCTACCTGGCGGACGCGACGGCGAGCCTGCGCGACGTGCTCCGCGTGCCCGACGAGCGGGACGGCCGCACCGCCGGCCATGTGACCACGGACCGGAGGGCCGCACGATGACCGGCAACCACGCCCGCGACGACTGGGCGGACGCCCGCACCGACGAGGCGCTCCGCCGCGAGCTCGACGCGCTGGCAGGCCTCGGCGCCGCCTCGTCGGCCCTGGGCGACGCGCCCGACGGTGCGCTCGGAGCGGTCCGGGGCCGGGTGCGCCGGCGCCGCGCGGCCAAGCAGGCCGGGATCGGGGCGACGACGCTCGCCGTCGCCGGGATGCTCGCCCTCGGTGGCGCCGCCCTGCTGCCCGACCCGCCCACGCCGCTGCCCGGGCCGGCGGTGACTCCCTCGCCCACGCCCGAGCCGGAGGAGTCCGGCACCGGAGAAGGCACCGGAGAGGGCACCGAGCAGGACGACGCGGCTCCCGACGACGCGCCCGACCACGCGCAGGGCCCGTCCGCCGTCGACGTGATCGACGACGGCTACCAGCCGGGCTGGCTCGAGGGCACGGAGCTGGTCTGCGGCATGGCGGTCGACGAGCTGCCTGCCGGCCCGGCGGGCTGGTCGCTCGGGGCCACGGGTCCCGTCGGCGCGGCCGGCCCGGCGACCAGCCCGGTGCTCACCGTCGCGACCCGGCTCACCGTCCCCGGCGACGTCCCCGCCGACGCCCTGGCGATCGGCCCGACCCTGGTGTGGGCGCAGGACGGGGTCGTGGTGGACGTGGGGATCAACATGACGGAGAGCCCGGTCGAGCTCGGGCCGCAGGCCGGCGGGGCGCTGGACGGCCTCGCGAGCGACTACCCGAGCACCACCTGCGCCCCCGGCGGGCGTGCGGAGGGCCAGACGTCCTTCGACACCGACCTGCCGCCCGGCGAGTACGAGGTGCGGGCGCTCTCCCGGCTGTGGCCCGAGGACGTCGCCGCGGGCGACCTGGTCCTCTCCGCCCCGTTCACGGTCACCGTCGCCGGCGACGGCTCGTGGGAGGAGCGGGCCGGGGGCTGACCCTCCGCCCCGCGCGCGTGGGAAGATGCCGGACATGCCGTTCGAGCCCGTCCCGGAAGCCGCCCGCGCCCACGCCGAGGACCTCGGCGCCTTCGTCACCGCGTCGCCGTCGTCGTACCACGCGGCGGCGGAGGTCGCCCGCCGCGCCGAGGCGGCCGGCTTCACCCGCCTGACCGAGACGGACGCCTGGGACCTGGCTCCCGGGGGCCGGTACGTCGTCGTGCGCGACGGCGCCGCGATCGCCGTCGTCGTCCCGCCGGCCGCGGGCCCGACGACGCCGTTCACGGTCCTGGGCACGCACACCGACTCCCCCGGGTTCAAACTCAAGCCGCGCCCCACGACCGGCGGCCACGGCTGGCAGCAGGCCGGCGTCGAGGTCTACGGCGGGCCGCTGCTCAACTCGTGGCTCGACCGCGAGCTGGAGCTGGCGGGGCGCGTCGTGACGGCGGACGGCGGCGAGCACCTCGTGCGCACCGGCCCGTTCGCCCGCATCCCGCAGCTGGCCGTGCACCTGGACCGGTCCGTCAACGACGGTCTCGCCCTCGACAAGCAGCGCCACACGCAGCCGGTCTTCGGGCTCGGCGACGTCGCGGACGCCGACGTGCTCGCGGCGCTCGCCGCGACGGCGGACGACGGCGCCGGCGTCGACGCGGCCGACGTCCTCGGCTACGACGTCGTCGTCGCGGACACCCAGGCGCCGCGCGCGTTCGGCGCGGGCGAGGCCCTGTGGGCGTCGGGCCGCCTGGACAACCTGCTCTCCACGCACGCCGCGCTGACCGCGCTGCTGGGCGCCGACCCGGCGGAGCTCACCGGCATCGGCGTGCTCGCCGCGTTCGACCACGAGGAGATCGGCTCCGGCTCCCGCTCGGGTGCCGCCGGCCCGTTCCTCGAGGACGTGCTGCGCCGGGTGTCGACGGGGCTCGGCGCCGGTGAGGCGGGGCGGCAGCGGGCGTTCGCGGCGTCGTGGTGCGTGTCGTCCGACGTCGGGCACGCCGTGCACCCGAACTACCCCGAGCGTCATGACCCGGCCAACCACCCCGTCGCCGGCGGCGGGCCGATCCTCAAGATCAACGCGAACCAGCGGTACGCCACCGACGCGCACGGCGCCGCGCGCTGGCACGCCGCCTGCGCCGCGGCGGGGGTGCCGAGCCAGGAGTTCGTCTCGAACAACACCATCCCGTGCGGGTCGACGATCGGGCCGATCACCGCCACGCGCCTCGGCATCCGGGTGGTGGACGTCGGCGCCGCCATCCTGTCGATGCACTCCGCGCGCGAGCTCACGGCCGTCGTCGACCCCTGGTACCTGTCGCGCGCCATGGGCGCCGCGCTGCTCGGCTGACCTGCTCCGTGCCCGACGCCCTGCCCCACGACCCGGACCGGCACCCGCTGCTGGACGTGCTGACCGCGCACGGCGCCCGCGCCGACCGGCTCACGCACGCGCGCACGTTCCCCGCCCGAGCGGGCGTCACGGGCGAGTGGCCGGACTGGGCCGACCCGGACGTCGTCGCGGGGTACCGGGCGCTCGGCGTCGAACGGCCCTGGGCGCACCAGGTCGTCGCGGCGGACGCGGCGCACGGTGGGCGGCACGTGGCGCTCGCGACGTCGACCGGGTCGGGCAAGTCGCTGGCGTTCTGGCTCCCGGCGCTCACGGCGGTGCGGGCCCGTGCCCGTGCCGAGGCCGCCGACCCCGGCCGGATCGAGCCCGCCGCCCGGCGCGGCACCGTCCTGTACCTCGCGCCGACGAAGGCGCTGGCGGCCGACCAGCTCGTGGGGCTGGAGCGCCTCGTGACCGCCATGGGCGTCAGCCCCACCGCGCCGTCGGGGCTGCGGGTCGCGACCTGCGACGGCGACACCGGGCCGGACGAGCGCCGGTGGGTCGTCGAGCACGCCGACGTGGTGCTGACCAACCCCGACTTCCTGCACTTCTCGCTGCTGCCGAACCACCGCCGCTGGGCGCGGCTGCTGCGCTCCCTGCGCTACGTCGTGGTGGACGAGGGCCACGCGTACCGGGGGGTCTTCGGCGCGCACGTGTCGCTGGTGCTGCGCCGGTTGGCTCGGCTCGCGGCGCACCACGCCCCGCGCCCCGACCCTGGCCCTGGCGCGAGCCCTGGCGCAAGCGGCGCCGCCCCGGAGAACCTCGCCGGCGGGCCGGTGTTCGTCGTCGCCAGCGCGACGACGGCCGAGCCGGCGGTGAGCACCGCGCGCCTGGTGGGCGTCTCCCCGGACGAGGTCGTCACCGTCACGGCCGACGCCTCCCCCGCAGGCCGCCGCACGGTCGCGCTGTGGCAGCCGCCGGAGATCGCCGGGTTCGAGCGGTCGGGGGCCGGCGACGAGCCCGCGGCCGACGACCCGTGGGCGCTGCCGGACCCCCTCGACCCGGGGCACACCGAGCGCGAGGCGGAGGCCGTCGTCACGCCCGACGCGGCCGCGCCGCACCCGCGCCGCTCCGCCACCGCGGAGGTCGCCGACCTGCTGGCCGACCTCACCGCCCACGGGGCGCGCACGCTCGCGTTCACCCGCTCGCGCCGGGGCGCGGAGTCCGTGGCCCAGCGGGCGCGCGACCACCTGCGCGGGGCGCCGGACGACCTCGCCGCCCGCGTGGCGAGCTACCGCGGCGGGTACCTGCCGGAGGAGCGTCGTGAGCTGGAGCAGGCGCTGCGCACCGGCGCCGTGCGCGGGCTCGCCACCACCAGCGCCCTCGAGCTGGGGGTGGACGTCTCCGGGCTGGACGCCGTCCTGGTCGCGGGCTGGCCGGGCACCCGGGTGTCCCTGTGGCAGCAGGCCGGCCGCGCGGGCCGCGCCGGCGCGGACGGCCTGGTCGCGTTTGTCGCGCGCGAGGACCCCCTCGACACCTATCTCGTCACGCACCCCGAGGCCCTCCTCGACGCCCCGCTCGAGGCCACGGTCTTCGACCCGGCCAACCCGCACGTGCTGGCCCCGCAGCTGTGCGCGGCCGCGCAGGAGGTGCCGCTGCGCACGGACGACCTGGCCGCGTTCGGCGATCCCGCCGTGGTGCGCGAGGTCCTGGACGTGCTGGTCGCCCGGGGTGCGCTGCGACGCCGTCGGTCGGGCTGGTACTGGACCCACGCGCAGCCGGCCTCCGCGATGGCGGACCTGCGCGGCTCGGGCGGGCGGCCCGTGCGCGTGGTCGAGGCGACCACGGGACGGCTGCTCGGCACGGTCGACGCCGGCTCGGCCGACGGGCAGGTGCACGACGGCGCCGTGTACACGCACCAGGGGACGACGTTCGTCGTCGACCACCTCGACCTCGACGACGGGGTGGCGCTCGTGGTGCGCCGCGACGTCGACCACGCCACCTGGTCGCGCGAGGTGATGGAGATCGCGGTGGAGGACGACCACGAGGGGCGGCCGGTCGTCGAGCACGAGTGGGGGCCCGTCACGTGGGGGCTCGGCCCGGTCGAGGTGACGAGCCAGGTCGTGAGCTTCCAGCGGCGCCGGCTGCCGGACATGCAGGTGCTCGGCACCGAGCCGCTCGACCTGCCGTCGCGCACTCTGGCCACGACGGCGGTCTGGTGGTCGGTGCCCGACTTCGTGCTGCGCGCCGCGGGCGTGAGCGAAGACGAGGCGCCGGGGGCCCTGCACGCCGCCGAGCACGCGTCGATCGGGCTGCTGCCCCTGCTCGCCACCTGCGACCGCTGGGACCTCGGCGGGGTCTCGACCGCGCTGCACGCGGACACCGGCCAGGCGACCGTGTTCGTGTACGACGCGTACCCCGGCGGCGCGGGCTTCGCCGAGCGCGGCTTCCGGCTCGGCGCGCGGTGGCTGCAGGCGACGCGGGACGCGATCGCCGCGTGCACGTGCGCCGAGGGCTGCCCCGCGTGCGTGCAGTCGCCGAAGTGCGGCAGCGACAACGCCCCACTCGACAAGTCCGCGGCCGTGCGCTTGTTGGATGCGGTACTGAGCCACGCGCCCGCAGAATCTACGATCATGGGGTGACTATCGATATCGACCTCGCCGAACGCCGACGTTCTCGCGAGGAGACGCGCGTCGACGCCGCCAACTCCCGCTCGTGGCTCCTGCTGTCCGCCCTGCGGGCCGACGCCTTCGACGACGCCCAGCTCTCTCGCGCCGACCAGGTCATCCTCGACTGCGAGGACGCGGTCGACGACAGCCTCAAGGGTGAGGCCCGCTCCAAGGTCCTCGACTGGTTCGCGGGCGGCGGGCGCGCCTGGGTGCGGATCAACGAGCGCGGCTCGCAGGCGTGGGCCGACGACATCCGCGCGCTGTGGGACGCCGACGGCCTGCTGGGCGTCATGCTCGCCAAGACCGAGTCCCCGGACCAGGTGGTCGACACCGCACAGCGCCTCGGTGGCAACGTGCCCGTCATCCCGCTCGTCGAGTCGGCCCTCGGCATCGAGGACGCGGTGAGCATCGCGCGCGCGCCCGGCGCGTTCCGCCTGGCGTTCGGCTCGGGCGACTACCGCCGGGACACTGGCACCGCCAACGAGTCGCTCGCGATGGCGTACCCGCGCTCGCGCCTCGTCACCGCCAGCCGCATCGGCGGCCTGCCGGGGCCGATCGACGGCCCGACGGTCGGCACCAGCCACTCCCTGCTGCGCGAGCAGTCCGCCGACGGCGTGGCCCTCGGCCTCACCGGCAAGCTCTGCCTCGACCTGGAGACCCCCGCGGTCATCAACGAGTCGTTCAGCCCGTCCAGCGCCGACGTCGCGTGGGCCGTCGACTTCCTCGCCGACTTCGAGGCCTCGGGGTCCGTGATCCGCGACGGCTCCGACAAGCCGCGGCTCGCGCGCGCCCGGAAGATCAGCGAGCGCGCGGCGCTGTTCCACGTGAACCCCTCCTGACGCCGGCCCTCCGGCCGTGGTGGCGCCGCGGTCGTTGCCGTGGCGCCACCCCGGTGACCTCGGTACGTTGCGAGCGCCACCATCGGCCCGTCGGAGGGAAAGCACATGGGAGTGTCCCGAGGTTCTGGCAGACGTTCGTCCCGCCCGGTCGGGGCCGCGCTCGTCGCGGCGTTCACCGGCCTCGTCGTCGCGGCGGGTGCCGCGGTGCCGGCCACCGCGGCGCCGGCCGCCCCACCACCGGCCGCTGACGGGCAGCCCTATGTCCTGGGCGACGACGGGGCCACCGCTCCCGTCTACTCCTACGGCGACGCGATCAAGGAGTCGGTCTGGGTCGACGCGCCGGACCTGGACGGCGACGGGCAGCCCGAGCGCATCGCCGCCGACCTGATCCGCCCCGCCGAGCTCAACGGCGAGGCCGAGGTGCCTGTCGTCATGGACGCCAGCCCGTACTACTCCTGCTGCGGGCGCGGCAACGAGAGCGAGCTCAAGACCTACGACGCGGACGGGACCATCGAGTCCTTCCCGCTGTTCTACGACAACTACTTCGTGCCGCGCGGGTACGCCTTCGTGGCGGTCGACATGGCGGGCACCGGCCGCTCGACCGGCTGCACCGACCACGGCGGCCCGTCCGACATCCTGTCGGTCAAGGCCGTGGTGGACTGGCTGAACGGCCGCGGCACGGCGTCCTACGCCGACGGGACCCCCGCCGAGGCGTCGTGGAGCACGGGCGCCACCGGCATGATCGGCAAGTCGTACGACGGGACCCTGGCGAACGGGGTCGCCGCGACCGGCGTCGAGGGCCTCGAGACGATCGTGCCGATCGCCGCCATCTCCTCCTGGTACGACTACGACCGGGCGCAGGGCCTCCCCTTCTCCACCGGGTACCCCGCGTGGCTGTCGGAGTACGTCGCGGGCGACCGGCACGAGGCGACGAGCTGCTCCGCACAGCTCGAGCAGATGACGGCCGACTCGGCCGACGACACCGGGGCGCACAACGCGTTCTGGGACGAGCGCGACTACCGGGCGGGGACGCTCGGCGACGCCTCGCAGGTCACGGCGTCCGTGTTCGTCATGCACGGGCTGCAGGACACCAACGTCGACACCCCGAACTTCTCGCGCTGGTGGGAGGCGCTGGGCGAGCACGGCGTGGACCGCAAGATGTGGCTCTCCCGGCTCGGGCACGTGGATCCGTTCGACTCGGACCGCGCCGCGTGGGTCGACACCCTGCACCGCTGGTTCGACCACGAGCTGCACGGCGTCCGCAACGGCATCGACCGGGAGCCGGCCGTCCGGGTCGAGGTCGCGCCGGACGAGTGGGTCGAGCAGGACGACTGGCCCGCGGCGAAGCGCACGACGAAGCTCCGCCCCAAGGCCGACGGCTCGCTGAGCCTCGGCGCCGGCGGCCCTGCCGTCGACGCGGACTGGGTCAACGACCCCTCCCAGCGGTTCAGCCAGGCGCTCGGCGCGGGCGAGAACCCGCACCGCCTGCTGTTCACGACGGGGACGCTCCGCGACGACCTGCGGGTCTCCGGCACCCCGTCGGTGACCACGACCCTCTCCAGCGACGCACCGACCGGGCAGGTCACGGTCGGCCTCGTCGACTACGGCCCTGCCGACCGAGTGCTGCCGCAGGGCGACGGGGCGCTCACGCTCGAGACCGAGTCCTGCTGGGGCGCCGCGTCGGCGGTCGACGACGCGTGCTACCTCGACGTCGAGCGCCGCATCGGCCCCACGGACCTGCAGGTCCTCGCCCGCGGCTGGGCACGTCTCGACGGGGCGGGCACGCACCGCCTGACGGTCGAGATGCAGGCGAACGACCTGGTCGTCCCGGCCGGCCACCAGCTCGGGCTCGTCGTCATGGGGACCGACCGCGGTGCCACCGTCACGGTGGACCCGGCCGCGTCCGAGTACTCCGTCGACCTCGGCGCGACGACGCTGGACCTGCCGGTCACCGGCCCGCGGGCGAGCTTCGCCCCCGGCGCGTCGCAGGTCCCCGACGCGGACGAGATCGACCCGTTGGTCGCGCCGCTGACGGGGGTCGTCATCCCGGACTGACCCGGTTCGACAACCGGTTCGACAACCGGTTCGACAACCGGTTCGACAACCGGTTCGACAACCGGTTCGACAACCGGTTCGACAACCGGTTCGACAACCGGTTCGACAACCGGTTCGACGACCGGGGCGCCGGGTCGGAGCACCTGTCCGAGGTGCTCCGGCCCGGCGTCGTCGCGCCGCGGTCACGGCGTCCCCCGCGGCACCGGCGAGGCAGGCGGCGCGTGCGCGCCCGAGGGCCCGGGCGGCGGCAGCTCGGCGGGTCGCGGCCCGGCCCGTGCGTGGGCCCGGGCGTCGCCGAGCAGCCCGCGCCACGGCCCGTCGTCCGTGCCGACGGCCGCCCGCGTGGTCGTGACACCCACCACCCCGCCGGGCTCCGGCGCGCACGCCGCGAGCCCGGCACCGTTGCGCCGGACCGCCTCGCCGGCGGTCGCGCACGCGTCGGCGCCGTGCCGCAGGGCGGTCGCCGCGGCCAGCGCACCCAGGTCGGCCGCCGCCTGCGCCGTGCCCCGGGCGCGCTGGGCGGACCCCAGCGCGCCGACGGCGAGCGCCATGAGCACGACGACGGCGGCGAGCGCGAGCACGAGGACCGTGCCCGCCCCGCGTTCCCGCCTCACGGCTCCACCCACGCCGTCGCCTCGCCGGTGGCGCGCAACGGCGCCGCGGCGAACCAGCCGCCCACGACCGGGCGGGTCACGGTGACCCGCACCCACGTGTCGTCGCGGCTGACGCCGAGCTGGGCGTCGTCGCCGCCCACCCGCGCGACCGTCTGCCGCACGGCGGCGTCGTCCTCGCCGATCGCGTAGGCGCGCGCCCCGGCACGGGCCGCGTCCAGGGCGCGCATCTGCGCCGTGGACGCGGCCGTGAGGGTCAGCACCGCGACCAGCAGGAGCACCACCACGGGCAGCCCGACGGCGAGCTCGGCGGTGACCGCGCCGCGCTGCGGATCGGCGGCACGTACCTCGCTGCTGCGATGCCGGTGCATCAGACCGACAGCGCCGAGCTGATGATGCTCTCCAGCAGGCCTCGCACCGTGTCGCTCTTCAGCACCGCGATGAGCAGCCCTGCGAACCCGACCGCCGCGACCGTGGCCACGGCGTACTCCGCTGTCGCCAGCCCCGCCTCGGGGTCGAGCTCCTGGGTGCCCGCCCTGGCGTGCTGCTCCTCATCGCGCCCGCCGGGGGCGCGTTCGCCGTCCCCGGTCTCCGTCGTGTTCCTCATCGTGTTCCTCCTCCTCGTTCCTCCGGCCGGTCGGCCGGACGTCGTGATGCGCCGGACCTTGGGGCGCACGCAGGGTCGGGTCGTCCTGTCAGCCGGACAGCAGGTCGACGCCCAGCGCGATGAGCACCGGGGCGAGGCCGACCAGCACGAAGGCCGGCAGGAAGCACGCCCCGAGCGGCAGCACGAGCCGCACGCCGAGGCGGGCCGCGGCCGTCGCGGCCGCGGCGCGCCGTTCGTGCAGCGCCTCGTCCCGCGCGGCGCGCAGGGCGTCGGACGACGCCGCGCCGTCCACCCATGCCCCGCGCAGGGCGCGGCGCAGCGGTCCGAGCCGTGCGGGCGCTCCCCGCCAGGCGGTGTCCCAGTCCGCTCCCAGGCGCAGGGCCTCGGCGGCCGCGCGCAGGGCGGGCGCGTCGTTCCCCCGCACGGCGTCCGCCGTCGCCTCGAGCGCCCGCGGCACCCCCGCGCCGGCCCGCATGGCCGCGGCGAGCAGCTCCAGCAGCACGGGCAGCTCGGCGTCCGGCCCGGCGTCCGGCGACGCACCGACGCCACCGGCAGCTCCGCCCGGACCCCCGATCCCGGCCTCGCCCGGACCGGCGCCCGCGACCTGGTGCCCGGCGCGACGACGCGCCCCTCGACCGGCGGCCCACCACGGCGACGCCGCGACGAGCACCAGCAGCCCGACCGCTGACGCGACGACGGCCGGTCCGCCGCTCATGCCGTCCCCTCCCCCGCCGTGCGGGCCGCGGCGACGAGGCGCCCCGTCCACAGCCGCCCGGCCACCAGGAGGAGCACGCCGAGCGAGACGGCCGCGGTCCCGGCGCCGCCGTCGGTGGCCGTCGCGAGCGGGTCGGCGCCGAGCGCCCACCCGAGCAGCGCCCCGAGCACGGGCAGCCACAGGAGCACCTGCGTCGTGGCCCGCGGGCCGGCCAGCGACGCCTCCCGTTCCGCACGTGCCTCCGCCTCGGCCACCAGGGCGCCGGAGACCGCGTCCAGCACCCCGCCCAGCGGGGCCCCGACGTCGCCGGCGAGCCGGGCGGCGGCCACCACCGACCGGGCGTGCTGCGCGCCGCCGACCACCGGTGCCAGCTCGTCGGCGTCGGGCAGCCCCGCCAGGTCGACGCGTACCCCGAGGGCCCGCGACCAGGCCGCGGCCGGCGGGGCGCCGGCACGCAGCAGCGCGACCACCTGCGCGACCGCCACCCGGACCTCGTCCCCGGCCGCGGCGGGCGACCTGCCGGCCGCCCGTCGCCACCGGGCCGTCCGAGGGCGCGCGGGAGACCGGACCAACACCTCGGCGCGACGGCCGCCCGGTGCGAGCACCGCGAGGACGGCGAGGCCCACGCACGCACCGGCCAGGACGCTCAGCACCCCGACCACCGGCCGGCGAGCTCGTCCCATGCGGGCCCGGGCACGGGCGATCCCTCCCCGCCCCACCGCGCGGCCTGCCGCACCGCGAGCCGGCCGTCGTCGTCCCGGTCCACCAGGCCGACCTCGGCGACGTACCGGCGACCGCGGGAGCGCCGCAGGTGGAGCACCACGTCCAGGGCGGCCGCCGCCTGTGCCGCGACTGCCTCCCGCGGCATCCCTGCCAGGGCCGCGAGCGCCTCGAGGCGGGCCGGCACGTGCTCGGCGGCGTTGGCGTGCACCGTGGCCATGCCGCCGTCGTGGCCGGTGTTCATGGCGAGCAGCAGCTCGCGCACCTCGGCGCCGCGGCACTCGCCGACGACGATGCGGTCGGGCCGCATCCGCAGGGCGCCCCGCACGAGGTCCGTGAGGCTCACCTCGCCGACGCCCTCGACGTTGGGGCGCCGCGCGGCCAGCCCCACGACGTGCGGGTGCTGCGGCGCCAGCTCGCGCGCCTCCTCGACCACGAGGATCCGTTCGCGCGACGGAACCAGCCCGAGCAGCGCGGCGAGCAGCGTCGTCTTGCCCGTGCCCGTGCCGCCGCTGATGAGCAGGTTCGCCCGCCCGCCCACGAGCGCGGCCAGGGTGGGGCGCCACTGTGGCGACACCCCGCCGGAGGCGACGAGCGCCTCGAGGTCGAGCGTCGCCTGCCGCAGCACCCGGAGCGCGATCACGGCGCCCGACGGCGCCACGGGGTCGACGACGGCGTGCAGGCGGGTGCCGTCGGGCATGCGGGCGTCGACGGTGGGCGCCGCGTCGTCGAGCCGCTGGCCGGCCACGGCCGCCATCCGGACCGCGAGCGCCCGCACGGCGGCCGGGCTGCCGAGATCCAGGTCGGCCCGGTGCAGCCCGTCGCCACGGTCCACCCACACCTGGTCGGGCCCGTTGACCAGCACGTCGGTCACGCCAGGCTGGTCGAGCAGGGCCTGCAGCGGCCCGGCGCCCGTGAGCTCGGCGCGCGCGGCCCGCGTGAGGTCTGTCAGCGCGGAGGAGCCGATGACGCGCCCGCTCGCCACCAGCGCGGCCCGCACCGCGTCGTCGTCGACGGCCGCCCCGGCGACGCGGTCGCGCACGTCGTCGAGCAGGCTGCGCTCCACCGGCCGCGGTCTCACGACGCCCCCTGCAGCGCCGCGGCCAGGCCGGCGGCCACCCGTCCGAGCGCGCTGCGGCGCCCGACCGGTGGCCCCTCCCCGCGGTCGACGGCGTCTGCGAGCCGGCCGTCCCACCGTGCCTCGGCGACGACGTCGAGGCCCAGGGCCGCCTCCAGTGCCGCGGCGTCGACACGACCTGGCACGGGCCGGCGGGCCACGACCCAGGGCTCGCGCACCCGCGCGGCGTGCAGCCCGGCGCAGGTCGCCACGGCTCCGGCCACCCCCGGCACCGTGCAGGGGACGACGAGCAGCGCCACGTCCGCCGCGGCCGCGAGCAGGCCGGCGGCCCGCGACCATGCCGTGGGCCGCGGCAGGTCCAGGACGACGCTCTCGCCGGCCCTCAGGAGGGCGGTCGTCACGTCGAGGACGACGGCGTCGTCGGGCGGGTCCGGCTGCTGCCGGCTCGCGGACAGCACGGGCACCGTGCGCCACCGCGGCAGCGCGGCGAGGAGCCCCTCGCCGTCGACGTCGCCGCGCGCGGCGGCGAGCTCCGGCCATCGCGCGCCGGGCTCGTCCTCGATCCCGAGCAGCACGTCCTGCCCGGGCCCGGGGACGTCGAGGTCCACGAGCACGGCGGGCTCGCCGGAGCGCCGCAGCCCGTGCGCCACGGCCGCGGCGAGCGTGCTCGTCCCGGCCCCGCCGCATGCGCCGACGACGGCCACCGTCCGCGCGGTGCGGCCGGTGCGCCGTGTCCCCGGCGGGCCGGTGAGCCACGGGAGCTCGGCGCGGGCGGAGGTCGGCAGGGTGCGGGTGCTCGCCGCGAGCGGCTCGGGTGCGTCGTCCATGGCGCCCAGGCTGGCCGCCGCGCCACGACCGCGGGTGCGGCCCTGGTCAGTCTGTGGAGGGCCGGCCCCTGGGGGCGGGCTCGGCCGCCGTCAGACGCTGACGGCGGCCCGGCCGGAGGCCACCAGCGCGCGCTCGTGCCGTCGGGCGGGCAGGAAGCAGAGCACCCCGAGGATGCTGAACGTGCCGGCGACGATCATCGCGACCGGCGTGGAGGTCAGCTCGGAGAACCGGCCGAGCACGGGCGACGCGAGCGCGTACGACACGAACGCCACCATGGACGCCATCGACAGCACGGTGGAGCGGTTGCGCGACTCGGCCTCCCGGTGCAGCAGCGCCTGGTACGTGGGCCCGCCCGCCCCGTGCAGGGAGTAGGTCACGAGGTACGCCACGACCAGCCCGGCCGGCCCCGCGGTGAGCCCCATCCAGACCACGCCCAGGCCGTTGAGCACCCGGGTGATCATCGCCGCGCGCACGACGCCGATGCGGCGCGAGGCCAGGCCGGCGAGCGCCGACCCGAGGGCGAACACCCCCCAGCCCGCCGACGCGACCACCCCCATGATCGCCCCGGCCTCCTGCTCGCTGCCGAGCAGCTCGGACAGCCGGATCGGCATGAGCGACTCGTACGCGACCATCGCGACCGACCAGAACAGCTCGACGAGCAGCAGGCCCAGCAGCACGCGATTGGAACCCGCCAGCCGCAGCCCGTCGGCGATCACCGCCGGCGTGCGGCGGGCCTCCGCGAGGGCACGACGTGCCCTCGACCGGCCGGGCGCGACACGCGCGCCCGCCGGGACCGGCCGGTCCTCCTGGAGCAGCACGCACACCATCACGAGGTGCGCGACGGCGAGCACGGCGTAGACGACGTACGGCAGCGTGAGCGCCGACCAGGCCGTCACGGGGTGCCACCACACCAGGGCGCTGGAGGCCAGTGCTCCCACCGCCATCGCCGTGCCCATGACCCCGCCCTGCTGCGACAGCGTCCGGTCGACGTCGGCGCCCGGGGTGGTGGCGTGCACGGTGTCGACGAACCAGGCCTCCATCGGCCCGGAGTCCAGCGCCCGGAAGGTGCCCATCGCGGCGGCAGCGAGCGCGAACGCCCAGAAGCTCTGCGCCGTCGCGAACAGGGTCGCGGCGAGCACCTGCATCGACGCCGCCGCCACCAGCACGGGCCGGCGGCCGAGCGCGTCCGCCGTCCCGCCGGTCGGCAGCTCGAGGGCGAACACGACGATCCCGGTGATGGACGCGAGCGTGAGGGTCTGCGTGACGGACAGCCCGCGCTCGATGGGCAGCAGGGTCGTGACGGCCACCACCAGCCCGACGGGGAACCAGCGGGTCGCGCTGAGCAGGAGGAAGACCCGGCGCGCGGCAGCCGGCGACAGGGCGGTCATCGCCCGGCCACGCCGTCGGACGCGCCGCCGTCGGACGCAGTGCCGTCGTCCGGCACGTCGTCGGCGTCGAGCGGGAACGTGAACCGCCACAGGTGCAGGCGCCGGGCGCGCGGGTCGCCGGTGCCGAGACGCAGGTACTTGTTGACGACGGCCTCGAGCTCGTCCTCCAGGGCACGGGCCTGCTCGGGCGTCACGTCCACCCAGGTGTCGGTCATGCCGGAGACGTCCTGCCACTCGGCGGGCCACGACTCGGCGACGTCGAGCCAGTGGCTGTAGTTCGTGTCGAACTGCCGGTGGTAGTCGCGCACCAGCCAGCCGAGGGCCGTGCGCGCGTCCTCGTCGCCGGCGAAGTCGGAGTCGTTCCACCCGTGGCTCTGCGTGGCGGCCTTCCAGATCCGCTCCTTGCCGCGTCCCTCCTGGGTGTCGGCCACGAGCCCGACGGACTCCATCTTGCGCAGGTGGTAGCTCGTCGCGCCGGTGTTCGTGGTCAGCTCGGCCGCGAGCGCGGTCGCCGACGCCGGGCCGCCGCGCCGCAGGGCGCCGAGCAGCCGCGAGCGCAGCGGGTGCGCGAGCACCTTGGCCGCCTCGGCGGTGAGCTCGAGATGGGTGTACGGGCGGTCCTTCTGCTCGGCCATGCGTGCACAGTATCTCTGCACACTCCCTATGCACAAGAGTTGTGCACAATGAGCGTGGACAGTTCCCGGCGGGCCGCACCCCTCGACCTGCCGACCGGCACCGATAGGCTCACCTGCGTGAGCGCCCAGCCGCACGACCCGGCCGTGACGCCGCCCCGCGCCCGCACGGCGCAGGGCCACCGGGTCGCCGCCTTCTTCGACCTGGACAAGACGATCATCGCGACCAGCTCGTCGGCCGCCTTCTCCAAGCCGTTCTACGCCGGCGGGCTCATCACGCGCGGCGACGTGCTGCGCAGTGCGTATGCCCACCTGCTCTTCCTCGCCGGCAACGCCGACGCCGACCAGACGGAGCGGATGCGCAAGCACCTGTCCGAGCTCGCGACCGGCTGGGAGGTGAGCAAGGTCCAGCAGATCGTCGCGGAGACCGTGCACGAGCTCATCGACCCGTACGTCTACGCCGAGGCGGTCGAGCTCATCGCCGAGCACCACGAGCTGGGGCACGACGTCGTGGTCGTCTCGGCCTCGGGCGCCGAGCTCGTCGAGCCGATCGCCACCGTGCTCGGGGCCGACCACGTCGTCGCCACCCGGATGGCCGTCGACGACGGCCGCTACACCGGCGAGATCGAGTTCTACGCCTACGGCGAGCAGAAGGCCGAGGCCGTCCGCGACCTCGCCGCCGCGCAGGGGTACGACCTGGAGCGCTCCTTCGCCTACTCCGACTCCATCACCGACGCGCCCATGCTCGCCGCCGTCGGGCACGGCTTCGCCGTCAACCCCGACCGCAGCCTGCGGCGCGCGGCCGTGGAGCACGGCTGGGGCGTGCTCACCTTCACCCGCCCGGTCGCGCTGCGCCGCGTGCTGCGGCCGCCGACGGCGGTGCTCGTCCTCGGCGCTCTGGTCGGCGCCGCCGCGGCCGCGTGGCTGCTGAGGCGCTGGTGGTCCTACCGGCGGGGCTGACGCGCCCTTCCCCGAGGGCGCCCGCCCTTGCGACCCCGGCCCGGGTGACGTTCCATGGAAGTCAACGGCCGGACGCCGGGACCCACGCACAGGAAGTCCCCGGTTGAGGACGCACTCGGTGGGAACGGACCCGCCCGGTGAAAGCACGACGCGCCTGCTACCCGCGTCCGGACCGGCGAGGACGGCGCTCGGTCGAGCAAACCCGGGCGCCGTTCTTGTGCCAGCCTCTGAGTCCTGCGCCGGCCTGTGAGCAGCCCTGCGACTACGGCGTGGCGGCCCACTCGCTGCGGAGCACGGCGTACGTGTAGCCGTCGAGCCAGCCCAGCTCGGCGTGCCACGAGTCCTGGACGCCGTGCTGCTCGCGGCGCATGCCGAGCTTCTCCATGACCCGCCACGAGGCCGCGTTCGCCGCGAAGCAGCCCGCGGTGACGCGGTGCAGGCCCAGGTCGTGGAACCCGACGTCGAGCAGCGCTCGTGCGATGGCGGTCGCGAACCCGCGACCCGCGTACGCCGGGTCGATGAGGTAGCCGAGCGAGCCCTCCGCGCCACGCCAGACGTCGCCCTGGATCTGGCCCTCGCCGTCGTGGACGGACAGCGAACCCGTGCCGACGACGACGCCGTCCAGGTCGGCGACGACCGAGTGGTCGGCGGGGTCGTCGACCGAGGCGAGCCACTTCTCGCGGAACGCGTCCGGTTCGACCACCGTGCGCAGCAGCCACCGTGTGACGTCGGGGTGGTTGCGCCACGCGAGCACCTGGTCCACGTCCCGGCTCGACGGGGGGCGCAGGACGAGCGGGCCCACCTGCCGCGGCCAGGTCACGTCGAGGGTGGTCATGGTCGAGATCTACCAGTCCGTTGCCGGACGGGCTACGGAATTGTTCCGGCGGCCCGGACCCGGTTTGCAAGGAGGGCGGCCGAACCGTGGACGGCGTGACCCCGGTCACGCGTGAGGTCTAGACTCCCGACGGCGAGACCCCGCGGGGCCCGCCGTCCCGGGACGTGGCGTGCCGCGCCCGGCGGGACCGCACCAGCGACGATGCGCACCGGAGGTAAGCGTGCCAGAGAACGAGACCACCGCCCCCAGCCTCGAGAACCTCCTGCACGAGACGCGGGCGTTCCCGCCGAGCTCGGCCTTCGCGGCCCAGGCGAACGCCCAGCCGTCCATGTACGAGGACGCCGCGGCCGACCGCCTCGGGTTCTGGGCGACGCAGGCGCGAGACCTGGTCACGTGGTCCACACCGTTCACCCAGACCCTCGACTGGTCCGGCGCGCCGGTGGCGAGGTGGTTCGCGGACGGCAAGCTGAACGCCGCCTACAACGCCGTCGACCGGCACGTCGAGGCGGGGCTGGGCGACCGGGTCGCCCTCCACTTCGAGGGCGAGCCGGGCGACACCCGCACCGTCACGTACGCCGACCTGCAGCGCGAGGTCTCCCGCGCCGCCAACGCGCTGGAGTCCCTCGGGGTCCGCACGGGCGACCGCGTCGTCATCTACCTGCCGATGCTCGTCGAGTCCGTCGTCGCGATGCTCGCCTGCGCCCGCATCGGCGCCCCGCACTCGGTCGTCTTCGGCGGGTTCTCCGCCGACGCGCTGCGCAGCCGCATCGCCGACGCCGAGGCGAAGGTCGTCATCACGGCCGACGGCGGCTACCGCCGGGGCGCGCCGTCGGCCCTCAAGCCCGCCGTCGACGAGGCGCTGGCGCCCAAGGAGGGCGCGCCCGCCACGACGGTCGAGCACGTGCTCGTGGTGCGCCGCACCGGGCAGGACGTCGACTGGACCGAGGGCCGCGACGTCTGGTGGCACGACGCGGTCGACGGCGCCTCCGAGGTGCACGAGCCCGTGCAGGTCGAGGCCGAGCACCCCCTGTTCATCCTGTACACCTCCGGCACCACGGGGAAGCCGAAGGGCATCCTGCACACCACCGGCGGGTACCTCACGCAGGCGGCGTACACGCACAAGTACGTGTTCGACCTCAAGCCGGAGTCGGACGTCTACTGGTGCACGGCCGACATCGGCTGGGTCACGGGCCACTCGTACGTCGTGTACGGCCCGCTCGCCAACGGCGCCACGCAGGTGCTGTACGAGGGCACTCCGGACACCCCGCACCGCGGCCGCTGGTGGGAGCTCGTCGAGAAGTACAAGGTCTCGATCCTGTACACGGCCCCGACGGCGATCCGCACCTGCATGAAGTGGGGCGAGGACGTCCCCGCCGGCTTCGACCTGTCGAGCCTGCGCGTGCTCGGCTCGGTGGGCGAGCCCATCAACCCCGAGGCGTGGATGTGGTACCGCCGCGTGATCGGCGGCGACACGGCGCCCATCGTCGACACCTGGTGGCAGACGGAGACCGGCGCCATCATGATCAGCCCGCTGCCCGGCGTCACCGCCACCAAGCCGGGCTCGGCCCAGGTGGCGCTGCCCGGCATCGTGGCCGACGTCGTCGACGACGAGGCCCACTCCGTGCCCGACGGCGGCGGCGGGTACCTGGTGCTCTCCGAGCCGTGGCCGGCCATGCTGCGCGGCATCTGGGGCGACCTCCAGCGGTTCAAGGACACCTACTGGTCGCGCTTCGAGGGCCTCTACTTCGCCGGCGACGGTGCCAAGAAGGACGAGGACGGCGACATCTGGCTGCTGGGCCGCGTGGACGACGTCATGAACGTCTCCGGCCACCGGCTGTCCACCACCGAGATCGAGTCGGCGCTCGTGTCGCACGACGTCGTCGCCGAGGCGGCGGTCGTCGGTGCCGCGGACGACACCACCGGCCAGGCCGTCGTCGCGTTCGTCATCCTGCGCGGGGAGCACGCCGACCGCGCGACGACGCCGGAGGGCGCCGAGGAGGTCCAGGCCGAGCTGCGCAACCACGTGGCCGTCCAGATCGGCCCGATCGCCAAGCCGCGCCGCATCCTCGTCGTGCCGGAGCTGCCCAAGACCCGGTCCGGCAAGATCATGCGCCGCCTGCTGCGCGACGTCGCCGAGAACCGGACGGTGGGCGACGCCACGACCCTCGCGGACTCGTCGGTGATGGACCTCATCTCCGCCGGGCTGAAGAAGCCCTCCTCGAACGAGGACTGACCGACACCAGGCAGCACCACGAGGGGCGGACCGCGACCTGCGGTCCGCCCCTCGTCGCTTGCGCGCGGGGCCGACCACCGCGCCCGATGTTGGGGCGATATTTCCCGGTTGCCCGGCTTCCTCGCCTCTGGGAGCCTCCTGGGCACAGGGTCGACGGCGGCTGTGCTGCCGGTCGGCCGCGTTTCCCGCAGCCAGAGAGGAAGCCCGTGAACAGCACCCTCAGGCACCACCAGGAGAGACACCGCACCCGCCGTCTCGCCGTCACGCTCGTCGCGACGTCGGCCCTGACCACGGTCGCGCTCGCGGCCTCCGCCGCCCCGCCGCCCGGGCCTGCCGACGACGGGCCCGCCCTCCAGGTCGCGACCGTGCGCGCCGAGACCCCCGCGCAGAAGCAGCGGCTGCTCGCCACCGGTCTCGACGTCCTGGACGTCTCGTCCCCGGACGCCGAGGTGCTGCTGTACGGCGAGGCGGACCGCAAGCGGCTGGTGCGCGACGGCTGGCAGGTCGATGTCGAGCCGGCGGACGCCGAGCTCGCGACCCTCCGGGAGGCGCGCACCGCGGAGGAGGCCGCCCAGGCGGCCCTGGCCGAGGACCCGTCCGGGGCGTCGTCCCTGCCGACCGGCCGCGTCTCCTACCGCGACCTGGAGACGGTGAACGCCGAGCTGCGCGCCCTGGCGAAGGAGCACCCCGAGCAGGTGAAGCTCTTCCGGATGCCGCGGACGTCGCTGGTCGGACGCCCGATCTACGGCATCGAGATCGCCGGCGACGTGCGGGCGGAGGACGGCGACCCGGTCTTCCTCCTCACCGGCGTGCACCACGCCAGGGAGTGGCCGACGCTCGAGCTCACCACCGAGTTCGCCACCGAGGCCGTCACGAGCTACGGGAAGGACCCGGAGCTCACCGCGCTGATGGACTCCGCCCGGATGGTCGTCGTCCCGGTGGTGAACCCCGACGGGTACGTGATCTCGCGCGAGCTCATCAACGAGATGAAGCGCAAGAACTGCCGCGTCGAGCCCGGCGTCGTCCCGACGTGGGAAGAGTGCGCCGCCACGACCGGCGACCTCGGCGTGGACCCGAACCGCAACTACGGGCCGTTCTGGGGCGGCCCCGGGTCGAGCGTCGAGACGACCGCCGGCAACCACCACGGGGCACGGCCGTACTCCGAGCCGGAGATCGCGAACATGCGCGACCTCATCAACTCCCATCAGGTGACGGTCGCGGTCAACGCGCACACCCCGGACGCCCGCCTGCTGCGAGCCCCGTCGTCGCCGCTCGAGCCGGTGCCGGCCGACGTCGAGGCGTACGACGGCCTGGCGCAGGAGCTCGGCTCCCTCCTCGGCTGGACGGCAGGCCCGTGGCCGGAGGTCTACTACGACGCGTCGGGCACCGCGGAGGAGCACGGCCTGTACGTCAACGGGACCTTCGGATTCACCCCGGAGCTGATGCCGGGCTTCGACGGGCTGCAGCGGTTCCACCCGCCGTACGAGTACGTGCCGCAGCAGTACTGGGGCACCGGGGAGTACGAGGGCTCCAGCGCCCGCGCGGCGTTCGTCCGGGCGTGGCAGGCGGCGGCCGACCCGGCGCTGCACTCGGTCGTCACCGGGACCGCGCCCGCGGGCGTCGAGCTGACCGTCCACAAGGACGTCACGGTCGAGTCCTCGCCCACCCCGGTGGCCGACGGCGGGACGCTGACCTCCGACCACGAGCTGGTCTCGACCCTCGAGGTGCCGAAGAACGGCCGGTTCGAGTGGCACCTGCTGCCGTCGCTGCGGCAGTCCCAGGAGACCTCGACGCTGCTCGAGGAGTCGTGGACGATCTCGTGCCGCAACCCCGCGGGCAAGCCGGTCCGGTCGGTCGAGGTGACCCTCGCACGCGGTGAGTCCGCCGCGGTCGACCTGTCCCGCTGCCCGAAGGGCCCCCGCGGCTAGCGACGCCCCGGCACGGCGGCCGACGCCCGCCGGTCGACGACGGCCCGCCCCACCGCAGGGCGGGCCGTCGTCGCGACCCGGCCCCGGTGCCCCGCCGGCGGCACACTTCGGCATGATGGGACCGTGCGTACCGCTCCCCCGCTGCAGATCGGGCCCCTCGACCCCACCGCCCAGGAGACCGTGCGGCGCCTCGCCGAGGCCGCCGCCGCCCACGACGGGGTCGCTCCCCTGTCGGAGCAGCCGCTGCTGCGCCTCGCGACCGACGCCGAGTGGCTGACCCACGTCGTCGCGCACGACAAGCACGGCGCCGTCGTCGGCTACCTGCAGGTCGACCGGGGCGGCGACGACGCGTCGGCGGAGCTCGTCGTGCACCCCGAGCACCGCCGCCGGCACACGGGCAGCATGCTGCTGCGCACCGCCGAGCGCGACGCCCGGCTGCCCATGGTCTCGGGCGCGCCCGGGCAGCGGGGCAAGGGCCTGCGCGTGTGGGCGCACGGCGACCTGCCGGAGGCCCGCGCGTTCGCCGCCGACCGCGGCTACGCCGTCGTGCGCGAGCTGCTGCTGCTCGCCCGGCCGCTGTCCGGCCCGACGGCGGCGACGCAGGTCGACGGGTTCCGCGTGCGCACGTTCCGGCCGGACGCCGACGACGAGGCGTGGGTGCGGCTCAACGCCCGCGCGTTCGCCGACCACCCCGAGCAGGGCCGCCTCACGACCGACGACCTGCGCGACCGCCGCGGCGAGCCGTGGTTCGACCCCGAGGGACTCTTCCTCGTCGAGCCCACCGCGCCCGCCGGTCCCGCGGACGGCCCGGGCGCCCCGGACGACCCCACGGTCGCGCCGGTCGCGTACCTGTGGACGAAGGTCGAGCCGGGCCAGCCCGACGGCGCCCGCGACGGCGAGATCTACGCCGTCGGCGTCGACCCGTCCGCGCAGGGCCGAGGCCTCGGCCGGATGCTCACCTCCGTCGCGCTGGAGCACCTGGCGCGCGCCGGGTGCGACCGCGCCGTGCTGTACGTGGACGGCGACAACGCCGCCGCGCGCGCCACGTACGCGGGCGCCGGCTTCGAGCCCGCTGCCGTGGACGTCCAGTACGCGCCCGCCGCCTCCGCGACCGCGTCGTAGCCGCGGCTCCGGTCCACCCCTGGTCCGCCCCCGGTCCACCCCCCGGCGGTCGTCACCCGTCGTTCACCCATCGGTGCCACGATGGGTGCATGACTGCGTCCCGCTCCCGCCCGCGCGACGGCCACGGCCGGTTCGCGGCCGCCACGGCGTCCGCCGAGGCCACCGACACCCGCACGCGGTCCACGGCCCCGGCCGGCCCGCGGACGTCGATCGACCCGCAGCTCGCAGCACACATCGCCGAGCACATCGCCGAGGACCAGGAGCCCGCCTCGCCGGTCCCCGCCCCCGCGCCCGACGAGCTGGAGCCGCTGCCCGCCGACCGCTTCGCCGAGCGTGAGCTCAGCTGGCTGGCGTTCAACCAGCGGGTGCTGGAGCTCGCGGAGGACACCACCCTGCCGCTGCTGGAGCGGGTCCGGTTCCTCGCGATCTTCGCCTCCAACCTGGACGAGTTCTTCATGGTCCGGGTGGCCGGCCTCAAGCGCCGCATCGCCACCGGCATCGCGGTCACCGCGGCGTCCGGGATGAGCCCGCGCCAGGTCCTCGAGGTGATCGGCCACGACGCGCACCGCCTCATGGAGCGGCACGCGGCCGTCTTCCGTTCCGACGTGCAGCCCGCGCTCGCGGCCGAGGCCATCACGATCGTGCACTGGGACGAGCTGGAGCAGCGCGAGCAGGAGCGGCTGCACAAGTTCTTCCGCAAGCAGATCTTCCCGGTGCTCACTCCGCTCGCGGTCGACCCCGCGCACCCGTTCCCGTACATCTCGGGCCTGTCGCTCAACCTTGCCGTGGTGGTCGCGAACCCGCTCACGGGCAAGGAGCACTTCGCGCGCGTCAAGGTGCCGCCACTGCTGCCGCGGTTCATCGCCGTCGACGAGCGCGGCCGCCCCAGCGCCCCGACGCCCACGCAGAAGGGCGGCACCCAGACGTCGTTCGTCCCGCTGGAGGAGGTGATCGCCCAGCACCTCGACCACCTGTTCCCGGGCATGGAGGTGCGCGAGCACCACACGTTCCGCGTCACCCGCAACGAGGACGTGGAGGTCGAGGAGGACGACGCCGAGAACCTCCTCCAGGCGATGGAGAAGGAGCTGCTGCGCCGCCGCTTCGGCCCGCCCGTGCGGCTCGAGATCGCGCACGGCATCTCGCCCCGCATCCGCGACCTGCTGGTCCGCGAGCTCGGCGTGGAGGAGGACGAGGTCTACGAGCTGCCGGCGCCGCTCGACCTCACCGGCCTCAACGTCATCGCCGACATCGAGCGCTCCGCCCTGCACTACCCGCCGTTCGTCCCCACGACGCACCGGCAGCTCGCGGAGGTCGAGTCGGCGACGGCGCGGGACGTCTTCGCCGCCATCGCCGAGCGCGACATCCTGCTGCACCACCCGTACGACTCGTTCTCCACGTCGGTGCAGACGTTCCTCGAGCAGGCCGCCGCCGACCCCGGCGTGCTCGCGATCAAGCAGACGCTGTACCGCACGTCGGGCGACTCCCCCATCGTCGACGCCCTGATCGACGCGGCCGAGGCCGGCAAGCAGGTGCTGGCGCTGGTCGAGATCAAGGCCCGCTTCGACGAGCAGGCCAACATCTCCTGGGCGCGCAAGCTCGAGGAGGCGGGCGTGCACGTCGTGTACGGGATCGTCGGGCTCAAGACGCACAGCAAGCTGTCGCTGGTCGTTCGGCAGGAGGCGGACGGGCTGCGCCGCTACTGCCACATCGGCACCGGCAACTACCACCCCAAGACCGCCCGCTCGTACACCGACCACGGGCTGCTCACCTGCGACCGCGACGTCGGCCAGGACCTCTCGCGCCTGTTCAACCAGCTGTCCGGCTACGCGCCGCAGTCGCGGTTCCACCGGCTGCTCGTCGCGCCCCGCAGCGTGCGCTCGGGCCTCATCGAGCGCATCGAGCGCGAGGCCGCGGCGGCCCGGGACGGCCACGAGGCGTGGGTCAAGATCAAGGTCAACTCGGCCGTCGACGAGGACACGATCGACGCCCTCTACCGCGCGTCGCAGGCCGGCGTGCAGGTCGACCTGGTGGTGCGCGGCATCTGCTCCCTGCGCCCGCAGGTCCCCGGGCTGAGCGACCACATCCGGGTGCGTTCCATCCTCGGCAGGTTCCTCGAGCACTCGCGGATCTACGCGTTCGCGAACTCGGCCGGTCCGGCGATCGGCGAGGGGCCCGACTCCGGGCCGGAGGTCTTCATCGGGTCCGCCGACCTCATGCACCGCAACCTGGACCGCCGCGTCGAGGCGCTGGTGCGGATCACGGACCCGGCGCACATCGACGAGCTCGTCGGCCTCGTGGACCGCTCGATGTCCGACGAGACGTCGACCTGGCACCTGGGCCCCGACGCGCGCTGGACGCGCCACGACGTCGACGCGGACGGCAACCCCCTCGTGGACCTGCAGGCGAGCCTGGTCGAGCGCCACCGGCGCCGGCCCGAGCGGGTGCGGTGAGGCCCGGCCCGACGCGGCACGCGGTGGCGGGGACCGCGTCGCCCCTCGTCGACGCCCTGGGAGCGACGTCGCTCAGCCACGCCCCGGTGATCGAGAGCGCGGGCGCGCTCGTCTGGCGGGTGCGCGACGGCCGCCTGCAGGTGCTGCTCGTGCACCGGCCGCGGTACGACGACTGGTCGTGGCCGAAGGGCAAGCTGGAGGCCGGCGAGTCCCTCGCGACGGCCGCGGCGCGCGAGGTCGCGGAGGAGACCGGCAAGCCGGTGGTGCTCGGCCTGCCGCTGCCGGGCCTGCAGTACCTCACCCCGGAGGGCCGGGTGAAGCGCGTGCACTACTGGGCGGCGCGCCGCGCCCGGCGCAAGACCGACGGGCGCCCCCTCGCCGCCCGGCACCCCGTCCAGGAGCCGACGGCGGACGAGGTCGACGACCTCGCCTGGCTGGACGCCGACGACGCCGCCGGGAGGCTGACGCGCGACGCCGACCGCGGCCCGCTCGACGCGCTGGTCGCGGCGCACGACGCGGGGCGCCTCACGACCCACGCCGTCGCCATCGTGCGGCACGGCAGGGCGGTCCCGCGCAGCGTGTGGCACGGGTCGGAGCAGGACCGCCCCCTCACCCCGGCCGGGTACGCGCAGGCCGCCGCCGCGGTCCCGGTGCTGGCGGCGTACGGCGTGGACGCGGCCGTCTCCAGCCGGTGGGAGCGGTGCGCGACCACCGTCGACCCCTACGTGCGCGCGGCCGGCCTGCGGCCCGAGTACAGCGACAACCTCACCGAGGCGCAGCACGAGCGCTCGCCCGCGCGGGTGGCGGCCACGGTGCGCGACCTGCTGGAGTCGGGGCGCTCGTCCGTGCTGTGCACCCACCGGCCGGTCCTGCCCACGGTGCTCGACGTGCTCGGCCAGCACTCGCGACGGGCCGTGGCCGACGTGCTCCCCCAGCGCGACCCCTTCCTCGAGCCCGGCGAGCTGCTGATGGCGCACGTGGCCGAGTCGCCCAAGGGACCCCGCGTCGTCGCGGTGGAGAAGGTCACGCCGCCCGTCTGGTGACCGTCAGCCGAGCATGGGGTGCAGGATCCACGTGGTGACGGCGGCGACCGCCGCGGCCGCCGGGATCGTCAGCACCCACGCGGCGCCGATGTTCTTGGCCACGCCCCACCGTACGGCGGACAGCCGTCGCGTGGCGCCGACGCCCATGATCGCCGAGGTGATCGTGTGCGTGGTGGAGACCGGCGCGTGCAGGATGAACGCGTTCGCGTACAGCACCAGCGCGGACACCGACTCGGCCACGAAGCCGCGCGCCGGGTCGAGCTCGATGATGCGGCGCCCGAGCGTCCGCATGATGCGCCAGCCGCCGGAGTAGGTGCCCAGCGAGATGGCGCCCGCAGCGGCGAGCTTCACCCACAGCGGGATCACGCCGTCGGAGGCCCAGCCGACCGTCGCGAGCGCCATGTAGATGACGCCCATCGTCTTCTGGGCGTCCTGCAGGCCGTGGCCCAGCGCCATGGCGGCCGCGGACGCGGTCTGCGCGATGCGGAACCGGCGCGTCACCCGCGACGGCGACGCGTTGCGGAAGATCCAGAGGACGCCGACCATCACCAGGTAGGCGAGGACGAAGCCGATCAGCGGCGAGAACACCATCGGCAGCACGACCTTGTCGATGATCGACTGGCCGTAGATCGGCAGGCCGCCCGCCAGGCCGGCCCCGACGAGCCCGCCGATCAGCGAGTGGGTCGAGGACGACGGCAGCCCGAACCACCACGTGATGAGGTTCCAGGCGATCGCGCCTATCAGCGCACAGAGCACGACCACGAGGGCCGTGTGGTTCGAGGCGTCCTGCAGGTCGACGATCGACGTCGCGATGGTCTCCGCGACCTCCGTGCCGAGCAGCGCCCCGACGAAGTTCATGACCGCGGCCATGGCGAGCGCGACCCGCGGCGTCAGCGCCCGGGTGGACACCGACGTCGCGATGGCGTTGGCGGCGTCGTGGAAGCCGTTGGTGTAGTCGAAGCCGAGCGCGATGGCGACGACGAGGACGACGAGAGCCGCCTCCATCGATCAGGACTCCTTGAGGGCGATGGTCTCGACCATGTTCGCGACTCTCTCGAAGGCGTCCGCCGCCTCCTCGAGGGTGTCGACGATCTCCTTCAGCTTGATCAGCAGCACCGGGTCGGTGACCTCGTCGAACATCTGCGCGATGAGCTTGCGGTGCAGCTTGTCGCCCTGGTTCTCCAGGCGGTTGATCTCGACCCAGTAGTCCTGCAGCTGGTCCATCGACCGCAGCCGCGGCATCGCCTCGGCGGTCAGCTCGGCGCACCGCTGGAGCACCTGCACCAGCTCGGAGACGCGCAGCGGCAGCTCGTCCACCTTGTACAGGACGATGAGGTCGCCGGCCTCCTCCATGAAGTCCATGCAGTCGTCGAGCGCCGAGGCGAGCCCGTAGATGTCGTCCCGGTCGAACGGGGTGACGAACGTCTGGTTCAGCCGCCGCATGATCGAGTGCGTGGCGTCGTCGGCGAGGTGTTCCGTCTCCGAGAGCCGCTCCACGATCGCCTCCCGCTCCGGGCGGGACGCGCCGAGCAGCTCGGCCAGCAGGGAGGCTCCCGCCACGTTGTGCTGCGCGAGCGTGGCCAACATGTCGAAGTAGGTGGTGTCGCGCGGTGTCAGGCGCAGGCGCACGTGACGCTCCTGTGGTCGTGGAGGCTGAGACGTTCACAGACTAGGGCGGGGCCGCACCGCGCGACCAGTTGAACGCGCGGTGAACTCCTCGCCCCGCCGGGTCACGTCGGTGCTGGTGATGAGCGACGCCGGACCGGGAGCGCCTCTCGGCGCGTGGCCGCTCGTAGCGGCTGAAGATGGAGCCCGGGGCTACCGCGGCCCGACGTCGCCCGCCCATCGTAAACCCCTCGGTCGGGCTCGCCCGAACGCCCTGGCCACACCTCGAAAATGTCGCTCGTCGGCCTCAGCCGAGCGATTCGTCGACCGAGCCTGCGGCTCCGCGCCGGGCGCGTGCCTCGTTCCTCGGCCCCCACCCTCTGCTGCACCTTCGTCTCAGTCGAGGACCCCGGCGCGCCAGGAGGCCGCCGCGTGCTCCATCTCCTCGGCGGTGCGCTCGAGGTCGGCCGCGCCGCGCGTCATCCGGTCGGCGCCGTGCGGGTCGGCGACCTCCCGCGCGTCGGCGTCGAACGCCGCGCCCGTCGCGAGGATGCGGCAGAACGACGCCGCGCGCTCCAGCGCCACCGCGAGGTCGCCGGCATAGACGCCGGAAAGCACTTCGTCGGCGAGGGTCCGCACGTCGTCGGGCGACGGCGGGCGCGGCACGCCCGCGACGGCCTCGTGCACCGGGGCGGCGTCGACGCCGAGCCGGTAGCGCAGCGTCACCGTCCGCGGGTCGCGCCGCACCCACTCGCGCAGGACGTAGAGCCGCCACAGCGCGCCGGGCAGCGAGGTCGGCGCCGCGTCGGACCACAGGCCCGCGACGACGTCGAGCCCCTCGCGCTCGACCAGGCGCACCAGGCGGTCCACCACCTGCGGGTCCTCGGAGGCCCGCGCGCGGTGCACGACCGCGCGCGCCGTCGTGTGCGCGACCTCGTCGCGCAGCGCCGGGTCGAGCGACCCGGGCAGCCGCTCGGCGTCTCGCGGGTCCAGCATGGCGGGCCGGCGCGGGCGGGCCGGCCTGGGTGCGTCGTTCATCACCTCAGTGTCTCTCCCCGCGCCCCCCTCCTGTCTTCCCCCGGCAGCACCCGCCGCGCCAGGTCGTTCGTGCCGACCTAGCATCGGGACGAGGCCCGATGCCGACCCGGCAGAATCGAGGACACCCATGTCGAGCACGTCACCGACATCAGTGAACGAGCGCAGCGCCCACCGAAAAGCCACCGGGCTGGCCGTCGCGGCCGCCGTCGGTGGCTTCCTGTTCGGGTTCGACTCGTCGGTCATCAACGGCGCCGTCGACGCGATCGAGGGGCAGTTCGAGCTGGACTCCACCGTCACCGGGCTCGTGGTGGCGGTCGCCCTCCTGGGCTGCGCGCTCGGCGCCTGGTCGGGTGGCAAGCTCGCCGACCGGTGGGGCCGGACGAACGTGATGGTCCTCGGTGCGGTCCTGTTCTTCGTCTCGTCCATCCTGTCGGCGATCGCGTGGAGCGCGTGGGACCTGGCGCTCTGGCGCTTCATGGCGGGTGTGGGGATCGGCATCGCCTCCGTGATCGCCCCCGCCTACATCGCGGAGATCGCGCCCGCCGCCATGCGCGGGCGGCTGGGGTCGCTGCAGCAGCTCGCGATCACCGTCGGTATCTTCACCGCCCTGCTGTCCGACCAGATCCTCGCCACGAGCGCCGGCGGCGCCGCGAACGAGCTGTGGCTGGGTTGGGAGGCGTGGCGCTGGATGTTCATCGTCGCCGTGGTGCCCGCCGCCGTCTACGGGATCCTCGCGGTGCGGATGCCGGAGTCGCCACGCTATCTGGTGAGCAAGGGCAAGGACGCCGACGCCCGAGCGGTGCTGTCGTCCGTGCTCGGTCCCGAGGAGGACGTCGAGGACCGCATCGCGCAGATCCACCGCTCGATCTCCGAGGACGAGGAGAACGCCGAGCTGGGCAGCCTCAAGGGCAGCCGTCTCGGGCTGAAGCCGATCGTGTGGGTCGGCATCGTGATGGCGATCTTCCAGCAGTTCGTCGGCATCAACGTGATCTTCTACTACTCGACGACGCTGTGGCAGGCGGTCGGCTTCGAGGAGTCGCAGGCGTTCCTCGTCTCGACGATCACGGCGGTCACCAACGTCGCCGTGACGTTCATCGCGATCGCGCTGATCGACAAGGTCGGGCGCCGCCCGCTGCTGCTCATCGGCTCCGCGGGCATGGCGGTGTCGCTGGGGCTCATGGCGATCGCCTTCACGCAGGCGACGGGCAGCGGCGAGAACGTGTCGCTCGACGGCGCGTGGGGCATCGTGGCGCTCGTCTCGGCGAACGCGTTCGTCGTCTTCTTCGGCGCGACCTGGGGCCCGCTGATGTGGGTGCTGCTGGGCGAGATGTTCCCGAACCGCATCCGCGCGGCGGCGCTCGGCGTCGGCGCGGCGGCGAACTGGATCGCGAACTTCGCGATCACGCTGACGTTCCCCCCGATGCTCGCGACGTTCGGCCCGGCGCTGCCGTACCTGATGTACGCGATCTTCGCCGTGCTGTCGTTCTTCTTCGTGCTCACCAAGATCCCCGAGACGAAGGGCGTCGAGCTGGAGGACATGTCGGGCGAGGCCTACCACCGCGCCTGACGGGCTGCGCCCGAGCGGCCCCGGACCGTCCCGGAACCGCGCGGACCCGTCGCCGGCCGGGTCCGACCACGTGTCGGGCCCGGCCGGCCGTCGCTCTCACCAGAACACTTGCTTGCTGCAAGCACTGGATGTACGGTGGCACCTCGCAAGGTTCTGACCCGTCCGGTCACCCCGGCCCCGGCCCACCGGCCCCGGCCACCCCCTCACTCCCCGAAGGTCTTGGCATGCCCGTTCCCCGCACGACGAGCCGCGAGCTCGTGCAGGCGCTCGAGGAGCTCTCCCGGGCCCAGCGCGAGGCCGCGACCAGGATCGCGCGCGACCTGGACCTCCCCCGCGCCGGACTGGGTGCCCTCCATCTGCTCACCCGGTGCGGTCGCGTCCAGCTCGGCGACGTGGCCGCGAAGCTCCGCGTCGACGTCTCGGTCGCGAGCCGCCAGGTCAGCGCGCTCGTCGACGCCGGCCTGGTCCGGCGCACGGTCGACGACGACGACCGGCGTGCCCGCACGCTGGAGCTCACCGACGCCGGCCGCGAGTTCGCGGAGGTGTCGTTCGACCGCATCGACGACCTCGTGGTCGACGCCTTCTCCGACTGGTCGGACCAGGACCTCGCCGACGCCATCACCCGGATCCGCAGCGTCGCGGTCGCCCTCGTCACGACCCACGACCGCGCCCAGGCGCAGGAGGAGACCCTCACCCGATGAGCACTCCCGTCAGTCCGGCCGCCGGCGCACCGACCGTCGCCGCCACCCCCGCACCCGCGATGACCCGCCGTGAGGTGCTCGAGGCGCTCTCGGGCATCATGCTCGGCGTCTTCGTCTCGCTGCTGGCCACGACCATCGTCTCGACGTCGCTCCCGCGGATCGTGTCCGACCTGGGCGGCTCGCAGCACTCGTACACCTGGGTCGTCACGGCCATGCTGCTGACGATGACGATCTCGACCCCGCTGTGGGGCAAGCTCGCCGACCTGACGAACCGCAAGGTCCTCATGCAGGTCGCGCTCGCCATCACCGTGGTCTCCGCCGCCGCGGCGGGCCTCTCGCACAACATCGAGACGCTCATCGGCTTCCGCGCCCTGCAGGGCATCGGCGCCGGCGGCCTCACCGCCCTCGCGACGGTGCTCATGGCCGACATCATCAGCCCGCGCGAGCGCGGCAAGTACATGGGCCTCATGGGCGGCGTCATGGCCGTCGCGCAGATCGGCGGCCCGCTGCTCGGCGGTGTGCTCACCGACTCGATCGGCTGGCGCTGGACGTTCTTCGTCGGCGTCCCGTTCGCCGTCGCGGCGTTCGTCGTCCTGCAGAAGACGCTGCACCTGCCCGCGCGCGTCAAGCGCGTGGTGAAGATCGACTACGTGGGCGCCCTGCTCATCGCCGTGGGCGTGGCGCTCCTGCTGCTGTGGGTGACCTTCGCGGGCGACAAGTACGAGTGGGCCTCCTGGCAGACCGCCGCGATGCTCGGCGGGGCGCTGGTCGCCCTCGTCGGCGCCGGGTTCGTGGAGCGCGCCGTCGCCGAGCCGATCATCCCGCTGCACCTGTTCCGCAACCGGACGTTCGTGCTCTCCGTCATCGCGTCGGCCGCCGTCGGCGTCGCCATGTTCGGCACCGCGGTGTTCCTCGCGCAGTACTTCCAGCTCGCCCGCGGCAAGACGCCGACGGAGTCGGGCCTGCTCACCATCCCCATGGTCGTGGGCACGATGCTCGCGGGGCTCGTCCTCGGCCGCATCATCTCCCGCACCGGCCGCTACAAGGCGATCATGGTGGGCGGCGGCGTCGTGCTGGCGGGCTCGCTGTACGGGCTGTCCACGATCGAGGTCGACACCAGCTTCGTCGTCATCGGCGTCTTCCTCTTCGGCCTCGGCCTCTCGGTCGGCGCGCTCATGCAGAACCTGGTGCTCGCCACGCAGAACACCCTCGACGTGCACGAGATGGGTGCCGGCACGTCCGGCGTCGCGTTCTTCCGGTCGCTCGGCGGCTCGATCGGCGTCTCCGTGCTCGGCGCGCTCATGGCCACGAAGGTGCAGGACGAGACGGTGGAGGGGCTGGCGGAGATCGGCGTGCCGGCGTCCGCCCTCGGCTCCGGCACCGGCGGGGTGCCCGACCTGTCGCAGGTGCCCGACGCGGTGCGCTCGGTCATCGAGTCGGCGTACTCGGACGGGATCACGCACATCTTCCTCATCGCGGTGCCGATGGCGCTCGTCGCGCTCGTCGCGGTGATCTTCCTCAAGGAGATCCCGCTCGGCCAGAGGTCCGGCATCGAGCAGACCCTCGACGAGGAGCGTGCCGAGGAGCAGGAGCAGCCCGCGCAGGCCTCCTGACGCGGCCGCGAGATGGCCCCCGGAAGAGCCCGCCCAGGCTCTCCGGGGGCCCTTCTGTCGGAATTTCACCCGCAAAACAGGGCATCGTGACGAGATCGATGCCGTGGAGACCTCCCGTAGCACCCCACGGACAGCCCATGATGGGCCCATGCACGAGGCAACCATGACGCACACGCCCGATCCGGTCACCGACCCGTTCGGTGCGCTGGAACGCGAGATCCGCGTCCTCATCCGGCGCGCCCAGTCGTCCGCGGCACAGACGGCCCGCCGGATGCACCCGGAGCTCGACGCCTCTGCCTACCCCCTGCTGGCGCACATCCATTCCAACCCGGGGATCCGGGGCTCCGACCTGGCCACGCACTTCGGTGTCGGCCGCGCGACCGTCTCCCGGCAGCTGAGCCGGCTCGTCGAGCTCGGCCTGGTGCACCGCGAGGTCGACCCCGAGGACACCCGCGGGCAGCAGATCACGCTCACCCAGGACGGGGAGGCCCGCTTCGCGAAGGCACGCGACCGGCGGGTCGAGATGTACCAGCAGGCCTTCGGCGAGTGGGACGAGGCCGACGTCGCCCAGCTCGCGACCCTGCTGCACCGCTACTCCGACGACTTCGTGCGCTGGCGGGACGCGAACTCCTGACGCCTCCCGGCGTCGCCGGCCGCGCCGGCCGACGGCCTCAGCCGGCGACGAGCCGGTCGCGCAGCGCGTCGACGGTCCCGGCGGCGCCGCCGTGGGCCGCGAACCAGCCCTCCGGCCCGCCGTCGTGGTCGTCGAGCAGGTCGAGCACCGACGCGATCGCCCATCCCGGCGCCGTGACCAGCTCGGGCGGCAGGGCCGCGAGGACGTGCGCGTCCGGGGCGGGGAGCTGCGCGGTGACGGACGCCCGGGCGAGCACCTCGCGCATGTGCGGGCCGGTCCGTTCGTAGTCGGCGACGATCGCCGCCCGGTCGACGCCCGCGAGCGCGAGGACCAGGGCCACCAGCACGCCGGTGCGGTCCTTGCCGGCCGTGCAGTGCACCAGGGTCGGGGCGTCCGCCGTCGCGACGAGCCGGACGCCGTCGACCAGGTGGCCGGCGCCCACGCCCTCGAGCATCTGGCGGTACAGGACGCCGAGGCCGGGCACGGGCGCCGGGGCGCTCGCCGCCCCGGTCGCGGCGCCGTCCAGCACCGGCAGGGGCACGACGTGCGCCGTCCCGGCGAGCGGGTGCGCGTCCCGGCTCTCGCCCGGGTCGCGCAGGTCGAGGACCGTGCGGGGCGGCCAGGCCACGTCCCGCGGGACGACGTCGCCGGCCCGCGGCGCGTCCGAGCGCAGGAGCACGCCCGGACGCAACCGGGGTGACGCCGTGGCGACGTCCCGCAGGTTGGCGAGCCGGTCGAGGGCTGGCGGAGCGCTGTGCGCCGGGTCGATCATCCGGCGACCCTAGCGCTCCCCGCGGCGACGGGCGTGTCAGCCCTCGGCCGGGGCGAACGACAGGCTGAGCGAGTTCATGCAGTACCGGTCGCCCGTGGGCGTCTGCGGAGCGTCGTCGAAGACGTGCCCCAGGTGCGACCCGCAGCGGGCGCACCGCACCTCGGTGCGGACCATCCCGTGGGACCGGTCCTCGAGGAGCTCCACCCGGTCGCCGGCGAGCGGCGTGTAGAACGACGGCCAGCCGCAGTGCGCGTCGAACTTGGTGTCCGACCGGAACAGCTCGTTGCCGCACGCGCGACAGCTGTACACGCCGGTGCGCTGCTCACCGAGCAGCTCGCCGGTGAACGCCCGCTCCGTGCCGGCCTGGCGCAGCACGGCGAACTCCTGCGGGTCCAGCTCCACGCGCCACTGCTCGTCGGACTTCGTGACTTCGTACGTCATGTGACACCTCCGTGGGACACAACCGCACCCGCGGCGCCGGTGTTCCGGCACCGCGGGTGCGGTGGGCAGCGTGACGACCGGCGCGGTCAGGCGCCGGCGCGGGGACCGCGGCCGCGGCCGCCGCGGCGACGCCGGCCACCCGGGCGGGCCGCGCCGTCGCCGGACGCCCCGGCGGGGACGGCGGCACGGGAACCGCCCTGGTGCTGCGGCGCGGGCTGGCGCGACGCCCCCTGCTTCTGCGGCGTGCGCGAGCGCGCCTGCCCCTTGCGGGACGGCTGCTGCGGCGCCGGGGCAGGAGCCGGCTTGACGTAGGCCGCGACCTCGCCGACCAGCGCCGACACGGTCGCGTCACCGGGGACGACCTGCTGCGGACGCGCGGAGATCTTCGCCTTGCGGGTCAGGTCGCGCATGTCGCCGCGCTGCTCGGGGAGCATCACGGTGACGACGTCGCCGCCCGACCCGGCGCGGGCCGTGCGACCGGAGCGGTGCAGGTACGCCTTGTGCTCGGCCGGCGGGTCGACGTGCACGACGAGCTCGACGTCGTCGACGTGGATGCCGCGCGCGGCGATGTCGGTGGCGACCAGCACCTTGACAGAGCCGGAGGAGAACGCGGCGAGGTTGCGCTCGCGCGCGCCCTGGCCGAGGTTGCCGTGCAGGTCGACGGCGGGCACGCCCGCGCCGGTCAGCTGCTTGGCGAGCTTCTTGGCCTGGTGCTTGGTGCGCGTGAACAGCACGCGGCGCCCGGTGCCCGAGGCGAGCGCGTGCACGACGTGCTTCTTCGCGTCGGCGTCCGCGACGGCGAGGATGTGGTGCGTCATCTGCGGCGGCGGCGCGGCGGCGTCGTCGACGGAGTGCGTCACCGGGTTCTTGAGGTAGCGCTTGACCAGCACGTCGACCCCGTTGTCCAGGGTCGCGGAGAACAGCAGCCGCTGCCCCACCGCGGGCGTGCGGTCCATGATCCGCTTGACGCCGGGCAGGAACCCGAGGTCGGCCATGTGGTCCGCCTCGTCGAGCACGGTGATCTCGACGTCGTCGAGCGTGAGGTGCTTCTGGCCGAGCAGGTCCTCGAGCCGGCCCGGGCAGGCGATGACGACGTCGACGCCGGCGGCGAGCGCGGTGACCTGGCGGGACTGGGCGACGCCGCCGAAGATCGTCGTCGTCTTCAGGCCGAGCGTGGCCGCGAGCGGCTCCAGGACGGCGTTGATCTGGTTGGCGAGCTCACGCGTGGGACACAGCACGAGCGCACGGGGCCGGCCGGCCCGGCGGCGCGGGCGGCCGGCCGCGGCGGCCTTGGCGGCCGACGTCGCGAGCCGCGTCACCACGGGGAGCGAGAACGCGAGGGTCTTGCCGGAGCCGGTGCGGCCGCGGCCGAGCACGTCCGTGCCGGCGAGCGTGTCGCCCAGGGACGCGGTCTGGATGGGGAACGGGGTGGTGATGCCCTGGTCCGCGAGCGAGCGGACGACAGGGGCGGGCAAGCCGAAATCGGCAAAGGTAGTCAACAGATGGGCCTCTCGGGCTGGGGACGTGCTGAGACGTCGGGTCGGGGTCCGCCGCACGCAATCCGGGGGGATCTCCACGACGCGGGGCGCGCGGTCGCGCAGCCTCCGGCCCCCATTGTCGCACGCCAGCCGTCCGGCCCGCGCCCCGGGTGACCACCCTCACCACCACCGGCCCGGGCGCGAGGCGGGACGGCGTTCTCGTGGGACATGCAGGAAGCCGTGGTGGAATGTCCGCCGTGGACGACTTCCTCGCGACCACCGGAGACGTGCTCGCACAGATCTGGACGGCGGCGACCACCCCGGTGGACCCACCGCCGCAGACCGTCGTGCTCGCGGCGGGACTGGTCGCGCTCGCCGTCGTGCTCGCGACGCCCGTGTGGCGGGTGGCCCGGCACGTCGTGACGATCGCGCACGAGGGCGCGCACGCCGTGGCCGCGATGCTCACCGGCCGGCGCCTCGACGGGATCCGGCTGCACTCCGACACCTCCGGGCTGACGGTGTCGGCCGGCCGGCCCCGCGGGTTCGGCATGATCCTCACCGCGTTCGCCGGGTACGTCGGGCCGGGCCTCACCGGCCTGGGCGCGGCGTGGCTGCTGCGCCAGGGCTACGCCGTCGGCCTGCTGTGGCTGCTGGTGCTGCTGCTGGCGCTGCTGCTGCTCAAGATCCGCAACTGGTTCGGGCTGTGGTCGGTGCTCGTCAGCGGCGCCGCGCTGGTCGCCGTCTCGTGGTGGCTCGAGCCGGACGCGCAGTCGGCCGTCGCGTACGCCGTGACGTGGTTCCTCCTGCTGGGTTCCGTCCGGCCCGTCTTCGAGCTGCAGGCCCAACGCTCCCGTGGCCGGGCCCGACGCTCGGACGCCGACCAGCTCGGCACCCTCACCCACACCACCGGCATCCTGTGGGTCGTCGTGTTCCTGCTCGTCACCGTGGGCTGCCTCGTGCTCGGCGCCACCTGGATCGTCGGCCCGGTCGCGGACCTCGCCGTCTGAGCCGACCGCGCCGCACGTCGTCGGCCCGGTGACGTGCTCGCACACGACGGCGGCCGGGAACCCGTGGGTTCCCGGCCGCCGATGAGATGTGGAGCGTCGTGGGAGGTCGTCACGCCTGCGGCGTGAGCACGAACCCCGGTCCCTGGGCCTCCGGGTCGGTGTCGAGGGTGAGCGTCTCGAGCGCGGGGGCTGCCTGCGCCTCGACGAACACGTGCGTCGCGCCGTCCTCCTCGACGACCTGGTCGTCGGGCTGGGGCGCGGGAACGAGCGCGAGCTCGAAGTTGCCGGGCTGGCCGGCGGACTGCGCGATCCGCAGACCGCCCTCGGCCGGCACGCCGGCCTGCTGGGCGAGGTCCTGGACTGCCGTACGGGCGTTGTCGGTCACGGTGAGCATGGACGCTCCTCTCGTCGGTCCTTGCGAACCTGTCCACCGAAACAGGCTCGAGGGGCAAAAAGCAATGGCGAGACGCGATCGGACCCAGATCTCCCGGTGGGTGAGACCGCGCGTGACAGGCTCGTCAGCGCGCGGATAGGTTGCCCTCCGTGACCTGATCGTGACCTGGTGCCCGGCCTGCCACCGGCCGGCCACCGACCCGGACGCGAGCACCGGTCGGTGCCGTGACGACGGGCCCGCCCCGCGTACGCTGTGCGCAGCCGTCGTGCCGCACACCGGGCGACGACGTCGGGCCTCTAGCTCAACTGGCAGAGCAGCGGACTTTTAATCCGCGGGTTCCGGGTTCGATCCCCGGGGGGCCCACCCACCGCAGTGCGCGAAGGGAAGCCCGCATGACCCGCATCCTCGTCGTCGGCGCCGGGGCGACCGGCGGAGCCCTCGGGGCGCGCCTCGTCGCCGCCGGGCAGGACGTGACGTTCCTGGTCCGCGAACGCCGCGCCGCGCAGCTCGCCGCCGACGGCCTGCGCTTCCGGGCTCCCGGCACGGACACGGTGCACGACGTGCGGGTCGTGACGAGCCTCGACGGCGGCGACCCGTTCGACCTCGTGATCGTCGCCGTCAAAGCCCCGGCGCTGGCCGCGGTCGTCCCGACGCTCACGCCGGCCGTCGGGCCGGGCACGCGCGTCGTCCCGCTGCTCAACGGCATGGCCCACGTCGACGCCCTGGAGGCGGCGTTCCCCGGCCAGGTTCTCGGCGGCATCGTGATGATCGTCGCGACCCTCGACGACGACGCCACCGTCGTGCAGATGACGTCGATGAGCAGCCTCACCATCGGCGGCCTGCACGGCGACCCGGTCCCCGACGGCGTCGTCGAGGCCCTCGCCGCGGACGGCGTCGCGCTGGAGGTCGTGGACGACATCGCGGCGCGCCTGTGGGCGAAATGGGTCTTCATCGCCGCCGCCGGCGTCATCACCTGCCTGTTCCGCGGCACCGTCGGCGACATCCTCGCGGCCGGGGGCGAGGCGACGATCCTCGAGGCCGTCGACGAGTGCGAACGGGTCGCGACGGCCGCCGGCCACCCGGTCGGCGAGGCCGGGCACGCCCGGTCGCTCGCCCTGCTGACCGAACCCGGCTCCGGCTTCACGTCCTCGCTCTACCGCGACCTGCAGCAGGGCGACCCCGTCGAGGCGGAGCACATCCTCGGCGACCTGGCCGCCCGCGCCGAGGCCCTGGGCGTGCGCACCCCGCTGCTGAGGGCCGCCCTGCTCCAGCTGCGCACCCACCACCAGGCGCTGACGCGATCCGGCACCTGACGTCGATCCGCCCCCTGGCGGGGCGGCGCCGCCCCGCCAGGGGGCGGGTCGCCTAAGGTGAGGAGGCACCCGCCAGCCGGCGAAGGAGGGACCCCGTGCCCACGTTCCTCGCAGGACCGCCGCCACGCCCTCGCCGGGTGCGGCCTGAGGTCGTCGCGCACCGGGGAAGCTCCGCCGTCGCCCCGCAGAACACTCTTGTGGCGGTCGAGGAGGCCTGGCGGTCCGGTGCTCAGGCCGTCGAGATCGACGTGCGTCTCAGCGCCGACGGCGTACCGGTCGTCATCCACGACGCGACGGTGGACGCGACCACCGACGGCACCGGCGCCGTCGGGGAGCTGCCTCTCGACTCCCTGCGGGCCCTCGACGCCGGCTCGTGGTTCGGGCCGAGGTTCGCCGGCCAGCGCGTCCCGACGCTGGCCGAGGTCCTCGGCCTCGTCCGCGAGCGCCGGGGCATGGACGTGCTGTGCGAGTACAAGGGGGCATGGACGGCCGACCAGGTCGCGGTGACGCTGCAGGAGGTGGAGGCCGCCGGCCTGGTCGACCGGTTCATGGTGCAGAGCTTCGAGGCGCCCACGATCGCGGCGCTGCGCGACGTGGCGCCGGAGGTGCCCCGGTCGCTGCTCGTCGAGGTCGACCGGCCCGACCTCGTCGCCCGGGCGGCGGCGCTGGACGCGGCCGCGGTCAGCCTGGCCGCGCCGCTGCTGTCCGCGGACCCGTCGCTCGTCGCCCGCTGCCAGGACGCGGGGCTCCAGGTGCTCGCCTGGACCGCGAACGACAAGGACGCGTGGGCCACGCTCGTGTCGGCCGGCGTCGACGGCATCATCACCGACCAGCCCGACCAGCTGCTGCTGTGGCTCACCGGCTCCGACGACGACCTCCCGGAAGAGCTGCTGCGCTGGTTCGCCGGCACCGACGACCAGCGCTGAGCCGGACCCGTCGCTGAGCCGGACTCGTCGCTGAGCCGGACCCGCACCGAACCCGCACCGAACCCGCACCAGCGCCGTGGCCGCGGCTACTGTCCCCCGTCGCCGCCGTCCCCACCGTGCCCGCCGTGCCCGCCGTGCCCGTCGCCGCGGCCGCCGTGCCCCTCGCCCGGTCCGTGCACGGGGCCGCCCTCGCCCGAGTCCGGTGCCGTCCGTCCCCGGTGCGACCGGCCGGCGTCAGCGTCGTCAGCGTCGTCGGCGTCGCCGGGGTCGCCGGGGTCGCCGCCGTCGCCCGGCAGCTCGTCGTCGGGGTCCTCGCCGAGCTGCAGCATGGCGGTCTGCTCGCGCTCCTCGATGACGTCCTGGCCGGGCCCGTCGAAGTTCTTGGAGCGGGCCTCCGCCTCGGCGCTGCCGCTGAACAGCGCGGACCGCTCGGCCGTGCTGCCGTGCTCGGGCTCGTCGTCGACGGCGGGCAGGAGGACCGTCGCGTCGTCGCCGCCTCCCGGCGCCGACCTGTCGACGGCGGGCAGCAGCACGGTGCGCTCCGCCGCGGGGGTCGTGCCCCGCCCCGGCCGGGGGACCGCGGGGCGCACGCTCGAGCGCACGGGCGACGGGAGGTCCCGGTGCAGGACCGGGGAGCGCGGCGGCACCACCGCCGGGGCCTTCGGGTGCGGCCGCCCGCCCGGCGGCGCGCCGGCGTCCTCGACCTCGGCGCCGCCCTCCTCGGACCCGGCCACGCCGGTCTCGTCGGACGTCGCGGCACCGGGCTCGTCGTCGTGGGTCCGGTCGTCCTCCCCTGGCTGTGCGACGGCCCGCAGCAGGTCGAGCCTCCCCGGCTCGGCGGGGGCCTCGAGGCGGGTGCGCGGGAGCGCGTCCGGCGCCTCGCGCTGCAACCACTCGACGAGCCCCTCGCGCACGTAGCAGCGCAGGTCCCACAGGGTCGGCGCGTCCGCGGCGCTGACCAGCGCGCGCACCCGCACCTGGCCGCCGACGGCGTCGGTCACCTGGAGCACGCTGGTGCGCCGGTCCCACAGGGCCGAGCCGTCGAGCAGCCGGTCCAGCTCGTCGCGCATCGCGCCCATCGGCACCTGGAAGTCCACGTCGAGCTCGACGGTGCCGAGCAGGTCGGCCGCGCGCCGGGTCCAGTTCTCGAACGGGGTGGTCGTGAAGTACGTGCAGGGCAGGATGAGCCGCCGGTCGTCCCACGCGTGGACGACGACGTACGTGAGGGTGATCTCCTCGATGCGGCCGAACTCGCCGTCGAGCACGACGACGTCGTCCACCCGGATCGCGTCGGTGAACGCGATCTGCATGCCGGCGAAGGTGTTCGCCAGGGACGACTGCGCCGCGACGCCGAGCACGATGGAGAGCAGCCCGGCCGAGGCGAGGATGCTGGCCCCGGCCGCCTGCATGGCCGGGAACGTCAGCAGCACCGCCGCGATCGCGCAGACCACGAGCACCGCCACCGTGACCCGGCGCACCAGGTTCACCTGGGTGCGGACCCGCCGCGCGTGCCGGTCGTCGCCGCGGACCCCGCTGAACCGCGCGAGCGTGCGGTCCTCGACGACGAACGCCACGGAACCGATGAGCCACGCCACCGCGACGATGGTCGCGATCAGCAGGATGTGGCTGACGGCGTCGAACCACGGCTCGGCCCGGTCGGCGGTGACGTGGAAGGCGATCCAGACCGCGACGATCATGAGCACCACGCGCATGGGGCGACGCATCCGCACGCCCATGTCCCGCACGAGCAGGTTCCGCCGGCCGAGCCGCCGGATGAGGACGGACGCCACCGTCGCGACCACGTACGCGACCACGAGCGCGCCGGCGGCCCACGCGAGGGTGACGGCCAGGCTGGCGGTAGCCTCGGCGGTCTGCTCGAGGTCGGGGTCGGGGTCGGAGAGCGGGAGCACGCCCTCAGCCTAGGAACGTGCGGCTGGGCGGGCACTGTGAACGGGCCGCGCGCCCGCAGGGACGACCCACGACGAGACCCGCGAGAGGCCCGGGACGGCGCGGCGCCCCGTCCCGGGATGTCCGGGTCTTCACATCTCGTGCGCCCGCTCCGCACCGGATCCGTTCCCGTTGGTCCCGTGAACGGGCCGGAGCACCCCGGCGGTCTGGTCACGATGGAAGGAGCCCCCGACACCGAGGACCCCCTGACTTGACTGAGAACGACATCGCGCGCTCTGACGCGCCCCAGCCCGACGGCTCCCCCGAGCCCCGTCCCACGACACCGTACCGTCGCCGCCGCGACGTCCACCGGCCGGACGCCGCACGCCGGCGCGCCGGCTCGCGCCGCGCCGCCGTGCCCGCGACGCTCACCGCGGTGGCCCTGTCCGCCGGTCTGGCCACGGGCGTGGCCGCGACCGCGAGCGGGTCGCCCGACACCACCGCCGCGCCGACGGCCGAGTCCACACCTGCGGGTGACGGCGTCACGGTCGCGCGGACGACGGCTGCCGGTGCGCAGGCCGCCCCGCAGGACGTCAGCTCCGCCCAGGCCGCGCTCGCGCGCGCCCGCACCGTGGCGCACGACGCCGTCGGCCTGTCGGACGAGCAGCGCGAGAAGATCGCCCGCAAGGCGGACCGGCTGCGCGCGCTCGTCACCGGCGAGAAGCCCGCGGCAAACGACGCGGCAGCGAGCGCCAAGGCCTCGCGGTCGTCGGAGCGCGTCCCCGTGGCCGACCGCGCCGAGGCCGACGCGACCGAGAAGGCGGACAAGGCCGAGGCCACGCCGGAGGCCGAGGCGCCGGCCGAGCCCGCCGCCGGCCAGCCGGCCACCGCCGCGCCGGACACCGCCGACCTGGACACCGCCGACCTGGAACCCGTCGCAGCCGTCGCCGTCGGCGACGCGATCACCCACCCGACGCTGCTGAGCGACGACATCGCCATCGCGACCGCCGACGCGCCGGCCGGCGCGGGAACGACGGGGACCACCGCGACGGGCGCGGGCTCGGGTGGCGGCCAGCTGGCCGCCACGCCGGCCGCGAGCGAGAAGCTCGCCTCCGCCACGGACTCGCTGACCACGACGATCGACCGGGCGCAGAGCTCCCGGGTCGAGATCGAGGCCGCGCCGGCCACCCCCGCGGAGATCCTCACCGCCCAGGTGCAGGCTGCGCGTGAGGCCGCACCCGCGTTGGCGAAGCACGCCGACGACACCCGCGGCTACGAGAACGGACGCATCCCGTCGGGCGACCTCGCCGAGCTCTCCTTCGCCTCCGGCGAGACGCTGCGTCGCGACGCGGCCGAGCAGCTCGAGCGGCTGAACACCGCCTACCGCGCCCACTTCGGCAGCAGCCTGGAGATCCGCGACTCCTACCGTTCGTACGAGTCCCAGGTGTCCGTGAAGGCGAGCCGCGGCTACTTCGCGGCCGTCCCCGGGTACTCGGACCACGGCCTGGCCGTCGCGGTCGACCTCAACGGCGGCGTCGAGGAGTTCGGCAGCGCCCAGTACGAGTGGCTGCGGGACGTCGCCCCGAAGTTCGGCTGGGACAACCCCGGCTGGGCGCGCGCCGACGGCCGCAAGCCCGAGGCGTGGCACTGGGAGTACTCCGCCCGCTGACGGCCTTGGCGCCCGGTCACGTGGGGGCAGTGAGGGCCTTCCGGACCCGCTACGCCCAGCCGAGGGCGTGCAACCGGTCGTCGTCGATGCCGAAGTGGTGCGCGATCTCGTGGACCACGGTGATCGCCACCTCCTCGACGACGTCCTCACGGTCGTCGCAGATGGCGAGGGTGGGGTTGCGGAAGATCGTGATGCGGTCGGGCAGCGAGCCGGCGGCCCAGTGCAGGTCGCGCTCGGTCAGCGGAACGCCCTCGTACAGCCCGAGCAGCTCCGGGTCGTCGGAGGGGGCGTCGTCCTCGACCAGGACGACGACGTTGTCCATCATCGCGGCCAGCTCCTGCGGCACCTGGTCGAGGCCGTCCCGGACGGCGTCCTCGAAGTCCTCGCGCGTCATCTCCACCACGGCCCCATCCTCGCCCACCCGAGGGCTGCGCCCGACCGCGGCCTCCCTGTGACGGCCGTCGCCCGACCGGCTGCCCGACACACTCCGGCATGATCGGTATGCTTGCGCAGGTCCAGCCCCCATCGTCTAGCGGCCTAGGACCCCGCCCTTTCACGGCGGTAGCACGGGTTCGAATCCCGTTGGGGGTACGTCTCGCGGCACGTCAGTACCGCGAATGACCGCGTCCTCGCTGGTCGGGAGCCGATTTCAGGATCGCCCTGAGCATGGGGTACGCTTCTTCTCGGCTCGAAACGAGCTTCTCGGCAGGGGGATCACCCTCCGCCAAGGCCCTGTAGCGCAGTTGGTTAGCGCGCCGCCCTGTCACGGCGGAGGTCGCGGGTTCAAGTCCCGTCAGGGTCGCGCATGATGCGCCCGGTACGTCGGCAACGGCGCCCCGGGCTTTCGTGTCACGGCTCTGTAGCTCAGTTGGTAGAGCGTTCGACTGAAAATCGAAAGGTCACCGGATCGACGCCGGTCGGAGCCACCACCGGAACCCCCGGGCCCGCGAGGCCCGGGGGTTCTGTCGTTCCCGGCCATGCGCACCCGGACTCCCCACGGGCCCCGTCCTGTCCCCAGGAATTGCCTGGACCAGCAGGGACGGGTTGAGTGGGACCCACAGGACGATCGACCACGGGATCGGAGCAGCCGATGACGGACTGGGACGACGGGCGGACGCCGCCCGCCGAGCAAACGCCCACGATGGGCCGGCTCATGGAGCAGCTCTCGGAACAGGCGACCCGGCTGGTCCGCGCCGAGATCGCGCTCGCCAAGGCCGAGGCGGCCGAGAAGGCCAAGCGCTCCGCGATCGGCATCGGGCTGATCGCCGCCGCGGTCGTCATCGTCCTGTACGCCGTCGGGGTGCTGATCTGGGCCGGGATCATCGGTCTCGCGGAGGCGTGGCCCCTGTGGCTCTCGGCTCTGGTGGTCGGCGTCTTCCTGGTGCTCGTCGCCGGCATCGCCGTCGCGATCGCGGTCTCGCAGCTCAAGCGCGTGGCACAGCGGCCGGAGACGGTCGACCGCGTCAAGGAGGACGTCGACACGATCAAGAAGGGGATGCACCGGTGAGCGAACCCACGACCCCCGAGAACAGGACACCCGCACCGACCGCTCGCGAGCTCGAGGCGGAGGTCGCACGCAGCCGGGCAGAGCTCGGAGACACGCTGGACCAGCTCGTCACCCGGCTCTCGCCGTCCTACCAGGCGTCCCAGTTGGCGCAGTCGACCAAGCAGGCCGCCTCCGACCTCGGGGCCTTCGTCACGGGCGGAGGGCTTCCCGAGACCGAGCCGCGGCGCAGCCGGAACGCCAAGATCCTCCTCGGTGCGGTGGCCGCCGGTCTCGCCCTGGCCACCCTCGCCGTCGTGCGGGCAGCCCGCCGCTGAGCCGTCGCTCCCGCCGAGGCGCGCTCACCGGTGGCACGGCAAGGCTGGGCCGCTCGGGCTACTTGTCCGGTGTGGCGTCCTCGGAGGCCGCCCCGAGCAGGGCGCGCACCTCCGACTCCTTGTAGCGCCGGTGTCCCCCGAGGGTGCGGATGGACGAGAGCTTGCCCGCCTTCGCCCACCGGGTCACCGTCTTCGGGTCGACCCGAAAGAGGCTGGCCACCTCGGCCGGTGTCAGCAGAACCTCCGACTCTCCGTGAAGCGACATCCCTGCACCTCCTGGTTGCGCGGCCGTCCCGGGCGGCGTCCGGATGGTGCACGGCCTCGCTGATCCATTGTGTGCAGAAAGTGGGATTGAGGCGACTTGAGGACCGGATGAAAGCCCCGGACCACCGGTCCCCGACATCCTGGATGCTCCGGTCGTTCCGCCCGCCCACGGGCGCCGATCCAGGACCAGCATCTCGTGATCCGAGACACATTTTCGGCCAGGTTGGACGTTCGCCCTCGGCAGATGCCGTCCGCACCCCGCTCCGGAGTGGAGCGAAAGGCCGGCGAGCATGTACCGTTGGGGCTGAACAGACGATACTTACGCACGGGGCCGCACGTCTGAGGACGTCGCCAGCCCCGCTCCTAGTTGAGGGGGTCTCAGCCATGGGCCGCGGCCGTCAGAAGGCAAAGCAGACCAAGGTCGCTCGCGAGCTGAAGTACTACAGCCCCGAGACGAACTATCACGCGCTCGAGCAGGAGCTCAAGGGCAGTGAGGGTGGTCGTACCGACCTCGCCACGGAGGACCGCAACTCCCCCGACGACGAGTACGACAACCGCTACAACTCGTGGGACGAGCGCTGACGCGCTTCCTCTGAGCTGAGTCAGGAAGGGCCGGACGGCATCGCCGTCCGGCCCTTGCTGTTCCTCGCTCTCGCGCCAGGGTGGTCAGCGGTAGTCGCCGGTGAGCCTGACCGCGCCGCCCTGCACGCCCTTGGTGCCCGAGACCAGGTCCTCCGCCGCGGCGGCCGGGTCGAGCTCGCCGACGGTGCCGAGCACCCAGGCCGGCACCCCGCGCGCCGCGAGCGTCGCGAGGGCCGCGTCCGCCCCCTCGCGACCCACCACGGCCACCATGCCGACGCCCAGGTTGAGGGTGTTCTCCAGGTCGCGCCACGGGACCCCGCCCAGCTCTTGCACCGTACGGAAGACGGTCGGCAGCTCCCACGAGCCGCGGTCCACGGTCGCGACGGTGCCGGCCGGCAGCACCCGCGCCAGGTTCGCCGCGAGCCCGCCGCCCGTGACGTGCGTGACCGCGTGCACCTGCGCCGCGGGGTCGCCGGCGAGCGCCAGGACGTCCCGGGCGTACACGCGGGTCGGCTCCAGCAGCTCCTCACCCAGGGTGCGGCCGAACTCCGCGACCTCGCGCTCCAGCGCCCAGCCCGCCCGGTTCACCACGGCGCGCACCAGCGAGTAGCCGTTGGAGTGCAGCCCGCTGGAGGCCATGGCCACCAGCACGTCGCCCGCCCGCACCCGCTCCGGGCCGAGCACGGCGTCGGCCTCGACGATGCCCGTGGCGGCGCCGGCGACGTCGTACTCGTTCTCGGCGAGCAGGCCCGGGTGCTCGGCGGTCTCGCCGCCGACGAGCGCCGTGCCGGCGACCTCGCAGGCCTCGGCGATGCCGCGCACGATGTCGGCGACCCGTTCGGGCACGACCTTGCCGGTGGCGATGTAGTCGGTCATGAAGAGCGGCTCGGCCCCCACGACGACGATGTCGTCCACGACCATGCCGACCAGGTCGAAGCCGATCGTGTCGTGCTTGTCGAGGGCCTGCGCGATCGCGACCTTCGTGCCGACGCCGTCGGTCGACGTCGCCAGCAGCGGCTTGCGGTAGTCGCGCACCGCGGACAGGTCGAAGAGGCCGGCGAACCCGCCGACCCCACCCAGCACGGCCGGGCCGTGGGTGCGGCGGACGGCGTCCTTCATCAGCTCGACGGCCTTGTCGCCGGCCTCGGTGTCGACTCCGGCCGCCGCGTAGGTCAGGGGTTCGTTGGTCACGTCATGCTCCACGCGGTGGCTGTGCCTGTCGACGCCACCACGGATCGCGGGGAGGTGGCCTCGACAGGCTCGACCACCGGCGGATGTCAGGGGTGGTCGAGCGCCGACGCCGCGCCGGCGCCGACGGAGACCTGCGTGAGCCCGTCCTCGGGGGCCCCGAGCGGCAGCTCGGCCTGCTCGAGCAGGTGCTTGCCGAGCTGCTCCGCGGCCGGCAGCTCGATCGGGTACTTGCCGGTGAAGCATGCGGCGCACAGCTGGGACGCGGGTTGCTCGGTGGCCTCGATCATGCCGTCGACCGAGATGTAGCCGAGCGAGTCGGCGCCCAGCGACTGGCCGATCTCGGCCGCGCTCAGCCCGTTGGCGATGAGCTCGGCGCGGGACGCGAAGTCGATGCCGTAGAAGCAGGGCCACTTCACCGGCGGGGACGAGATGCGCACGTGCACCTCCGCCGCCCCGGCCTCCCGCAGCATGCGGATCAGCGCCCGCTGGGTGTTGCCGCGCACGATCGAGTCGTCGACGACGACGAGCCGCTTGCCGCGGATGACCTCCTTCAGCGGGTTGAGCTTGAGCCGGATGCCGAGCTGGCGCAGCGTGTCCGACGGCTGGATGAAGGTGCGGCCGACGTAGGCGTTCTTGGTCAGCCCCTGCCCGAAGGGGATGCCGGACTCGGCGGCGTAGCCGACGGCGGCGGGGGTGCCGGACTCCGGCGTCGGGATGACGAGGTCCGCCTCGACCGGGTGCTCGCGCGCCAGGGTGCGGCCCATCGCGACGCGCGACGCGTGCACCGAGCGACCGTTGATCGTGTTGTCCGGGCGGGCCAGGTACACGTACTCGAAGACGCAGCCCGCGCGCTCGGGCTCGGCGAAGCGCTCGGAGCGCAGCCCGTCGGCGTCGATGGTGATCAGCTCGCCCGGCTCGACGTCGCGCACGTACGACGCGCCGACGATGTCGAGGGCGGGCGTCTCGGAGGCGACGACCCAGCCGCGCTGCAGGCGCCCGAGCACGAGCGGCCGCACGCCCTGCGGGTCGCGCGCCGCGTACAGCGTGCCCTCGTCCATGAACACCAGCGAGAAGGCGCCGCGCAGGCGGGGCAGGACCTCGAGGGCGGTCTGGGCGAGCGTGTGGTCGGCGTCGCCGGCGAGCAGCGCCGTGATGAGCGCCGTGTCGGTGGTGTTGCCGCGCGCCAGCTCGCCGCGCCGCTGCGCGCCGTAGCGCTCGGCCACGAGGTTCACGAGCTCGGCGGAGTTGGTGAGGTTGCCGTTGTGGCCGAGGGCCACGGTGCCGCCGGCGGTGGCGCCGAGCGTCGGCTGGGCGTTCTCCCAGGTGACCGCGCCGGTCGTGGAGTAGCGGCAGTGTCCGACGGCGAGGTGGCCGGTCAGGGCGTCGAGCGCCGTCTCGTCGAAGACCTGGGACACGAGCCCCATGTCCTTGTAGACGAGGATCTGCTCGCCGTTGCTCGCGGCGATGCCGGCGGACTCCTGGCCGCGGTGCTGCAGGGCGTAGAGGCCGAAGTAGGTGAGCTTGGCGACCTCCTCGCCGGGAGCCCAGACACCGAAGACCCCGCAGGCATCCTGGGGGCCCTTCTCGCCGGGCATGAGGTCGTGGGTCAGACGGCCGTCAGGGCGCAAGGGCATGGACCGAGTATCCCACAGGCGTCCGGGGGGCGGATCAGCGGCGGCGCAGGCTGCGCCGGTCGGCCAGCACGGCGATCAGCCCCGCGACGCCCATGCAGAGCGCCGTCGTCGCGAGGACGACGACGGTGATGTACACGCCGGGCTTCATCAACGACGCGCCCGAGCCCGTGACACCGACGAGCCACGTCGCGAACCCGAGCCCGCCGACGACCCCCACGAGCGCGCCCATCCAGAGGAAGACGGGGTAGCGGGGCGCCCGGCGCACCCGGGTGGGGTCCACCAGGAGCGTCACGTCCTGCGGCTCCTCGACGGCCTCGCGCTCCCCCGCCGGCGCAGCGGTCGCGTCCACGGTGTCGTCCGGCCGCGCGGACGGGGCGTCCGGGCGCGTCGGGTCGGGCCGGTCGGGGGCGGAGCTGCTCACCCCCCGAGCCTAAGCCACCACCCGCCACGGCCCGTGCGGCTTGGCCCCCGGCTCCTTCGCCCGGTTGGGGCGGGTCGCCTCGACCAGGACGCCGTCGTGGACCACCCGGTCGCCGCGGCCGTACCGGGTCCGCTCGTCCCACGCCGGGGCCGACGGGGCGAGGTCGAGCCCGACGAGCAGCGGGTCGTGGTCGGAGGACCGGAACGGCGACGTGTCGTACAGGTTCGTCACGTTGTACCCGTACCGGCTGTACTCGTTCGCGACCGGCTCGGCGGCGTTGATGGCCCAGATGTCCGTGCCCGTGACCTCCGCGGCGGCCGCCGGCGAGGCGAGCACGTGGTCGAGCGACCCGACCTGGCCCTGGTAGGAGTACGTGTGCTCCCCGGTGGTCGGCCCCAGGTCGGTGTAGCCCGCGTCGGTGAGGACGACGACCGGGTCCTCCTGCTCGTAGGCGTTGAGGTCGCCGACCAGCAGCACGGCGTCGGTGCCGGCGTCCGCCGCGACGTCGTCCGCGAACCCGGCGAGCGCCGTCGCCTGCCGCACCCGCGACTCGTTGGAGGCGCCCTGGCCGTCGCCCGTGTCCTCGTCGCCGGGCCACGGCCCGGCGGACCCCTTGGACTTGAAGTGGTTGGTGATCACCACGACGTCGTCCCCGGTGTCGGCGTCGACGCCGCCGGCCGGCTGGAAGACCTGCGCGAGCGGCTGACGGGCGTTGCCGAACGCGACCGGGTCGTCGAGGATCCGCGAGGCCCCGACGGGCTCGGCGCCCGCGGTGCGGTAGACGAACGCGTTGCGGATGACGTCCTCGTCCGCCGGAACGTCGGCCGGCGAGGCGACGTACGCCCAGGTACCGGCGCCGTCGTGGGCGTCGAGCGCGTCCACGAGGTCGGACAGGGCCTGGTCGCGGTCCTTGCCGAACGCCGCGGAGTTCTCGATCTCCTCCAGGGCCACGACGTCCGCCCCGAGCGCGGAGATCGCCGCGACGAGCTTCGCCTCCTGCCGCTCGAGGTTCTCCGCGTCGGCGGCGCCCCGGGCGAGGCAGCCGCCCCGCACGGTGACCGGGTCCTCGTGCCGGTCGGTGTAGTACGTGCAGCCGTCGAGCTGGTCGCCCGTGGTGGTGAAGTAGTTGAGCACGTTGAAGGTGCCGACCTGCAGGGTGCCGCCGACGTCGCGGGGCGCGTCCTCGCGGGTGTTCTCGAAGGTCGCGGGCTGCACCGTCGCGGCGACGTCGGGCGTCAACGGGGCTGTCGGCTGCAGACCCCAGGCGTCGAAGCGGTAGTCGAGCACCACAGGGCCGGTGAACGTGACCGGGGCACCGACGCGCACGGGCTCCCCGCCCGTCAGCCACGGCAGCGGCCGGTCCTGGTTCGCCGCCGCGAGGTAGTTCGTGGACGCGCCGTCGTCGAGGAGCACCGCGCGCGCCGCGTTGTCGGCCGCCTGCGCCGCCGCCTCGGCGGAGCCCGGCCGGCCGACCGTCGTGGGCTGCACCAGCGGGCCGTCGCCTGCCGCGAGCCCGACGGTGCCGTACTGGTGGGTCGCGTAGCTGTCCGTGACCGTGAAGTCGCCCTGCGGCGCGAGCAGCATGCCCTCCAGCGCCTCCCGCTCCGCGTCGGTGGCGGGCCAGCCGGTGACGGTCGGCTTCACCTGGGCCGCCGGCTCGTCGAGCACCGTCCAGCTGCTCGCCGAGACCTCCGTGAGCCCGTGGAACTCCGTGACCTTCCCGGTGACCTCGACGTGGTCGCCGACCGCCAGCTCGGCGGCCGCCGCGCGCGAGTGGACGAAGACGCCGTCCGACGCCCCCGGGGTCGCGTCGTCGGCCGGGTCGCCGCCCGTGCCCGCCGTCTGCACGGAGAGGCCGTCGAAGCCGCCGGTCGGGTAGGCCGCGGTCACGACGCCGGTCGTGGTGACCGACCGGCCCGCCAGCGGCGACGTGTCGCCGGTGCCCTGGATCTCCGCGATCGTCACGGGCTCGGCGGGGTCGGGGCCGGGACCGGGGTCGGTGCCGCTCGCCGTGGGGGTCGGCGCGCCGACGGCGAAGTCGGCGGCGTTGTCGGCCGTGTTGGCGTGGTCGACGCGCGCGACCGAGGTGGCGTTGCCGGTCCCGGGCGCCGGCCCGGACCCGGCGAACGAGCTCGCGCTCGACCCCCAGCCCACGAGGTCCACGACGTCCTCCGCCTCGGCGCACGCCGCGGCCGAGCACGCGAGCCGCTCGGTGGAGCGCACGAGCGCGACCTTCGCCCCGGACCCGGACATGGCGACGGTCCCGGTGACGTCCGGCTCCGGGAGCGCGGGCAGCGACGTGTTCGCCCCGACGGCCTGCCCGACGAGGAACGACCCGCCCGCCGGGATCTCGCCCGCCAGGTCCGTCTGCGCGCCGTTCGCCCACGTCCCGGTCGCCGAGGCGTACTGCACCGACCAGCCGTCGAGCGAGACCGGCTCGTCGGTGGGGTTGAACAGCTCGACGAAGTCCTGCGCGAACGCGGCCCCGCTGTTGCCCCCGCCCCCGTAGACCTCGTCGACGACCACGGGCGCGTCCGGCGACGGCGCCGCGTGCGCCGGGACCGACACCGCCCAGGCCGGGACGAGCGCGAGCGCGGTCGCGGCCGCGCAGAGCCCGCGGCGTCGGGGAGCTCTGCGCGGGACGGGGCGGGGAGGGGTCACGGTGGCTCCTTCGCGGGTGGCGTGCGGGTGAGGCCATCCGAGCAGGGCCGCATGAACGGGGCGCGGAACGCAGGTGAACCTCAGGGCACGGGACGTCGGTGTCCCGTGCCGTGCGCGCCCCGGCGGTCCGCCGGGTGACGCCGAACGTAGCGGACCTCTCCCGTGCCCGCGCGCGGAACCGGGCCCCCTCGGACCTGCGGAGCCGGCTCAGCGCCGCTCGCGCGCCGCCTGCAGCGGGAGCAGCGCGGAGAGGTCGGACCGCTCGCCCGACGCGTGCACCCGGCCGTCCGCGACGGCGTCGGCCCACCGCAACCGCCCGGTGACCAGCCCGAGCCACGTCGCGGTGTCGAGCTCGACCACGTTCGGCGGGGTCCCGCGCGTGTGCCGCGGGCCGGCGACGGCCTGCACAGCGCCCGCGGGCGGCACCCGCACCTCGACGGCGTTGCCGGGCGCGACGTCGGCCAGCTCCTCGAGCGTGAACCGCACCGCCGTCGTCGTCACCGCGCGGGACGTGTCCCCGCCCAGCCACGCGGCCACCGCCGCGCGCCCCGCCACCGGGTCGGTCCGTCGTCGTGCAGGCATGGCGGCACGATAGGGCATCCTGGTCGGTGCCGGCGCGCGCCGGCACCACCCATCGCGACGAACGCATCGGAGGCCTCGTGGCGACCCGCCGGATCACGACCCGCAACGCCCGTTTCCAGCAGCTCCAGGCTCTCCTGACCAACCGCACCAAGCGCGGCCGGGCCGGCGAGTTCCTCGTGCAGGGGGTGCGGCCGATCTCGATGGCCGTCGAGCACGGCTGGACAGTGCGGGCCCTGCTGTACGACGCCGAGGCCCGGCTGTCGGGGTGGGCGCAGGACCTGCTGCGGTCCACGCGCGGCGAGCTGCTCGCCATGTCGCCGCAGCTGCTGGCGGAGCTGTCCGAGAAGTCGGAGGGGGCGGTCGAGCTCCTGGCGGTCGTCGAGATGCCGCCCGACGACCTCGCGCGGATCGAGGTCGGCCCCGAGTTCCTCGGGGTCGTGTTCGACCGGCCCACGCAGCCCGGGAACATCGGCGCGATCGCCCGGTCCGCCGACGCCTTCGGCGCCGACGCCCTGATCACCACGGGGCACGCGTCGGACGCCTACGACCCGAAGTCGGTGCGCGCCTCCACCGGGTCGCTGTTCGCCGTGCCCGTGGTCCGGTCCCCCTCGCACCGCGAGGTCATGGCCTGGGTGGCCGACCGGCGGGCCGCGGGCGACCCGCTCGTCGTCGTCGCCACCGACGAGCACGGCGACGTCGACGCCGCCGACCTCGACCTCACCCGCCCTTCGCTCCTGCTCACCGGGAACGAGACGGCCGGCCTGTCCCGGGCGTGGCTGGAGGCGGCGGACGTCACGATCCGCATCCCGATGGCCGGCTCCGCGAGCTCGCTCAACGCGTCGAACGCCGCCGCGGTCGTGCTCTACGAGGCCCACCGGCAGCGGCTCGCCGCCCGGCACGGCGCCGCGAGGTAGTGCCTCCCGTGCTCCGGTCGTGCGCGGCGGGCACTACCGGAGAGCGGGAGGCACTACCTCGCCGCCGGGAGTCACGCCCCGGCGAGCTCCGCCCGCACCTCCTCGCGCAGCCGCCCGTGCCGCGACGGCTCCGGCGCCGCGGCGAGGAGGGTCTTCGTGTAGTCGTGCTGCGGGTCGAGGATCACGTCGTCGGACGGTCCGCGCTCCACCACGTCCCCCCGGTACATGACGAGGATCTCGTCGCTGAAGTGCCGGGCGGTGGCCAGGTCGTGGGTGATGTACAGGACGCCGAGGTTCTCCTCGCGCTGCAGCCTGGCCAGCAGGTTGAGCACCCCGAGGCGGATGGAGACGTCGAGCATGGAGACCGGCTCGTCGGCGACGAGGAACCGCGCCCCCGGGGCGAGCGCACGCGCGATGGCGACCCGCTGGCGCTGACCGCCGGACATCTCGTGCGGGCGCTTGGCGGCGTACGTCTCGGCCGGCGTGAGGTTCACGCGCTCGAGCAGCCCGTGCACCGCAGGCTCCAGCTCCGCGCCGGAGGCCACGCCGTGGAGCTGCAGCGGGCGCTCCAGGTGGTGGGCCACCGTGTGGTACGGGTTCAGCGACGCGAACGGGTCCTGGAAGACCATCTGCACCTGATGCCGGTAGTCGGTCAGCGCACGCCCCCGGCGTCCCACCGGCGCGTCGTCGAGCAGGATCTCCCCCGACGTCGGCGTCTCCAGCTGGGAGATCATCTTCGCCACGGTCGACTTGCCCGACCCCGACTCGCCCACGAGCGCGATCGTCCTGCCCGGCTCCAGGGTGAACGACACGTCGTTCACGGCGCGCAGCGTGGAGCTGCGCAGGCCGCTGCGGATCTTGAAGTCCTTGACGAGGTTGCGGACCTCGAGGCAGCTCATGACGCCCCCTCCTGCTCGGCACCGGTGCGGACGAACGAGCCTCGGTCTCCCGTGAGGCTCGGGAACGACGCCAGCAGCTGGCGCGTGTACGGGTGCTGGGCCCGGGAGTAGATCGACTCCGCGGTGTCGATCTCCACGATCTCGCCCTCGCGCATGACGGCGATCCGGTCGCTGATCTCCAGCAGCAGCGGCAGGTCGTGCGTGATGAACACGACCGCGAAGTCGAACCGCTCGCGCAGCCGCATGATCTCGCGCAGGATGCCGCGCTGGACGACGACGTCGAGCGCCGTCGTCGGCTCGTCCATGATCATCACCTGCGGGCCCAGCGCGAGCGCCATCGCGATCATCACGCGCTGGCGCATGCCGCCGGAGAGCTCGTGGGCGAAGCTGTCGAGGCGCGCGGGGTCGACCCCGACGAGCTCCAGCAGCTCCGCCGACCGCGCGTCCCGCTCCTTGCGGCCCATCTGCGGCCGGTGGGTGGTGAGCACGTCGCCGAGCTGCTTGCGCACGCTGATCACGGGGTTGAGCGAGTTCATCGCCCCCTGGAAGACCATCGACACCTTGTCCCAGCGGAACGCCCGCAGCGCGTCGCCCCGCAGGCCGACGACGTCGATGTCGACGCCCGAGGCGTCGTGGAACGTCACCTCGCCCGAGCGCAGGATCGCCGGCGGCTTGAGCAGCCGGTCGAGCCCGTAGGCGAGGGTCGTCTTGCCGCAGCCGGACTCGCCCGCGAGGCCGAGGATCTCGCCCCGGTGCAGCGTCAGGGACACGTCCTTGACCGCCTGCACGGGCGGGTCGACCTCGTACTCGATGGACACGTCCCGGGCGGTGAGGACGGGCGCGAGGCCGGCCGTGTACGCGTCGTGCGCGGCGGAGCTCAGCGGGCCGGTGGCGGTGGCCGTCATGCGTCGACCCTCTCCTTCTGGTCGGTGGCCGGGCCGTCGGCCTCAGGGACGTCCGTCCGCTCGGTCGTGACGCCGGCCGTGGCGGGCCGGCGGCCGAGCTTGTCCTTGCCTGCCTTGCGGGCCTCCCGGACGCTCTTGGCGGCGGCCGGCGCGAGGCGCAGCTTCGGGTTGACGATCTCGTCGATCGCGAAGTTCACGAGGGACAGCCCGGTGCCGAAGAGCGCGATCATGAGGCCCGGCGGCACGAACCACCACCAGGCGCCGCGGGTGAGCGCACCGCCGCCCTGCGCCTCGTTGAGCATGGTGCCCCAGGTGATCGACCCGTTCGGGCCGAGCCCCAGGTAGGACAGGCCGGCCTCGCCGAGGATGGCGAGCACGATCGCGAAGAGGAACTGCGAGGCGAGCAGGGGCAGCAGGTTGGGCAGCACCTCGACCCCGATGATGCGCGGGGTCTTCTCCCCGGCCACCCGGGCCGCCGACACGTAGTCGCGCACCCGCAGCGACCGCGCCTGCGAGCGCAGCACGACCGCCGGGCCGGCGAACGCGGTGACGCCGAGGATGAGGGCCACGACCCACAGGCTGCGCACCTGGAGGTAGCTGGCCACCACGATCATCAGCGGCAGGCCGGGGATGACGAGCATGATGCCCGTGACCAGCGAGAGGAACTCGTCCGTCCAGCCGCGCAGGTAGCCCGCGACGACGCCGAACAGCAGGGCGAGGACGATGGCCACGACCCCGGCCGTGACCCCGACGATCAAGGAGCCGCGCGCGCCCTCCGCGAGCTGCGCGAGCACGTCGTAGCCGAGCGAGGTGGTGCCCAGCCAGTGGCCGGGCTGCGGCGGGAGCATCGCGTCGTTGCCGGAGCTGCGCGGGTCCTGGGTGATCCAGGGACCGACGACCGCGAACAGCACGATCGCGCCGATGAGGATCAGCCCGGCGAGCAGCTTGCCCGACATCGAGGGCAGCGACTGCCTCAGACCGGAGCGCCGGGCGGGGCGGGCCGCGACGGCGGCGGTCTCGGTGGGGGTGGGCGTGGGGATGTCAGTCATTGTGCCGCGTCCTCGGGTCCAGGAAGCCGTAGATGAGGTCCATGAGGAACAGCGCCGCGAGGACCGCGAGCGTGATGACCAGGAAGACGCCCTGCATCAGCGCGTAGTCGTTGTTGCGCACGGCGGTGATCATCAGCTTGCCCACGCCGGGGTAGGTGAAGACCTGCTCCATGACGAGCGACCCCGCGACCACGAAGCCGAGCGAGACGCCGAACCCGGCGAGCGACGGCAGCGCCGCGTTGCGCATGGCGTACGTCGTGAAGACGCGGCGCGGTCGCAACCCCTTGGCCTCCGCCGTCGTCACGTAGTCCTCCGACAGCGTGGACACCATCATGTTGCGCATCCCGAGCAGCCAGCCGCCCACGGACGAGATGACGATCGTGACCGCCGGGAGGAACGCGTGGTAGAGCACGGAGCCGACGAACGCCCAGCTCCACTCGGGCCCGTTGAAGTGGAAGACGTCGTAGGCGCCGATGATGGGGAACCACTGGAGGGACACGCTGAACGCGAAGATCAGCACCAGCGCGACCCAGAAGTACGGCAGCGACTGGAGCATCGTGGTGCTCGGCACGAGGCTGTCCACCCACGTGCCCCGCTTCCAGCCGGCCAGCGCCCCGAGCCCGATGCCGAGCACGAACGACAGGATCGTGGCGGTGCCGACCAGCCCGAGGGTCCACGGCAGGGCGTCGCCGATGAGCTCGGTGACCGGGGTGGGGAAGTTCGTCACCGAGATCCCCAGGTCGCCGCGCAGCAGGTTCCCCCAGTAGGTCACGTACTGCTCCCACAGGGACTGGTCCTGCGTGGCGCCCAGGAGGAGCCGGATGCTGTTCTCCACACCGGCCGGGATGTCGCCGCTGCGCTGCAGCTTGGCCATGAGGATGGTGAACGGGTCGCCGGGCAGCAGGCGCGGGATGAAGAAGTTCAGCGAGATGGCGGCCCACAGCGTGACCGCGTAGAACGCGATCCGGCGTGCGTAGAACTTCATGGCGCTCCCCTGCCCGTCGGTGTCCGGGGCATGCGGCTCCTCCTGGAGTGGTGGTGTGCTGACGGTGGCCGGCGGGCGGGTCCGCCCGCCGGCCACCGTCCGGTCGTCGTCGGCGGAGCGGCTACTCGGCGCCGCCGAGCTTGCCGAGGACGACGCCGGACGACGGTCCCTGCCACGACGGCGGGAACATGTACATGTCGTCCTCGGTGGGCCAGCCGGTGTACGCGGTGGTGTTGAAGAACGTCTGGGTGGCGTTCACCACGAGCGGGATGTACGGCAGGTCGTCGACGATGTGCTCCTGGACGGTGGCGTACGCCTCCGCCTTGGCGTCCTCGTCGTTCGTCTCGGACGCGGCCTGCACCGCGGCGTCCACCTCGTCGTTCGCGTACCGGGAGAAGTTCCACTCGCCGGGCTCGAGGGCGGTGCCGACCTTCTGCGTGTAGTCGCCGGAGAACCACTCGCGGTAGATCTGGAACGGGTCGGCGATCGACGTGCCGACGACGCCGCCCATGATGAGCTCGAACTCGCCCGACACCCGGGTGTCGGCGAACTCGTTCCAGGAGACGGTCGAGGCCGTGACCTTGAGCCCGGCGGCGCGCGCCTGCTCCTCGATCAGCTTCGCCGCGTTGTTGAAGTCGGTCCAGCCGTCGACCGAGGTGAGGGTGATCTCCACGGGGTCGCCGTCCTTGGCGTAGAAGCCGTCGGCGCCCTTGGTGTACCCGGCCTCCTCGAGGATCGCGCCCGCGGCGGCCGCGTCGGCCGTCTGCGGGGACTCGGCGGGCATGCCGTCCGCGATCCACTTGTCGTCACGACCGAGCAGCGCGTAGGTCGGCGAGATCTCCGTGGCCAGCCCGACGAACGCCTTCTCGTTGATCTCGGACCGGTCGATGGCGACGTTCAGGGCCTGGCGCACGGCCACGTCGGTCTGGTCGCCTTCGCAGCCGAGGTCGGTGTTGGCGCAGGTGTACAGCACGACCGGGTCGATCGGGGTGTTGACATACCCGTAGGCGCCGGTGGAGGTGACCCGCTCGGGGTCGGGCACGAACATCGTGGTCCAGTCGATCTCGCCGGTGGTCAGCAGGTCCTCCGCGGACTGGTTCGCGTCGATGCCGACGTAGCGCAGCGACGCGACCTTCGGCTCCCCGCCCCAGTAGTCCGGGTTCGCCTTGGCCGTGTAGGCGGCGTTGGACGCGGAGTCGAGCTCGTAGGGCCCGGTGCCGACGGGCGCCTCGGCGTTCGCCCAGGCCACCAGCCCCTTGAGGGCGGCGCCCTCGGCGTCCTCGCCCGTGTCGGACTCGTGCTGGGAGAAGACGTGCTCCGGGACGATGTAGGTGCTGCCGAGGATCGCGAACTCGTTGGCGAAGGCCGGCTCGTCGAAGCTGAGGACGACGGTGGTGTCGTCCGTCGCGTTCGCGTCCGCGAGGTACTCCGGCTTGGCCGTGTCGTTGGTGAACGAGTAGACGACGTCGTCGGCGGTGAACGCCTCGCCGTCGTTCCACTGCACGCCCTCGCGGAGGGTCACGGTGAGCTCGGTGCCGTCGGCGTTCCACTCGAACGACTCGGCCAGCATGGGCGTCGGCTCGACGTCCTCGAGCTTGTTGTAGGCGAGGAGGGTCTCGTAGATGCCGCCGTTGGCCAGGTGCAGCACGCCCACGGCGTAGGGGTTGAAGTTGGCCGTGATCGGGGTCTGCGAACCCGCCCAGATCACGAGCTCTCGGTCGGTGGCCGCCCCCTCGGCGGCGGGGCCACCGGACTCGCCGGCCGGCTCGTCGCCGCCCGCGGCGCCGGAGCATGCAGCGGCCAGCAGGGTCACGCTCGTCAGCGCGGCGACGGCAGCAGCCAGCCGTCGTCCGCGACTCTTGCCTCGGATCATCCTTGGTCCTCCCAGGTCGGCAGCGCGTCGTCACGCCGCGGCGGCCCCTCGACGGGCCGTACGGAAGGGACCTTAACGAATACCCTCCGGTGTTCGGCTAGAGGTTGAATCGTTATAAGGCAGGAGTGTTATCAAAACGTCATCTCGCACCGGCACGAAGCCTCTCCGTCACACCCGGCCCCACCACGTCGTCGTCAGCGAGAGACCCCACGGGAAGGACGGACATGACCATCCACGACGAGAACCCGCTCCGGCACCTGGTCGGTGCGATCACCGAGGGCCTGCGGGCCCGGGACCTGGAGGCCCTGAGGCGGCTCTACACGCCGGACGTCGTGTCGTTCGACATGGAGCCCCCGCTGCAGCACGCGGGCGTCGACGCGAAGCTCGAGAACTGGGCGCGGGTCTTCGCCGCCTTCCAGGAGGTGGGCTACGAGGTGCGCGGCCTCGCGTTCGCGGTCGACGAGCACGTCGCCTGGGGGCACGGCTTCGGCCGCCTCAGCGGCACGCTGCGCGACGGCACGACGACGCCGGGCATGTGGGTGCGGGTCACCTTCGGCTTCCGCCGCACGGCCGAAGGCTGGCGCATCGCGCACGACCAGGTCTCGGTCCCCCTGCGCCTGCCCGGCGCCACCGGCGCGACCGACCTCGAGCCCTGACCGCCCCGCCGTCCGCCGGTCGGACGTGCGGCGGACGCAACGGCCGACGCGTCCGGGCGACGACGGTCAGGAGAGCGTGAAGCGCACCGTGCGCTCGGGGACGGACGCCTCGGCGAGGGTCGCCCGCACGCGTTCGCCCAGCGGCAGGTCCGGCCCGTCCAGGCGGGCCAGCACCGCCGGCTCGCGCAGCATCACCTCGCCGCGGCGCGCACCGTCCGTGCCGCCGCTCGTGCCGTCACCGTGCACCTCCACGACGACGCCGTCGAAGGTCTCGCCCTCACGACCGGTCAGCAGCGCCGCCTCGACGACGTCCAGGCAACCGCGCTCGAACGTCCCCGCACGCCGCGCTGCGGCCGCCATGGTCCCCGGCAGCCCCGGCAGCGCCTCGGCCACCCAGTCGGGGACCTCGCGACCGCCGGCGTGGGCCAGGCACACCTCCGTCGCGTACCGGTCGGCGAGGCGCCGCAACGGCGCGGTGACGTGCGCGTACTCGGCGGCGATCGCGGCGTGCCGCGCGGCGTCGGGCGACGGGTCGCTCGTGGCGGCCCCGGCGCCCGGCACCCCGAACGCCAGGTAGCCCGCGCCGCGGAAGAGCGTGGTCGCCTCGTTGAGGAACGCCGCGTGCGCGGGGCGGCGGGACGAGAGCACCGGCAGCAGCTGGGCGTACGGGAGCCCCTCCGGCCAGTCGATGCCGAGGGCAGCCGCCGTCCTGCGGAGCCGGTCGACGTCCCGTCGGTCCGCGGGCGGGAGCGTGCGGAGCAGCCCCACCCCGCCCTCGCGCATGATCGTCGCGGCGGCGATCCCCGTCAGCAGGGAGATCTGCGCGTTCCACCCCTCCACGGGCAGCGTGCGCCGCAGCTCCAGCCCGAAGCCGCCCTCGGGGTCGGGCACGATCTCCTGCTCCGGCACGTCGAGCGAGACCCCGCCGCGCTCCCGCTCGCGCTCCTGGCGCAGCCGCCCGACGTCGGCGAGCAGCGCGAGCGACTCCGACGCCACCCCGCCGTCGAGCGACGCCTGCGCCTCCCCGTACGTGAGCCGCGCCCGGGAGCGCACCAGCGCCCGCGTGACCTCGGCACTGGTGATCTCCCCGCTCGGGTCGAGCCCGATCGTCCACAGCACCGCCGGCCGGTCCTCGCCGGGCAGGAGGCTCGCCGCCCCCTCCGACAGCGCGACCGGGTGCAGCGGCGTCCGCGCGTCCGGTCCGTAGACGGTGGTGCCACGCCGCTGCGCCTCCGTGTCCAGGGCGCCACCCGGCCGCACGAACGCGGCGACGTCGGCGATCGCGTACCGCACGACGTACCCGCGCCCCGACGACGCCACGTGGACGGCCTGGTCCAGGTCCATGGACCCCGGCGGGTCGATGGTCACGAGCTCGACGTCGCGGCGGTCCTGCCGGCCGCGCTCGTCCGCCTCGAACCCCGCGCGCGCCGCCTCCTCGGCCTCGGCCCTGGCCTCGGCGGGGAACATGGCCGGCAGCCCCACCTCGGCGCGCAGCGCGGCGAGCGCGTCCGCGACGTCGTCGGACGAGGTCAGAGCGAGGTGCAGATGACGCGATGGCACGGCTCGACCGTAGTTCCCCGCACCCCGCGGCGCGCGCCAGGAGCCTCCCCGGCGTGGCGGGCGCCTCCCGTCTTTCGACAGGCCCGCGGGACGCCAGATATCTTGATGTCAAACAATCTCTCGTCCACCACTGCCCTGCCTAGGGAGCATCCCCGCATGACCACGGAGTCCCGGCCCGAGGCCGCCACGATCATCTACACGCACACCGACGAGGCGCCGCTGCTCGCGACGTACTCGTTCCTCCCGATCGTCGAGGCGTACGCCGCGAAGGCCGGCGTCGCCGTCACCACCCGCGACATCTCCCTGGCCGGGCGCATCCTCGCCCAGTTCCCGGAGCGCCTCACCGACGACCAGCGCGTCGGCGACGCCCTCGCCGAGCTGGGCGAGCTGGCCACGACGCCCGAGGCCAACATCATCAAGCTGCCGAACATCTCGGCCTCCACGCCGCAGCTCAAGGCCGCCGTCGCCGAGCTGCAGGCCGCCGGCTACGCGATCCCGGACTACCCGGAGGACCCCCGGACCGACGCGGAGAAGGACGTCCGTGCCCGGTACGACAAGGTCAAGGGCTCCGCCGTCAACCCGGTGCTGCGCGAGGGGAACTCCGACCGCCGCGCGCCCGCGTCGGTCAAGGCGTACGCCAAGGCGCACCCGCACCGCATGGGCGCCTGGTCGGCCGACTCCAGGACGAACGTCGCGACGATGGGCGCCGGCGACTTCTTCTCCAACGAGAAGTCGGTCGTGCTGCCCGCCGACGACACCCTGACCATCCGCCTCGTCACCGCGGACGGCACGACCGTCCTCAAGGACGGGCTCAACGTCCTCGAGGGCGAGGTCGTCGACGCGACGTTCATGTCCGTCGCAGCGCTCAACACCTTCCTCGCCGAGCAGGTCGCGCGGGCCAAGGCCGAGGGCGTGCTGTTCTCCGCGCACCTCAAGGCGACCATGATGAAGGTCTCCGACCCGATCATCTTCGGCCACGTCGTGCGTGCGTTCTTCCCGGCGCTGTTCGCGCAGTACGGCGACCAGCTCAAGGCCGCGGGCGTCTCCGCCAACGACGGGCTCGGCGGCCTGCTCGCCGCCGTCGACACGCTGCCCGACGGCGAGGCCATCAAGGCCGCCGTCGCCCAGGGGCTCGCGGACGGCCCGGCGCTCGCCATGGTCGACTCCGACAAGGGCATCACCAACCTGCACGTGCCGTCGGACGTCATCATCGACGCCTCCATGCCGGCGATGATCCGCGGCGGCGGCCACATGTGGGGCCCCGACGGCGCCGAGCACGACACCCTCGCCGTCATCCCCGACTCGTCGTACGCCGGCGTGTACCAGACCGTCATCGACGACTGCCGCACCCACGGCGCCCTCGACCCGGCCACGATGGGCTCGGTGCCGAACGTCGGCCTCATGGCCAAGAAGGCCGAGGAGTACGGCTCGCACGACAAGACGTTCGAGATCCCGGCCGACGGCACCGTCGAGGTCGTCGACGCCGCAGGCGACGTGCTGATCAGCCACGACGTGCAGGCCGGCGACATCTGGCGTGCCTGCCAGACGCAGGACGTCGCGATCCGCGACTGGGTCAAGCTCGCCGTCACCCGCGCGCGCGCCACCGGCGCCCCGGCCGTGTTCTGGCTGGACGCGCAGCGCGCGCACGACGCCCAGCTCATCGCCAAGGTCGAGCAGTACCTCGGCGACCACGACACCGACGGCCTCGACATCCACGTCATGGCCCCGGCCGAGGCCACCGCGTTCTCGCTCGCGCGCATCCGCCAGGGCCTGGACACCATCTCGGTGACGGGCAACGTGCTGCGCGACTACAACACCGACCTGTTCCCGATCCTCGAGCTGGGCACGTCGGCCAAGATGCTGTCGGTCGTGCCGCTGATGAACGGCGGCGGGCTCTTCGAGACCGGCGCCGGCGGCTCGGCACCCAAGCACGTGCAGCAGCTCCTCGCGGAGAACTACCTGCGCTGGGACTCGCTCGGCGAGTTCTTCGCGCTGGCCGCGTCGTTCGAGCACCTGGCGTCCGTGGCGGACAACGCCCGGGCGCAGGTCCTCGCGGACACCCTGGACCGTGCGACCGGCACCTTCCTGGACCAGGACAAGTCGCCGACGCGTCGCGTGGGCGGCATCGACAACCGCGGCTCGCACTTCTACCTGGCGCTGTACTGGGCCCAGGAGCTCGCGGCGCAGTCCGACGACGCCGAGCTGGCCGCCGCGTTCGGCCCGCTCGCGGCGAAGCTCGCCGAGCAGGAGCAGACGATCGTGGACGAGCTCGTCGGCGTGCAGGGCAACCCTGCCGACGTCGGCGGGTACTACCGTCCCGACCCGGCCAAGGCGGGCGCCGTGATGCGCCCGTCCGCGACGTTCAACGGCGCCCTCGCGGCGCTCTGATGCCGAGGTAGGCCCGCCGAGGCAGGCCTGTCCCGCTGAAGCAGGCCCACCCTGCCGAGGCAGCACGCCCCGTCGTCCGTCAGGACGGCGGGGCGTCGTCGTCCCCCATCCCCTTCGAGAACGTCATCGTGGACGTCTCGAGGCCTTGTTTCGTCCACGATGACGTTCTCGAAGGGGATGACCTGGGGCCTACCAGGACCAGCCGCGGGAGCTGAGCTCCAGCTCCTCACGCAGCCTCTCGTCCGCCGCGGTCCGCTCGTCGGCGCGCAGGGGCGCCTCGACGACCGGGAGGCCCGACAGCCGGCACGCCTCGCGCAGCAGCGCGTCGTAGGCGCTCTGCACGGCACGCCAGTGGTGGGCTCGCGCGAAGACGTCCGGGTCGTCGGTCAGCCGGTGCAGCTCGCCGGCGAGCTGGCCGAGCCTGACCTGGATCGCCAGGGTCACGAGCGGGTCGGCCGTCGCCGCACGACGACGCAGGTCGCGCCGCGCCATCGCCTCTCCATGGCTGTCGGAGCGCAGCCACGACCGGGAGGCGAACGCCGCCACCAGGACGACCGTCACCACCACGAACGCCAGCTGCCACGTCATCGGTGCACCTCACCCGGACCCGCGATCCTCCTTCACCATAGGATTCCGCGGCCGTGCTCGCGACCACCGGGGCGACGAACCGCCACCGACGTCACGGCGACCGACCCTCGGGCGACGAAGGCTCGCCTGGCCTTGCTGGCGGACCCGGCCCACCCTCCCTATCCTGGAATCGTTCAAGAAAACGAGCCGCCCTTCAGGCGGAACGACGAGCATGCGGGTGACCGCCGCACGACCCGGGCGATCAGCCGCGAGGAAGCGAGGCGCACCGATGTCCGCACCCACGATCAAGCGCAACACCGCCCGAGCCGAGGCGTCCGACAAGCTGCGCGCCCACCTGCAGCGCCTGCTCGTCGCGCTGGTCGACCTGCACGTCCAGGGCAAGCAGGCCCACTGGAACGTGACCGGCCGCGGGTTCCGCGACCTGCACCTCCAGCTGGACGAGCTCGTCGACGTCGCGCGCGAGCACAGCGACGTCATCGCCGAGCGGCTGCGCGCCCTCCAGGCGGTGCCGGACGGCCGCACGGAGACCGTCGCCACGACCACCGACCTCTCCCCGTATCCGGCCGGGCTGGTGTCCGTCGGCGACACGGTCGACGCGATCGTCGAGCGCGTGGCGCAGACCGTCGAGGTCGCGCGCGAGGTCCACGACGACGTCGACGCCGAGGACCCCACCACCGCCGACCTGCTGCACGAGGTCATCACCGACCTCGAGAAGCAGGCGTGGATGATCTCGTCCGAGAACGCCGAGACCGGGGCCTGACCCCGGGCGCCGACCTCGGCGCCGGCACGACGCACGACGGCGCGGCTCCCTGGACAGGAGCCGCGCCGTCGTCGTGTGCGCAGGGACGTGCGCCGGTCAGATCACGCCCAGCGCGATCATCGCGTCGGCCACCTGGGTGAAGCCCGCCACGTTCGCGCCCACGACGTAGTCGCCGGGCGCCCCGTACTCGTCGGCCGTCGCGAGGCAGCGGTCGTGGATGCCGCCCATGATCTCGGCCAGGCGCTGCTCCGTGTAGCCGAAGCTCCACGAGTCGCGCGACGCGTTCTGCTGCATCTCGAGCGCGGACGTCGCGACGCCGCCGGCGTTGGCCGCCTTGCCCGGGCCGAAGAGCACGCCGGCGTCGCGCAGCAGCGCGACCGCCTCGGGCGTCGTCGGCATGTTCGCCCCCTCGGCGACGGCGCGGACGCCGTTCGCCACGAGGTGCTTGGCGTCCGACTCGGTGAGCTCGTTCTGCGTGGCACAGGGCAGGGCCACGTCGGTCGGCACCTCCCAGAGGGAGCCCGCCGTCACGACGCGCGCCCCCGGCCGGCGCTCGGCGTAGTCGGAGACCCGCCCGCGCTCGACCTCCTTGATCTGCTTGAGCAGCTCGAGGTCCACGCCCGCCTCGTCGACGACGTAGCCGGAGGAGTCGGAGAAGGTGATGACCCGCCCGCCCAGCTGCTGGGCCTTCTCGGCCGCGTAGATGGCGACGTTGCCCGAGCCGGACACCGAGACGCGGCGCCCGTCGAGGCTCTCGCCGACGGTGCCGAGCATGTCCTGCGCGAACAGCACGGAGCCGTAGCCGGTGGCCTCCTTGCGCACGAGCGACCCGCCCCAGGTGAGGCCCTTGCCCGTCAGCACCCCCGACTCGTAGCGGTTGGTGATCCGCTTGTACTGGCCGAAGAGGTAGCCGACCTCGCGCCCGCCGACCCCGATGTCGCCCGCGGGGACGTCGGTGTACTCGCCGATGTGGCGGTAGAGCTCGGTCATGAACGACTGGCAGAACCGCATGACCTCGCCGTCGGAGCGGCCGCGGGGGTCGAAGTCCGACCCGCCCTTGCCGCCGCCGATGGGCAGCCCGGTGAGGGCGTTCTTGAAGATCTGCTCGAAGCCGAGGAACTTCACGATGCCCAGGTAGACCGACGGGTGGAAGCGGAGTCCGCCCTTGTACGGCCCGAGCGCCGAGTTGTACTCGACCCGGAAGCCGCGGTTGGTCCGCACGCGGCCCGTGTCGTCGACCCACGGCACCCGGAAGATGATCTGCCGCTCCGGCTCGCAGATCCGCTCGAGCACGGCGGCCTCGGTGTACTGCGGGTTCTTGCGCAGGACCGGACCGAGCGACTCGAAGACCTCGCGCACGGCCTGGTGGAACTCCACCTCGCCGGGGTTGCGTCGCAGCACCTCGGCAAAGGCTGGCTGCAAGCGGTCTTCCATGGTGCTCCTCGGGTTCGTCGTACAGGTACAGCGGGCCCACGAACGGACGTCGGCCACCGTTCACTATGGCAGTCTCGCCACGGAACGAGTCTTTGTCTCATTTTGCGAGACCGTGACCCCGGGCTGGGACGGTCGTCAGCCGAGCCGTCTGTCGGTTGAGTCTGCGCCTCAGCCGAAGATGCGCGGCAGGGTCGCCTCGTGCGCCTCGCGCGCCTCCGCCAGCGGCAGCGTGAAGGAGCCGCCGTCGAACCCGCCCGCGACGACGACCGACTCCCCGCCGGTCTCGCCCAGCCGGAGCACGGGCACGCCCGCCGCCTCGGCCACCTCGACGAGCTCCAGCTCGTGCTCGGGGTCGACGGCGACGAACGCGCGCGCCGTCGACTCGCTGAAGAGCGCGGCGAACGGGCTCACGCCGTCGCGGCCGGTGACGCCGTCGACGGCCACCGAGGCGCCGACGCCGAAGCGCAGCGACGCCTCGACCAGGCCCTGGAGCAGCCCGCCCTCGGAGAGGTCGTGCGCGGCCGCGACGAGGCCCAGCTCACGGCCGCGGACGAGCACGGACGCGAGCGCCCGCTCGGCGGCCAGGTCGACGCGCGGCGGCAGGCCGCCCAGGTGCCCGTGCTCCACGTCCGCCCAGGCGGAGCCGTCGAGCTCGTCGGCGGTCGTGCCGAGCAGCAGCACCGACAGGCCGTCGCGCTGCCAGCCGGACGGCACCGCGGTGCGGACGTCGTCCAGCACCCCGAGCACCCCCACGACCGGCGTCGGGTGGATGGCCGAGTCGATCTGGCCCGGCTCGCCGGTGCCGTTGTAGAGCGACACGTTGCCGCCCGTGACGGGCACGCCGAGCTCCTGGCACGCGTCGGCCAGGCCCTCGATCGCCTCGACGAGCTGCCACATGGAGTCCGGGTGCTCGGGCGAGCCGAAGTTCAGGCAGTCGGTGACCGCCATCGGCGTCGCGCCCGTCGTCGCGACGTTGCGGTACGCCTCCGCGAGCGCGAGCTGCGCGCCCGTGCGCGGGTCGAGCTTGCCGTAGCGCCCGTTCGCGTCCGTCGCGAGCGCGACGCCGCGGCCCGTGGCCTCGTCGACCCGGACCACGCCACCGTCGTCGGGCTGCGCGAGCGCGGTGTTGCCCTGCACGAAGCGGTCGTACTGGTCGGTGACCCACGCCTTGGAGGCGAGGTTGGGCGACGCGAGCAGGCGCAGCGCGGTCGCGCGCAGGCCGTCCGCCGACGTCGGGCGCGCCAGCCCGGCGGCCACCGTGGTGTCCGCCGACAGGGCGTCCTGCCAGGCCGGCCGTGCGTAGGGGCGCTCGTAGACCGGACCCTCGTGCGCGACCGTCTTCGGGTCGACGTCGACGATCCGCTGGCCGTGGTGGTCGATGGTGAGGCGGCCGGAGTCGTTGACCTCGCCGACGACGGCGGTCTCGACGTCCCACCTGCCCGTGATCGCGAGGAACTCGTCGAGCTTCTCCGGCCGGACCACGGCCATCATGCGCTCCTGCGACTCCGACATGAGGATCTCGCCCGCGTTGAGCGTGGGGTCGCGCAGCAGCACGTCGTCGAGCCACACGTGCATGCCGCCGTCGCCGTTGGAGGCCAGCTCCGAGGTGGCGCAGGAGATGCCCGCGGCGCCGAGGTCCTGGATGCCCTCCACCACCTGCGCGGCGTAGAGCTCGAGGCAGCACTCGATGAGCACCTTCTCCATGAAGGGGTCGCCCACCTGCACGCTCGGGCGCTTGGCGGGGACGCCGTCCTCGAACGTCTCCGACGCGAGGATGGAGGCGCCGCCGATGCCGTCGCCGCCGGTGCGCGCGCCGAAGAGCACCACCTTGTTGCCGACGCCCGAGGCGTTGGCCAGGTGGATGTCCTCGTGCCGCAGCACGCCGACGCACAGCGCGTTGACGAGCGGGTTGCCCTGGTAGGAGGCGTCGAAGACGAGCTCGCCGCCGATGTTCGGCAGGCCGAGGGAGTTGCCGTAGCCGCCGACGCCGCTCACCACGCCGTGCACGACGCGCGCGGTGTCGGGGTGGTCGACGGCGCCGAAGCGCAGCTGGTCCATCACGGCCACCGGGCGGGCGCCCATCGAGATGATGTCGCGCACGATGCCGCCGACGCCGGTCGCGGCGCCCTGGTACGGCTCGACGAACGACGGGTGGTTGTGCGACTCGACCTTGAAGGTGACCGCCCAGCCGTCGCCGACGTCGACGACGCCCGCGTTCTCGCCGATGCCCACCAGCAGGTGCTTCTTCATCTCGTCGGTGACGCGGTCGCCGAACTTCTTGAGGTGCACCTTGGACGACTTGTACGAGCAGTGCTCGGACCACATCACCGAGTACATCGCGAGCTCGGCGGCCGTCGGGCGGCGGCCCAGGATGTCGCGGATCCGCTGGTACTCGTCCGGCTTGAGGCCCAGCGCGGCGAACGGCTGGACCTCGTCGGGGGTGGTGGCGGCGTGCTCGACGGTGTCGAGCTGCTGGTCGACCTGCTGGTCGACCTGCTGGTCGGGTGCGGCGGTCATCAACTTCCCTCGGGTCGCACGAGTACTCGGACTGCTGCTCAGGGCCCCGGTCCGGGTGATCACCGCACCGCGGTGCGGTGCCGGCATCCGGCGTCGGTCCGGGCGGGAGCGCCCCCACGGCGCGCGGCCAGTCTACCGGCGACCCCGCGGAGCCCGGACCGCCGATCCTGCCCGCGGACCCGGCACCCCGTCCTCAGCCCTTCACCGACCCGGACGCCAGGCCGGCGACGTAGTAGCGCTGCAGCGCCACGTACAGCACGACGCACGGGATCATCGCGACCACCGAGCCCGCGGCCAGCAGCCCGAAGTCCACCTGGCCGTAGGCGCCCTGCTGCAGGTTCACCAGCGACACGGGCAGCGTGTAGAGCGACGAGTCGGTGAGGAACGTCAGCGCCCCGAGGAACTCGGTCCACGACGCGAGGAACGCGTACAGCGCCGCCGTCGCCGCGCCGGGGAGCACGAGCGGCCGCAGGACGGAGGCGATCATGCGGGCGGTGCCCGCCCCGTCGACGTGCGCCGAGTCCTCGATCTCGCCCGGCACCGCCTCGAACGCGTTGCGCATGACGAACACGCAGAACGGCAGGTTGACCGTGACGTAGAAGAGCACGAGGCCGAGCAGGCTGTCGGTGAGCCGCATCGCGTTCATCTGCAGGTACAGCGGGGTGAGGATCGCCTGGAACGGCACCATGAGCGTCACGAGGACGAGCCCGAACAGCACGCCGCGCCCCCGGAAGCCGAACTTCGCGAAGCCGTAGCCGGCGAGCGTCGCCAGGAACGCCGTGAGCAGCGCCGTCACGACCGACACCACCACGGAGTTCACGATGCCGCGCCAGATCTCCGGCTGGTCGAGGATCGCCCGGAAGTTGACCCACGACAGGTCGAGGAAGCGTCCGTCCGGCGCCGCGACGACGACGTCGCCCGGCTGGCCCGAGCGCACGAGCGCCAGCAGCAGCGGCACCACGAAGACCAGCGCGGCGAGGACCCCGCCGACCACGTACAGCGTGCGGCGGACGCGGGTGTCCCGCTCCGGCCCCGCGGGCGGGGCGAGGGTGGCGGCCATGTCAGCTCCTCTCCCGCAGCAGCCAGAACTGCGCCGCGGTGACCAGTCCGGTGATGACGACCAGGACCAGCGACATCGCCGTCGCGGCCCCCAGCTGCAGCTGCACGAACGCCCGCCGGTAGATCGCCATCACCACGGTCGTGGTGTCCGAGCCGGGGCCGCCCTGGGTCAGGATGTAGAACTGCGTGAACGCCAGCAGCGACCCGATGACCGACAGCACGACCGTCATCGCGATGGTGCGGCGCAGCATCGGCACCGTGATCGAGCGCTCCCGCACCCACCACGACGCGCCGTCCAGCTCGGCCGACTCGTAGACCTCGCGCGGGATGCCCTGCATCCCGGACATGAGCAGCACCATGGTGAGGCCGGAGACCGCCCAGATCACCATGACGCACAGCAGGCCGGTCGCCAGCGGCCCGTCGACGAGCCACGCCGTCGTGCCGTCGGTGATCCCGAGGGCCTTGAGGACCACGTTGACCATGCCGCTGTTCGGCTGCGCCTCGAGCAGCATGAGGAAGCTCAGCGTGGTGAGGCCGATGACGTAGGGGACGAAGAAGATCGTGCGCAGCACGGTCGCCCCGCGGCGGTTGGACCGCACGACCACCGCGAGCGCGTAGCCCAGCGCGAGGATCGGCAGCGTGACGATCGCCGTGTACAGCAGCGTGTACCCGACGGACCGCCAGAACGCGGGGTCGGTCAGCACCGACGCGTAGTTCTCCAGCCCGATGAACCGCCACGGCCCGATGAGCGGCAGGTTGGTGAACGAGATGCCCACCGCCGAGACGAGCGGCACCAGCACGAACACGACCACGAACGCGACGGCCGGCGCGACGAGCAGCAGGCCGGTGCGGGCGGGGTGCGTGAGGGTGCCGTGCCGCCGACGGTCCGGGCGGCGCGCGACGGCGGCGCGCGCGGTGCCCGCCGCGGCGTCCCGGACGACCGCCGGGGCGCTCATGCCTGGGCCTGCCGGAGGATGCGGTCGTACGTGGTCTGGGCCTCGTCCATGGCGGCGTCGACCTCCCCGTCGAAGACGGCCCGGCGGAACATGCGCAGCCAGGGTCCGTCCTGCTGGTTGTAGATGAGGTTGTAGGCGAGCGTGGTGGGGGCGTACCCGGAGCCGAGGGTCGTCAGCGGCGGGGTGACGAGCGGGTGCTCGGCCCTGAACTCGGGCGTCACGACGTCGGAACGGATCGGCGAGTAGAAGCCGTCGGGCATCCGGGCCTGCTGCTCGAGGGCGACGGCGAAGCGGATGAGCTCGGTCGCCGCCTGCGGGTTCTTCCCGCCCTCGGGCATGCACAGGTTGTCGCCGCCGTCGAAGAACGCGCGGCCGCCGTCCGGGCCGGGCAGCAGCACCACGCGGCTGCGCTCCAGCAGCTCGGGCGACGCGTTCGGCGCCACGACGCCATACCCGGAGGGGAACATCCCGAGCCGGCCGGCCACGTAGTCGGCCGACCAGCGCGACCCGTCGTCGGAGAAGCAGCCCGGCGGCACCAGCTGCTCCGCCCACAGCGTGCGCTCGAGGTCGAGGGTGCGCCGCACGGCGTCGTTGCCGGCGACGTTCCCGCGCTGGTCGCCGACCTCGCCGGCAATCAGGTCCGTGCCCGCGGCCCACACGTGCGGCTGCACCGTGAACCCGAGCGCCCCCGACGCGTTGCCCGGGAAGGACCAGCCGTACGTGTCGTCGTCGAGCGCGGCGATCGCGCGGGCGGCCTCGAGCAGACCGTCGAACGACGCGGTGTGCTCGTCGACGTCCAGCCCCGCCCGGTCGAACAGCTCCGTGTTGCAGAACAGCACGGAGAAGTCGCCCAGGAACGGGACGCCGTGGTGCCGCCCGTCCTTGGTGGCGAGGGCCAGGTGGCCCGGGCTGAGCGCGTCGCCGAGGGCGAGGTCCTCGACCAGCGGCGTGAGGTCGGTGAACACGTCGCGGAACGCGAACATCGTCGAGTAGATGTCGTCGATGTCGATGACGTCGGGCACCCGGCCGCCGCGGATCGCGGTGGCGACCTTGGTGACGTACTGGCCGTTCTGGATCGGCGTGAGCCGCACCGTGATCCGGTCCTGCGCCGCGTGGAACGCGTCCACGACCGCCTGCACGCCGTTGACCGTGTCCGAGCGGCACCACATCTCCACCGTGCCGCTCGCGCCCTCCCCGAACCCCGGGGCGCCGACGTCGACGGCGGTGACGTCGCGCGCGCAGCCGGCCAGGCCCACGCCGGTGGCCGCGGTCGTGGCGCCCGCGCCGAGCAGCGCGAGCAGCTGCCGTCTGGTGAGCTCCATCGCTCTCCTCCTCCGCGCCCCTCGGGGCGCCACATCCGTGCCCGCGGGCGCCGGTGCCCGCGGGAGGTGCTGCGGTTCAGGCCACGGGCAGCCAGACGCGCATGGCCTGCGCCCCCCGGTTCGCCCACAGGTGGTACGGGACGGCCCGGAGCGTCACCGTGCCGCCGGCCGCCGGGCCGGTCTCGGACGCGGGCCGGTACGGCCCGTCGCCCGCGGCGGTCGCCGGGCGCCCCTGCACCGTGCCGGTCGCGGTCACGACGACCACCCCGCCCAGCAGCTCGGGCCGTTCCTCCTCCCCGAGCGGGCGGGCGACGTCGATCCGCACGTCGTCGACGACGGCGCCCGCGTCCTGGTCGGCCTGCTCGAGGGCGTAGACGAGCGGCCCGCGCTCGATCGCGACGCAGCCGCGCGCGTCGTCGACCCGAGGGTCGGCCGCGGTGAGGCGCGGCACGACCGGCAGCTCGAGGACGACGGCGTCGCCCGCCGCGAGCGGCCGTCCCACGGTCGCGTACGCGCCGGCCGCGACCGGGGCGCCGTCGAGCGTGGCGCCGTCGGCCCATCCCGGCACCCGCAGCGCGAGGCCGGCGCCCCCCGACGCCTCCTCGACGTGCAGCGTCACCCGGCCGTCGTGCGGGTACTCCGTCTCGACGCGGACGCGCAGCGTCCCGGCGGGCAGGTCCGCGACGATCGTGCCGGGCGCGTACTGGTGCACCTGGAGCGCGTCGTCGGTGACCGTCGCGAGGTACCCCTCGAGGCTGGACAGGGTGCGCATGATGTTGGGCGGGCAGCAGGCGCAGCCGAACCACGGGCGGCGCCCCGCGGCCGGGTTGCGTTCCTCCTCGGCGTGCGCGCCGGTCCGCAGCCGCAGCGGGTTGACGTAGAAGTACTCGGTCCCGCCGAGCGAGAGCCCGGCGAGGAAGCCGTTGAGGAGCAGCCGCTCGATCTGGTCGGCGTAGCGCGCGTCGCCCGTGGCCAGCAGCAGCCGCCAGGCCCAATGGACGCCGCCGATGGCCGCGCACGTCTCCGCATAGGCGCGGTCGTTCGGGAGCTCGTGCGGGTCGCCGAAGGACTCGCCGTCCCACCGGGAGCCGAGGCCGCCGGTGAGGTACTGCTTGCCGTCGACCATCGCCGCGTACTGCCGCTCGAGCGCGGCGAGCAGCTCGTGGTCGCCCGTCTCCACCGCGACGTCGGTGGCGCCCGCGCCCAGGTAGACGGCGCGGACGGCGTGCCCCTCGACCGTCGTGGCCTCGCGGACCCGCACCCGGTCGGAGAAGTACGTCGGCTGCTTGCCGTGCCCCTCGATGATCCCGGTGCCCCGCGCCTCGACGAACCAGCGGGCGAGGTCGAGGTAGGCGCGCGTGCCGGTCTCCCGGTACAGCTCCACGAGGGCGGACTCCACGACCGGGTGGCCGTCGACCTCCCGCAGCTGCCCCTCGCCGTCGCCGAACGTCTCGACGAGGTGGTCCGCGAGCCGCACGGCGACGTCGAGCAGCTCGTGCCGGCCGGTGGCGCGGGACTGCGCCACGGCCGCCTGGACGAGGTGGCCGGCGCAGTAGTGCTCGTGGCTCCAGGGCAGGTCGGAGTAGCGGGGGACGCCGCGCAGCTGCGGCACGGAGTCGAGGTAGCCGTCCGGCGCCTGGGCGCCGGCGACGGCGCGGGTGACCTCGAGGATGTCGGCCAGCAGCCCCTCGTCGGGCGCGCGCCCGTACTCCCACGCGGCGGCCTCGAGCCACTTGTGCACGTCGGAGTCGGCGAAGACCGGACCGGTCGCCTCCCCCTCCGCGAGGCCCGCCGCGATCTCCAGGTTGCGCACGTTCCCGTACTCGCGCAGGTGCCCCAGCCCTTCCGGCACGGAGGCCTCGCGGTTGACCCGCAGGCGGTGGCCCCACAGCCCGCCGTCCACGGTCGCGCCGCCGGACGGCAGCGGGCGCAGTGCCGCCAGGGCGGCAGCCGTGGGCTCCGCCGGGCCACGAGCATTCCGGGACGTCGTCGTCGTCATGCACCTCTCCCTTGAGGTAGGAAACTAGGAATCCGTTTTCCTAACGGTACGGAGCACCGGTCCGGTCGTCAAGCACCAGCAACAGACTTGCGATCACGTATCATCGCTGCAGCGCTCGATCACCGGGCGGAACAGCAGGAAAGCCAGGGAGGGCTCATGACGGACGCTCCGGGAGTCGTGCGGATCACCGACGTGGCCGCACTGGCGGGGGTGTCCCCCAGCACCGTCTCGAAGGCGCTCAACGACACCGGGTCGCTCCGCCCTGCCACCCGCGCCAAGGTCCGCGAGGCCGCCGAGCGCCTGGGGTTCGTCCCCGACGCCACCGCCCGGTCGCTGTCGGCGCGACGGAGCTTCACCGTCGGCCTGCTGAGCACGGACTCCGCCGGGCGCTTCTCGCTGCCCGTGGTGCTCGGGGCGGAGAACGCCCTCGTCGGCGGCCAGATCTCCGCGCTGCTCGCCACCGCCCGGCACGACGCCGTGCGCGAGCAGCACCACGTGCGCAGCCTCGTGGCGCGGCGCGTCGACGGCATCATCGTCACCGGCCGGACCACCGAGCCACGCCGGCCCATCCGGGTGCCGATGCCCGTCGTGTACGCGTTCGCACCGTCGCAGGACCCCCAGGACGCCTCCGTCGTCCCCGACGACGACGCCGGGATGACGGCGGTCGCCGAGCACCTGACGTCGCTCGGGCGCCGCCGGGTGGCCTACGTGGGCGGCCGCGGCGACCAGGCCGCGTCGACGCAGCGGCACGACTCGTTGCGGACCGCGCTCCGCGGGCACGACGGCACGCTCGTCGGCGATCCGCTCTACGGCGAGTGGTCCGAGCGCTGGGGCCGCCTCGCCGTCGACCTCGTCCTGGGCGACCACCGCGCGGGAGACCCCCTGCCGGTCGACGCCATCGCGTTCGCGTCCGACCAGCTCGCCCGCGGCGGCTGCGACCGGCTGCGCGACCGCGGGGTCCGGGTGCCCGAGGACGTGGCCGTCACCGGCTACGACGACTGGGACGTCATGACCCTCGCGAGCCGCCCGCCGCTGACCACGGTCGACCCGCAGCTGGAACGCCTGGGGCAACGCTCCGCCGAGCTGCTCCTGGCCGCCATCGACGGCCGCCCCAGCTCCGGCGTCGAGCTGTCGCCGCCCCGGCTCGTCGTCCGGGCGTCGACGATGGGCGACGCCTGACGTGGATCCTCAGCCGCGCCCGTCGTCGCCGGTGGCCACGGCGCGCGGCGGCTCGAGCAGGGTGGCGCCGGCGGCGAGCGCCCCGACGATCAGGCCGACCCGGGTGTGCGGCAGCGCGAGGCCCTTCGCGCGCCACTTCTCGCCGCGCCGGTAGGCCCACTTCTCCCCTGCCACCGCGACCACCGTCATGACGCCCAACACGCCGACGACAGCGGCGCCGGCCAGCCGGGGGTCCACCTGCGAGGCGGGCTCGTCGTCGGGGGCGGGGGTGCCGTTCTCGTCACCGTGCTGCTCACCGTGCTGCTCGGCAGGCCGCCCGGTGGGCTGCTCGGCGGCACCGGGGGCGGCCGACTCCTCCGGGGCCGTGAGGGCCCGCAGGCCCTCGCGCGCCGCACGTCCCTCCGCGGTGGCCAGCAGGCCGACGCCCACTCCCGCGGCGGCGACGCCGACCTTGGCCAGGGCACGCCCCCAGCGCGGCCGGACGAGGTCCGGGACGGCGTACCAGCCGAGCGTGGTGAGCCCCGTGATCACGGCACTGCTCGGGTCCGGCCCGGCAGCCTTCCGGGTCGCGTCGTACGTCATCCCACCTCCAGTCGTCGGTCCGGCGCCGGGTCGCACCGTCTCGTCGGGACCAACGCCCGGCGCCCGGGCATCGTTCCGGCGAGCGGCGGTCCGCGCCGCCCTGCGGCGCGGCGACCAGCACTTTTGACCTTTCGCGGTGCGATCTTTTCGCATCTTCTACCGCTGGCACACCGTCGGCGGCGGAAAGTGCTGCGCCTCCGTGACACACACCACCGAGACGCCCCTGACCACCCGGGGCTTTTGCCTTTTACCACAAGGTGGTTTGATGCGCTCGTGGAAATCCTTCGTGCCTTCTCTCCCGACGCGTTCGCGTACGGGCTGGCGTCATGGTCGTGGCTGGGGGTCCAGGACAAGACGCCGCGCTTCACGACGGCGTTCGGTGACGTCTTCCTCGAGACTCTCGAGGGCTGGTGGTTCCTCGACACCCTCGAGGGGTCGCTCGAGCTCCGCTGGCTCACCGCCGTCGAGATGTACGCCGAGCTCGACTCCGAGGACGGGCGTGCCGACCTGCTCCTGGAGGACCTGTGCCTCGAGGCGGCCGAGCGGGGCATCACGCCCGCGCCGGACGAGGTCCTCACCCTCTCGCCCCACCCCGCCGTCGGCGGGCGCCTGCACGTGGACCACGTGGGGCCGCTGCGGCTCGAGCTGGCGCTGCGCCTCACGGGCGACATGCATCTCGCGCTGCGGCGGCAGGCCGGCGGCGTCCCCGAGAACCTCCTGCTGGGTCACGCCCAGGCCCCCGCGCACTCCTCCTGGTGGTGACGCCGGCTCCCTGACCTCCGGCGGCCGATCCCCCGCGACAGCACCCGGCGGCCGTCCCGCGGCGCGACCGTGATGCACATGTGACCGGATCAACCGCCCCTGCGGATGCAGTACCGCCCGAGGTGTCGTCTCCTGGGAGGAGCACGGAAGAGGCGGACCGTGGGAGGTAGGCATGAGGCGTGTGCTCGTCGCAGGGCTCGCACTGGCGACGGTCGACGGAGCGGCGCTCGGCGCGTTCGCCGCTCTCGGCTGGACCCTGGCGGCGGTCGTGGCCCTCGTGGCCGGCCTCGCCGGAGCGTTCGTCGTCGCGTTGCTGACCCCGCCGCCCCGGGCCGCCGCCCGGCCGTCCACGGTCACCCTGGGGCTGCCGCTGCGCGACGCGCAGGCCGTCGAGGAGGAGCCGCAGCCCGTCGAGGCAGAGCCCGCCGAGGTCGAGCCCCTGCGCCAGCCGGCCCGCACCGCACCCGCCGCGGCCTGACGTCCCCCGCCGAGAGTCGACGAGAGACGACGAACCCCGGACCACCTGGTCCGGGGTTCGCCGTGTCTCGCAGGAGCGCTCGCGTCAGCGCTGCTTCTTCGCCTTCTTCAGCGCCTTCTCGCTGAGGGGCGCGGACCCGTCGGCGCGCTGCGCCGCGTAGTACGCGCGGGCCTCGTCCTGCCGCTCCGCCTCGATGCCCGAGGCGATGACGGCACGCAGGTGGTCGGGGCCGTAGCCCCAGGCGTCCACGAGGTCCACGGCGTGCGGGCGGAGCCGGTCCAGCAGGCGGTCGACGTAGGACGTGACCGTGCGGGCGCGCTGCGCCGACAGCCGCCCGTTGATGAGGTACCAGGCGAGGTTGCGCTCGATGAGGGTGAGGCCGAAGACGTCGCGCACCCAGGTCATCACGCGGCGGGTGCCCGGGTCGGAGATCTGCTCGAGCGCCTCGGTGAACGCCGACCAGCGCAGCAGGTCCGCGTGCGCCTTGGCCGCCTCCACCAGCTGCACCTGGTTCTCGTCGAAGATGCGCGCCGCGGTGACGGGGTCCGCCTTCTGGGCGGGCCGCAGCGCCATCGCGACGTCCTCGACGATGGTCGCGACGCGGTCGGCGAGCAGCTCCCGCTGGGTCTCGGCGTCCCGCAGGTGGCCGGCGGCCCGGCGCGGGTCGCCGGCGTCGGCGATCGCCTGGCCGAACCGGCGCAGGCCGGTGCGGTGCAGGGCGGCGTCGGTGGCCTGGTCGACGACGAACCGGGCGATGCCGGCCGGCGACGACGTCGTGCCCTTGAGGTGCTTGGCGTAGTCGCCGACGAGGCGCTTGGCGACGAGCTGCAGCAGCACCGTGTTGTCCCCCTCGAACGTGGCGTACACGTCGAGGTCGTGGTGCAGGCTGGTGATGCGGTTCTCGGTGATGAAGCCGGCGCCGCCGCACGCGACGCGGCACTCCTGCAGCGTGTCCAGGACGAACGTCGTCGACGTCGCCTTCAGCGCCGCCGCCATCGTCTCCAGGTCCTCGCGCTGCTCCGGCGTGTCCTTCTCGCCGGAGAAGACGTCGTCGAAGAGGTCGAGCAGCCGGTCGTGGGCGAAGTGCGTCGCGTAGGTCTCGGCGATGCGCGGGAACAGGCGCCGGCGGTGGGTCGCGTAGTCGAGCAGCACGGTCTCTTCGACGGGCGACGACGACGTGAACTGGCGGCGCTCCGCGCCGTACCGCACGGCGATCGCGAGGCCGAGCTTCGACGCCGTGGAGGCGGCGCCGTCGAGCGACACCCGCCCCTGGACGAGCGAGCCGAGCATCGTGAAGAACCGGCGTCCCGGGCTGTCGATCGGCGACGAGTAGGTGCCGTCGGCCGCGACCGCGCCGTAGCGCGCGAGCAGGTCGGTGCGCGGGACGCGGACCTGATCGAACGCCAGGCGCCCGTTGTCGACGCCCCGCAGGCCGCCCTTCAGCCCGTCGTCGTGACCACTGATCCCGGGCAGGAACTCCATGGTCTCCGGGTCGCGCACCGGCACGTAGAAGCAGTGCACCCCGTGGTTGACGCCGTTCGTGATGAGCTGCGCGAACACGGTGGCCGCCGTGGCGTGCACGGCCGCGTTGCCGAGGAACTCCTTCCACGCCGCGCGGAACGGCGTGTGGATGACGAACTCCTCGGTCTGAGGGTCGTACGTCGCGGTGGTCGCGACCGACGCGACGTCCGAGCCGTGCCCGATCTCCGTCATGGCGAACGCGCCGGGCACCGACAGGTCCATGGCGCCGGGCAGCAGGCGGTCCTGCTGCTCCGGGGTGCCCAGGTGCAGGATGGCGGAGGCGAACAGGCCCCACTGGACGCCGGCCTTGATCTGCAGCGACGGGTCGGCCACGACGAGCTCCTCGAAGCCGGCCAGGTTGGCTCCGGGGGCGTCCCGCCCGCCGAGCCGCTCCGGGAACCCGAGCCACACCTGGTGCTTCTCGTCCGAGGCGAGCAGGCGCATCTGCTCGAGCGCCCGCTCGCGGTGCTCCGCCATCGACAGCGACTCGTCCTTCCAGAACGCGGAGTCGGTCGCGCGCCGGCGGGCGTACCGGCGCCACTCGGGCCAGCGGCCGAGCAGCTGCTCGGACAGGCCGGCGACGTCGACGCGAGGTGCGGGCTTGGCGGTGACGGCGGCCCCGGCGCCGCTCGTGGGGAGCGTCGCGGGACGGTCGGACGTGGTGGTCATCGGTTCTCCTGCGTGCGGTGACGGATGGAAATGTCGGAAGCGTCGGTGGTCGCGGGGGTCGGGCCGTCGTGGTGCAGCACGCCGACGGGCCCGTTCCACAGCCAGAGCGTGACCTGCTCGGTGAGGTCCTCGCGGGCCTGCCGGTCGGAGCCGCCGTGGCCGAGCCACCACTCGCCCGCGCCGCGGACGAAGCCGACGGCCCCGGCCGCCCACGCGGCCGCCGTCGCGGCGGGCACGTGGACGGCGCGCGCGAAGGGGGCGGCGACGAGCTCGATGACGGAGTCGAGGTAGGCGCCGAGCGCCTCGACCGGGCCGGACAGGCCGCCCGCGTCCGTCGCGGGCTCGTTGCCCCCGATCGCGGTGCGGGTGACGAACCAGTACACGTTCGGCGAGTGCTCGATCATCTCGAGGTAGACGCGGACCATGGCGCGCAGCGCGGCCTGAGGCGTCGGCGCCGTCTCGGCCGCCTCGCGCAGCGCGTCGTGCATGGTCGCGACGACGTGGGCGGCGACGGCGAGCCGCAGCCCCGCCTTGTCGTCGAAGTACCGGTAGACGATGGACTTCGACGTGCCGGCCTCGGCGGCGATCTCGTCCATGGAGACTCCCGGCCCCCCGCGGTGGACGGCCTTGCGCGCGGCGTTGACGAGCTGCGCCCGGCGCGCGGCACGATGGTCGTCCCACCTCGTGGAACGACCGTCCGACCGCCCGACCGCCCGACCGTCCATCGTCGAGCGTCCGTTGAGCTCTCGCCCTGCGGCCGTCATCGGCCGCACCCTGTGACTGGTCTCACGAGACCGAGAGTATCAGGTACTGTGAGTCCTACCTGACCGACGGAGTGAAGGAACTACCGCTGTGGCTACACGCAAGCCGTCCGGGTCCGCCAGCCGGACCACCTCCCGTGCCGCGACCAGTGCCGCGTCCGAGGCCCGTCCGTCGGGCGTGCGCGACGCCGTCATCGTGGGCGGGAACCGCATCCCGTTCTCCCGCGCCGGCAAGAAGTACTCCGACGCGTCCAACCAGGAGATGTTCACCGCCGCGCTCGAGGGTCTCGTCGCCCGCTTCGGCCTGCAGGGCGAGCGGCTCGGGGAGGTCGTGGGCGGCGCCGTGCTCAAGCACTCCCGCGACTTCAACCTCGTGCGCGAGTCCGTGCTCGGCTCGTCGCTGTCGTCGCAGACGCCCGCCTTCGACCTGCAGCAGGCGTGCGCGACCGGCCTCGAGGCGGCCATCAACGTCTCCAACAAGATCCGCCTCGGCCAGATCGACTCCGGCGTCGCCGGCGGCACCGACACGGTCTCCGACGCGCCGATCGCCGTGAGCGAGGGCCTGCGCCGGGTGCTCCTCGAGGCCTCGCACGCCAAGACGGTCCAGGCCCGCCTCAAGGCCCTCGCCAAGCTGCGCCCGAGCGACCTCAAGCCGCTCTCTCCCGGCACCGACGAGCCGCGCACCGGCCTGTCCATGGGCGAGCACCAGGCGATCACCACCGCCCGGTGGGGCATCACCCGCGAAGCGCAGGACGAGCTCGCGCTCGCCAGCCACCAGCACCTCGCCGCCGCCTGGGAGTCCGGGTTCTTCGACGACCTCGTCACCCCGTTCCGCGGCCTGACCCGAGACGACAACCTGCGCCCCGACACGTCGCTCGAGAAGCTCGCCTCCCTGAAGCCGGTGTTCGGCAAGAACCTCGACGAGCCCGCGAGCATGACCGCCGGGAACTCGACCCCGCTCACCGACGGCGCGTCGGCCGTGCTCCTGGCCACCGCCGAGTGGGCCGCCGCCCGCGACCTGCCGGTGCTCGCCCGCTTCGTCGACGCCGAGACGGCCGGCGTGGACTTCGTGCACGGCCACGAGGGCCTGCTCATGGCCCCCGCCCACGCGGTGCCGCGCCTGCTCGCCCGCAACGGCCTGACGCTCGACGACATCGACTTCTTCGAGATCCACGAGGCGTTCGCGTCGACGGTGCTCACCACGCTCGCCGCGTGGGAGGACGCCGACTACTGCACCGGCGAGCTCGGGCTGCCGGGCGCGCTCGGCTCGGTCGACCGCAGCAAGGTCAACGTCAACGGCTCCTCGCTCGCCGCCGGGCACCCGTTCGCGGCGACCGGCGGGCGCATCGTCGCCACCGCGGCGAAGCTGGTCGCGGCCAAGGCCGCCGAGACCGGGAAGCCGGCCCGCGCGCTGATCTCGATCTGCGCCGCCGGCGGCCTCGGTGCCACCGCCATCGTCGAGTCCGTCTGAGAGGGGAAGCACACCGATGACCGACAGCTACACCAGGGCCGTCAACACCGGCTTCACCAAGACTCTCGCGAAGAAGCTCGGCCTGCCGCGCCCCGCGGTCCTGCGCCGGTTCCGTGCGGGTGACCCGCTCACGGTCGGCCCGGTGCTCGTCGTCTCCGACGACGCGTCCCGCGGCGACGCGGACGCCCTCGCCACGACCCTCCTCGGCTGGGGCCTCGACGTGCGCCGCGAGCCGACCGACGACGCCCGCTGGGGCGCCGTCCTGCTGGTGCTCACCGAGGCCTCGCACCCCACCGACGTGTCCGGCGCCGTGCTGGCCGTCGGCTCGGTGCTGCGCAGGCTCGCCCCCCAGGGCCGCGTGGTCACCGTGTCGCGACCGGCCGCCGACGGCGACGCGCCGGAGGTGGCCGCCGTGCGCAACGGGGTCGACGGCTTCCTGCGCTCCCTCGCCAAGGAGCTGCGCGCCGGCGCCACCGGCAACGGGATCGTGCTCACCGACGGCGCCGCGGCGGACTCGCCGTCGGCCCTCGCCACGCTGCGCTTCTTCCTGTCCGCCCGCTCGGCGTATGTCGACGGCCAGCTGCTGCCGGTCGGGCCGTCGACGGCCGAGCTGCCCGCCGACTGGGACCGGCCGCTGGCGGGTCGCGTCGCCGTCGTGACCGGCGCCGCGCGCGGCATCGGCGCGGCCATCGCCCGCACGCTCGCCCGCGACGGCGCCCAGGTCGTGTGCGTGGACGTCCCCGCCGCCGGCGAGGGCCTCGCCCGCACGGCCAACGCCGTCGGCGGCACCGCCCTGCAGCTCGACGTCACCGCCGAGGACGCCGGCACGCGCATCCTCGAGCACGCCCGCACCCGGCACGGCCGGCTCGACATCGTGGTGCACAACGCGGGCATCCTGCGCGACAAGCTGCTCGCGAACATGAAGCCCGCCCAGTGGGACTCCGTCATCGCCGTCAACCTCGCCGCCCAGCTGCGGATCAACGCCCAGCTGCTCGGCGCCGACGGGGGCGCAGGCGTCCCGGGCCTGCACATCGTGTCGCTCGCCTCGACCTCCGGCATCGCCGGGAACAAGGGCCAGACCAACTACGGCTTCTCGAAGGCCGGCGTCATCGGGCACACGCGGGCCACGGCGCCGCTCGTGGGCGCGCAGGGCGGCACGGCCAACGCGGTCGCCCCCGGCTTCATCGAGACCGACATGACGTCGTCCATCCCGTTCGCCACCCGCGAGGTCGCGCGGCGGCTGTCGTCGCTGCAGCAGGGCGGCCAGCCCGTCGACGTCGCGGAGGCCATCGCGTTCCTCGCGTCCCCCGCCGCGGCCGGCGTCAACGGCCAGGTGCTGCGCGTGTGCGGTCAGAACCTGGTGGGTCGGTGAGCGCGCACCGGCCGGCCACCAGCTCCGGGGAGCCGCTCCGGGTCGAGACGCTGCCCACGCTGCCGGGGCTGGGCTCCCTGTACGCGCGCGGGGCGGCGTCGTCGGGCCGGATCGCGGCCGGCCGGGCGCTGCCCGGCCTGCCCGGGATCGGCGCGGGCCGTGGTGACGGCGAGCCGGACGGCGACCAGCCGCTCACCCTGCCGGACGTCGCGCTGCACGTCCCCGGCGTCCCCACGGCGAACCTCGCGGGCCACCTGCACGACTACCAGCGGCTCCTCCACGAGCCGGTGACGGACGTGCTGCCCGCCGGCTACCTGCACGTGCTCGCGTTCCCGCTGGCGACGGCCGTGATGGTCCGCGGCGACTTCCCGCTCCCCCTGCTGGGCATGGTGCACCTGGCGAACCAGGTCGAGCTGCACGGCCCGGTCCGCGTCGGCGACCTGCTCGAGGTGCGCGCCTGGTCGGAGAACCTGCGCCCGCACCGGCGCGGCGTCCAGGTGGACCTCGTGGCCGAGGTGCGCCGGGCGGGCGACACCGCCCTCGTGTGGCGCGGGGTCTCCACCTATCTCGCCAAGGGCTTCCACCTGCCCTGGAGCGAGGCGGAGAACGGCGCCACCGGACCGGCGGAGGGCGAGGACCGCGCGCCGGCCGGCACCTGGGTGCCGCCGCTGCCCACCGGCCGCTGGGCTCTCGGCCCGGGCACCGGCCGCGCCTACGGCGCGGTGTCGGGCGACCGGAACCCGATCCACCTCTCCGCGCTGTCGGCGAAGGCGTTCGGCTTCCCCCGCGCCATCGCCCACGGCATGTACACCGCCGCCCGCGCGCTGGCCGACGTCGGCCACGCGCGCGGCGAGGCCTACCGGTGGACCGTCGAGTTCGCGAAGCCGGTGCTGCTGCCGGGCGCCGTGGACGTCGCCGTGACCCCGTCCGGGCAGGGCTTCGAGTACGTGGGCTGGAACGGCGGCCGCAGGCAGAAGCACTTCGAGGGCACCGTCACCCCGCTCTGACCGCCCCGTCGCCCCCGATGCCGCCCGTTCGGCATCGGGGGCGCTCGCGGTTGTACGGTGACGGGTGACGACGCCGGCGACGAGGAGGTCACCGTGGCCGAGGTCCTGCTCTTCCACCACGCCCAGGGCCTGACGCCGGGGATCACCGCGTTCGCGGAGCGTCTGCGCGACGCCGGGCACACCGTCCACCTGCCGGACCTCTTCGATGGCCGCACGTTCGACACCCTCGACGCCGGGATGGCCCACGTCGAGGGGCTCGGGTTCGGCGAGGTCCTCGAGCGCGGCACGCGGGCGGCCGGGCCGCTGCCCGCCGAGCTCTTCTACCTCGGGTTCTCGCTCGGCGTGCTGCCGGCCCAGAAGCTCGCCCAGACCCGCCCCGGTGCCCAGGGCGCGGTGCTCTGCTACTCGTGCGTCCCGTCGTCCGAGTTCGGCGGCTGGCCGGCGGGCGTGCCCGCACAGGTCCACGGCATGGACCACGACCCGGTCTTCGTCGGCGAGGGCGACCTCGAGGCCGCCCGGGCGCTCGTCGCCGAGTCCGGGACCGCCGAGCTCTTCCTCTACCCGGGTGACCAGCACTACTTCGCCGACAGCTCCCTGCCGAGCTACGACCCGGCCGCCACCGAGCTGATGACCGCACGGATCCTCGAGCTCCTGGGCCACCCGCTCATGACCGGGGCGTGACCCGAGCATCCGTGTCCGGGCGGGCGGATGTGGGCGGGCGGATGTCGGTGCGGACCGGCAGGATCGCGGCATGACGACGATCGGCTGCATCCTTGCGCCCTACGGCAACCCGCCCTCGCGGTTCGTCCCGTTCGCCCGCACCGCCGAGGCGGCGGGCCTCGACGAGGTGTGGTTGTGGGAGGACTGCTTCCTCGAGTCCGGCCCCGCCGCGGCGTCGGCGATGCTGAGCGCCACCGAGCGGCTGCGCGTCGGGATCGGCGTCATGCCGCTGCCGCTGCGCAACGTGGCCCTCACCGCGATGGAGACCGCGACCCTCGACGGCATGTTCCCCGGCCGCTTCCTGCCCGGCGTCGGGCACGGCGTGCAGGAGTGGATGGGGCAGGTCGGCGCGCGGGTGGCGTCGCCTCTGACGCTCCTGCGCGAGCAGGTGACCGCGCTGCGGGCGCTGCTCGCGGGCGAGCGCGTCACCACCTCGGGCCGCTACGTCACCCTCGACGACGTCGCCCTCGACTGGCCGCCGGCGGCCGCTCCCCCGGTGCTGGCCGCGGCCAAGGGGCCGAAGACTCTGCGGCTGGTCGGCGAGGTGGCGGACGGCGTCGTCATCGACGGCGACTCGGGCGTCTCCGGGGCGCGACGGGCGGTCGCCCTGCTGGACGAGGGCCGCGCGGCGGCGGGGCTGCCGCCGGTCGCCGAGTCCGGGCCGGGCAGCGAGCACCCGTTCCGCGCGGTCGCGTTCGCGCAGACCGCCACCGGCGACGGCGCGCCCGCCCGGCTGCGGTCGTCCCTGGCACGGTGGCAGGTCGACGCCACGTCCGACGAGGTGCTCGCCGACCACGCCACCTGGGGCTCCGCCGAGCAGGTCGCCGACGGGTTCCGCCGGTTCGCCGCCCTCGGCGTCTCGACGGTGGTGGCGCAGCCGACGCTCGACGAGCCCGACCTCGACGGCTTCGCGGCGTTCCTCGGCGAGGAGGTCGCGCCCCTCCTGCGCTGAGCCGGCCGGCGCCGCGGAGCTACGGCGCCACCAGGCGCCGCTCCAGCCCGGCGCGGACCTCGGGCCACTCGTCGTCGACGATCGAGTAGTACGCGGTGTCTCCGACCGTCCCGTCGGCGGCGACGCGATGCTTGCGCAGCACGCCCTCCGGCTTCGCCCCGAGCCGCTCGATCGCGGCGCGGGAGCGGGCGTTGCGCGCATCGGCCCGCAGGGCGACCCGCCGCAGGTTCCACGTCTCGAACGCGTGGCCCAGCATGAGGAGCTTGCAGGCGGGGTTCGTCGTCCCGCCCCACCACTCGCGACCGTAGAACGTGGCGCCGATCTCGACCCGCCCGGGGACGAGGGCGAGGTCGTAGAAGCGGGTCGAGCCCCGCACCTCGCCGTCGTCCCCGACGACGGCGAACGCCTGAGTGCCGGCCGTGGCCACGCCCTTGTCGATCCAGGCCTCGACGTCGCCGACCGAGGTCGGGGTGGGCGACGCGAGGCCGAACCACAGGCCCTCGTCGATCAGGGGGAGCAGGCCGGCGGCGTGCCGGGTGGCGAGAGGTTCGAGCCGGACACCGTGGCCGGCCAGGACGAGGTCGTGGGTCACCCCACCATCTTCGCCGAGGGCGGAGCCGGGCGGGAGCGCGGGGCGGGTGGGTAGCGTGCGGAGCATGGATGACCTGCACGAGCTGACCGCCGTCCGGCTGCGCGACCTCCTGCGGACGGGCGAGCTCGCCCCCGCCGAGGTCGCGGACCACTTTCTCGCCCGCATCGAGCGGGCGAACCCGGACCTGGGCGCGTTCGTCGCCGTCACTCCCCGCGAGGCCCGGGAACGGGCCGCCGCGCTGGAGCGGGACGGCGCGGGCAGGCACGCGACCCTGTGGGGCCTGCCGAGCGGCGACAAGGACCTGTGGGCCCGAGCGGGGGTGCCGACGGGGTTCGGCTCGCGCGCCTTCGCCGGCGCGGACGCCGTCGTGCCGCCCGCGAGCGACGAGATCGTCGAGGTGCTGGACGCGGCCGGCACGGTGAGCCTGGGCCGCACCACCGCGCCCGAGCTGGGCTTTCCCGCCTACACCGAGCCGCTGGCCGGGCCCGTCGCCCGCAACCCGTGGGACACCTCGCTCGGCGCGGGCGGGTCGAGCGGCGGGGCCGCCGTCGCGGTCGCCGCCGGGCTGCTCCCGTTCGCGCCGGGCTCCGACGGCGGCGGGTCGGTGCGCATCCCCGCCGCGGCGTGCGGGGTCGTCGGGCTCAAGCCGAGCCGTGGCCTCGTGCCGGCGGGGTCGGGCCAGGAGTCCCTCGGCGGCCTGGTGGTGAACGGGCCGCTCGCGCGCACCACCGCCGACACGGCGCTGCTGCTGGAGGGCATGCTCACGTGGGGTCCGGACGGACGCGTCGCGCACCCGCTCACCCTGCGCGCGCCGTCGGCCCGCGCCGGCGAGTACCTGGCCGCGGCGACGCGGGGCGAGGTCGGCGGCAGCGGCGGCGAGGACGTCCGGGGCCGGTTCCGGGTCGGCGTCACGACGGACTCCGCGTGGGACGACTTCTACGAGATCACGACCTCGCCCGAGGCGCGGGCCGCCCTCGACGCGGGCGTCGGCGTGCTGGTGGGCCTCGGCCACGACGTCGAGGAGACGGCGCTGGAGGCGGCGCCCGAGTACGGGCCGGCCTTCCGCACCCTGTGGATGGCGGGGGCGTCTGCGGTGCCGATCGACGACCCGGCGGTGCTGGACCGGCTGGAGCCGCTGACCCGCTGGCTGATCGGCCGGGGGCGCGAGGTGCCGGCGCGCGAGGTGTCCGAGGCGCTGCGCACGCTGACGGCGTACGAGCGGCGGCTCCTCGCGCAGGTGGCCCGGTACGACGTGGTCGTGACGCCGGCGCTGGCGATGACGCCGCGCCCCGTGGGCTGGTTCGACCCGCAGGACCCGGAGCGCAACTTCGCCCAGCAGTGCCAGTACACGCCGTGGACGTCGATGCTCAACGTGGCCGGCCTGCCCGCGATCACCGTGCCGACGCACCGGACCGACGAAGGCCTGCCCATGGGGGTCCAGCTCGTCGGCTCCCCCGGCCGCGAGCGCACCCTGCTGGCGGTCGCCGCCCAGCTCGAGGACCGCCTGCACTGGGCCGACCGGCACCCGCCGGTCTGGTGACGGGCGCGCAGGGCCTCGACACGCCCGACCGGCAGGCGTAAGTTACCCCTCAGGGGTATATACCCCTGAGGGGTACACGAGGGAGTGAACCGCCATGTCCGAGCCCGACGCGACCGCCGCCCGACCTGCCGCCCGACCCCCTGCCCGGTCCGCCGCACGCCACGAGCGCGGGACGCCGCCCGCCGCCCCACCACGAACCACCAGCGCGGGCGTCAACGCGCTCTGGGTCGTGGCGGGCGTCCTGTCCGGCCTGGGCATCGTGCTCGGCGTGGGCGCCGGCGGCGACGTGCCCGCAGGGTCGGCGGCCGAGACCACCACCGCCGCGGTGCCCGCCACCGCGGTCGGCGTCGCCGCCGTCTGCTACCTCGCCGCCGCGGCCACGGGCAGGCGCTGGGTGGGGTGGGCCATGGTGCCGGTCGCCAGCGCGCTGCCGTTCCTCGAGTACGCGGGCGTGCCGCGCTGGGTCTCGTTCGGCGCGGCGGGCCTGGCCTTCCTGCTGTACGGGCTCGCCCGCCGCCGCCCGACGACGCTCGCACAGGCCGGCGCCATGGTCGGGTACCTCGGCGTCGCGGTCGCGGCGGTGGCCATGCCGGCACGTGTCGGGCTCGTCGTCGCCGCGCTGGCGCTCGCCGCGCACGTCGCCTGGGACCTGGTGCACTACCGGCGCGACGTCGTCGTGCACCGCTCGCTCGCCGTGTGGTGCATCGGCCTCGACCTCACCGTCGCCGCCCTCTGCGTGGCGTTCGCCGTCGCCGCCTGACCACGGCTGACGCCGCCGGGATGCGAACGGGCCGGAGCGCGCCTAGCGTCGGTGTTCGAGGTCGTTCGTTCGACGGAAGGAGCACCGATGGGACTCGGCGACAAGGCCCGGCACCTCGCGGAAGAGGGGGAGGGCAAGGCCAAGGAGGCACAGGGCAAGCTCACCGACGACGAGAAGCGGGAGGCCGAGGGCAAGGCTCAGCAGGCCAGCGCGAACCTCAAGCAGGCGGGTGACGACGCCAAGGACGCGTTCAAGTAGACGCCCGCACGACGAGGGGGTGCGACCGCGGCAGGTCGCACCCCCTCGTCATGCCCTCACCGCGGGCGACGGTCAGACATCGCCCGGCAGGCAGCCGAACGCCTCGTCGGCCCCCAGCGCGGCGGTAGCGAGCAGGCCCTCCAGCCCGGAGCCCTCGGGGACGGGACGCGGGTCGTCGACGACGACCCACAGGCCGTCCACGACGTCGTACCGCGCCCGGGGCCCCTCGGTGACGAGCGCCCGCACGGCGGCGACGAGGCGCTCCACCTCCTCGCCGGCGGTCCCCAGGCCGACCGACGCCCGCACGGCGCCGGCGTCGAAGCCGAGCCGGCCGAGCAGCGGGTGGGCGCAGAACCGGCCGTCGCGCACGCCGATGCCGTGCTCGGCGGACAGGTAGGCGGCCACCAGGCCGGGGTCGTAGCCCGCGACGGTGAAGGTCACCACGCCGACCGGGTCCACGGCGTCGTCCCACACGTGCACGACCTCGACCCGGTCGAGCCCGCCGAGGCCGGACACCAGCCGGCGGCGCAGCGCGTCCTCGTGCGCCCGCACCTGCTGCGGGTCGAGGGCGGCCAGCTCGTCGCACGCCGCCGCCAGGGCGACGGCGCCGATGACGTTGGGCGAGCCGGCCTCGTGCCGCGCCGGACCGGAGTGCCAGTCGGTCGCCGCCGCGCGCACGCGGCGCACTGCGCCGCCGCCCGCGAGGTACGGGGTGCCGACGTCGAGCCAGTCGCGGCGGCCGACGAGCGCGCCCGCGCCGAACGGCGCGTACGTCTTGTGGCCCGAGAACGCGACGTAGTCGACGCCCGTCTCGGAGAGCGAGAACCGGCGGTGCGGCACGAGCTGCGCGCCGTCGAGCACGACCCGCGCCCCCGCGCCGTGCGCGGCGGCGACGACCTCCTCGACGGGCAGCGCCTCCCCCGTGACGTTCGAGGCACCGGTGAGCGCGAGCAGCGCGTACGGGCGCCCCTCCGCGGCACCGGCACGCAGCTCCGCGTCGAGCTCCGCGAGCGTCGCGGCGACCGTGGGGCCGCCCGTGACGACGGTCGCGTCCGTGACGCGCTGCCAGGGCAGCAGGTTCGCGTGGTGCTCGATGTCGAGCACCAGCACCCGGCCGGGCTCGCCCGTGACCGGGTCGGCCGGGACGCAGCCCGCGAGCAGGTTGAGGGAGTCGGTGGTGTTGCGGGTGACGACCGTCAGGTCGTCCTCGCGCGCGCCGACGAACGCACCGACGGTGCGCCGCGCCGTCTCGTAGAGCGCGGTCGAGACCTGCGACAGGTAGCCGGCGCCGCGGTGCACGCTCGCGTACAGCGGCAGCACCCGGGCGACCCGGTCGGCGACCGCCTGCAGCGCCGGGGCCGACGCCGCGACGTCGAGGTTGGCGTAGCCGACCCGGCGCCCGTCGACGAGCGGGACGAGCGTGTCGCCGCCGACGACGGGCAGCACCGGCGGCAGGTCGAGCACGGCCGCGGCGGTCGTGGCCGTGACGGCTGTGGCGTCAGGCGTCCCCGGGGCGGGCGCGGTGGTGAGCGTGGTCATGCCTGGTCCTCCTCGGTCGTGCCGGGGAGAGACCTCCCCGCGCTTGCCCGACGCCGGTCGGCGCGGGCCAGGTCGTCACCCGGGGCACCCCGCCGCGAGAGGAGGGTTGCCGGCCAGCGAGCCGGGGCTTCGCGCTGGCGCTCTTGACCTGTGCACCATGCTCAGGTCGGCCCGCCGCGTCGTCAAGCGCTGGGACGGTGCTTCTCACGATGCGGTCAGCCGGAGGGTGCCCGCGCGCCGGGTGGGCGCGCCGTGGCCTCCGAAGCCGCCGCCCAACCCCCCTCACCACACCACCGCGGGAGGTCGTCGGCACCCTGGACCTCCGGCCGGTCGTGGGGGCGCACGGGCGGCGGGAGCGACACACGTTCGCTTCGCGAGACGGGGTGCCCAGCAGGCGGACGGCTGTCGTACGATCGCCAGGACCATCCCGAGCGGCCGAGTGACGTGGCACGTCGACGCCGCAGCAACCCGCGGGCCGGGGTCGCCGCCTGTCGGCGCACCACCGTCCGGACGAGGGTGCTACCGCCACGACCGATGGGAGGAGTGCGATGACCGCGCCTGCACCGACACCTGGCTCACGCCCCGACGCCCGACCGGCCACCGGCTACGCCGGCGACCTGACCCCCCAGCAGGCGTGGGACCTGCTGGCCGGCGACCCCGACGCCGTCCTCGTCGACGTGCGCACCGACGGCGAGTGGCGCGCCGTGGGGGTGCCCGACCTCGCCGGGATCGACAAGCGCGCCGTCCTCGTCGAGTGGGTCAAGGCCGGCGGCCGCCCCAACGCCGGGTTCCTGGCCGACCTCGGCGCCGCGGGCGTCGGGCCGGGCCGCCCGGTCGTGTTCCTGTGCCGCTCGGGGCAGCGCTCCATCGGCGCCGCCCGGCTCGCCACGTCGGCCGGCATCGGCCCGGCGTACAACGTGCTGGAGGGCTTCGAGGGCGGCGCCGGGTTCGACGGCGTGCGCGACCGCGAGGGCTGGAAGGTCCGCGGCCTGGCGTGGGCGGCGTACGACGACGAGCAGGACGACGCCGCGCCGCGCGGCCCCCAGGAGGAGCAGGCCCGGTGACCGACGCGCAGACCCCCACCGGCCCCGGCGCCGACCCCGAGACCTCCGGCGGCTCGCGCCCGCTGCCCGCGAGCGCCCGCCCCGCGACGCTCGCCGTCCGCGGCGGGCACCGGCGCTCGGACTTCCTGGAGATGTCCGAGGGCCTGTTCCTCACCCAGGGCTACACCTACGGCTCCGCGGCCGACGCCGAGGCGGCGTTCGCGGGCGAGCGGTCGCAGTTCCTGTACTCCCGGTACGGCAACCCCACGGTGCACACGTTCGAGGAGCGGCTGCGCCTCATCGAGGGAGCCGAGGCCTGCTACGCGACGGCGTCGGGCATGTCGGCGGTGTTCAACACCCTCGCCGCGCTGGTGCGCTCCGGCTCGCGGATCGTGTCCGCGCGGGCGCTGTTCGGCTCCACCAACGTCATCTACGACGAGATCCTCGCCAAGTGGGGAGTGCAGGTCGACCTGGTCGACGGGCACGTGACCTCGCAGTGGGAGGAGGCCCTCGCCACGCCGGCCGACGTCGTGTTCTTCGAGTCGCCGTCCAACCCCATGCAGGACCTCGTGGACGTGCGGCGCGTGGCCGGGCTCGCGCACGCCGCGGGCGCCGTCGTCGTGGTGGACAACGTGTTCGCGACGCCGGTGCTGCAGAAGCCGCTCGAGCTCGGGGCCGACGTCGTCGTGTACTCGGCCACCAAGCACATCGACGGCCAGGGGCGTGTGCTCGGCGGCGCGATCCTCGGGTCCGAGGAGTTCCTCTCGGGGCCGGTGCAGACGCTCGTCCGCAACACCGGCCCGTCGCTGAGCCCGTTCAACGCCTGGGTGCTGCTCAAGGGCCTCGAGACGCTCGACGTGCGCGTGCGCGCCCAGAACGCGGCGGCGCTGCAGGTCGCGACGGCGCTGGAGCAGCTCGACGGGATCACCGGCGTGCGCTATCCGTTCCTGCCGTCGCACCCGCAGCACGAGCTGGCGAAGTCCCAGCAGTCCGGCGGCGGCACGGTCGTGACGTTCGACCTCGACGTGCCCGACGGCACCGAGCCCCAGGAGGCGAAGAAGCGGACGTTCGCGTTCCTCGACGCCCTGCAGGTCGTGGACATCTCCAACAACCTCGGCGACGCGAAGTCGATCATCACCCACCCCGCCACGACCACGCACCGCAAGCTCGGCCCCGAGGGCCGCGCGAAGGTCGGCATCGCCGAGACGACGGTGCGCCTGTCGATCGGGCTGGAGGACCCGCTCGACATCCTCGAGGACGTCGAGCAGGCCCTGCGCGCCTGAGCCCGCCTGAAGCCGTCTGAAGGCGGGCGCTCAGGCCTGCGGCAGGCCGAGCACCCGCTCCAGGTACCGGTTGCGGAACGTGCGGCCCGGGTCGGACTCCTCCGCGAGCGCGCGGAAGTCCGCCGCCCGCGGGTACGACGACCGCACGGCGTCCCCGTCGAGGGTGAACCACTTCCCCCAGTGCGGGCGCGGCGCGAACGGCTCGAGCGCCGCCTCGACGACGGGGAGCACCTCGAGCACCTCCGCCGGGCTGTTGCGCCACGTCAGGTGGATGCCCAGCGACTCCCGGCCGTGCGACGGGCTCAGCCACAGGGTGTCGGCGGCGACGCTGCGCAGCTCCGAGACCAGCACCAGGGGCGCGAACCGCTCGGCGACCGCCCGCAGCGCCCGGAGCGCGTCGGCTGCGTCCGCGCGGTCCACGAAGTACTCCGTCTGGATCTCGTCGCCGCGGCTCGGGCTGGCGTCCGGCCGGAAGTGCGGCAGGCGCTGCCACCACGGGCCGGGCACGCCGCCCTGGACGGTCTGGTTGGGGTTCTGGCCCTCGGCGAGCTCGCCCGCGTCGGTCCGGGCCCAGCGCGCGCCGAACGCCGCCGGGTCGAGGGCGGGGTCCCACGCGTCGGTGCGCGACTTGAGCCAGACCTTCCCCGCGACCTGGGGGTCGCCCCAGCGCGGCATGACCGAGACGCTGAACGCCGCGCCCACGATCGCGTCGAGGTTCTCGAGCAGCGCCGGCCACGACAGGTCGAACCACACGTCCTGCCGCACGTCGAACGCGGGCACCAGGTCGAGGGTGACGGCCGTGACGACGCCGTGGGCGCCGAGCGCGAGCACGCGCCCGCCGAAGCCGGGGTCGTCGCCGCGGGTGTGGCGACGCAGCTCGCCGTCGGCGCCGACCGTCTCGACGGCCGACACGGCGGTGGAGAGGTTGCGGTTGCCGTCGCCGGAGCCGTGCGTGCCGGTGGCGCACGCCCCGGCCACGGAGATGTGCGGCAGGGAGCCCATGTTGTGCAGCGCCCGCCCGGTGTCGGCGAGGCCGGCCGCGACCTCGCCGTACGTGCTGCCCGCGGACACGGTCACCGTCCCGGCCGCGGCGTCGAGGTCGAACCGCGGCGGCAGGTCCCGCACGCTGACCAGCACGCCCTCGGTGTCGGCCACGTCGTTGAACGAGTGCCGCGACCCCAGGGCGCGCACGCGCGGCGCCGCGGCCACGAGCTCCTGGAGCTCGGCGACCGAGCGCGGGGCGGCCAGGCCCTGGGCGCCGAACCGGTAGCACCCGGACCAGGTCGCCCCGGGCCCGGAGAGCGCGGGGGCGACGGCGGCGCTCACGCGGTCACCGTCCGCCCGGAGCCGCTCCCGTCGGCCGCCACCGGCTCGCCGCCGGTCGTGTCGGCGAGGTCGTTGCGGAACGTCTCGCCCGCACGCCAGATGCACAGGGCGCTGATCACGCAGGCGAGCACGAGGTAGGCGCCCGCCGGCCACCACGACCCGGCGAGGGCGGTGAGCCCCACGGCGATCGCGGGCGTGGGCCCGCCGCCGATGAGGGCCGAGCCCTGGTACACGACCCCGAGGCCGGTGTAGCGCACGCGCGTGCCGAAGAGCTCGGCGAACAGGGCGCTCTGGATGCTGAACATGAGGCCCGTCCCGATCGCGTGCACGACGACGATGATCGCCCACGTGGAGAAAGCGTTGCCCATCGCGATGATCGGGAAGTAGAGCAGCCCGCCGCCGACCGCGCAGATCGCGATCCCGGTCAGGTAGACGGGCCGCCGCCCGATCCGGTCGGAGATCCGCCCCGCCAGCGGGAGCACGGCGAGCTGGACCGCGGAGGAGATCACGAAGCCCGCGAGGATGAGGTCGCTGCTCATGCCGAGGTAGGTCGTGACCCAGGAGACCGCGAACACGTTGATGATGTTGAAGGTGACGGCGTCGGCCATCCGGGCCCCGATGCCGAGCAGCACGGCCTTGGGCTGCTCGCGCAGCAGGGCCAGGAAGGGCGACTTGCGCTCGGACTGGGCGTCGGCGCGGAACGCCGAGGTCTCGGGCAGGTTCTTGCGGATGTAGAAGCCGAGGGCCAGGAACGGGCCGCTCAGGAGGAACGGGATGCGCCAGCCCCAGCTCAGGAGCTGGTCCTCGGGCAGCTGCTCCACGAGCGCGAAGATGCCCGTGGACGCGAGGAGCGCCGCCGGGGTGCCGAGCTGGTGGAAGCTCCCGGCCAGGCCGCGCTTGCCCTTCGGCGCGTTCTCCAGCGCGAGCAGCGACCCGCCGCCGTACTCCCCGCCGATGCCGATCCCTTGGACAAGCCGGAGCAGGATGAGCAGCACTGCCCCGAGCGAGCCCGCGACGGCGTAGGAGGGCAGCACCCCCATGAGGAAGGTGCCGCCCCCGATGAGGAACACGGTGACGAGCAGGACCGGCTTGCGGCCGACCTTGTCGCCGAAGTGCCCGAAGATGATGGCGCCGAGGGGGCGGGTGACGAACGCGACGGCGAACGTCCCGAAGGACTGGAGCAGCGCGACCGTCGGCGAGGCCTCGGGGAAGAAGACCCGGGGGAACACCAGCGCGGCGGCGGTGCCGAAGATCCAGAAGTCGTACCACTCGAGGAACGCGCCGGAGAACGCCGCGATCGTGGCACGCCGGGAGGTCACCGGAGCAGGGGGCGCCGACTCCGGGCGGGAGCGGGGAGACGTCATCGTCGGCCTTCCTTCGTCTCGGGCGTCACCCCGGTCAGGGGCGACACGTCGCGGCGACGCTCGTCGCCCGCGATCCCCAGGACGCTAAGGAGCACGCTTTTTTCCGTCAACAACTCGACAGAAAACTCCTCGCCCGCACGCCCGACGGCTCGGCGACCCGGCGTCCGTCGCGCCGGGAAGCGGCCCGAAACCCCCGGTGCCGACAGGCGGTGGCGTGCAGTTCTGTCGCGGTCACGAAGGTTGCCGGGCAGTTTTCTGTCGGGACCTTGTCGGAAAAACGGGGCCGTTCCTACCCTGACGACGTGACGACGACCACCGGGGGCCCCGCCCTCGTCCGCTGGCGGCACGAGGCGCACGTGCTCGCCGCGCTCCGTGAGCACGGCGCGCTGCGCCGTGCCGAGCTCGCGGCGGCCACGGGGCTGTCGCGCACCACGCTCTCGGAGATCGTCGGCGACCTCGTCGGGCGCGGGGCGGTCCGCGTCGTGGCGACCGACGCCGCCGGCCGGCGCGGCTCCGGGCGGCCCGCGGAGATGCTCGCGCTCGACCCGACCTCCGGCCAGTACCTCGGCATCGACCTCGCGCACGCGGCGGTGCACGTCGCGGTCGTGGACGCGAGCCACGACGTCATCGCGTCGGAGCACCGCGAGGTGAGCCCCGACGCCGCGTGGGACGCGCGCGTGGGCGCGGCGCTCGAGGTGGTCGACGAGATCGCCGCCGGCGGCACCCGCCTCGACGCCCTCCAGGGCGTCGGCGTCGGGCTGCCCGGCCCCTACTCCCCTGCCTGGTCGGCGGGCCACGCCGGGGCGACGGAGTCGTCGGCCGCCGCCCGCCGGCAGGTCGAGGACGCCGTGCACGACCGGTTCGGGCTCTCGCCCCTGCTGGACACCAACACCCGGCTCGCCGCGCTCGCCGAGGCGGTGCGGACGCCGGGCACCGACCGCGACCTCGTCTACCTGCGCGTGGCCACCGGCATCGGCGGCGGCATCGTCGTCGGCGGGCGGCTCGTGCACGGTGGCCGGGGGCTGTCCGGCGAGCTGGGGCACGTCACGGTCCGCCAGGACGGCCGGCGCTGCCGGTGCGGCAAGCAGGGCTGCCTGGAGACCGTGGCCTCCGTCCCGGCGATCCTCGCCACCTGCGCCGAGCGCGGACTCGACCTCGGCTCGCTGCGCGAGCTCGAACGGGCGGTCGACCGCGCCGACCCGACGCTCGAGGCCGTCCTGCGCGAGGCGGGGACCGCCACCGGCCAGGTCCTCGCGTCGACCGTGCTCGCGCTGAACCCCACCGACGTGGTCGTGGGCGGCGCCCTGGCCGCGGTCGCCCCGCCGTTCGTGCAGCAGGTCGCCTCGACCGTCACGTTCCAGGTCCACCCGATCGACGGCGCGCGCCCCCGGGTGCGGGCCTCCGACCTCGGGGACTCGGGCGGAGCCGTCGGGGCGGTCGTCGCCCTGCAGCACCGCACGTCCCTGCTCGTCGACTATCCCGGGAGCCCCGGCGCTCCCACCGTCTCGTCCCCCACCCGAAGGAGCACCTCATGACCGCTGCGACCGGACCGAGCGACGCGAGGCGCACGAACGTGCTGTTCCTCATGACCGACCAGCACCGGGTGGACACCCTCGGCGGCTACGGCAACCCGATGGCGCACACCCCGGTGCTCGACGCGCTCGCCGCGAGCGGCACCCGGTTCGACCGCTGGTACACGCCGACCGCCATCTGCACGCCCGCCCGGGCCAGCCTGCTGACCGGGCAGGCGCCGTTCCGGCACAAGCTGCTGGCCAACCACGAGCGCAACGTCGGGTACCTGGAGGACCTCGCCGACGGCGTCTTCACGTTCCCGCAGGCCCTGCGCGAGGCGGGCTACAACGCCGGCCTGATCGGCAAGTGGCACGCGGGCACCCACAAGGAGCCGGCGGACTTCGGCCTCGACGGGGTCCACCTGCCCGGGTGGCACAACCCCGTCGACCACCCCGACTACCTGGACTACCTCGCCGAGCACGACCTGCCACCGTACGAGATCAGCGACCGCATCCGCGGCACGCTGCCCAACGGCGGGCCGGGCAACCTGCTCGCGGCGCGCCTGCACCAGCCGCTCGAGGCGACGTTCGAGCACTACCTCGCCACCCGCACGATCGAGATGCTCGAGCGCTACGCCGACGACTTCCGCAGCGGCGCCAGGCCGTTCTTCCTCGAGCTGAACTTCTTCGGGCCGCACCTGCCGTACGTCGTGCCGGACGAGTACTTCGACCTGGTCGACCCCGAGACGGTCCCGCTGCCGCGCTCCATCGCGGAGACCTTCGCCGGCAAGCCGCCGGTGCAGGCGAACTACAGCGCGCACTGGACGTTCGACACGATGCCGCTGGAGACGACGCGCAAGCTCATCGCCGTCTACTGGGGCTACGTCGCGATGATCGACCGCGAGATCGGCAGGGTCCTCGAGGCCCTCGACCGGCTCGGCCTCACGGACGAGACCGCGGTCTTCTTCTCCTGCGACCACGGCGAGTTCACCGGCTCCCACCGCCTGCACGACAAGGGCCCGGCGATGTACGAGGACATCTACCGCACCCCGGGAATCCTCAAGATCCCCGGCGGGCCGGCGGGGCAGGTGCGCACCGAGTTCGTCAGCCTGCTCGACTGCACCGCGACGATCCTCGAGCTCGCGGGCATCGACCCCGCGCCCGCCGTGGACTCCCGGTCGCTCGTCCCGCTGGCGGCCGGCGAGAGCCCCGAGTGGGCCGAGGACATCGTCTGCGAGTTCCACGGGCACCACTTCCCGTACCCGCAGCGCATGCTGCGCACCGACCGGTACAAGCTCGTCGTCAACCCCGACTCGACCAACGAGCTGTACGACCTCGAGCTCGACCCCGACGAGCTCATCAACGTCTACGACCACCCCGAGCAGGCCGGGACCCGGGCCGCGATGCTGCGCCGCCTCTACCTGCTGCTGCAGGAGCGGGGCGACAAGTTCTTCCACTGGATGACGTCCATGTACGAGGTGGGCGAGGTCTCCTACGACCCCACGATGAGCGGGCTCGACGAGTCGACCTACGAGGAGGCGGCCGCGCGGCCCTGACGCCGCGGGCCCGGGCGAATTCCCTGGAGGGGCGCGCCCGCCCGGGCCTACGGTCTCCCCATGCCCGACGCGATCTTCGCCGACCCCACGCTCGCCCGGCTGTACGACCCGCTGGACCCGGACCGCCGCGACCTCGACGCCTACCTCGCGATCGCCCACGAGCTCGGGGCGCGGAGCGTGCTCGACGTCGGGTGCGGCACGGGGACGTTCGGGGTGCTGCTCGCGGCCGAGGGGTTCGACGTCGTCGGCGTGGACCCGGCGGGCGCGTCGCTCGACGTCGCCCGGGCCAAGCCGGGGGCCGGCCGGGTGCGCTGGCTGCACGGCGACGCCACCACGCTGCCGCCGCTGCAGGTGGACCTCGCGACGATGACGGGCAACGTCGCGCAGGTCTTCCGCACCGACGACGACTGGGCGGCGACGCTGCGCGGCGTCCGTGCGGCGCTCGTCCCCGGCGGCCACCTCGTGCTCGAGACCCGCGACCCGGCACGCCGCTACTGGGAGCGCTGGACCCGGGAGCAGACGTACGCGCGCACCGAGGTGCCCGGGTTCGGCGTCGTCGAGAGGTGGACCGACCTGGTCGACGTCTCCGCGCCCTTCGTCACGTTCCGCGGCACCTTCGTCCTGCCCGACGGGCGGGAGCTGCGCTCCGACTCGACGCTGCGCTTCCGCGAGCACGAGGAGGTCGAGGCGTCGCTGGCAGAGGCGGGCTACGTCGTCGAGCAGGTGCGCGACGCCCCCGACCGGCCCGGGCTGGAGTGGGTGTTCGTCGCCCGGGCCGGCCGGGGCCGCGCGTGAGCGGTCAGCCCGCGGTGCGGACGACCATCTTCCCGATGTTGCCGCCGCGCATCATGTCGAGGAACGCCTGCGGGGCGTTCTCGATCCCGTCGACGACGGTCTCGTCGTAGGCGATCTTCCCGGCGGCGAACCACTCGGTCATCCGCTCCTGGAACTCCGGCCCGTGGTGCAGGTAGCTGGGGAGCGTGAAGCCCTTGAGCATCAGGCCGCGGGTCACGGCGTTCGCCATGTTGTCCGGGCCGGCCGGGCGCTCGGTGGCGTTGTAGGCGGAGATGGCGCCGCAGAGGGCGAGGCGCCCGCCGTCGTTCATCCGGTCGAGAGCCGCCTCGAGGTGGTCGCCGCCGACGTTGTCGAAGAACACGTCCACGCCGCCGGGGGTGACGTCGCGCAGCTGGCGGCGCACGGGCCCGTCCTTGTAGTTGAAGGCCGCGTCGTAGCCGTACTTCGAGGTGAGCAGCTCCACCTTCTCGGCCGACCCGGCCGACCCGACGACCCGCTCCGCGCCCAGCAGCCGCGCGATCTGCCCGACGGCGGTGCCCACGGCCCCGGCGGCCCCGGAGACGAACACGGTCTCGCCGGGCTGCAGGCCGGCGATCGCGGTGAGCCCGACGTACGCGGTCATCCCCGTCATGCCGAGGATGCCGAGGCGCAGCGACAGCGGGGCGCCGGGGATCTCCGGGACGACCTGGAAGTACTTCGCCTCCGCCTGGGCGACGTCGCGCCAGCCGAGCTGGTGCAGCACCACCGCGCCCACGGGGACGTCGTCGGACGCGGACGCGACGACGCGGCCGACGGCGGCGCCCGTCATCGTCTCCCCGAGCGCGTACGGCGGGACGTAGCTCTTCACGTCGTTCATCCGGCCCCGCATGTAGGGGTCGACGGAGACGAACTCGTTGACCACGCGGACCTGCCCGGGCTCCGGGTCGCCGTACATGACCTGGACGGTGCGGAAGTCGTCCGCGGTGGGCCACCCGGTGGGGCGGGCGGCGAGCTGGACCTGGGTGCTGACGATCGTGGACATGCGTCGAGGATGCCTTTCGGGTGGGGGGTGCGGTCAGAGCGCGAGGCCGACGGCGAGCGCGACGACGGCGAGCAGCGGCAGCGTGCCCTGCTTGACGGCCGCGCCGCGCTTGGCGGGTGAGGACAGGAACAGCACGAGCGCGGCGGCGAGCATGCTGCCCGTGCCGGCGAGGGCGAGCGCAGCCCCGGCGCCCGTGACGCCGGCGGCGCTCCCGAGTGCGAGGAGCACGATGCCGACGCCCGTCACCACGGCGAGGAACAGGTTGTAGAAGCCCTGGTTGAACGCCAGCTCGCGGGTGGCGGCGGCCTCCTGCTCGGTGGTGCCGAACGTGGCTCGCGCCCGGCTCGTGGTCCACGCGAGCGACTCGAGCCAGAAGATGTAGACGTGGAGCGCGGCGGCGGCGCCCGCCAGGACGAGTCCGGCGACGATCATGGTCTGCTCCTGGTCCGGCACGGGGCCTGTTGTGCAACGGTCGTTCCACAATCTATTCTGTACCGGTCGTTGCACACAACCGGAGGCGCTGGTGGGTCGGTCACAGTCGTACGAGACGGGCCACGCGGTGCGGGCCGCGCGCGAGGTTTTCTGGCGCTCGGGCTACGAGTCCGCCTCGGTCCCGGCGCTCGAGCGCGCCACGGGGCTGAACCGGTCGAGCATCTACCACGCCTTCGGGTCCAAGCGCGGGCTCTTCGACGCGGCCGTGCAGAGCTACCTCGACGAGGTGGTGCGCCCGCGGCTGCGGCCGCTGGTCGCCGACCACGTCGACCCCGGCGCCGTCGTCGACTACCTCGCCGGCCTGCGCGCCGCGCTCGCCCGGGCGGACGAGATCCAGGGCACCTCCGGCTGCCTGCTCGTCAACACCTCCAGCGCCCCCATCGCGCGCGACGACGCCGTCCGCCAGACCGTGGCCGCCTATCGCGCCGAGCTGCGGGGCGCCTTGCGCCGCGGGGTCGCGGCGCACCTCCCCGACGCAGCGGCGGACGAGTTGGACCGGCTCGCCGACGTCTGCACCGCCCTCGTGATCAGCGCGTTCACCCTCGTGCGGGTGGACCCGCCCAGCGCCCTGCACTGCCTGGACACCGCCGTCGCCCTGCTCGACGACGCGCGCCGCTAGCGCAAGACCGCAGGCCGGGCCGGCGGGCACGTGCCCGCCGGCCCGGCCTGCAGCCGTCGGCTCCGGACGCCCTACGCGCCGGCCGGGAGCAGCGCGACCGCACCCCTCGCGGGCACGGTCGCGGTGAACGTGCCGTCGGCGGCGACGGTGTACGTCTCGGCGCCGTCGCCGGCGGCGACGTTCGTGTACTCGCCGGCGGGCAGCGACGTCGTGTAGGTGTGCTCGGCCTCGCCGTCGCCGTTGTTGAGGGCGACGAAGCCGGCGTCGCCGCGGCCGAAGGCGATCTGGTCGCCGCCGTCGTCCCACCAGTCGGTGAGCTCGGTGCCGGCGACCGCGTGGTGGAACGTCACCATCCCGGCGATGGCGGGGTCGCGCTGGATGCAGCTCCAGGCGTCGCTGTCGCAGTCGGCGTCGTCCACGCCGGTGGCGGTGGCCCCGGGCGCGCCGGCGTCCTTGTCGTCGAACGTGTACCCCGTGTACAGCGAGGGCGAGCCATAGGGGTGCGCGAGCATGAAGATGCTGGCGAGCCGGTAGGCGTCGCCGTCCTTGTAGGTGAGGGTCTCGCCGTTGCGCTCGGTGTCGTGGTTCGTGACGAACACGCCCGCCTGGTCCGAGGGCAGCTTGCCCTCGGCGATGCCCTGCAGGCTGGCCAGGTTCCCGCCGAACGCGGACTTGAGCTGGCGGCCGTAGTCGAACTCGTGCGAGTCGCCGCTGCCGACGTACTCGGACGGCTGGATCGGCTCGCCGGCGGCGCCGATGACCTCCTGCACCCAGTAGATGTCCGGGTTGCTCAGCTTGGACTTGATGGCGGCGAGATCCTCGGCCGGCATGTGCTTGGCGGCGTCGATGCGGAAGCCCTGCACGCCCAGGTCGATCAGGTCGTTCAGGTAGCCCGCGATCTTGTCCTGCACGTCCGGGGAGGCCGTACGCAGGTCCTGCAGCGACACCAGGCGGCAGTTCTGCACCTCCTGCCGGTCGCCGTAGTTCGCGATGTTCTCACGGCAGTCGTTGAAGTCGCCCGGGCCGTAAGGCACGCCGGGGAAGTCGTCGATCGCGAACGAGGTGCCCGCGACGCCCGTCCCGGCGCCCTGGTCCGCGCCGGTGGTGTGGTTGATGACGGCGTCCGCCACGACGCCGACGCCGGCCTCGCCGCAGGCGTCGACCATGGCCTCGAACTCCTCGCGGGTGCCGAGCTTGGACTCGATCTTGTAGCTCACCGGCTGGTAGGACGTCCACCACTCGGTGCCCTGGATGTGCTCCTGCGGCGGGGACACCTGGACCGCGTCGATGCCGGCCGGACCGACCGTGCTGGTGCACTCCTGCGCCACGGACGTCCACGTCCACTGGAACATGTTGAGGATCACGTCACCGTGACCGACCGCGGCCGGGTCGGCCTGCGCCGGCTCCTGCGCGGCAGGCTCCGGCACGGTCGGGGCCGACGTCGCGGACGTCGCCGTCGTGACCAGGCCGGCCGTCACGACGCCGGCGGCCAAGGTCGCGCCGACGGCGCGCCTGCCTCTCCGGCGACGAGTCGTGGTGGTGGTGGGTGCGAGCGTCATTGCTTCTCCTTCTCGGGTCGTCCGACCCCCTCGGGGGACCGCTGACACCGACCCGGCGTCGCTGCCGGGACGTCGTGCACGGCGCGTGGCCGCGGCGGCGATCCACCCGGATGTGGGGATGTCGCCGTTTCAGCAACCTTGCAGAAATCGGAGCAACTGTCTACCCGGGCGACTCCCGGCGCGCCGAACGCGCCGGTCGACGCAAGGATGCTGCCCACCGGCACGAGGAGGTGCCGGGCAGCACCACGGACGACCACCACCCACCCGGAGGTTCACGTGCGTCATCAGTCCTCTCCCCGTTCCCGACGGCTCGTCGCCGCGCTCGCAGCCGGGGCCACCGTCGCCGGGCTGACCGCCACGGCGGCGGCCGCCCCCGCGACGGCCGCCCCGCCCGACGAGAACGGCACCTGCAAGACCTTCGACGACCCGCAGTTCAACGGCTGGACCACCCACGCCGAGCTGAAGCGCGACCTCACGCAGCTCGAGCGCACCAGCGGCGGCCGCGTGCAGGTCGACGTCGCCGGGCACACCCAGCAGGGCCGCGAGCTGTACACCGCGCGCGTCGGCACCGGCGACCGCGTCCTCATGGTCCAGAGCGCCATCCACGGCAACGAGCGCACCGGCACCGAGGCGCTGCTCGGCATCCTCAAGAAGCTCGGCAGCGGGAGCGACCCCGCGACCCGGCGGGCGCTGGAGAACGTCACGCTCGTCGCGATGCCGATGGTCAACCCCGACGGCGGCGAGCTCAACCGGCGGGCCAACGTCGTGGCGTGGGACGACGTCGTGACGCAGTACCCGCAGCTCGACGGCGCCCCGCGCGCCTGGTACCACTCGCTGACCGGCGACGGCATCGACCAGCCCGGCTTCGACCTCAACCGGGACTTCAACGCCGACCTCGACTACGTGCCGCAGCCGCAGGACCTGCCCGGCGACCCGAAGGACGCCGGGTTCTACCTCTCGGCCGAGTCCCGCACGATCCGCGACGTCTACGTCGGGCTGGCCGAGGAGTTCGGCGAGGTCGACGCGGTCGTCGACCTGCACCACATGGGCCCGTGCGACGAGCTGACCGGCGGCCCGCAGGACGGCAAGCACATCTCCGTCTCGCTCGACTACCCGCCGCTGGGCGTGGACGACGGCGCGGCGTACCTCGAGGACTGGCCGCTGCTCGACCAGGACTCCTCCCGCCGGTACGCGCTCGCCGTGGCGAACGGCATCCAGGAGCAGTACGGCACGCAGTCGCCGCTCGCCGCCGTCGGACGCTACTTCCACCCCGACGAGCGCGAGTACGCGGGCCAGGGCCGGTCGGCGTTCGCGCTCAACGGCTCGGCCACCGTGCTGTTCGAGGTGCGCGGTCAGCAGGACGACCTCGGCCAGAAGCTGCACGGCATGCTCGTGCAGACCGTGCGCACCGGCGTCGAGTCGCTGATCGACGCCATGGCCACCGGCGAGGTCGACACGCTCGACGGCGACGCCTTCTTCGAGCTCCCCGACTACGGGTGGGAGGACGCCGACTGATGACCACGGTGCTGCGGTCCGAGGTGCTGGGGCTGCCCGTCGCGACGCCCGGGGCGGAGGGGCCCTTCCCGCCGCTCGGGCCAGAGCCCGTGGCCCGCCCGACCCCGGACCGCGGCACCGTCCCCGCGGACATCGCCGACCGGGTCGAGGCAGCGCCCGCGCCGTCGGTGTTCCCCTACCACCCGCAGTCGGCCTACGACCGGCGGCGCGCACCCGGGCGCCTGGACGCCGTCGTGCTGGAGAACGCGCACCTGCGGGCGACGGTCGTGCCCGGGCTCGGCGGCCGCGTCTGGTCGCTCGTCGACGTCCCCACCGGCAGGGACCTCGTCTATGCCAACCGCGTGCTCCAGCCGGCGAACCTCGCCCTGCGCGACGCGTGGTTCGCCGGGGGCGTCGAGCTCAACCTCGGCACGCGCGGCCACTCGACCACCACCTGCGCGCCGCTGCACGCGGCCGTCGTGACCGGCCCGGACGGCGCGCCCGGCCTGCGCCTGTGGGAGTACGAGCGGGTGCGCGGCGTCGTCTTCCAGGTCGACCTCCACCTCGGCCACGACGCGTCGCTGCTCGCGGTGCACGTGCGGGTGACCAACCCCGGCGAGGCCGCGGCGCCGATGTACTGGTGGACCAACGTCGCGGTGCCCGAGGAGGACGACACCCGCGTGTTCGCGGCCTCGCGCGCCACCTACGTCTCGGACTACACCGGCGGCCTGACGGGGATGACCGCGCCGTGGCGCGGCGACGTCGACATCACCCGGCCGGGGCGGCACCCGGAGGCGGCCGACTACTTCGCCGACTGCCGGGGCGCCGACGTCCCGTGGGTCATGGCGGTGGACCCGTCGGGCGTGGGCCTGCTGCACGCGAGCACCCCGCGGCTGGCCGGACGCAAGCTGTTCTGCTGGGGGTCCGGCCGCGGCGCCCGCCGCTGGCAGGAGTGGCTCTCGCCGGCCGGCGGGCGCTACGCCGAGATCCAGGCCGGGCTCGCGACCACCCAGTACGAGTACCTCGAGCTGCCCGGGCGCCAGGAGTGGTCGTGGACGGAGGCGCTCGGGCGCGTCGACGTCGGGCCCGTGCCGGCGGCGACCTCCCCGGAGGACGGGTACGCCCGGGCCGAGGCCGCCGCGGAAGCCCGGGTCAGCGCCGGGCGGCTGGCGTCGCTCGACGACGCCCTGGCGAGCGCGGCGCGTCGTGCCCCCGACGAGATCCTCGCCACCGGGTCGGGCTGGGGGCACGTGGAGGCGCTGCTGCGTGGCCCGGCGGGGTGGGTCGACGAGACGGCGACGCCGTTCCCCGACGTGCCCGCCGGGCCGCACCGCGTCTGGCAGGAGCTCGTGACGACTGGCCGGGCACCTGCGACCGTGGACACGGCCGCGCACGTGCGGGGCCCGCTCTGGCACGACCTGCTCACCGCGGCGGCCGGCGAGGGCGGCGCGTTCGCCCGCTACCACCTCGGCGTCCTGGAGCTCGTCGACGGGGGCGGCCCGGGCGCCACCGACGAGGCGCGCCGGCACCTGCGCGCCTCGCTGGCCGCGGCCCCGAGCGCCGCGGCCCACCGCGCGCTGGCGCACGTCGAGCTCCGCGCGTCCGACGCCGGCGCCGCCGTCCGGGCGTTCGGCGACGCGCTCGCGCTCGCCGGACCGGGTTCCGCCGAGCGGCCGGTGCTCCTCCTGGAGCTGCTGCGGTGCCTGCTCGACGCCGGGTCCTTCGAGGCGGCGCGCGACCTCGCGCGCGCCACCCGCCAGGGCCCGCCGGCGCGGGCGACGCGGTCGCAGCACGCGCGGTTCCGGCTGGCCGAGGTGGAGGCGCTGCTGGGGCTGGGCGACAGGCCGGCAGCGCGGCGGATCCTCGAGTCGGACGACGTCGTCCCGGCGAACCTCCGCGAGGGCGAGACGCGCCTCGCGGCGCTGTGGCACGACGCGTCCGACGGCGCGCCGCTCCCCGCGCGGCTCGACTTCTCGATGCACGGGCACGCCCAGGGCTGACCTCTGCCCGACCCCGGCTCAGCGGTCGGCGAGCGCGGCCTCCCGGCCGGCCGGGCGGGCGGTGCCCGGACCCGGCGGCGGGTCGCCCGCGGGTCGCACGCCGAGCGCCCGGCCCAGCCGGCTGCGGAAGACCGGCCGGTGGCCCAGGAGCGCCACCGCGAAGGCGAAGGCGACCACGAGGTTCATCACCGCGACCTCCCCGCCGTCCTCCGCCGTCATGAGGGCGAGGTTCAGCGCGCCGACGTCGGCGATCCCGTGGACGAAGTCCACGACGACCCCCGCCGCGAACAACGCCGCCCCGAGCAGGACGAGCACCCCGGAGACCGCGCGCCCCTCGGCGTCGGAACGCAGGTGGAGCACGACCAGGACGCCGCCCACGACGGCCGCGACGGCGACGAGCCACACGAGCTCGCCCACGTGCGAGTGGGGGACGGCGGGCAGCCGGTCGCTGATCAGGCCGCCCGCCTGCTCGTGCAGCATCAGCCGTTCGTCGACGAGGAGCACCGCGAAGGCGCCGGCCCAGCCGGCCAGGACCGGCATCCGCGCGCGGACGGCGGCCCAGGCGAGGAGGCCGACCGCCCAGACGTTCTGGACGGCGAAGAAGACCTCACCGTAGCCCCACTCCTGCCCGAGGCCGAAGTTCTGCTCACTGGGCCAGCCGACCGTGCGGCGGCCCACGTGGGCGGCGACGAGCCCGGCGGTGGTCGCCAGGAGCATGACCGCGAGCGCCGCGGCGGGGCCACGGTGCAGACCCAGCAGGGTCACCGTGCTGCGCAGGACCGACATCGACCCGGTCTCCTCTCGACGCGTCGCGCCGTACGCTAGGGGGCGTTGATGAGACGCGGATGAGAAGCGTCCGCGGACCCCCGTGGGGCCCGCTGGGTCGGCCGTGAGGGCCGACGGGTCAGGCGCCGGGCACGACCAGGCCCGCGTCGTACGCCCACACGACGAGCTGCACGCGGTCCCGGGCACCGGTCTTCGTCATGATGCGGCTCAGGTGCGACTTCACCGTGCTCGGCTCGAGGAACAGCGCGGCGGCGATCTCCGCGTTGGACGACCCGCGGCACAGCAGCGTGACGATCTCGCTCTCGCGGGCCGTGAGCAGGCCGACGGCGGCGGCGTCGGGGGCGACCGGCCCGCGGCGACGGGCGAACTCGTCGATCACCCGGCGGGTGAGGGACTGGTCGACGAGCCCGTCGCCGTCGGCCACGCGCCGTACGGCGTCGGCCAGCACCTCGGGCTCGGCGTCCTTGAGCAGGAAGCCGGACGCGCCCGCCTCCAGGGCGCCGAAGACGTAGTCGTCGAGGTCGAAGGTGCTCACCACGAGCACCGGCACCGGGTCCGCGACGCCGGGGCCGGCGAGCTCGCGCGTCGCCGTGATGCCGTCGCCGCCGGGCATGCGCACGTCCATGCAGACGACGTCGGGGCGCACGCGCCGCACGACGCGCACCGCGTCGGCGCCGCTGGACGCCTCGCCGACCACCTGCATCCCCTCGCTCTCGAGGATCACGGCGATCCCGGCACGCACCATCGCCTGGTCGTCCACGAGCACGACGCGGGTCATCGGGCCTCCTCCTGGGTCTCGGGCACGGCCGCCGGCGAGGCCGACGGTCGCGGGACGGTGAGCCGCACGCGCCAGCCGCCGCCCGGCACGGGACCGGCGTCGAGCGTCCCGGCGACGAACTCGGCCCGCTCGCGCATGCCGATGAGGCCGTGCCCGGGGGCCTCGGGCGCGGCGAGCGGCCCGTCGTTGCGCACCGTCACCACCAGGCCGTGCTCCGCGTACTCGGTCGTGACCTCGACCGGGTGGCCGGGGGCGTGCCTCCGGGCGTTCGACAGCGCCTCCTGCAGCACCCGGTAGACCGTGAGCTGCACCGTCGGCGGCAGGTCGAAGGGCTCGCCGCGGCCGACCTCGCGCACGCTCGCGCCGGTGCTGCGCGCCAGCTCGACGAGCTCGGGGACGTCGGCGAGGGTCGGCTGGGGAGCCGCCGGCCCCGGCTCGCCCTGCTCGGCGTCCGCGCGCAGGATGCCGACGACGAGCCGCAGGTTGTCGAGGGTCTCGCGCCCCTGGGCCCGGATCCAGCGCAGCGACTCCTTGGCCCGGTCCGGGTCGCGCTCGACCAGCCGCTCGGCCGCCGACGCCTGGACGACGATGCCCGACAGGTGGTGCGCGGCGACGTCGTGCAGCTCGCGCGCCATCCGGCCGCGCTCCTCGAGCACCGCCTGGGCCGCGAGCGCCTCCCGCTCCCGCTGCGCCTGCAGCACCTGGGCGCGCAGCCCGGCGAGGAGCTCGCGCCGCGTGGCGACGTAGCCGCCGACGAGCGCCGCGCCGAGGTAGGTGATGAGGGCGGACACGAGCCCGCCCCACAGCTGGGTCCCCACCGGAGCGCCGAGCTCGGCCGCGGCCTCCGCGCCGCCGAGCACGAAGCCGACCAGCACCTGCACGACGGCGACCGCCCCCGCGCCCCACACGGCCGTCCTCCGCGGCCCGTACGCGCCGAGGGAGTAGGCGGCGACGATGCCCGCGGGCGCCTGGAACGACACGTACGGCGGCAGCAGGAGGACCAGCGCGAGCTGGCCGGCCAGCGTCAGCGCCAGGCAGGCCAGCGGCGCCCGGCGGCGCAGCGTCAGCGCCGCCGCCTGCGCGACGAGCACGGCGCACACCGCCACGGTCCGCCCCGCGGTCATGCCCGCCAGCACCGGACCGGCGCCGAACGCCGTGCCGAGGTCGGACGAGACGAGCCGCAGGATCATGAGGAAGAGCGTGACGCTCCCCGCCGCGACGACGGCTGCGAGCAGGGCGTCGCGGCCCGTCGCCGTCCGGATGCCGACGGCGTCGAGCCGGCGGTGCAGCACGTCGAGCACGGCGTCCTCCGGGGTGGTGTGGGTCGGCGCGCGGCGCCCGGCCCCAGGGTACGGGGCGGGCGCCGCGCGGTACGGGCGGCTCAGGCCAGGTCGCGGCGGCGGAAGACGACCGCGGCGACCGCGAGGCCTGCCGCCGCCCAGGCCGCCAGGCCCGCGAGGGCGGGCAGGGCGCCCACGGGCGACGAGCCGCCGAGCAGGTCCGCGGCCCCCTGACCCGTGGACGCGAGCGACCCGAGGGTGAGCGGCAGCCACGACGTCACCGCGGACGTCCCGCCGGACAGGATGAGCGCCGCCGCCTGCACGAGCGGCTCCACCAGCGCCAGCGACGCCACCACGACGATCGCCGCGACCTGCCCGCGCACGAGCGTGCCGACCGCGAGCCCGAGCCAGGTGAGCAGCACGAGCACCACCAGCCCCCGGCCCCAGACGGCGAGCGCCTCGCCGGGGCCGAGCGCCAGGGTGGCGCCGGGCGTCGTCGCGACGGCGAGGACCAGGCCCACCACGGTGAGCAGCGCCAGCGCGGCGCCGGTGAGGAGCGCGACGACGGCCGTCGCCCCGGCCTTGCCGGCCAGGACCCGCAGCCGGTCGGGGACGACGAGCGCGGTGGGGACGATGCCGCCGGTGCGGAAGTCGGTCGTCACCGCGAGCACGCCGAGCAGCAGCATGCACAGGGCGGTGACGCCGGACGAGCCCGCTCCCCCGGCACCGTTGCCCAACAGGTCGAGCATGCCGCGCTGCGCGTCGGCGGAGCCGAGGTCGGTGAGCGCGGTGAGCTCCGGGACCAGGTCGGCCGACATCTCCGGGGGAGCCTGCACCCCGACGGAGAGCCCGGAGCCCTCCATGGACGCCAGGGCGCTGAGGGTGCGCGGCAGCACCAGGTGCAGCACCTGGGTGAGGGCCATCCCCGCGAGCGCGACGGCGGCGATGATCCAGGGCGTGCGGGTGGTCCGCAGCTTGAGCAGCTCGGCCCTGAACACGGCGAGAGACATCAGCGCACTCCTTCGGTGGTGGCGGTGAGGTCGAGGTACACGTCCTCGAGGGACCGGTCGGTGACGAGGTCGTCCAGCGGGCCGTCGGCGACGACCCGGCCCTGGCCGATGACGACCAGGGCGTCGGCCACCTGGGCCACCTCGGCGAGCACGTGGCTCGCGAGGAGCACGGTGCCGCCGTCGGCGGCGAAGGACCGCAGCAGCTCGCGCAGCCAGCGCATCCCGGCGGGGTCGAGGCCGTTGGCGGGCTCGTCGAGGACGAGCACCTCCGGGCGGCCCAGCAGGGCGGCCGCGATCCCGAGCCGCTGCTTCATGCCCAGCGAGTACGTGCGCACGCGGCGGTCCGCGGCGGGCGTCATCCCCACGAGGTCGAGCACCTCGCCGACGCGCCGCGCCGGCAGCCGCACCGCCGTGGCGAGCACCCGCAGGTGGTCCCGGCCGGTGCGGCCCGGGTGCAGGCCGCCGGCGTCGAGCAGCGCCCCGACCACGCGGGCCGGGTGCTCGAGGTCGGCGTACCGGCGGTCGTCGAACGTCGCGGTCCCCGCGTCGGCGGAGGCGAGCCCGAGCAGCACGTGCAGCGTCGTGCTCTTGCCCGCGCCGTTGGGCCCCAGCAGGCCCACGACGCTCCCCGGCCGGGCCGTGAACCCGACGTCGTGCACGGCCTCGAAGGCCCCGTAGGACTTGTGCAGCCCGTCGATCCGGATGGCGGTCATCCGTCCTCCCCTCCTGTTCCCGGCCGGCCCCGCCAGCTCCTCGCGAGGCCCGCGCCGGTAGTGACCAGCCTTCCGGCGGGGCACCTCTGGCGTCTTGCGCCGCAGGACGGAACCTGCGTTGCGTCTCCCGAGGGAACTGTCGCCCCGGTGTCCCGAACTCGGCGCCGCGCGCTCCCCACAGCCATGAAGTCCGGGACGGCCCGCACCGTGCGGGCCGGACAACGGGCCGCGTCCCGCGGCCGTCGGAGGAACTCATGCGTCACCTGTTGCGGTACGGAACTGCGGCGCTCACGAGCGCAGCTCTGGTCGTCGGCGGAGCCGTCGGGGCGCACGCCGCGCCGAAAGGCACCGGGACCATCGAGGTCACCTTCAGCACGCCCGACGGCGTGCCCGGCCAGCTCAACCTGACGAGCAAGGAACAGCAGTTCGTCGCCTCGAAGTCCCTCGAGGGCTCCCAGAGCGTCGTCGAGTGGGACGCGCCGTCGGGTCGCTACTCCGTCGACGTCGACCCGGTCATGGCGGGCAACCTGCGCTACGTCGGGGTGGCGGAGAAGCTGCGCAACATCCAGGTCAAGCCGGGGGCGACCACCGAGGTCACCGTCACGTACTTCCGCTCCCAGGGCGTCCAGAAGGTGCACCAGGTGGGCGCGGAGCCCGACCGCGTGACCCTCGCCTGGGACGCGCCGGAGCACACGTCGGTGCAGGTGCGGCGCACGCGCGGCAGCGAGCCGGCGACCAGCCCGTCCGAGGGCGTCCGCGTCGAGGCCGACGCCGACGGCCTGGTCGACACCGGGCTCGAACCCGGGACGCGCTACACCTACGCCCTGTGGGCGAGGCCCGGCGACGCCGCGCACGGCGTGGCCCACCGGGCCGACCCGGTGGCACTGACCGTGGGCACGCCCGATCCCGAGCGCCCCGAGATCGCCAGCTACACCGTCAGGCAGATGACGATGCTGGCGACCCACGACGAGGTCCTGTCCGCGCAGCCGACGGGAGACGGCGTGCGCGTCGCGCTCGCCGAGGGCGTCGACGCCCCGGCACCGGGCACGGCCGTCGTGCTCCCGGTCTCGGACGCCCTCGCCGCCGGGTACGTCGGTGTGGTCGACGACGTGTCGCTCGACGGCCGCACGCTGGGGCTCGCTGCCGGCGGCGTCGGCGACAGCCTCGACTACCTGGACCTGTCCGTGGCCGACCTCGGTTCCGCGCCGCTGCAACAGGTCGAGGCCGAGGGCGCGGGCGAAGGCCCCGCACCCCAGCCCCTGGCCACGGACGCCCGTGCACGGGGCGTCTCCCCGGCGCAGGAGCAGCCCGGCACCCAGGCGGTCGGCGAGTGCAACAACCTCGGCGCCGAGCTCGGCAGCATCGGGTTCGACCCCGGTTTCGAGATGGACGGCCACATCGACGTCACCGTCGACAAGTACAACGTGCTCGGCGTGGACATCCCGTCCGGCCTCGCCATGGACACCGAGGTCGCGGTCACGGTCTCCGGCGCCCTGAGCGCGACGGCGAAGGCCGCCTACGAGTGCAACATCGTCCTCCCCTCGCTGATGAAGACGTTCGCCGCGGGCCCCGTGCCCCTGGCGCTCCTCATCAAGCCGGCGGTGAAGATCGGGGTCTCGGGCGAGCTGAAGATCTCGAACGTCGGTGCCGCAGCGACGCTGGGCTTCGCGGCCGAGGGGTACGTGGGGCTCGAGGGCGACAACCACTTCGACACGGACCTGATCGCCGAGGTGGAGCCCCTCACCCCGAAGGTCGAGGGCGCTGCCGCGACCATCCAGGCCGACGTCGCCGGGGACCTGGTCTTCGGGCCGGGGGCCGGCACCACCGATGCCGGCGTGATCGCCGGGATCGGCGGCACCCTCACCCTCGTGAGCGCGAAGGCGGCGATCTCCTTCCCCGGCGGCGACCCGTGCGTCGAGCTCGGGCTGGGCGGCAAGATCGCGATGATCCTGACCGCCCGGGCCTGGCTCGGCGTCTTCGAGGTCAAGGCCGAGACGGAGCTGCTCAGCGAGGACTTCCAGTACGCGGGCAGCCCGTGGCACTTCCCGAGCGGCTGCAACGAGGCGCCTGACCCCACCGGCGACCTGCTCGGTGACGGCGTGACCATGGTCGACGACGAGGTCGTCGGCGACGCCGGTCAGTGGGGCCACGTCGAGGGCTACGCGCCCGGCACGAAGACCTGGGTGCTCAGCACCGGCTCTGTCGAGGACGCCAAGGGCGACCCGAGCCACCTCGCGAGCACCGACCTCGACGGGCCGGGCCACGACGCGCTGGACGGCCTGACCGGCGTCGACACCTTCGACGCGGCCGCCTACCGCGTGCGCCTCGTCCCGACGGGCGACACGCTCCGCGTCCGGTACGTCTTCGCCAGCGAGGAGTACCCGGAGTTCGTCGGCAGCAGGTTCAACGACGCGATGGGGGTATTCGTGGACGGGCAGAACTGCGCTACCGTGCCGGGCACCGCGAGTCCCGTCTCCGTCGCGACCGTCAATGCCGACACCAACGCGCAGTACTTCGTCGACAACGCCGCGGGCGCGCCGGGGTACGACACGGCGCTCGACGGCCTCACGGTCCCGCTGGACTGTGCGGTGCCCGTGGAACCAGGCGTCGCGATCGACGTCGTGATCGCGGTCGGCGACGTCGGCGACCGGAACGTCGACAGCGCGGCCGCCGTCCCCGACAACGGAATCTGGTCCGACTGACAGTGAAGAAGGAACGCCGAGGCCGCTCGCAGGGCGGCCCGCATCCCCGGCAGGTCCCCGGCTACGACGACGCCCGTCGCGCCGGGGGCCTGCCGGTCGTCCCCGACCAGCCGCCGACACTGGACGTCCGACCGACGGCCAACGGCCTGTTCCTCCGCTTCGTGGCGTTCGCCGGCGGCGGCCTGGCCGCGATCCTCGCGGTCGTCCTGCTGCTGGGCGCGCTCGACGTCCCCGACGCGTGGCGGGCCCCCGTGTTCGGCGTCCTCGGCCTGGCCTGGTTCGTGCTGCTGTTCCGCCGGCTGTCAGCCGTCGGACGGCAGTCCGCCGCCGAGCTGCAGCGCGGGTACACCACGCTGGTCCTGGACTTCGGGGGGTTCTGGGTCGGCGAGGGCCCGCTGACCCTCTCCGGCGACATGCGCGCCGCCTGGGACTACCGCGGCACCTGGCACCTCGGCCACCGCGACGGGCACGTGATCCGGGCTCCCGACCGCAGCATCGACCCGCCGGGGATGTACCCCTCGCCGCACCGCCCCGGGCAGTACGAGCTGTGGACCGGAGCCACGTGGCTCGGGCACTACGCGGACTGACTACTCGACCTTGCTTCCCACGTCGAGCACTCCCGTTCATGCTGCAAGGATGCGGAGTGCCGCCCGGCCGTCCTTGCGGGCACCCTCGGGAAGCGCGCTCCAGTGCCGTGCGTCGTCGGGAAGGTTCCGCACCAAGGTGTTGATCCGCTGACGGTCTGAGCCGACGAACTGCTCTCGCACCTCGAACGGGTCGGTCAGGCAGCACAGCAGGGCAGCGGCGTCCTGGAGATGACGCTCCCGGTCGCGGGAGTCCGTGCGGAAGGCGGCGGCCTTGAGCACGAGCGCGCCGAACACGTTCGGCACACTCACGGTCGTTGCGCGTCCTTCGACGATCGACAGGCTGGCGTTCACGGTCCGGCGCAGTGCTTGGGTGCCGCCCTCGATGGCGACCATGTCTCGACCACGCAGCCTCTCCACGACCCGCGGCGCTGCGTGGTCGGCAACCAGCACGTCGACCACATCAGGGCTGCCGGTGATCAGGTCGACCGTTGCCTCACCACGAACGAACCGGTGAGCAGTACGCTCGCGCCGGTCGATCGACGTCAGCATCTCGTAGCCGACGGACTCGAGGGCGCGAGCGGCCTTGGAGGCCATTCCGCGCGTGGTCTCCACGTGTAGCACGACGTCCACGTCGTTGGTCGGACGCACGACGTCCAACCCGCGGTGGATGGTGTGGATCTGGGTCATCAATCCGCCGACGAGTGTCCACGCCGTATGAGGGAGTACGTCGACGATCTCGGCCACGTTCGGCCACGGTGCACCCCAGCCGCCGGACGGGTTCGGGACCGCGATGGTGGGACGGTCAGCCACGGTGCCTCCCCAAGGCTTCGCTGAGAGCGTCGAGGCCTACGCGCCGTTCGCGCGTGTCCAGCGACTCGGCCAGGTCGAGCCCGGCGAGGACGACGCCGGACTGCGCAAGCTCGCGGACGGTGCCGATCGGGAAGGTCGTCGCCCGGATCGTGAACTGGCCCTCGTCGTCGGGGACCAGTCCGTAGTGCCGGACGAGCTCCACCAGTTCCTCAGCATCGATGTAGCCATCGACGCGCGCGGACTGGGCGAGCCCGAGACTCATACCCACGGCAGCGGTGTCGACAAGGACGTCTCGTACACGCCAGGTCGCTGCGGAATGGCCCGCGAACTGCTTCACCTGGGCACGCTCGCGGGCCCGGGCGAGGAATTCGACCGCCGTCACGGACCGCAACGCGGCCTTGAGCCTGGACCGCTGCGTCGTCCCCATCCAGACGGCATCGACACCGGTGAGGATCGCGACCGCGCCCCACGCGGTCGACTGTGACCACGGGCGAGTGCGGCGAGTCGCGCCGCGCACGGCAAGGAAATGGTCGATCGACATCGACTCGATGACTCCTCGCGCCGGTGCCCTGAGCTCACCGCGAGCGACCAGATGCTGCACCTGCCGGGCAGAGACCCCTAGACGCTCGGCAGCCTCGCGAACCGCAACCAACGACATGACAGACAGTTTCGCTGAGGCGAACTCATCGGTCAATACCAAATACCACCACAGTCTTCATCGCGAGCAGCCGGGTCTCGCTCCAGCCACCTTCCGGACGCCTGGGGACCACCGGGGGCCCGTGTCGGCGGGGGCCCGTAGCCTGGCCGCGTGCTGCACATCCACCGCTCCGAGCGCGCCGACGCGCTGGTCGCTCCCCTGGCGGACGTGTTGGCGCAACCCCCCGAGGACCCGTTCACCCCCGACGTCGTCGCGGTGCCCACGCGGGGCATCGAGCGGTGGCTGGCGCAGCGGCTGTCGCACCGGCTCGGCGTCCCCGGGTCACCGGGCGCGGGGCCCTCCGGCGCGGGGGTGTGCGCCAACGTGGACTTCTCGTCGCCGTCGCGGCTCGTCGCGGCCGCGGTCACGGCAGTCACCGGCGTCGAGCCCGACGACGACCCGTGGCGGCGCTCCCGGCTGGTGTGGCCCGTGCTGGAGACGGTCGACGCGTCGCTGGACGAGCCGTGGGCGGCGCCGCTCGCGCGGTACGTCGGCCAGGACGGCGACGGCGTCCGACGCTCGCGCCGGCTCGCCCTCGCGCAGCGCGTGGCGGGCCTCTTCTCCGCGTACGCGCAGCAGCGCCCGAGCCTGCTCGCCGCGTGGCTGGAGGGGCGCGACGACGACGGCGCGGGGGCGCCCGTGCCCGACGACCTGGGGTGGCAGCCGCGCCTGTGGCGGCAGGTGCACGACCGCGTGGACGCGCCGGGGCCGGCCGAGGTGCTGGCGCAGGCGGTCGCCGCGCTGCACACCGACCCCGGGGCCGTCGACCTGCCCGCGCGGCTGTCCGTCTTCGGTCCCACCCGCCTGCCCGAGGACCAGCTGCGCGTGCTGCGCGCGCTCGCCCACCACCGCGACGTGCACCTGTGGCTGCCGCACCCCTCGCCCGCGCTGTGGGACGCGGTCGCCGCGCTGCCCGGCTCCCCGGGCCCGGGCACCCGCCGCGACGACCTGCCCCCGGTGGCGCGGCACCCGCTGCTCGCGTCGACGGCACGCGACTCGGTCGAGCTGCAGCTGCGGCTGTCGGACGGCGGCGGCAGCGGCGTCAGCGACGTGAGCGGCGGGGACGACGGCACGGCCCGCGAGGCGCCGGAGGTCCGGGCGACCTCGCACCCGGCGCCGGCGCCGCCCGCGACGCTGCTCGGCGCGCTGCAGGCGACGCTGCGCGCCGACGACCCCGACCCGGCGCCGCACGACGTCGCCCCCGCGGACCGCAGCGTCCAGGTGCACGCGTGCCACGGGCGCTCCCGCCAGGTCGAGGTGCTGCGCGAGGTCCTCACGGGCCTGTTCGCCGCCGACCCGACGCTCGAGCCCCGCGACGTGATCGTCATGTGCCCGGACGTCGAGGCCTTCGCGCCCCTGGTCACCGCCACCTTCGGGGCCGCCCCCGACGGCGTCACGCAGGTGCACCCGGGCCAGCGCCTGCGGGTCGGGCTGGCCGACCGGGGCCCGGGCGTCGTCAACCCGGTGCTCGGCGTGGTGGCCACGCTGCTGCGCCTCGCCGACGGCCGGGTCACCGCGTCCGAGGTGCTCGACCTGGCCGCGAGCGAGCCCGTGCGCCGCCGCTTCCGGCTGTCGGACGACGACCTGGACCGGTGGCGCGACTGGGCCGTCGAGGTGGGGGTGCGCTGGGGCGAGGACGGGTCGCGGCGGGCCCGCTTCGGCATCGACGCCCGCGTCCGCCAGGGCACCTGGGACGCCGCGCTGGACCGGGTGCTGCTGGGCGTCGCGATGGCCGAGGAGGACTCCCGGTTCGTGGGCCCGGCGCTGCCGCTGGACGACGTGGGGTCCACCGACGTGGAGGTCGCGGGCCGGTTCGCCGAGCTGGTCGCCCGGCTCACCGGGCTGCTGGCCGACCTGGACGGCGAGCACCCGCTCGCGCACTGGCTCGACGTCCTCGACCGGGCCGTGACGCTGCTGACCGACCCCGCCCCCGACGACGCCTGGCAGACCACGGCGGCCCGCCGCGTGCTCGGCGACGTGCGCGCCGCCGGCACCGCCGGCGGTCCCGGCGACGCCGGCGCGGGGCTGCGCCTGGAGGACGTGCGCGCGCTGCTGGCCGACCGGCTCGCCGGCCGGCCCACGCGCGCCGGGTTCCGCACGGGCGCGCTCACCGTGTGCTCGCTGGAGCCGATGCGCGCCGTGCCGCACCGGGTGGTGGTGCTGCTCGGCATGGACGACGGCGCGTTCCCCCGGTCGGCGAACCCGGACGGCGACGACCTGCTCGCCCGCGACGCCTGCCTCGGCGAGCGCGACCGGCGCAGCGAGGACCGGCAGATCTTCCTCGACGCGATCACCGCGGCGCGCGAGCACCTGGTGGTGCTGCACACGGGCGCCGACGAGCGCACGGGGGCCCCGCGCCCGCCCGCGGTGCCCGTCGCCGAGCTCCTCGACGCGCTCGACCGCGTCGGGGCGGCGCCGGGCGGCGCGGTGCGGTCCCAGGTCGTGGTGCGCCACCCGCTGCAGGTGGTGGGCGAGCGGAACTTCGTCCCGGGCGCGCTCGGCGCCACCGGGCCGTTCAGCTTCGACGCCGCCGCGCTCGACGGTGCGCTCGCCGGCCGGGCGGAGCGTGCCGAGCCCGGGCTGCTCGTGCCGCGGCCGCTGACGGTGCCGTCGCCGCCCCCGGGCGACACGGTGGACCTCGACGACCTCGTGGCCCTGCTCGAGCACCCGGTGCGGTGGTTCCTGCGCACGACCCTCGACGTGCGCATCGCGCAGGACGAGGACGAGGTGGACGACCGCCTGCCGCTGACGATGGCGCCGCTGGCCGCGTGGGGCGCCGGCGACCGCATCCTCGCGGCGCTGCTGGCCGGCACCGACCCGGACCGCGCGTTCCAGGCGGAGTGGCGCCGCGGGCAGGCGCCGCCGCGCCGCCTCGGCTTCGCCGCGCTGCGCGACGTCGTCGAGCGGGTGCAGCCGGTGCGCGCGACGGCGCAGCAGGCGACGTCCGTCGGCGAGCCCCGCCCGGTCGACGTGGCCGCCGTCCTCCCGTCCGGGGCGCAGGTCACCGGCACCGTGCCCGGGGTGCACGGCGGCCGCGTGGTGCGCGCCGAGTACTCGCGGCTGGCGCCGAAGCACCGGCTGCGGGCGTGGGTGCAGGTGCTCGCGCTCGCCGCGTCGTCGGGCCGGGCGTCGTCCGGGCCCCCGCCCGGCCAGCAGTGGCACGCCGTCACCGTCGGCCGGGCGCCCGGCCGCGGCGCCAAGGCGGCGTGGAGCCTGCTCGACGCGCCGTCGCCCGACGACGCCGCACGCCTGCTCGACGACCTGGTCGCCCTGCGCGCCGCGGCCCTCCGCGGCCCGCTGCCCCTGCCGCCGGAGGCCGCGCACGCCTACGCCGTCTCCCGCGGCGGCGGCACCGGCGACCCCGGGCAGGCCCTCGGCGAGGCCCGGTACACGTGGAACGGCGGGTTCGAGAAGTCCGACCCGTACCACGTGCTCTGCTGGGGCGACGGCGCCCGGCTCGACGAGTTCGCCGGCGTGCCGGACGACGACGACCGGCGCGCGTCCGGCGACGAGCCCACCCGGTTCGGCGCCCTCGCCCGGCGTGTGTGGGACCCGTTGTTGTCGCACGAGCAGAAGGGCACGTCGTGACCTCCCCCGACGCCGTGACCGGCGCCCCGGACCGCCCCGTCTTCGACGTCTGCGGCCCGCTGCCCGAGGGCACCACGGTGCTGGAGGCGAGCGCCGGCACCGGCAAGACGTTCACCATCGCCGCGCTGGCGACGCGGTTCGTCGCCGAGGGCCGCGCGGAGCTGCGCGAGCTCATGCTGGTGACGTTCGGCCGCGCCGCGACGTCGGAGCTGCGCGATCGCGTCCGCGAGCGCCTGGTGAGCACCGAGCGCGCGCTGCGGGGCCCCGACCCGGCGGCAAGCGACGACCCCGTGGTGGCGCTGCTCGGGGACGTCGACGCGGCCGAGCTGGCCCGACGGCGGGGCCGGCTCACGGCCGCGCTGTCGCAGCTCGACGCGGCCACGATCACCACCACGCACGGCTTCTGCCAGCAGATGCTGGTCGCCCTCGGCATCGCGGCCGACGTCGACCCGGCGGCGACGTTCGTGCCGGACGTCGCCGACCTGGTCCGCGAGGTCGCGGACGACCTGTACGTGCGGCGCTTCGCCGACGAGGCGAAGCCTGCGCTCACGCCGTCCCTGGCCGCCGACCTCGGCCGCGCCGCCGTCAGCGACCACCAGGCCGACGTCGAGCCCGCCGAGGCCGGCGGCGCGCCGCCGTCCACCCTCGGCGCCCTGCGGCAGGCCGTGTCCGCCGAGACCCGCGACGAGACGCTGCGACGCAAGCGCACCCGGCACCTCATGGACTACGACGACCTGCTGGTGATGCTGCGCGACGCCCTCGCCGACCCCGTGCACGGGCCGACCGCCGCCGAGCGCGTGCGGTCGGCGTACCGGGTGGTCATGGTCGACGAGTTCCAGGACACCGACCCCGTGCAGTGGGAGATCCTGCGCACCGCCTTCCACACCCGCCGCACCCTGGTGCTCATCGGTGACCCCAAGCAGGCGATCTACGCCTTCCGCGGCGCCGACGTCGTCGCCTACCTCGACGCGCAGCGGGAGGCGACGACGATCGCGACGCTCGGCACGAGCTGGCGCAGCGACGGCCCGCTGCTGCGCGCCCTGGACACCGTGCTGGGCGGCGCGGCGCTCGGGGACGAGCGCATCGTCGTGCGGCCCGTGGACGCGGCGCACCCGGCGTCGAGGTTCGACGGCGGGCCGCCCCTGCGGCTGCGGCAGGTGACCCGCGGCTCGCTCGGCATCTCCCCCGGCGAGACGCCGGCCGTCGGGGTGCCGCGCGCGCTGGTCGCGGCCGACGTGGCCGCCGACGTCGCCGCACGCCTCGGGCGCGACCGGCTGCTGGACGACGACGGCGGCGAGAGCGAAGGCGGCTGGCGGGCGCTGGAGCCGCGCGACGTCGCCGTGCTGACCCGCACGAACGCGCAGGCCGAGGCGGTGCGCTCGGCGCTGGTCGTGCGGGGCGTGCCCGCGGTCGTGTCGGGGCTGTCCAGCGTGTTCGCCACGCCGTCGGCCCGCGACTGGCTGACGCTGCTGGCCGCGCTCGAGCAGCCGGGCGCGCACGGGCGTGCCGCGGCGCTCGCCCTGACCCCGTTCGTCGGCTGGGACGCCGAACGCCTCGCCACGGCCGGTGACGCCGCCCACGACGCGCTCGCCGACACGGTGCGGCGCTGGTCGCGGCTGCTGGCGACCCGCGGGGTCGCGGCGCTGCAGGAGGCCGTGACACGCGACGGGCTCGCCGAGCGGCTGCTCACGACGACCACGGGCGAGCGCCGGCTCACCGACCTGCGCCACGTCGGCGAGGTGCTGCACGTCGCGGCGGTGACGGAGGGGCTGGGCGCCTCGGCCCTCACCGGGTGGCTGCGCCGCCGCATCCGCGAGGCCGGCGACGACTACGACGAGGAGCGCAGCCGCCGCCTCGAGACGGACGCGGCGGCGGTGCAGGTCGTGACGGTGCACGCGAGCAAGGGCCTGGAGTTCGGCGTCGTGTACGTGCCGTTCGCGTGGGACCGGTTCGAGCAGCAGCGCCCGGAGGTGCTGCGGTTCCACACCGACGACGGGCGGCGCATCCTGCACGTCGGGGGGCCCGGGTCGTTCGGGTACGACGCGGCGCTGGAGCGGCACCGCACCGAGGAGCGCGGCGAGGACCTGCGCCTGCTGTACGTGGCGCTCACGCGCGCCCGCCACCAGGTGGTGGCGCACTGGGCGCCGTCGAAGGCGAACACGGCCAAGGGCGCGCTGACCCGCGTCGTGCTGGCCGACCGCACGCTGGGCGCCGAGCCCGCGCCGCACGCGTCGCAGCAGGCGATGCGGGACGACGCGGTGCGCAGCGCCCTGGGCGGGATCGCCGAGCGGTCCGGCTGGACCGTCGCCGTCGAGGAGGTGCCTGCCTCCCCCGCCACGGAGCGCTGGCGGCCGGCCGGGCGGGAAGCGCCCGCGCTGGACGTGGCGCACCTGGACCGCGTGCCGGACCAGGCGTGGCGCCGCGCGTCGTACTCCGCGCTGACCGCGGCGGCGCACGCCGGTCCCGCGCGGGGCGGTACGGGGTCGGCGGCCGGGGCCGCGACGACGGGCGCCGGGAGCGCCCCCGGCGCGGTCGGCGCCGTGGAGTCCGAGCCGGAGGACGGCGGGCTCCAGGACGAGCCCGACGCCCCCGCCGCGGGGGTGCTCCCCGTCGGGCCGGGCGCCGCCGCGGCCGACGACGCCCCCGGTCGCGACCTCCCGTCGCCCATGTCGGGGCTGCCCGCGGGCACCGGGTTCGGCCTCCTGGTGCACGAGGTGCTGGAGTACGCCGACACGTCCGCGCCGGACCTGCAGGCCGAGCTGCTCGCCCGGTGCGCGGCCGCGGCGACCACGCGCGTGCCCGGGACCGACCCCGGCGAGCTCGCCGCCGCCCTCGGCGTCGTCGCCCGCACCCCGCTGGGGCCGCTCGCCGCGGGGCGCACGCTCGCCGACGTCGCCCCCGCCGACCGGCTCGCCGAGCTCGAGTTCGAGCTGCCCCTGGCGGGCGGGGACGGCGACGCGGGCACGACGTCGGCCGGCGCGAGCCTCGCCGACGTCGCCGCGCTGCTCGCCGCGCACCTGGGCGAGGGCGACCCCTTCGCCGCATACCCGGCCGACCTCGCGGCCCTCGCCGCCGCCGACCCGGCCGAGCGCCGGCTGCGCGGCTACCTCACGGGGTCGATCGACGCGGTGCTGCGGGTGCCCGGCGACCAGACCGACGACGGCGCGCCCCGCTTCCTCGTCGTGGACTACAAGACGAACCGGCTGGGCGTGCCCGACACCCCGCTCACCGCGCACGACTACCGGCCCGAGGCCACCGTCGAGGCGATGCGGCACGCGCACTACCCGCTGCAGCTCGTGCTCTACCTCGTCGCGCTGCACCGCTACCTGCGCTGGCGGCTGCCCGGCTACGACCCCGACGTGCACCTGGGCGGCGGGCTGTACCTGTTCGTGCGCGGCATGTGCGGGCCCGCCACGCCCACGGGCCCGGACGGGTCGCCGTTCGGCGTCGTGGCGTGGACGCCGCCGTCCGGCCTGGTGCCCGCGCTGTCCGACCTGCTCGACGGAGGGACCGCATGACCGCCGACACCCTCGCCGGGGACGTGCGCGTCGCCGTCGCCGCCCCCGAGCTGCTCGCGGCGTTCAACGCGGCCGGGGTCGTCGCCGCGACGGACGTGCACGTCGCGACGCGCCTCGGCCGGCTCACGGACGAGCAGGACCCGACGGTGCTGCTCGCCGTGGCCCTCGTCGTGCGGGCGCTGCGCGGGGGGTCGGTGTGCGTGCGCCTCGACGACGCGGACGAGCTGGCCGCCCTCGCCCTCCCCGAGGACACCGACCCGGCGGGCGACCGCGGCGCCCCGCCCGCCGACCCGCCGCCCTGGCCCGAGCACGCGGCCTGGGTGCGGGCGATCGAGGCGAGCCCGCTCGTCGCCGCCGGCGTGGCCGGGCCCGCGGACCGGCCCGCGCGCTGGGTCGGCGGGCGTCTCTACCTCGACCGGTACTGGCGCGACGAGCTCACGGTGCGCCGCCTGGTCGACGCGCGCCTGGTCGCGCCGCCGCTGACGGTGGACCAGGCGCGCCTCGACGCCGCGCTGGCGCGGCTGTTCCCCGGCGCGAGCGACGTGCGCCAGCGGCTCGCCGCCGAGCACGCCGCCGGGCGCCGGCTCACCGTACTCACGGGCGGGCCCGGCACCGGCAAGACGACGACGGTGGCGCGGCTCCTCGCCGTCCTGCAGGACGGCGACGGCCCGCCGCTGCGCGTCGCGCTCGCGGCTCCGACGGGCAAGGCGGCGGCGCGCCTGCAGGAGGCGGTGCGCGACGTCGTCACCGACCTCGACCCGCAGGACCGGGACCGCACGGGCAGCCCCGAGGCCACGACCGTGCACCGGCTGCTCGGCTACCGCAGCGCGACCCGCTTCCGGCACCACGCGGGCCACCACCTGCCCCACGACGTCGTCGTGGTCGACGAGACCTCCATGGTGCCGCTGTCCCTCATGGCCCGGCTGCTGGAGTCGCTGCGTCCCGACGCCCGGCTGGTGCTCGTCGGCGACCCGGACCAGCTCGCCTCCGTCGAGGCCGGCGCCGTCCTCGGCGATCTGGTCGCGCGCCCGCCCGTGGCGGCGCCCGTCGAGACGCGGACCGACCGGTCCGACCGACCCGCCGACGACCTCGACGGCCTCGACGACGAGGCGCGCGCGGGCGTGGGCAACGGCGTCGTGCGGCTCGTGACGGTGCACCGCCAGGGCTCCGACTCCGCGATCCTGCCGCTCGCGGCGGCGATCCGCGACGGCGACGCCGACACCGTGCTGGACGTCCTGCGCGCCGGGACCGGCGGCGTCGAGCTGGTGGAGGCCGACACCGAGCGCCTCGACGAGCACGCCGTCGCGGGGCTCCGGGACGACGCGATCGACGCCGGGCGCCGGCTCGTGTCCGCCGCGCGCGCCGGCGACGCCGCCGGGGCGCTCGACGCGCTGGCGGCGCACCGGGTGATGGTCGCCCACCGCCGCGGTCCGGTGGGCGTCGCCCGCTGGGCGGCGCAGGTCGAGGCGTGGGTCGAGGAGGCCACGGCCGGCGTCGCCGCGCCCGCGCACGCCTCGACCCCGTGGGTCGTCGGCCGCCCGCTGCTGGTGACCAGCAACGACGCCGAGGTCGGCCTGTACAACGGCGACACCGGCGTGCTCGTCGCCGAGGGCGAGGCGGCGCCGGCGGGCGACGCGGGCGCGGTGGTGGCGGTGTTCGGCGACCCGCGCGCGCCGCTGCGGGTGCGCACGCACCGGCTGCCGCCGGTGGAGACGGTGCACGCGATGACGGTGCACCGTGCGCAGGGCAGCCAGTTCCGCCGCGTGTCGCTCATCCTGCCGCCCGCCACGTCGCCGCTGCTGACCCGCGAGCTGCTGTACACGGCGGTGACCCGCGCCCAGGAGCTCGTGCGCGTGGTGGCGACCGCCGACGCCGTGCGGGCCGCCGTCGGGCACCCGGTACGGCGCGCGAGCGGCCTGCGCGACCCCCTCCCCTGACCCACCCGTGATGCTGTCGGTCGCGCCGATGGTGACTGGTCGCGACGCCGGCCGATGGCTAAGGTCTTCGGCGATGGACGAGGACCTGGTCGCGAGGATCGTGCTGTCCGTCGTCATGCTCGGCTCGGGCGTGCTGCTGGTGTGGATGGCCCGTGCCGCAGCGTCAGGGAAGCTGAAGCGCAACCAGGTCGCGGGCATCCGCATCCCGAGCACCATGTCGAGCGATGAAGCCTGGCTGGCGGCTCACGTCCGTGCAAAGCGACCGACGATGTTCGCGGGACTCGCGTCGATGGCGAGCGCGGTGTTCGCTCTCCTCCCAGTGTCCGTGCCACTCGTGGTCACCGGGGTGTCCGTGGGGTGCGTGGTGATGCTCGGTCTCGTGCTCTACGGCGCCCGGGTCGGCAGTCGAGCAGCGCAGCAGGTGACGGCGACCCGCGACGCAGCCGCGGAGCAGCTGTGACGACGTCGGCGGAATGTCGCCCGCCGGCTCCCGGTTGACCTGGGCGATGAACACCGCCGGCCCCGCCTCCCCGCACCCCGCCCCCACGACCCCGCGCCTGAGCGTCCTGGACCTCGTCCCGGTCCGCACCGGGCAGACCAGCGCCCAGGCGCTCGCGTCGTCGCTCGCGCTGGTGCGCCGCGCCGACGAGCTCGGCTTCGAGCGGTACTGGTTCGCCGAGCACCACAACATGGCCGCGGTGGCGGCGTCGACCCCGCCGGTGATGATCGCCGCGGCCGCGGGCGTCACCGAGCGCATCCGGGTGGGCTCCGGGGGCGTGATGCTGCCCAACCATGCGCCGCTCGTCGTCGCCGAGCAGTTCGCCGCGCTTGAGGCGCTCGCGCCGGGGCGGGTCGACCTCGGCCTCGGCCGCGCGCCCGGCTCGGACCCGGTGGTCACCGCGCTGCTGCGCCAGTCCGGGCCGACGTCGGACGTCGAGCGCTTCCCGCAGCACGTGCGCGACATCCTGGCGCTCATGAGCCCCGAGGGTGCCGCGCTGCGCCTCGGCGACGGCAACATCTACGACGTGCACGCCACCCCCGCGGCGGACGGCGCCCCCACCGTGTGGCTGCTGGGCTCGAGCGACTACTCGGCCCGCCTGGCCGCCGAGCTGGGGCTGCCGTACGTCTTCGCCAACCACTTCTCCGGCGCCGGCATCGAGCAGGTGCTGGCCCTGTACCGCGACGGCTACCGCCCCAGCGCCGCCCACCCCGAGCCGGAGACCTTCCTCACCGTCAACGCCGTCGTGGCGCCCACCGCCGACGAGGCGCACCAGCGCGCGCTGCCCCAGCTGCGCTCCATGGCGCGGCTGCGCACGGGCAAGCCGATGGGGCGCGCCGAGACGGTCGAGGAGGCGCTCGCCGCCCCGCTGGACGGCATGGGCGAGCAGGTGATCGCCGACATGCGCTCCCGCTGGATCATCGGCGAGCCGCACCAGGCCGCGGCGCAGGTGCGCGACCTCGCCACCCGGCACGGCGCCGACGAGGTGATGGTCGTGCCCGTGGCCGGCACCTACGAGGCCGAGCCCCTCGACGCCACTCCGGGCCGCGGGCAGACACTGGAGCTGCTGGCCGGCGCCCTCGCGTCCTGACGGGGGCGCACCCGGGTCGGCAGTCCGCACGCGGATCGGCGATCATGGGTGCCGGTCCGAGCGCGTCGTGCCGGACCGACCGTCGCACGAGAGCGAGTCCCCATGCACCACGTGACCGTCGTCCGCGCCGACAACCCCGGCCCGATGACGCTGGACGGCACGCGCTCGTACGTGCTGCGCGCGCCGGGATCGTCGTCGTGCGTGGTCGTGGACCCGGGTCCGGACGACGAGGGCCACCTCGAGTCGCTCGCCGCCGCGGGGCCGGTGGAGCTGGTGCTGATCACCCACCGGCACGCCGACCACACCGCCGGGTCGGCGCGGCTGCACGCGCTGACGGGCGCGCCCGTGCGCGCCGTCGACCCGGAGCACTGCCACGGCGGCGAGCCGCTGCGCCGCGGCGAGCGGGTCGCCGCGGGCGGGGTGCGGGTCGACGTCATCGCGACGCCGGGCCACACCGCGGACTCGGTGTGCTTCCTCGTCGCGGCGCCCGGCGAGCCCCACGTCGTGCTCACCGGCGACACCGTGCTCGGCCGCGGCACCACGGTGATCGCCGAGCCCGACGGGTCGTTGGGCGACTACCTCGCGTCGCTGGACCGGCTGGAGCACATGGCCGTCGCCCTCGCGCCCGCCCCCGGCTCCCCCGTGCCGGGGCTGCCGGCGCACGGCCCGGCCGTGGACGACCTGGCCGACCGGGTGCGCGCGTACCGGGCGCACCGGCACGAGCGGCTCGCCCAGGTCCGCGCGGCGCTCGACGCGCTCGGGGTGCCGGCGGGCGCCGACGACGGCGCCTCGGTCGACCGGGCAGACCGGGCAGCCCTGGTCGACCGCGTCACCGCTCTCGTGTACGCGGACGTCGACCCGTCGGTGCTGGGGGCCGCCCGGCAGAGCGTGGCCGCGCAGCTCACCTACCTCGCCCTCGCGGCCGAGCGCGACCGCGGGCACCCGAGCGCCAGCTGAGGCCGACCACGCGCGCGCTGCCGCTGTCGGTGCCGCCGTGCACGATGGGGGCATGACGGTCACCGCTGCCCCTCGTGCCGACGAGCCCCCTGTCCGCCTCGGTGTGGCGTTCGTCCCCACCCAGCCGCCGGAGACCCTCCGTACCCTCGCCACGACCGCGGAGGCGGCCGGTCTCGACGAGCTGTGGGTCTGGGAGGACTGCTTCAAGCAGAGCGGGGTGGCCTCGGCGAGCGCCGCGCTGGCGTGGACGGAACGGATCCGGGTGGGGATCGGCCTGCTGCCCGCCCCGCTGCGCAGCACGGCGATCACGGCGATGGAGCTCGCGACGCTCGCGCGGCTGTTCCCCGGCCGCTTCGTCCCCGCCGTCGGCCACGGGGTCCAGGAGTGGATGGCCCAGGCCGGCGTGCGGGCGGACTCGCCGCTCACCCTGCTGCGGGAGCACACCGAGGCGCTGCACAGCCTCCTCGCCGGCGAGGAGGTGACGACGTCGGGCCGCTACGTCCGGCTCGACGGCGTCCGCCTGGAGTGGCCGGCGCCCGACGTGCCGATCGTGATGGGCGGCGTGGGGCCGCGCTCCCTCGCTCTGGCGGGCGAGCTCGGCGACGCCCTGATCCTCGCGAACGCGCTCACGCCCGACGACGTCCGCGCGGCCGCCGAGACGGCCGCCGCGGGGGCGCAGCGGTCCGGCTGGCCCGCTCCGCCCGTGTACGCCACGCTCATCGCCGCGACCGGGCCGGACGCGCAGGCACGCCTGGACGCGGAGCTCCCGCAGTGGGGCGCCGCCCCCGGGCAGGGCGTCGGCGCGGCCGGCGACGCGAGGGCGATCGCCGACGGCGTGCTGCGGCTCGCCGCCGCGGGCGCGACCTCCGTCACGATCCAGCCGCTCGCCGACGAGCCCGACCTCGAGGGCTTCGTCCACATGCTCGGCCGCGAGGTGCGGCCGTTGCTCGCCGACGGCTGACACCGTCCCCCGGGCCGCCGCACCCGCGACGGCCGGAACGACCGACCGACCGACCGAGGAGTGCACCATGGACTGGAAGATCGAGCTGATCCACGTGCCCGTGAGCGACGTGGACCGGGCCAAGGAGTTCTACGAGCGCGTGGGCTTCCACGCCGACCACGACCACCGGGTCGACGACGAGGTGCGGTTCGTGCAGATGACGCCCCCGGGCTCGGCGTGCTCCATCGCCTTCGGCACCGGCATCGGCGGCAAGCTCGCCCCGGGCGCCCAGGACACCATCCAGGTGGTCGTGGCCGACGCGGACGAGGCGCTGGCCCAGCTGCGTGGCGCCGGCGTCGAGGCTCGGGGCGTGGACGACCAGCCGTGGGGCCGGTTCGTCACCTTCGACGACCCCGACGGCAACTCGTGGACCCTGCAGCAGCTTCCGGCATGGTCCGCGGGCGCCTCCGGCTGAGGCGGAGACGCAGCGCAGGGTGGGGCCGAGGAACGAGGCACCCGCCCGCAGCGGAGTCGCAGACTCGGCCGGTGAAGGCCCGGCTGAGCCCCCGTCCCGTCGTCAGAGACGCTTGCCGTAGGAGCGCTGCTCGGGCTCCCCGGCGAACTTGCCGTACGGCTCGATCGGCTCGAACCCGAGGGCGGTGTAGAGGCCGATCGCCTCGGGCTGCGCCGTCCCGGTCTCGAGCACGAGCCGCCGGAAGCCGACGCGACGCACGGACCGCTCCAGCTCGGCCATGAGCTGTCGCGCGAGCCCGCGGCCGCGGAACGCCGGGTCGACGTAGACGCGCTTGACCTCGCCGGTGGCGGCAGGGTGCAGGGTGCCGCGGCCGCGCAGGTCGTCGGTGCCCGACACGTCGCGCACGCTGCCGCAGCCGGCCGGGGCGCCGTCCACCCGGACCAGCAGGGTGACGACGACGCTCGCGGGGTCGATGACCTCCTTGGCGTCCTCGTCCCCGCCGTATCGGCGGCCGAGGTCGGCGACCGCCTCCGCCCGCAGCGCGACGGCCACGGGGTCGTCCCAGGCGACGGCGTCGATCGTGACGACCGGGCCGTCACCGGTGGTGCCCTGCGGCACGTGCGTGAGCGTGCTCATCGGCGGCGCCTCACGCACGCACGAGGGAGGCCAGCACGGACGTGAAGAACGTCAGCCCGTCCGTCCCCGCGCGGGGTCCGGTCTCGCCCGCGGGCCCGAAGCCCTGCTCGACGGCGTGCTCGGGGTGCGGCATGAGGCCCACCACGTTGCCGCGCTCGTTCGTGATGCCGGCGATGTCGCGGCGCGAGCCGTTCGGGTTCCAGCCGGTGTAGCGGAACACGACACGCCCGTCGCCCTCGAGCTCGTCGAGGGTGCGCTCGTCGGCCACGAACTGCCCGTCCTGGTTCTTCAGCGGGATGGTGATCTGCTGGCCGGGCGCGTACTGGTTGGTCCACGCGGTCGACGTGTTCTCCACCGTGAGCACCTGCTCGCGGCAGACGAAGCGCAGGTGGTCGTTCTTCACCATCGACCCGGGCAGCAGGTGGGCCTCCGTGAGGACCTGGAAGCCGTTGCAGATGCCGAGCACCGGCATGCCGCCCTTGGCGGCGTCGACGACGGAGTCCATCGCCGGGGCGAACCGCGAGATCGCGCCGGCGCGCAGGTAGTCGCCGTAGGAGAAGCCGCCGGGCAGCACCACCGCGTCCACGCCGCGCAGGTCGGCGTCCGCGTGCCACAGCGACACCGGCTCACCGCCGGCGAGGCGCACGGCCCGTGCGGCGTCGCGGTCGTCGAGCGTGCCGGGGAAGGTGACGACGCCGATCCGGGCCGAGGCGAGGGTCTCGCCGGTCATCAGGCGACGCCCTCGGCGGTGATCGTCCCGGCGGCGTCGGTGGCCGCGTCCGCGACGCGCACGACGTCCTCGATGATCGGGTTCGACAGCAGCGTCTCGGCGGCCTGCTGCGCCGCGGCGAGCACCTCCGGCGTCACCTCGCCGTCGACCTCCAGCTCGAACCGCTTGCCCTGACGCGCCCCCGTGAACTGGGTGAAGCCGAGGCGGGGCAGGGCCCCGACGACGGCCTTGCCCTGGGGGTCCAGGATCTCGGGCTTGGGCATGACCTCGACGACGACGCGTCCCACAGGTGCTCCTCGAATCGTTGACCGGGCGGTCGGGGCGGCCGCCGCTCCGGGATCCCGGCACACGGCGCCTGACGGGACGAGGCGCGCGTGACGAGCGGGAGCACGGCGGCGGGATTCCGCGTCGAGTCTACCCGGCGCCCCGGGTCCGCCCGACCGAGCCGCCTCGTCGTCCCTGAGGCGCGGGTCCGGGCGTCCGGGTGGCGCACCCACGCTCCGGCACGGCAGGCTCGAGCCATGACCCTGCACCGCTCCCGCGGCCCGCGCTCACCGCGACGGCGCCGGGCCGCGGCTGCGGCGGCCGCCGGGGCCCTCCTGCTCCCGCTCGCGGCCTGCGCCGAGGACGCGACCGAGCAGGACGCGCCGGAGCCGGCCCCCCGGGTGTTCCGCACCGTCGACATGACGGCGCCGCCGCTGCCCGTCACCGATGGTCCTGCTGCCACGGCCGACGACTCGGACCACCTCTACGTCCTCGCGCCCAAGAAGGAGGCCGAGCCCCACCTGGGCGGCCTGATCGTGGACGCCACGGGCGAGCCGGTGTGGATCGACCCGGCCGAGCGGCCGACGTACGACTTCCGCGTGCAGGAGTACCGGGGCGAGCCGGTCCTGACCTACTACGCCGGCGACTCCGACTTCGTGGGGCACGGGACGGGCGACATCCACCTCCTCGACACCGCGTACGAGGAGATCGCGACCGTCACGACGGGCGGGGACCTCGAGCCGCACCGGGCCGACCTGCACGACTCCACGATCACGCCCGAGGGCACGATGCTGCTCCTGTCCTACCCGGTCGTGCAGCACGACCTGACAGCCGTCGGCGGCGACGCGGACGGTTATGTGTTCGACGGCGTCGTGCAGGAGGTCGACATCGCCACGGGCAGGGTGGTGCACACCTGGTCAGCCCTGGACCACGTCGACCTCGCCGACACGTACGGCACTCTCGAGCCCGCGGACGGGGAGGGCGGCGGCGAGGGCAGCGCGGAGAGCGGCGACGGCCAGGACGAGGCCCCGGCGGGGACGAGGGAGAACCCGTTCGACTTCTTCCACGTGAACTCCGCGACCCTCACCCCCGACGGCGACCTGCTGATCTCGAGCCGGCAGCACCACGCGCTGTACGTCGTCGACCGCTCCAGCGGCGAGGTCCGCTGGACGCTCGGCGGGAAGGCCTCGGACTTCGCGATGGAGGGCTCGGGGGACGACGACGAGCCCGGGGCCGGAGCCCAGTTCGCCTGGCAGCACGACGCGCAGTGGCACGACGACGGCACCGTCACGGTGTTCGACAACCAGGGCAACCCCCCGGTCGGCACGCACTCGCGCGGCCTGCGCCTGGACGTCGACACGGAGGCCATGACCGCGTCGGTGGTCCAGGAGTGGCTGCCCAGCGACCCTGACCGGCTCGCCGGGAGCCAGGGGAACCTGCAGGTGCTCGACAACGGGAACGTCGTCGTCGGCTGGGGCGACGCCCGGTGGACCAGCGAGTACACCGGCGACGGCGAGCTCGTCCGCGAGTTCCCGCTGCTGGGCGGCGAGACCTACCGGGCCTACCGGTTCGACTGGCACGCGGCGCCGTCCGACCCGCCGGCCGTCGTGGTCGACGGCGACACGGCGTACGTGAGCTGGAACGGCGCGACCGACGTCGCGAGCTGGCGGTTGGTCGCCGGCACCGACGCGGGCTCGGCGAAGGAGGTCGCGACCGTCCCCCGGTCCGGGTTCGAGACGGCCGTGTCCCCGGTGCCCGAGGACGCGGGGTACGTCGCCCTCGAGGCGCTCGACGCCGACGGCGCGGTGCTGGGCACCGGCACCCCGGAGTAGGCGCGGCGGGCCCAGGTCAGAGCGGGTTCAGGTCAGAGCGGGATCAGGTCAGGGCGGTACCGGTGAGGCGCTCGTACGCCTCGAGGTAGCGGTCCTGGGTGCGGCGCACGACGTCGTCGGGCAGCGCCGGCGGGGGCGTGTCCGACGACCGGTCCCACCCGGAGCCCGGGGACGTCAGCCAGTCGCGCACGTCCTGCTTGTCGAAGCTCGGCTGCGAGCGGCCCGGCTCCCACCGGTCGGCCGGCCAGAAGCGCGACGAGTCGGGGGTGAGCACCTCGTCGCCGAGCACCGTGGCGCCCGTCGCCGGGTCCACCCCGAACTCCAGCTTCGTGTCCGCGAGGATCACGCCGCGCTCGCGGGCGATCTCCTCCGCGCGGGCGTAGACGGCGAGGGTCAGGTCGCGCAGGCGGGCGGCGGCCTCGCCCCCGACCTGGCGCGCGACCTCGGCGAACGTCACGTTCTCGTCGTGCTCGCCCACCTCGGCCTTGGTGGCGGGGGTGAAGATCGGCTCGGGCAGCCGGGACCCGTCCACCAGGCCCGCGGGCAGCGGGATGCCCGTGACCTGCCCGTTCGTGCGGTACTCCGCCAGGCCGGAGCCCGTGAGGTACCCGCGTGCCACGCACTCGACGGGGAACATCTCCAGCCGGCGGCAGATCATCGCGCGCCCGGCGACGACGTCGGGCACCAGGCCGTCGCCCGGCTCCGCGCTCGCCTCGGTCGACACCACGTGGTTGTCCACGACGTCGGCGAGCTGGTCGAACCACCACAGGCTGAGCTGGGTGAGCACCACGCCCTTGTCGGGGATCCCCGGGTCCAGGACGTGGTCGAACGCGGAGATGCGGTCGGACGCCACCACGAGCACGACGTCCCCCAGCGGGTGCGCCCCGCCGAGGACCGGCAGGTCGGGCTCGTACAGGTCGCGGACCTTGCCGGAGTAGACGTGGCGCCAGCCCGGCAGGTCGAGCGGGCCGCCCGCGAAGGCGTCGGACTGGGGTTCTCGCGTCTCCGTCACGGCGCCCAGTCTCTCACCGCCAGATCGAGGCGATCGGCATCGCCCAGATCCGGTCGCCGAGCGGGTAGACGAGCCTTCCCGTATGGAACACGATCCCCCGTCGGAACGCATCGCCGAGCTCGTCGCGCAACCAGGCCAGATGGCGGGCATCGCGCGCGCTCGGCCCGCCGCCGGCCTTGATCTCGATCCCCACGACGTCACCACGCCGGGACTCCAACAGCAGGTCGACCTCGTGCCGCCCCGAGCTGTCGCGAAGGTGGTGCGCCACCGTCCGAGTCCTGCTCAGCCGGAACAACGGGCGCAGCTGAGCCGCCACGAACGAATCGAGGACACGCCCCAGGAGGTCAGCGCTGCGGACGACGCCCTCTCCGTCGATCCCTGACAGCCACATGGCGAGTCCGGTGTCGACGACGTGATATTTGGGGCCCTTGACCAGCCTGCTGAGACGGTTCGAGTGCCACGCGGGCAGTCGCTCGACGATCCCTAGGTCCTCAAGCAGATCGAGGTGCACCCGAACGGTCTTTGCGTCGGCGCCGGCTGCGGACGTCAGCGTCTGCAATGTCGGCAGACCTGCGGTGTTCAAGGCGATGGCACGCAAGAGGTCGATCATGCGGCGCGGTGCCCGGACCTCGGCCAGGCTGAGGACGTCCCGCCCGACGAGCTGTTCGATGTATCCGTCGAACCATTCCTCGCGAGCACGGGGTGATCGTCGGACTGCTTCCGGAAATCCCCCCTCCGCGGCCCAGGCTGCGTAGTCGAAGATCGTCGGAGCACCGGGCATCTCCCCCGCTTCTTCGGTCTCCGAGGAGAAGATCCGGTCGATGAACGAGAGCGCGCTGTCGGAGCGCTCCTTCTCGCCCATCGCGAGCCCGTACAGAGTGATCGGCGTCACCCGGCCCGTACCCGGCCACGACTCTCCGGACCGACGCGCACGGACGCTGCCCGTGATGAGGAAACGCCCGTCCCCTTTTCCTGCGTCGACCGAGCGCTTGACGGCCGCCATCGACTCCGGGACCTCCTGCCACTCGTCCAGGAGGATCGGTTCCGGCAGCCGTTCGAGGAACGCGTCCGGCTGCCCGGCGAAGGCCGCAGCCTGCTCCGGTTCGTCGAGGCGGACGACTGAATTTGCGCGCCGGAGCGCGCTCGTCGACTTTCCGCAGCCACGGGGTCCGGTGAGCATCACCGCCGGGAGCTCGTCGAAGACCTCGTCCAGGTAGGCATCGATATAGCGCTCCAGGTACGCACCGGGCATCGTCGTCCCTCTCCGTTGGCGACTGCCACCGGACACTGAGCCTAATCCCGATTCTGCACAGGTGCTAGTCCCTGTTCTGCACAGGTGCTAGTCCCTGTTCTGAACAGGCGCGCAAGTCCCTCTTTGCTACAGGCGTTGCCGAAGTCCTCAGGGGACGGTGACCTCGCCGCGCTCGGCCTTGAGCGCGATGTCGCTGCGGTGGTGCGACCCGGCAAGCGCGATCTTCGCGACGCCGGCGTACGACGCCGCGCGGGCCGCCGCGAGGTCCGCCCCCCGCCCGACGACGGACAGCACGCGCCCGCCGGCGGACACCAGCGTGCCGTCGTCTCCCGCCGCCGTGCCCGCGTGCAGCACGTGCACGCCGTCGGTGGCCTCGGCGTCGGCGATCCCCGCGATCACGTCGCCCTTGCGCGGCGACTCGGGGTAGCCCTGCGAGGCGACGACGACGTTCACCACGGACTCGTCCGACCAGTGCAGCGGCTCGATCCCGTCGAGCCGGCCCGTGGCGGCCGCGAGCAGCACGCCGGACAGCGGCGTGCGCAGCCGCGCCAGGACAGCCTGGATCTCCGGGTCGCCGAAGCGGGCGTTGAACTCCACCACCCGCGTGCCGCGGCTGGTGAGCGCCAGCCCGACGTACAGCACCCCGGAGAACGGCGTGCCGCGGCGGGCCATCTCGGCGACCGTGGGCTGCGCGATGCGGTCGACGACCTCCGTCACCAGCCCCGACGGCGCCCAGTCCAGCGGCGTGTAGGCGCCCATGCCTCCGGTGTTCGGGCCGGCGTCGTCGTCGCCGACGCGCTTGAAGTCCTGCGCCGGCACCATCGGCACCACCGTGGCGCCGTCGCTCAGGCAGAACAGCGACACCTCCGGGCCGTCGAGGTACTCCTCCACGACCACGCGGCCGTCGTCGCCGCGCAACTCGAGCGCGCCCCGGGCGTGCTCGAGCGCGGCCTCGCGGTCCGGCGTCACGACGACGCCCTTGCCCGCGGCGAGGCCGTCGTCCTTGACGACGTACGGCGGGCCGAAGGCGTCGAGCGCGTCGGCCACCTGGTCGACCGTCGTGCACACGTGCGCCATCGCGGTCGGCACCGTGGCGGCGGCCATCACGTCCTTGGCGAACGCCTTGGACCCCTCGAGCCGCGCGGCCTCGGCCGACGGTCCGAAGCACGGGACGCCGGCCTCGCGCACGGCGTCCGCGACGCCGGCGACGAGCGGCGCCTCCGGCCCCACGACGACGAGGTCCACGCCGAGCCGCCGGGCGAGCGCGGCCACGGCGCGGCCGTCCTCCGCGTCGACGGGGTGCAGCGTCGCCTGGACCGCCATGCCGGGGTTCCCGGGCGCGGCGTGCAGCTCGGGCGCCGGCTCCTCGGACGCGAGGGCGTGGACGATGGCGTGCTCACGGGCACCGGTCCCGACGACGAGGATCTTCACGGGCAGCCATGCTAACCGCCGAGGACGCGGGCCGGCGGCGGCCGGTCAGCGCGACGAGGGGACGGTGGCGTCCTGGCCCGAGCGTGCCAGCGCGGCGGCCACGAACCCGTCGGCCTTGAGCTCCTCGACGACGGCCGCCAGCCAGGCGACGGCGGCCGGGTCGCGGTCGCGGCCGGTCGCGACCGCCTGCCGGATCTCCGTGAACCGCGGTTCCAGCACGCGCACGTCGCCGCGCCCGGCGGCCCACCGGGCCACGGGCTGCCGGATGCCCGCGGCGACCTCGAGGCCCTCGGACTCGAAGACCGTCGTGCCGTCGGCGCCACGGACCACCTCGGCGCGGGTCAGCGTGCGGGTGAGGAACAGGTCGTAGGCCGACCCCTCCTTGACGCCGACGCGCACGCCCGCGCGGTCGACGTCGTCCGCGCGCCGCAGCGGCGAGCCGGCCGGCACGGCGAACACGCCCTCGATGAGCGCGTACGGCTCCGTGAACGCGACCTGCGTCGCGCGCGCCGGCTCGACGGCCAGGAACCCGAGGTCGACGCTCCCGTCGGCGACCGCCGCGAACGAGTGCCGGGCCGCGTCGACGCAGGTCAGCCCGACGTCGACCCCCAGCCGCCCCGCGAGCTCGCGCGCCAGGTCCACGGTGACGCCCGAGGGCGCGTCAGGGGTGCCCTGCGCGAGCACCGGGTTGCCCAGGTTGACGACGGCGCGCAGCACACCCGTGGGCGCCAGCGCGCGGGCGACCTCCGCCGCCCGGCGCCCGGCGCTCACGCGCGGCCGTGGATGAGGTCGTGCACCGGGATGATCTCGTCGCGGCGCGGGCCCACGCCCACGGCGGAGATCCGGCACCCGGACAGCTCCTCCAGCCGCGCGAGGTAGGCCTGCGCGTTCTTCGGCAGGTCCTCGATCGTGCGGGCCCCGGAGATGTCCTCCCACCAGCCGGGCAGCTCCTCGTAGATGGGCTTGGCGTGGTGGAACGCGGTCTGGTCGTCCGGCATCTCGTCGTAGCGGGTGCCGTCCACGTCGTAGGCGACGCACACCGGCACCTTCTCCATGCCCGTGAGCACGTCGAGCTTGGTCACGACCATGTCCGTGAGGCCGTTGATGCGCGCCGCGTAGCGGGCGATGACGGAGTCGTACCAGCCGCAACGGCGCGCCCGCCCGGTCGTGACGCCGTACTCGCCGCCGGACTTGAGCAGGTACTCGCCCCACTCGTCGAACAGCTCGGTGGGGAACGGGCCCTCGCCGACGCGGGTCGTGTAGGCCTTGATGACCCCGATGACGGAGTCGATGCGCGTGGGCCCGATGCCGGAGCCCGTGACGGCCCCGCCGGCGGTCGCGCTCGACGACGTCACGAACGGGTACGTGCCGTGGTCGACGTCGAGCATGGTCGCCTGGCCGGCCTCGAAGAGGACCGTCTTGCCGGCGTCGAGGGCCTGGTCGAGCACCAGCGGGGTGTTCGCGACCATGGGCTTGAGGCGCTCGGCGTGCGCGAGCAGCTCGTCGACCGTCTCGGCGACGTCGACGGCGCGGCGGTTGTAGACCTTCACCAGCAGGTGGTTCTTCTGGTCGAGGGAGCCCTCGACCTTCTCCGCCAGGATCTTCGGGTCGAACAGGTCCGCGACCCGCAGGCCGACGCGGTTGATCTTGTCGGCGTAGGCGGGGCCGATGCCGCGCCCGGTCGTGCCGATGCGCCGCTTGCCGAGGAACCGCTCCGTGACCTTGTCGAGCGTGCGGTGGTAGCCGGCGATGACGTGCGCCTGCGAGGAGACGAGCAGCCGGGACGTGTCGACGCCCCGGGAGTTCAGCGCGTCGAGCTCCTCGAAGAGGACGTCGATGTCGACGACGACGCCGTTGCCGATGACGGGCACGACGCCCGGCGACAGGATGCCCGACGGCAGCAGGTGCAGCGCGTACTTCTCGTCGCCGATCACGACGGTGTGCCCCGCGTTGTTGCCGCCGTTGAACTTCACGACGTAGTCGACGCGAGACCCGAGGAGGTCGGTCGCCTTCCCCTTGCCCTCATCGCCCCACTGGGCACCGACGAGCACCACCGCTGGCATGGGATCCCCACTCTCCTTGGTCGACGAGGCCCGCCGCGCGCGAAGCGGCCCCCGATCGGGCCGGCGGCCGGGCCGCGCCCGAGTTTACCTGCCCGTGACCTGCTGGCGGCGCGGGCCGCGCGGGGACGTCAGACCGGGCGCTGCGGCAACGGGCTGGACGTCGTGCCCGTGGGCGGTGCCGCCGACTCGCAGCGGTGGTCGCGGTCGATGCGGAACAGGTCGAGCGCCCCGCAGACCTCCAGCACGAACAGGTCGCGTTCGTCGGCCCCTCGCAGCACGGTCGCGCCGCCCCGCCGTTTCCCGGAGTCCGCGAGCGAGATGAGGAACGCCGCGCCTGTCGAGTCCATGAAGGTGACCCGGCACATGTCGATGACGAGCAGCTGCCGTCGCAGGCCCACCACGCGCGCGGCGATCTCCGGGAACTGGTCCCGCTCGGCGAGGTCGAGGTCACCGGCGATCACGAGCGTCGTCGTCGTCGATGACGTCGCGATCTCGATCATGTGCCGAGCGTACCCGCGCCCGGCCGCGAGCGGCGGCCGAAGCCCCCGGGCCACAATGGGGCCATGAGCCCTCAGCCGATCGACGACCTGCTCGCCGGACCGCCGCCCACCCGACTGCCCGACGACCACCCGCAGGTCCGCGAGGGCCTGGACACCGGCGAGGACCCCGCGCGGCTCGCCGCCGACCACCCGGCGTCGACGCTCGCCTGGGCGGTGCTCGCGGAGCAGACGCTCGCCGGCCCGGACGGCAGCGGCGACGACCCCGGCACGGCCCGCGCCGTCACCGCGTACGCGTACGCCCGGACCGGGTACCACCGCGGGCTCGACGCGCTGCGGCGCGCCGGCTGGCGCGGCAAGGGCCCGATCCCCGCGGACCACGGACCCAACCAGGGCTTCCTGCGCGCGCTGCTCGCGCTGTCCCTCGCCGCCGGCCTCGTCGGCGAGGACGACGAGGCGGAGCGCTGCGCACAGTTCCTGCGCGACTCGGGGACGTCGCCCGACGAGGTCGCCCGCCTCGTCGAATGACCCCTTCGAGAACGTCCTGACGGACGAAACGACGCCGGGAGACGTCCACGAGGACGTTCTCGAAGGGGTGCAGCGCCGGGCAGGTCAGTCCGTCGGGCGCAGCTTGGCCCACACGAGCTTGCCCGACCCGGCGGGCCGCCAGCCCCAGTCCGCCAGGCGCTCGACGATCTGCATGCCGAACCCGCCGAGCCGGTTCGGGTGCCCGTCGGTCGTGACGGGCGGTGCCGGGTTGGAGTCCTCGACCTCGATGCGCAGCCCGTCACCGGTGTCGAACAGCCGCAGCGCGATGTTGCCCCACCCGTGCAGGACGCCGTTGGCGACCAGCTCCGACACGACGAGCTCGGCCGCCGCGGACTCCGGCAGGCCCCACGCCTGGCAGGTGCGCAGCACCGCGTGCCGGGCCCGCCCGATGGACGGCGGCTCGCTGGGCAGCAGCCAGCGGCGCGAGCGCGGGCTGAGGGGCTGCACCTCGCCGTCCGCGACGGGGTCGGGCATCCGCACCACGACCAGCGCCACGTCGTCCTCCGGCGCGTCGGCGAGGCGCGACAGCAGCTCCTCCCCCACCCCCGCCGCGTCGCGCGCGGTGATCCGGCCGGACGTCTCGACGAGGGCGTCGAGCCCCACCTTCAGCGATCGGTCCCGCCGTTCGATGAGCCCGTCGGTGTAGAAGAGCAGGACGTCGCCGCGGCGCAGCTCGGCCCGCGCGGTCTCGCGCGGGCGGGAGCCGAAGCCGATGAGCGACCCGCCGGCACCGGCGAGCTGCGTGACCTGGCCGCCGCGCAGGAGCAGCGGCGGCAGGTGGCCCGCCCGGGTGTACCGGATGTCCCAGGACTCGCCGTCGGGCCCCTGCTGCAGCGTGGCGTACACCATCGAGGCCGAGCGCGGGATGCGCATCCCGGTGACGAGCTGGTCCACCCGGTCGACGACGACGCCCGGCGTGGCCAGCTCGAACGCGTAGGAGCGCACCACCGAGCGCAGCTGCCCCATCGCCGCCGCGGCCTCGACGTCGTGCCCGACCACGTCCCCGACGACCAGGCCGACCGTGCCGTCGGAGATCTGCAGCACGTCGTACCAGTCGCCGCCGACCTGGGCGTGCTCGGCGTTGGGCGCGTAGTAGGTCCACACGTCGAGCCCGGGGACCTCGGCCTGCTCGGGCAGCATCGCCCGCTGCAGCGCCTCGGCGAGCCGGTGCTCGCGGGCGTAGAGCCGGGCGTTGTCGATCGCGGTCCCGGCGCGGCGCGCCACCACCTCGACCACGGTGAACACGTGCTGCGGCTCGCTGGGCGTCGCGCCCGCGCCGCTGGCCGGGGTGCCGTCGAGGTGGAGGCCCGCCCCGTGCCAGCTCACCAGCAGGCCGAGCACGCGGCGACGCCCGGCCACCGCGTGCACCACCACGGAGCGCGGCACCGCCCCGGTCTCCTCGACGACGCGGCGCACCAGGTCACGACGCAGCCAGCCGGACGCGGAGTGCGCCGGGTAGTGACCGTCCAGCTCGAGCAGCACCGGCCCGTCGGTCACCCCGTCCAGCAGGTCCTGCACCTGGTCGACCGACGGCGCGGGGTTCTGGCCGTGGACGTCGGGCTCGACGGGCGGCGGCCCGCCGACGCGCGCGAGCACCGGCGTCTCCGGCACGTACCGGGCGTGCCGGCGCCCGCGGCCGCTCGGCGGCGACGCGACGTCGACGCCGTCCGCGAACACGAGGCCGTCGTCGTTGAGGTAGAAGCCGGCCCAGGGCACGAGGGCGCGCAGCAGGTCGGCGATGTCGCGCAGGGCGTACGGGTACTCGAGGTCGCCGAGCAGCTCGGTGGTCTGCGCGACGAGGTCGAGGTCGGCGCGCTCGCGCCGCTCCACCTCGAGCGAGGCGAGCTGCGCCGCGTGCCGCTCGACGTAGGACGACACGTCGGTCGCCGCGCCGAGCCAGTGCCGCACGACCCCGTCGTCCTCCGGGATCGGCGACATGGTCACGTGCCACCAGCCGATGGCGCCGTCCGGCCGGAGCCCCTGGATCATCCGCTCGGTGGGACGCCCCTCACGGAGGGCCGTCTGGCCGGGCTCGCGGTCGGGGTCGGCGCCGACGAGGGAGAGCAGCGGGTGGGTCCCGCGCGCCTTCAGCTCGTCCACGTGGATGCCCGTGGTCCGGGTGAACTCCGCGTTGACCCACAGCACCGGCATGCCCTCGTCCCACGTTCCGGTGACGAACACGGGCAAGATGGCGTCGGAGAGCGCCGCGCCGAGCATATGGTCGGAGACAGGGGGCACAGGACCGGGAATTTCGGTCATATTGCCTCCGCCGTCGTAGTTTCCCGTCCTGGTTGGTGTTCTTGCTGGTCATTCAACCGTAGATTGGTGTCCGCCGAGACTTGAGCAAGCGCCACCCGCGCGTGGAAGGAGCACCGTGCACGACGGATCGAACACGACACCGCGCGATCTGCTGCCCACGGACGCGCCGGACGATCCCGCACCCGAGCTCGGCGACCCGGCGAGCGTCCACGTCCTCGTCGGCGCCTCCCGCTCGCGGGTGGTCCTGTCCGGGGAGATCGACGCGGACATCGGTGGGGAGCTGAGCGAGGCCATCGCCGACGCGGAGGACTCCGGGCTCCCGGTCGAGATCGACGCGCACCACGTGACGTTCATGGACTCGTCGGGCGTGGCGTTCCTCGCCCGGCTCGCGTCACGCAGCCCGCACCGTGTCCGGGTGCTCCGCGCACCGCCCACGGTGCGGTTCCTGCTGGAGGTCACCCGCATCGGCGAGCTCCTCGACATCGTCGACGAGGACCCGGGCTTCGACCTGGACGCCGAGGGCTCGTCGGTCCCCGGGCGCCCCACCACGCCCCGATAGACGAGCTCACCGAGACGGTGAGCGAGACGCACGAGGGGCGGGCCGCATCGACTGCGGCCCGCCCCTCGCGTCCTGCACCGGCGAGGTAGGAGCTACCCCGGCGGCGGTGTCACATCTTCTGGCCGGCCGAGCGCAGCTGCTGAGCGGCCTCGACGATGCGGGTGGCCATGCCGGCCTCGGCCAGCTTGCCCCAGGCGCGCGGGTCGTAGGCCTTCTTGTTGCCGACCTCGCCGTCGATCTTCAGCACACCGTCGTAGTTCTTGAACATGTGCTCGACGACCGGGCGCGTGAACGCGTACTGCGTGTCGGTGTCGATGTTCATCTTGATGACGCCGTTGTCGACCGCCTCGGCGATCTCCTCGGCCGTGGAGCCCGAGCCGCCGTGGAACACGAGGTCGAACGGGTTCGCCTTGCCGATCTCGTCGCCGACGGCCTTCTGGATGTCGGCGAGGATCGACGGGCGCAGCTTGACCGCGCCCGGCTTGTACACGCCGTGCACGTTGCCGAAGGTGAGGGCGGTCAGGTACCGGCCCTTCTCGCCGGCGCCGAGGGCCTTGACCGTGGCGAGGCCGTCCTCGGCCGTGGTGTAGAGCTTGTCGTTGATGGCGGCCTCGTGGCCGTCCTCCTCGCCGCCCACGACGCCGATCTCGACCTCGAGGATGGTGCGCGCGGCCTGCGAGAGCCCCAGGAGCTCCTCGGCGATGACGAGGTTCTCGTCCAGCGGGATGTCCGAGCCGTCGAACATGTGCGACTGGAACGTCGGGTTCTTGCCGGCCTTGACCTGCTCGGCCTCGAGGGCCAGCAGCGGGCGGACCCAGGAGTCGAGGTTCTTCTTGACGCAGTGGTCGGTGTGGATCGCGATGTTCACCGAGTAGTTCCTGGCGACCTCGGTGGCGTAGGCGGCCAGGGCCAGCGAGCCGGCGACGCGGTCCTTGATCGTGGAGCCCGAGGCGTACTCGCCACCGCCCACGGAGACCTGGATGATGCCGTCCGACTCGGCCTCGGCGAAGCCCTGGAGCGCGGCGGTCACGGTCTGCGACGACGTGATGTTGACGGCGGGGTAGGCGAACTTGCCGGCCTTCGCCCGGTCGATCATCTCGGCGTAGACCTCGGGGGTTGCGATAGGCATCTGCGGTACTCCAAAGGAAGGGGCGTACGAGGATGCAGCGGGATGCTTCGTCGCGACGGGCGCCGTGCGACCCGCATGCATCCGGATTTTCTCACGTACGGGTCATGGACGTCACATGCCGTCGGTACGGTGAGACGGAACGAGCCACGACGAGGCCCAGGAGTGCATGGCGATCGCCGCGGCCGCGCCCGCGTTGAGGGAGCGCGTCGAGCCGTGCTGGGCGATGTGCACGACGTCGGCGCACACGGCCTGCGCCTCGGCCGTCAGCCCGGCGGACTCCTGCCCGAAGAGCAGGACGCAGCGCGCGGGCAGCGCGTAGCCCTCGAGCGGGACCGAGCCGGGGACGTTGTCGACGCCCACGACCGGCAGGCCCTCGGCCGCCGCCCACGCCACCAGCGCGGAAGCGTCGGGGTGGTGGTGGGTGTGCAGGTACCGGTCGGTGACCATGGCTCCGCGCCGGTTCCAGCGGCGCCGGCCGACGACGTGCACGCCGGCGGCGTTGAACGCGTTCGCGGTGCGCACGACCGACCCGATGTTGAGGTCGTGCGCCCAGTTCTCGATGGCGACGTGCAGCCGCCGGTCGGCGGGACGCCGTGCGTCGAGGTCGGCGACGACCGCCGCCACCGTCCAGTAGCGGTACCGGTCGACGACGTTGCGCCGGTCGCCGTGCTCCAGGAGCTCGGGGTCGTACCGGGGGTCGACGTCGCCGCCGGGCGTGCGCGGCCAGGCGTCGGGACCGCCCGGCCACGGCCCGACGCCCACCTCTCGGGCGGGCTCCTGGGCCACCTCCTGCGGGCTCACCGCGCCGCCACGACCGTCGACCTCATCCGCCCATCCTCACCCACGCGCGGCGCCGTTCGGCACACTAGGGTGGCCGCGTGACCGAACGACGGATCGATTCCTGGCTGACCGACATGGACGGCGTGCTGGTGCACGAGGGGCAGGCCATCCCCGGGGCGCCGGAGTTCGTGCGCGCGCTGCGCGAGGCGGACCGCCCCTTCCTCGTCCTCACCAACAACTCGATCTTCACGCCGCGCGACCTGCGCGCCCGGCTCGCGACGTCGGGCATCGAGGTGCCGGAGTCGGCCATCTGGACGTCGGCGCTCGCCACGGCGCAGTTCCTCACCGACCAGATCCCCAACGGCTCCGCGTACGCGATCGGCGAGGCCGGGCTGACCACCGCCCTCTACGAGGCGGGGTACACCCTCACCGAGTCCGACCCGGACTACGTGGTGCTCGGCGAGACCCGCACCTACTCCTTCGAGGCCATCACCAAGGCGGTGCGCCTGGTGCGCGGCGGGGCGCGGTTCATCGCCACCAACCCCGACACCACCGGGCCGTCCGCCGAGGGCCCGCTGCCGGCCACGGGCGCCGTCGCGGCGATGATCCAGGCGGCGACCGGCCGCTCGCCCTACTACGTGGGCAAGCCGAACCCGATGATGTTCCGGTCCGCGCTCAACCGGATCGAGGCCCACTCCGAGACCACCGCCATGATCGGCGACCGGATGGACACCGACGTCGTGGCGGGCATCGAGGCGGGCCTGGAGACGTTCCTCGTGATGACCGGCTCGACGTCGGCCCACGAGGTCGACACGTATCCGTTCCGCCCGACGCACGTCGTCGACTCCGTCGCCGACCTCATCGACCGTGTCTGACGATCAGCGGCCGCAGGCCACCGCGCCCGCACCGGGCCGCCGGCGCGGCTGACGACAGGCCCCGGCTGCGGGTCAGCGCGGCAGGAAGGCGCCGGCGCGGGCGACGAGGCGGGCGACGTCGTCCAGGAGATCGAGGTCCTGGTGGCCCTTGCGCCACCAGATCAGCGTGCTGCCGTCGAGCCGCAGGCGGCCGCCGTGCAGGGCGTCGGCGCCCTGCCGGGCGAGGTCGGCGCCGCCCCCGTCGGCGAGCCACTCCTTCGCGGTGCGCTCGCTCTGGGTGCGCACGGTGAACGCCCTGTCGAACTCGGGGACCCCGACCTCGACGTCGGACCGCACGGCGTCGCCCACCCCGGACGCCTTGACCTCGACCCGGCCGAGGTCCCCGTCGAGGTGCGTGAGGACCAGGTGGTACGGCTCCGCGGGGGTGGTCGGGCCTGACACCTGGGCGCCCGTCTCGGAGTACGTGCCGCCGGAGCGGTACTGCACCCCCAGCTCGAGCGTCCAGACCTCGCGCCCGTCGACCCGCGTGCGCAGCACGGGCCCGCCGAACGTGTGGCCGACCGTGCTCGCCAGCGGCTCCCCCTTCGGGAACGACAGCACGCCGCCCGGCACGTCGGGCTCGCCCTGGCCCCCGAACGACGTCCACCGGCCCGTGGCGACGAGCCGTTCCACGTCCTCGGCGCGCTGCTGGTGGAAGCGGCGCAGCCCCCGCACGTACCCCAGCCCCGCGACGACGGCGGCCACGGGCACCAGCGCCAGGGCCACCCACACGTCGACGACGCCGAGCCCGGCGAGCAGCGCCACGACGACGACCACCGCCGTCGGGACCGCCAGGATCCCGAGGCCGGGCCGCCTCGCGGCCTGGCGGCTCACGCGAGGCCCAGGTCCGCCAGGTCGTACAGGTAGTGGTACGGCACGCCGAGCGCCTCGATCTTCGCGCCGGCGCCGGTGGCACGGTCGACGATGGTGGCGCAGCCGAGCACCTCGGCGCCCGCGTCCCGCAGGGCCTCGATGGCCGTGATCGGGGAGCCGCCGGTGGTCGTGGTGTCCTCGAGGACGACGACCTTGCGGCCCGCGACGTCCGGGCCCTCGATCTGGCGCTGCATGCCGTGCATCTTCGCGGCCTTGCGGACGACGAACGCGTCGAGGTCCTGCCCGCGCGACGCCGCGGCGTGCAGCAAGGCGTCCGCGATGGGGTCCGCCCCGAGCGTGAGGCCGCCCACGGCGTCGACCTCCGCGGTGCCGAGGCCGACCTCCTCGAGGTGGTCGAGCAGCACGTGGCCGACGAGCGGCGCGGCGCGGTGGTGCAGCGTGATGCGGCGCAGGTCGACGTAGTAGTCGGCCTCCTTGCCGGAGGAGAGCGTCACCTTGCCGTGCACGACGGCGAGCTCGGTGATGAGGTCCCGCAGCTGCTCGCGGGGCGTGGGGCCGAAGGCGGGGTCGGTGGTCGTCACGGGCACCAGGGTACGCAAACACCGCACCACGGCGGCGCTGCCCGGAGAGCCACGGCGCACCGTCCGCGTACGCCGCACGTCATGTGTATAGCCAACACGCGGTGTATGCCATACACTCGTGTACGCCATACACACTCCACCGTCGAGGGGACCGGCCATGAACGACCCGATGATCGCCGTGCAAGGGCTGCGCAAGTCCTACGGGCGCACCGCCGTGCTGCGCGGCGTCGACCTCACCGTCCGCCGCGGCGAGATCTTCGCGCTGCTCGGCCCGAACGGCGCCGGCAAGACCACCACCGTCAACATCCTGACCACGCTGATCCACCCGGACGGGGGCACCGCCACCATCGCCGGGGCCGACGTCGTCCGGCAGCCCGCGGCCGTCCGGCGCAGCATCGCGCTCACCGGCCAGTACGCCTCGGTCGACGAGTTCCAGACCGGCGAGGAGAACCTCGTCATGATGGCCGACCTCGCGCACCTGCCGAAGCGCACCGTGCGGCGCCGCGCGCACGAGCTGCTCGAGCGCTTCGACCTCACGGGCGCCGCCCGCCGCCGCGTCGGTACCTACTCCGGCGGGATGCGGCGGCGGCTCGACCTCGCCATCAGCCTCGTCGCCGACCCGCAGGTGCTCATGCTCGACGAGCCGACCACCGGCCTCGACCCGGCGTCGCGCTCCCAGCTGTGGGACGTGGTGCGCTCGCTGGCGGCCGACGGCACCACGATCCTCCTCACCACCCAGTACCTCGAGGAGGCCGACCGCCTCGCCGACACGATCGCCGTGCTCGCCGACGGGCAGATCGCCGCCCGCGGCACCGCGGCCGAGCTCAAGTCGCTCGTCGCCGGCGACCACGTCCGGGTCTCCTTCGACGACGCGGCCAGCGTCGCGGCCGCGCGCGGACTCGGCGTCGCCGGGATCGAGGACGCAGAGCTGGACGAGAAGGCGCTCGCCCTGACGTTCCCCAGCGCCGCACCCGTGCGCGCGATCCGCGACGTGCTCGACCGGGCGGAGTCCCGCGGCCTCGCCGTCGCGGGCGTGAGTGTCGTCAAGCCGACGCTCGACGACGTCTTCCTCGCGCTCACCGGCGGACGTCCCGCGCCGTCCACCACGAGCACCGACACCACGACCGCCGACACCACGACCGCCGACCGTTCCGCCGAGGAGGCCCTGCGATGACCACCACCCTCGCCCCGGGAGCCCGCACCGCTCCCGCCACCACCCGCACGCGGGCCGTGCGCGCCCCGCTGCGCGACGTGGCCACCATGACCCGCCGCGAGGCACGCCGCTCCCTGCGCTCGGTCGACGGCCTCATCACCGCGTTCGCGCTTCCCGTGCTCATCATGTCGGCGTTCGTCGTCGTCTTCGGCGGCGCCATCTCCGGCGGCACCGGGGGCGAGTACATCGACTACGTCGTGCCCGGGGTCCTCATCATGTGCCTGGGCATGAACTCGGCGACGGCCGCTATCGGGGTCGCGCAGGACATGACCACCGGCACGATCGACCGGTTCAAGACGTTGCCGATCTTCTCCCTGTCGGCCCTGTGGGGTCACGTCATCGCGAGCGTCGTGCGCAACCTCGCGTCTGCGGCCGTGGTGGTCCTCGTAGCGCTCGCGTACGGGTTCCGGCCCGGCGCCGACCTCGGCGACTGGCTGGGCTTCGCCGGCTTCGCGGTGCTCGCCGTGGTGACCTTCACCTGGATCTGCGTGGTGTTCGGCCTCGTCCTCAGCGTCGAGGCCTCGATGTCGGTGAGCATGATCTTCCTCTTCGTGCCCTACCTGAGCTCCGGCTTCGTGCCCGTGGACACCATGCCCGAGTGGCTGCACGGCTTCGCCCAGCACCAGCCCTTCACCCCGATCATCGAGTCCGTGCGCGGGCTGCTGATGGGCGCGCCGGACGCCTCGACGATCGTCACCGCGTGCGCGTGGCTCGTCGGCTTCCTGGTGGTGAGCGTCGTCGTCGGCGGCATCCTCTACCGCCGGCGGACCGCACGCTGAGCCCGCTGCCGCCGGTCGAGCCGGTCGGGACCGCAGCCGGGTCCCGACCGGCTCGACCCGTCGGGCGGGTTCGCGCGCGGTTTCGGGGATGATGAGCCCATGACGGACACCCCGGAGACGGACCTGCCGGAGCTCCCGCCCCAGCTCGCGCTCGCCTGGGGCGTCGCCGAACGCCCCGAGCGCGTCCCCCGGCGCGAGCTCAGCATCGAGCGGATCGTCGAGGCCGCGGTCGAGATCGCCGACGCCGAGGGCCTCGCCGGGGTGTCGATGGCCCGGGTCGCGAAGAGTCTCGGCTTCACGACCATGTCGCTCTACCGGTACGTCACGAGCAAGGACGACCTGCTGCTGCTCATGCAGGAGCTCGCGCTCGACGTCGAGTTCCCGCCGGCCCACGAACCTGCCGACTGGCGCGCCGAGCTGCGGGAGTGGGCGCTCTTCACCCTCGCGATCTACCGGCAGCACTCGTGGATCATCGACGTCCCGGTGACCGGTGCACCGATGACGCCCAGCAACCTGCTGGCGCTGGACAAGGGCCTGCGCGCGCTGCGCTCCACGCCCCTGGCCGACGACGAGAAGATCGCCACGATCCTCCTCACCAGCGGGTACTCACGGAACGCCGCCCACCTCGGCCGCGACCTGGACAAGGCGGTCGCCGACGCGGGGGGCGACGACGGCGTCCTCGGACCGGAGTTCGGCGACACGCTGCGCCACCTCGTGGACGAGGTGCGGTTCCCGTACCTGCGCCCGCTGGTGGAACGGGGCTCCTACGTGCCGACCGACGAGGGCCTCAACCAGATCGACGACGTCGAGTGGGGCCTGGAGCGGCTGCTCGACGGCGTCGCGGCGTACGTCGAGCAGAAGCCCGCCGTCGCCGCGGGCGAGGCCCCGGCCGGCACCGGCGGCACGGCGCACGCCACGGACCCGGACGTCGCCGACGCGACGTCCCTCGTGGGCCTCTACGCCTCGGACGCGAGGGTGAAGAAGGCCGCCGCGAAGCGCAAGGAGGCCGACAAGCGCGTCCGCGAGGCGCAGAAGAAGGTGCGCGAGCTGGAGAAGGCGGCCCGCGACGCGCGCAAGGCGGAGGCCGAGGTGGCGAAGGCCGCCGCCGAGCGGGCCCGCGACACCGACTGACGAGCGGCCGGCTCAGCGGGTCAGAGGCTCAGCAGGTCAGAGGCTCAGCGGTACTTGCCGACCGCGCGGACGACGCCGCGCGGGGCGACGCGCAGCAGCGCCGAGGCCGCCTTGTACCGCACGGACGGCGTCGAGATGACGACGCCGCGGCGCACGTCCGCGAGCGCCTCCGACACCACGGCGGGGGCCTGCAGCCAGCCGATCTCGGGGACCGCGCTCATGTCGACGTCCGCCCGGTCGTGGAACTCGGTGCGGGTGAACCCCGGGCAGACGACCGTCGCCGTGACGCCGGTGCCCTTCAGCTCGACGGCGAGCCCCTCGGTGAAGGACCGCACGTAGGACTTCGCGGCCGCGTACGTGCCGCCGGCGGTGAGTGCCGCCACCGAGGCCACATTGAGGATCGCGCCCCGGCCGCGGGCGGTCATCTGGCCGGCCGCCGCGTGGGAGAGGACGACGACGGCCCGCACCATGACGTCGAGCGCGGCCAGCTCCGTCTCGAGGTCGCCCCCGACGAAGCGCTGCGCCGTCGCGAAGCCGGCGTTGTTGACCAGCAGCCCGACCGGACGGCGGTCGTCGCCGTCCTCGTCGCCCGTGACCGCGAGCCGCTCGGCGACCCGGGCCGTGTCCTCCGGGCGCGACAGGTCGGCGGCCAGCACCTCGACGCGCACGCCCGCGGCGGCACGCACCTGGTTCGCGACCCGCTCCAGCCGGTCGGCGTCGCGGGCCACCAGCACCACGTCGTGGCGCGCGGTGGCGAGCTGCCAGGTGAACTCCAGTCCGAGTCCGGCGGTGGCGCCGGTGACGAGCGCGGTTCCCATGGGGGCAGCCTAGAGCGTCCGGCGCGCGGCCAGGACCGCGACCCTCCCGGCGGCCCCGGTGCCCGCCCGGTCGCCGCGGGACTTGACCCTCACGCGACGTCAGGCTCCAGGCTGGCCGCATGACCGACACCTTCCCCGCCTTCTCCGTCAGCCCCGTCCCCCTGCCCGGACCCGGCGTGCAGCCGCCCGAGCTGTTCCGCGGCATCTACGGCATGCCGATGTTCGTCAACGTCCCGACCCACGACCTCGAGGCGTCCACCGACTTCTGGGTGAACGGCCTCGGCTTCTTCGAGTTCTTCGCCGCGCCGGGGACCGTCGTGCACCTGCGCCGGTGGGCGTTCCAGGACGTGCTGCTCGTGCCCGCCGCTCCGGCAACCGAGGCCGGCCCGCTGAGCGTGAGCTTCTCCTGCGTGCAGGGTGAGATCGACGAGATCGCGGCCGCGTGCGAGCGCGTCGCGCCCGGCTCCACCACGGGACCGCGGGTGCAGCCGTGGGGCACCCTGGACCTGGAGGTCGTGACCCCCGAGCGGACGCGGGTCGTCATGACCGCGGCACGGCCGTGGGACCCGAGCAGCCCGGAGGCCCAGCACGTGCGCGACGAGCTGGGCTTCGGCGCCGAGGGATGACCCCGCGGTCCCCGCAGGGCGCGCGCCGGTCGTCACGGCGGGCAGACTGGGCGCCATGACGTCCCGAGCCGCGCCCGGCGCCGACGGCCTGACCGTCGGCGCCGCGGCGCGGGCCGCGGGCGTCACCGTGCGCACGCTGCACCACTGGGACGCCGTCGGCCTGGTGCGGCCGTCCGCGCGCACGGCCGCCGGGTACCGCCTGTACACGGCGTCGGACCTGGCGCGCGTGCACCGCGTGGTGCTGTACCGGGAGCTCGACGTGCCCCTCGAGGAGATCGGCGCGCTGCTCGACGCCCCGGAGGGGGCGGACGCGTCGCTGCGCCGCCAGCGCGACCTGGTCCGCGAGCGCCTGCGCCGCCTGGAGCGCTCGGCCGGCGCGCTGGACCGGCTGATCGAGGCGCGCGAGCGCGGGGTCCTGCTGTCCCCCGAGGAGCAGGTCGCCGTGTTCGGCGAGAGCTGGCAGCCGTCGTGGGCCGCCGGGGCCCGCGAGCGGTGGGGCGACACCGACCAGTGGGCCCAGTTCGCCGAGCGCGCGGCCGAGCGCTCGGCCGAGGACTGGGCGGCGGTCGCGGCCGAGGCCGAGGCCGTCCTCGCCGCGCTCGCCGACGCCATGGGCCGCGGCGTGCGGCCCGGCAGCGCGGAGGCGGACGCCCTCGCCGAGCGGCACCGCGCGTCGCTCGGCGCGTACTTCGACGTCACGCACGCCCGGCACGCCCTCATCGCGCGCCTGTACGCGACGGACGCCGACTTCACCGCGAACCACGACGCGGTCCGGCCCGGCCTGACGGCCTGGCTGCTCGACGTGATCGACGAGAACGCCCGCGCGCACGGCGTCGACCCGGACACCGCGACGTGGGAGTGACATGGGTGGGCGCCGGTGGGAGTGACGTGTCTGTGCGCCGGTAGCCTGGCGACCGTGCGCCTCGCCACCTGGAACGTGAACTCCGTCCGTGCCCGCGTCGACCGCGTGGTCGCCTTCCTGGAGCGGTCGCAGACCGACGTCCTGGCGATCCAGGAGACCAAGTGCCGCGACGAGCAGTTCCCGGTCGCGGCGTTCGAGGCCGCCGGGTACGAGGTGGCGCACGTGGGCCACTCCGCGTGGAACGGCGTCGCGATCGCCTCGCGGGTGGGCATCGCCGACGTGGCGACGTCGTTCCCCGGCCAGCCCGGCTTCGCGAAGCCCACCGCCCCGGCCGCCACCGACGACGCCCCCGCCGAGGCCCCCGAGCCGGAGCCGGCCGCCCTGCTCGACGTGCCCCCGCCCGTCGAGGCCCGGGCGCTGGGCGCCACCTGCGGCGGGGTGCGCGTGTGGTCGCTGTACGTGCCGCACGGCCGCGCGATCGGCGACCCGCACTACGCCTACAAGCTCGCGTGGCTCGGTGCGCTGCGCGACGCCGCCGCGGGCTGGCTCGACGCCGACCCCGCGGCGCAGGTCGCGCTGATGGGCGACTGGAACGTCATCCCGCTCGACACCGACGTCTACGACCCGGCCGCCTTCGCCGGGCACACGCACGTCACGCCCGCCGAGCGGGAGGCCTTCGCCGCGTTCGCGGACGCCGGCTACACGGAGGTGACCCGGCAGCACCTGCCCGCCGAGCACACCTACACCTACTGGGACTACCAGCAGCTCGCCTTCCCCCGGAACAAGGGCCTGCGCATCGACTTCGCCTACGCCTCGCCGCGCCTCGCCGACCGGGTGACCGGGGTGGTCATCGACCGCGACGAGCGCAAGGGCAAGGGCGCGAGCGACCATGTCCCGGTCGTCCTCGACGTCGCCGCCCCCGCGACCTGACGGGAGGGCGCATGAGCAGCGACGACCACCCCACGTCCCCGCAGGACCGCGACCGCCCCGACGCCCCCGACCGTGCCGCCGAGCCCGCCGAGCCCGCCGAGCCGACCTTCGCCTCGCCCACCCCGGCGGGCGTGCTGCCCGCCGGCGGGCTGGACGACGTCCGCCTGCCGGCCACCGGCGACGGCCCTCCCGGGCGGCCCGGCCACGGGCCGGCGGCGTCCGCGCCCGCCACGTCCGGCGGGCCCGCGCCGGGAGACGTCGGGCGACGACGTGTCCTGCTCGCGACCGGCGCCGTCGTCGCGCTCGCCCTCGTCGCCGCCGGCGTCGCCCTGGGCGTCGACGCCGCCCGGAGCCGCGCGTGGGAGCCGGTGAGCGCCGACGTCCCCGAGGCCCTCGAGGTGAACTCGGTGCAGCTGGTCCTCGGCTCGTGCGTCGCCGAGCTGCCCGCCGACGGGGCGGTGGAGCGGGTCACCGTGGTGCCGTGCGACGACCCGCACGAGGCCCAGGTCGTGGGACGGACGGACGCGTCGCCGGACGCCGTCTGGCCGGGCGACCAGGACGCCGGCGCGAGGGCGCGGGCGTCCTGCGGGCCGCCGCTGCTCGGGGCGCAGGGCCGCCGGGAGGCGGACGGGCTGCGGTTCGTCGTCTGGGCACCGAGCGAGGCGTCGTGGGAGGCCGGCGACCGCACCAGCCTGTGCCTCGCGTCGTCGGACCCGGCCGAGACCGGGTCGCTGCTGCGCTGAGCGGTCCGGCCGGAGCCCGGAGTGACCTTCGTCACACGACATGCCGAACCGCGGTGCCGGGTAGGTCCGTGAATGCCCCGAGTCGTCCTGGGCCGACGCCGCACCCCTCGCCGTCGCGGCGACGCGCCGGGCGTTATCCGAACGTGACCCGCGAGGGTCGCCGGGGTTAGCGTCCTTCGACCGCTCGCGACGCTCGCGAACGGCAGACGGGGCGCAGCCGAGTGCTGCCGGCGCTCCGATCACCGACGAACCTCACGGCAGCAACGGGAGAACCACCTTTCGGCCGGGCCCGGCGACACGTCGCCGGACACGGTCTCGGGGTTAAGCGGTCTCGTCCGCACGTCCGACTGGGTCGGACAGGCGGCAGACGGCGGGCCAACGATCTCGGCCTCACCCGACAGCTCATCTCGTAGGCTCGAGAGGTCACCACATGTCCACCTCCCTCGATCAGCCGCGCCCTGCGGCTGTCGCCGCCTCGCGCCCGCGACGCGCCGTCGTCGCTCTCGGCCTCGTCGCCGCCCTCACCGGCGGCGGCCTCGTCGCCACCGCAGGCCAGGCCTCCGCCGCCCCGGCCCCCACCGCCGTGCAGGCCGCGGCCAAGGCCACCCCGAAGACCAGCCTCTCCGTGTCGAAGCACCGGATCACCGCCGGCACGGGCACGCGCCCCGTGTTCAAGGTCAAGGTCTCGCACGCCGGCAAGGCCGCCGCCGGCAAGGTGCGGCTCCGCATCAGCGGCAAGAGCGTCCAGGTCAAGACGCTCCACCGCGGCAAGGCCACCTTCTCGCCCTCCTCCGCGCACTACCGCCACGGCAAGAACAAGGCGCGCGTGGTCGTGAACCCCTCGAAGAGCTCGCTGCGGAGCACCTCGACCCGCACGGTCGGCATCCGGGCGAACAAGCTGAGCCGCGGCGCCAAGATCGTCCGCGTCGCGAAGGCGCAGGTCGGCGACCGCTACCGGTACGGCGCCAACGGCCCGAGCGCCTTCGACTGCTCCGGCCTGACGAAGTACGTGTACAAGAAGGCCGTCGGCAAGACGCTGCCCCGCTCCTCGTCCGCGCAGCGCAGCGCCGGCAAGGCCGTGTCCCGCAAGAACGCCAGGCCCGGCGACCTCATCTACACGCCGGGTCACGTGGCCGTCTACATCGGCAAGGGCAAGCAGGTCGAGGCCGCCCGCCCGGGCGTCGGCGTCGTCAAGCGCCACATCTGGCAGGACAACCCGCGGTTCATCCGCATGTGACCCTCCCCGCACGCACGGACGGCCCTCCCCGGGATCTCGGGGAGGGCCGTCCGTGCGTCGAGGGCCGTGCGGCTCGGCCGTCGCCGGTCCGTCATCCGGTCAGGGGACGTGTCGGCCGACGCCGCGCCGTGTCAGGGCCGAGCCCACGAAGAAGGACGCGAAGCGCAGCAGCGCCCGGGCGCGCCGCGGCCCGGTGAACCCCGTGCCGCGCAGGGCCAGCACCAGGCGGGCGACGGAGGCGGGGCCGATGACGAGCACGACCCGGCGGGTCTCCTGACCCGCGGTGAGCTCGAGCCGCAGGGTGGTCAGGCCCACCAGGAGGCCGACCGGGTCGCGGTACCGCACGTGCTTGGTGCCGCGGGCCCGCCAGCGCCGGCCCTGGTCGTCGGCGAACTCGAGGTCGTACGCCATGGCCTCCGACCCGTCGTCCGGGAACAGGTGCAGGACGCCGGAGACCGGGGCGGCGCGGGCGAGGCCCGGCGCCTCGATCTCGCCCTCCACCCGGACCGGGTGCCCGGGGTCGCGCAGGAACGGCTCCATGCCGGGCACGGTCGCCCGCAGCGTCAGGACGACGCGCCGCCCCGGCCGGTCGCGCGAGACCATCCGTTCGTCGAACCGGACGCCGTCGCCGGCGGTCTCGGCCCGGCGGCGCGCCATGGCGGTGGTGGCGGCGTCCTCGGGGACGTCCCGCGGGCGCACGTCGTCCCACTCCGGCGCGCGCCATCCCGGGCGGGAGGCGCGGACGACGCCCTCGACGGCGCGCTCGGTGACGGCGAGGATCGTCGCCGACGGGTTGACCCCCGTGGAGGACGGCAGCACCGACCCGTCCATCACGAACAGGCCCGGCGCGCCGTGCACCTCGCCGAGGTCGTCCACGACCCCCGCGTCACGATCGACCCCCGCCGGGACGCCGCCGAGCGGGTGCACCGTGGTGGTCCGGCGCAGCAGCGACCAGGTCACCGGGGTCCGCACCGCCGACCCGAGGCTGCGTGCCACGAGCGGCCCCACCCTCCCCTGGGCGCGGTAGAGCCGCGCGGTCGTGGACCTGCTCCGGTGGCGCCAGTCCAGGACGGCCCGCCCGTGCCGGTCGAGCCGCAGCCGGCCGTCGCCGGCGTCGTGCCCCATCGACAGCAGCGCGAAGGCCTGGCGCGGGTCGAGGCCGCGGAGCCGGCGCCACCGGGAGCGCAGGCCCCGGGCTGGCAGCGTCTCGTCGAGCAGGCGCCGCAGCGCGAGCGGGTAGGCGCCGTCCTGCACCTGGAACCAGGCGGACCCGCGCCCCTCGGGCACGTCGAGCACGGTGGTGGTCGTGATGGTGGGCCCGGTCGTCAGGTCGCCGTCGGAACGCCGGCCCCGGGCGAGCGCGAGGAAGTCACCGTTGCCGGAGAACCCCTCCCCCAGACGCGGCGAGAGGTCGGGCAGGGTGCCGTCCACGTCACGCGCCCGGAGCAGCAGCTCGGTGGTGGCCACCGCGCCCGCCGCGAGGACGACCCGCGGCGCCCGGAAGACGCGCGGCGGCGCGTCCGGGTCCGACGGCGTCCGCACGGTCACCGCGTACCCGTCGCCGTCGCGCGCGATGCCGGTGACCTCGGCGTCCGTGACGCCGGTGGCGCCGGCCCGCTCGGCGACGGCGAGGTACGTGTGGTCGAGCGAGTTCTTGGCGCCGTGGTTGCAGCCCAGCACGCACTCCCCGACGAAGGCGCAGCCGCGGCGAGGGACGCCGTGCGCGTTGGGGCGCCACGTGTCGACGTCGCCGAACGTCACGGCGAGGTTCGGCGTGAACGACCCCTCGGCGACGTCCATCGGGGAGACGAGGCGCTCCACCATCGCCTGCCGGTCCGGGGGCCGCCCCGTCCTCGGGTCGGCGGTGACCGGCCGCACCTGCAGCATGTGCGCCGCGAGGTCGTAGTACGGGTCGAGCTCGCCGCGGCGCAGGTGCGCCGGCCAGCGAGCCTCCAGCGTGGCGTCCGCCGGGCGAGCGAACACGTTGGCGTAGACGAGGGAGCCGCCGCCCCAGCCCGCCCCCTGCACGGCGCCCATCCCGTCGAGCCAGCGGATGTCGTACAGGCCGTGGCCGGCCTCCCACAACCATCCGTCCTCGACGCGGGGGCCGCGCGGGAACTCCCCCTGCGCCCAGCGGCGGCCGCGCTCGAGGACGAGCACGCCGAACCCCGCCTGCGCGAACCGGGCCGCCGCGACGGCGCCGCCGAACCCGCTGCCGACGACGATCACGTCGGGGCTCGGCTGCGTGCTCGTCATGGGCCCTCTCGGGTGGCGGCGCGGGGGCGGCGCCCGTCAGGACGCCGCGTGACCCTGGTCACGGGCCGGACTCATCGTAGGTTCCGCCCTCCGCGCCTGTCACCCGGCCGCGCGGTCACACGACCGCGGGCGCCGCGACCACCAGCCCCGCGGCGTCGGGCGCGCGGTCCACGACGACGGTGTCACCGTCGGCGACCTCCCCCGCCAGCAGGAGCTTCGCGAGCCGGTCGCCGATCTCGCGCTGCACCAGGCGGCGCAGCGGGCGGGCGCCGTACGCCGGGTCGAAGCCCTCGAGCGCCAGCCACTCGCGCGCGGCGGACGTGACCTCCACCGTGATGCGCCGGTCTGCGAGCCGGCGGGCGAACGCCTCGACCTGCAGGTCGACGATCCGGCCCAGCTCGTCCACGCTCAGCGCGTCGAAGACGACCACGTCGTCGAGCCGGTTGAGGAACTCCGGCTTGAACGACGCCCGCACGGCCTGCATCACGGCCTCGTGCTTCGCCTCGTCGGCCAGCGTCGGGTCGACGAGGAACTGCGAACCGAGGTTCGACGTCAGCACGAGGATCGTGGAGCGGAAGTCCACCGTGCGGCCCTGGCCGTCGGTGAGCCGGCCGTCGTCGAGCACCTGCAGCAGGATGTCGAAGACCTCCGGGTGCGCCTTCTCCACCTCGTCCAGCAGGACGACGGAGTACGGGCGCCGGCGCACCGCCTCGGTGAGCTGGCCGCCCTCCTCGTAGCCGACGTAGCCGGGGGGCGCCCCGACCAGCCGTGCCACGGAGTGCTTCTCCGCGTACTCCGACATGTCGATGCGCACCATGGCGCGCTCGTCGTCGAACAAGAAGTCCGCGAGCGACTTGGCGAGCTCCGTCTTGCCGACACCCGTGGGCCCGAGGAACAGGAACGAGCCCGTCGGCCGGTCGGGGTCGGCGACCCCGGACCGCGAGCGCCGCACCGCGTCGGACACGGCGCGCACCGCGTCGCGCTGGCCGATGAGCCGCTCACCGATGACGTCCTCCATGTGCAGGAGCTTCTCGGACTCGCCCTGCAGCATGCGCCCCGCGGGGATGCCCGTCCAGGCGGAGACGACCTCGGCGATCTCGTCGGCGCCGACCTTGTCGGCGATCATCGGTGCCTCCTGGGCGACGTCGCCGGCCTCCGCGGACGCGTCCGTCGACGCCTCGGCGCGCTCGGCGTCCACCAGCTCGCGCTCCACGGCGGGGATCTCGCCGTACTGGACGCGCGCGGCGCCCTCGAGGTCGCCCTCGCGCAGCTTGCGCTCGGCGTCGCTGCGCAGCGCGTCGAGGCGGGCGCGCAGGTCGCCGACGCGGTTGTGCCCGGCCTTCTCGGACTCCCAGCGCGCGGTGAGCCCGGCGAGCTCCTCGCGCTTGTCCGCCAGGTCGGCCCGCAGCCGCTCGAGCCGGTCGACGCTCGCCGCGTCGGTGGACTCGCTGAGCACGACCTCCTCCATCTCGAGGCGCGTCACGGCGCGCTGCAGCTCGTCGATCTCGATGGGCGAGGAGTCGAGCTCCATGCGCAGGCGGCTGGCGGCCTCGTCGACCAGGTCGATGGCCTTGTCGGGAAGCTGGCGGCCCGTGATGAAGCGGTCGGACAGGGACGCCGCGGCCACGAGCGCGGAGTCGGCGATCGTCACCTTGTGGTGCGCCTCGTACCGCTCCTTGAGCCCGCGCAGGATGGCGACGGTGTCCTCGACGGACGGCTCGCCGACGAAGACCTGCTGGAAGCGTCGCTCCAGGGCCGGGTCCTTCTCGATGTGCTCGCGGTACTCGTCGAGCGTCGTGGCGCCGACCATCCGCAGCTCGCCGCGGGCGAGCATGGGCTTGAGCATGTTGCCCGCGTCCATGGCGCCCTCGCCGCCGGCGCCCGCGCCGACGACGGTGTGCAGCTCGTCGATGAACGTCACGACCTCGCCGTCGGAGGCGGTGATCTCCTCCAGGACGGCCTTGAGCCGCTCCTCGAACTCGCCGCGGTACTTGGCGCCCGCGACCATCCCCGCGAGGTCGAGCGCGACGAGGCGCTTGCCCTGCAGGGAGTCGGGGACGTCGCCGGCGACGATCCGCTGGGCGAGGCCCTCGACGACGGCGGTCTTGCCGACGCCGGGCTCGCCGATGAGCACGGGGTTGTTCTTGGTGCGGCGGCTGAGCACCTGCACGACGCGGCGGATCTCCGAGTCACGCCCGATGACGGGGTCGAGCTTCCCGTCGCGCGCGGCCTGCGTGAGGTCCGAGCCGTACTGCTCGAGCGCCTTGTAGGTGCCCTCGGGGTTGGGGGTGGTCACACGGCCGGAGCCGCGGACGGCGGGCAGCGCGGCGCGCAGGGCGTCGGCGGTGGCGCCGGCGCCGGTGAGCGCCTGGGCGGCGGACGACTGCCCGGCCGCGATCGCGATGAGCAGGTGCTCGGTCGAGACGTACTCGTCGCCGAGCGCCTCGGCCTCCTTGCCCGCGAGCTCGAGCACGGTGGTCGTGGCACGCGACGCCCGCGGCTCGGCGACGGCGGAGCCGCTGGCGGCGGGCAGCGCGACGAGGGCCGCACGGGTGCGCTGACCGATCTGCTGGGGGTCGGCGCCGACGGCCTCGAGCAGGCCGACGGCGACGCCGCCGCTCTGCTGGAGCAGGGCGGCGAGCACGTGCACGGGCTCGAGCTGCGGGTTGCCGGCCGCCGACGCCGTCTGGACGGCGTCGCCGAGCGCCTGCTGCGACATGGTCGTGAGCTTGATGTCCATGGGACCTCCGGTCTGGCTGGGGAAACGCAGGAAACGTCTGCCAGGAGCAACCTCGGCGAGGTTGAGTCTATTCCACTCAACTTTGCTCGCAAGCGCTGGTCCCGCACGGGTGGCCGGGGTCCCGCGCCTGCGAGATGCTGACCCGGTGAACACTCCGACCCGAGGCGTGCGCCGCCTCCGCACCGCGCTCGCGGCCCTGCTCGCCGCCGTCGGCCTCGTCGCCCTCGCGGGCTGCATGAAGGTCGACATGGACATGACCCTGTCGGAGGACGACACCGTCTCCGGGTCGATGGTCATGGCGATCTCCAACCAGCTCGCCGAGACCATGGGCATGGAGCCCGGCCAGCTCTGGGACCAGGCGGGCGGGGAGCTCCAGCAGGACCTGCCCGAGGGTGCCACGCAGGAGCCGTACTCCGACGACGAGTACACGGGCTCGGAGTTCACGTTCACGGACGCCCCGATCGAGAACTTCTCGGGCGGCGGCGCCGAGGACCTCTCCATCACGCGCGAGGGCGACGAGTACGTCGTCACCGGGACCATGGACCTGTCCGAGGGTGCCGACCAGCTCGGTTCCATGCCGGACGGCGTCAAGGACTCCTTCGACGTCCGGATCGCGGTGACGTTCCCCGGGCCCGTCGGCGAGACCAACGGCACGGTCGACGGCAACACCGTGGTGTGGACGCCGCAGCTCGGCGAGACCACCGAGATCCAGGCGCGGGGTGCGGCCGAGGCGGGCAGCAGCTTCCCGTGGTGGCTCGTCGGGCTCGTCGTCGGGGTGCTCGTCCTCGCGCTCGTCGTGGTCCTCGTCGTGCGCTCGCGGCGCTCCGGCGCCGCCGCCACCGCGCCGCAGGCGGGGCCGGGCGCCGGGCCCGGCGCCGCGTTCGGCGCGGCACCGATGGCCGACCCGGGCACCACCCCCGGCAGCGGCACCGGGCCGACGGCGGAGGAGCAGGTCTTCGGCACGCGCCCGGCCTCCGCGCCGGAGCCGACGGCGCCGCCCGCCGCGGCACCGGCCCCCACGACCGGCCCCGTCCCCGAGCCGCTCGAGCCCGGCCCCGCCCCGGAGCCCACGGAGCCGGGCCCTGGCCAGGACGGCGGCACCGGCCCGGTCCCGGAGCCCCTGGAGCCCGCCGAGCCCCGACCCGCCACCGAGCCCACCGCCCCGGTGCCGCCGTCGGAGCCCGCTGAGCCGGTGCAGCCCACGGAGCCCCCGACACGACCGGTCGAGCCCCACGACCCGACCCGGCCGGTCGACCCGACGACGCCGGAGACGCCATCGCCGGAGACGCCGTCGCCGGAGACCCCCGAGCGCCGGCCGACCGATCCTCCGCAGGGTGCCTGACCGGCCGGAGCCGGCGCGCGGGGCGTGGCGCCCCGACGTCCTCGGCCCCGACTTCGAGGCGCGCACCCTGCCGCTGCCGGGCGGCGCGGAGGCCACGCTGGTGCGCCACGTCCCGTCCACGCCCGACGGCCCGGGCGACGACCCCGCGCGCGTCGCGGTGCTGTACGTGCACGGTTTCGTCGACTACTTCTTCCACCCCCACGTGGCACGCGCCGTCGCCGACCGGGGCCACGCCTTCTACGCCGTCGACCTGCGCGGCCACGGGCGGTCCCTGGCGGCGCACACGGCCGCCGGCCACGACCCGAACCTGGTGACCGACCTCGCGCTGTACGCCCAGGACCTCGACGCGGCGGCCGCCGTCGTCCGCGGTGCCGGGCACGAGCGGCTCGTCGTCCTGGGCCACTCGACGGGTGGGCTGATTGCCCCGCTGTGGGCGAACGGCCGCCCGGGCCGTGCCGACGCGCTCGTGCTCAACAGCCCCTGGTTGGAGCTCAACGAGGGCTGGTTCGAGCGCGTCCCGGCGACCTGGGCGATCGACGTGGGCGGGCGCGTCGCGCCGCGGCTCGTGGTCGGCAGGCTCGGCGAGCACTACGGCGGGGCCCTGCACCGCACGACGGGCGGCGCGTGGGACTACGACCTGGCGTGGAAGCCGCGCGAAGGCTTCCCGGTCCGCTCCGCATGGCTGCGCACGGTGCGGCGCGCGCACCGCCGCGTCGCCCGCGGCCTCGACCTGACGATCCCGGTGCTCGTCCTCACCTCGGCCCGGTCCGGCCCGGCGCGCCGGTGGCACCCCGAGCTGGTCACGACCGACTCGGTGCTGGACGTCGCGCAGATTGCGGACCGCGCGCCGCGGCTCGGCACCGACGTCACCCTCGTCCCCGTCCCGGGCGGCGCGCACGACCTCGCCCTCTCCCCCGAGCCGGCGCGGAGCGCCTACCTGTCCGCCGTCCTGGACTGGGTCGACACGCACGTCCCGTGACCGCCACGGTCGTGTCCGAATCCCGCTAGCCACCGCCCGGTGCGCGGGTGAGGATGGCGGCATGGCAGTTCTCGACGACCCGCAGCCGGCGCCCGCGTTCGCCCAGCGGTACCGCGCCATCGCCGCGCGCGACCCCCGCTTCGACGGCCAGTTCTACACGGCCGTGCGCACCACCGGGATCTACTGCCGCCCGTCGTGCCCGGCCCGTACCCCCAAGCCGGAGAACGTCACGTTCTACCTGACGTCGGCCGCCGCGCACGACGCCGGGTACCGCGCGTGCAAGCGGTGCCTGCCCGAGGCGGCCCCCGGCACGCCGGAGTGGGACCTGCGGCACGACGTCGCCGCCCGCGCGATGCGGCTCATCACGGACGGCGTCGTGGACCGCGACGGCGTGGAAGGCCTCGCCGCCCGCCTGGGCTACAGCGCGCGGCAGGTGCACCGGCTGCTCACCGCCGAGCTCGGCGCCGGCCCGATCGCCCTCGCCCGCGCCCAGCGTGCGCAGACGGCGCGGGCGTTGGTCGTCGGCACGGACCTCCCGCTGGCCGACGTCGCGTTCGCGGCGGGCTTCGGCTCGATCCGGCAGTTCAACGACACCGTGGCGGAGGTCTTCGACGTCACCCCCAGCGCGCTGCGCGCCCGCGCCCGCCGCGGTCGCGGGCCCCGGAACCGCCCGGCCCTGGTCTCCCCGCACGGGGCCCCTGCCGTCCCGGGGCCCGACAGCGGCACGGCTCCCGTGCCGGGAGGCGCGGCCTGCGTCGCCCGCGTGCGGCTCGCGCTGGAGCTGCCGGTGCGCGAGCCGTTCGACGCCCGCGGCGTCGTCGGCTTCCTCGCCGCCCGCGCCGTCGACGGCGTCGAGACCGCCACCCTGGCCGGCCCGGACGTGCGGTACGCGCGCACCCTCACGCTGCCCCACGGGCCCGGCGCGGCGGAGGTCTCCGCCGGGCCGGGCGTCGGCCCCGGGCGCGTCGCGGTGCGCCTCGAGCTCGCCACGGCCGCGGACGTCCCGGTGGCGGTCGCCCGGCTGCGGCGGCTCCTCGACCTGGACGCCGACCCGGTCGCCGTCGACACCGCGCTCGGCGACGACCCGGCGCTCGCCCCGCTCGTCGCGGCGATGCCCGGCATCCGCGTCCCCGGCGCCGTCGACCCGCACGAGCTCGTCGTGCGGGCGATCGTCGGCCAACAGATCAGCGTCGCCGCCGCCCGCACCCACCTCGGGCGCCTGGCCGCCGCCGTCGGCACGGCCTACGACTCCGGCATCGACGGGCTGACCCGCCTGTTCCCGACGGCGGCCCAGGTCGCGGGCGGCGCCGAGCAGCTGCGCCTGCCTGCCCGCTCCCGCGCCGCGGTGGCCGGCACCGCACGGGCGCTGGCCGACGGCGACCTGGTGGTCGACGTCGGCGCGGACGCCGGCGCCCTGCGCGATGCCCTGGTCGCCCGGCCGGGCATCGGGCCCTGGACCGCGGCGTACGTCGCGATGCGGGTGCTCGGCGACCCCGACGCCTGGCTCGACGGCGACGTCGCCCTGCTCGCCGGCGCGCAGGCCGCCGGCATCACCCTCCCCGACGCCGGGCGTGCGGCCCGGTCGTCCGCCCTGCGCTCCCGTGCCGCGCGCTGGGCGCCGTGGCGCTCGTACGCCGCGGTGCACCTGTGGCGTCACGCCCTGCCGACCGACCGACCGAAGGAGACCCGATGAGCACCGTGACCGACCCCACGACCGCCACCAGCACCAGGACCGCCACCAGCACGACGACCGACACCCCCGACGGGCCGTTCACGGTCGTCGTCGCGGCGGACGGCGCCGTGCTCGCCTCGGGCTGGACGGACGACGTCGCGTCGCTGGTCGCGCTCACCCACCCCGACGTCCGGCCGGCGGAGGTCGTCGCGACGGGCGCCGACGACCCGGTCGTCGCACCGGCCGTGGCGGCGGTGCACGCCTACTACGCCGGCGACGTGCACGCGATCGACGCGGTCCCCGTGCGCCAGTCGTCCGGCCCGTACCGGTCGCACGCGTGGGACGTGCTGCGCACGGTCGAGGCCGGCGACCCGGTGACGTACACCCGCTACGCGGAGCTGTCGGGCCGGCCGGCGGCGGTGCGCGCCGCCGCTGGCGCGTGCGCGATGAACGCGGCCGCGCTGTTCGTGCCGTGCCACCGTGTGCTGCGCACCGACGGTGGCCTCGGCGGTTTCCGGTACGGCGTCGAGGTGAAGCGACGCCTGCTGGACCACGAGGCAAGGCACGCCGGCTGACCCCCGCCGAGGGCAGGAGATCGGCGCGGGTCAGCCTGCGGCGGGCCGCAGCGACGGCTCCTCGGGCACGGAGACGGTGAACACCGCGCCGGCGACGGCGGGCGAGCGGACCGCCGCGCGCTCCAGCTCGTCGAGCCGCCGGGCCACCGACTCCTCCCGCTCGTTGCCCCGCAGGTCCACGCTGGCCACCAGGTAGAGCGACCGCGGCCCCACGTACTCCAGCCGCAGGTACGTCACGCGCTCCACCTGCGGCATCTCCAGCAGGTGCGCGAGGACGGCGTCGCGCGTGCCGGGCAGCGCCGCCTCGCCCACGAGGAACCGCCGGTTGCGGTCCACCAGCACCAGCGACACCACGGCCAGCACGACGCCCACCACGATCGAGCCGACCGCGTCGGGCACGGGCGACCCGGTGAGCTGGTGGGCCAGCACCCCGCCGAACGCGACCACGAGGCCGACGAGCGCCGCGGCGTCCTCGGCGAACACGGCGCGCAGCGTCGGGTCGGAGGTAACGAGCACGTGGTGCAGTACCTCCCGCTCCACCTTCTTCGCCTCCGCGCGGGCCTGCCGGGTCGCCTGCAGGAACGAGATCCCCTCGAGCACGAAGGCCGCGCCCAGCACCGCGTACGCGATCCCGAAGTCGCTGGCCGGCTCGGGGTGCACGAGCTCCTGGATGCCGTGCGTGATCGACACGCCCGCGCCGACCGCGAACAGCCCGATCGCCGCGAACATCGACCACACGTAGGCCTCGCGCCCGAAGCCCAGCGGGTGCTCCGCGTCCGCGGCACGGCGCGACCGCCGGTCGGCGATCAGCAGGAACACCTCGTTGCCCGTGTCCGCCCACGAGTGCACCGCCTCGGCGAGCATGGAGGCCGAGCCGGTGAGGACGGCGGCCGCCGACTTCGCCACCGCCACGAGCGCGTTCGCGACGAAGGCGATGACGACGGTCAGCGTGCTCTCGCCCGTGGCCCCGGTCTGCGCGACCCGCGGGCTGGCGGACTCCGCGACACCTCGTGACGGGTCGAGGTCGCTGTCGTCGCCGGTCATGGTGCCGGTCTACCAGCCGCCCGCCCGCGGCGCGCGGCGGCGCCAGCCTCCCGGGCCCGGGCCTGTCGAGCCGGCGGACGGGGTCAGTGCGGGTCGTCGGTGCTGCTCGGGTCCATCTCGTTGGGCTGCAGCTCCGTCTCGTCGACCTTGCCGGTACGGAAGCCCGCCCGGCTGACGAGGTGTGCCCCGACCGGCGCCGTCGCGAGCTGGAAGATGACGACCAGCACGAGCATCGCGACCGCCGACCAGTTCCGCACGCGCAGGGCGAGCGCCGTGAGGCCGAGGATGAGCCCGAGCACCTGCGGCTTCGTCACCGCGTGCATCCGCGCCAGGAGCGAGGGGAAGCGCAGCGTGCCGACACCCGCCGCGAACGTGAGGAACGCCCCCGCGAGCAGGCACACCGCCGCGACGGTGTCGGCCACCGTCGTCCAGAACCCGGCGTCGACGTCGGTCATGACCTGTTCCTCCGCTCGCGCCGGTCGCCGTCGGCCTCGTCCGACTCACCGGGGTGGTCGCCGCCGAACTGCTCCCCCCGGGGCACGTCGGCGGCGCGCGCCTGGGCTGCGACCTCCTCCGGCGAGCGCACCTCGCCGTCGCCGTCGGGCTCGCGCGCGACGAAGCGAGAGATGACGACCGACCCGACGAAGCCCACCAGGGACAGGGCGACGAGGATGGGGATGGTCTCCGTGCGCCGCGACCAGGCCGCCTCGATCGCGATCGCGCCGACCAGGCTCGCCGTCAGCAGGTCGAGCCCCAGGGCGCGGTCCAGCATGGACGGCCCTTTCTCGATGCGCCGGAGCGCGAGCAGCGCCGCCGACACGACGAGCACCGCGGCGACCACGACCACGACCGCCATCAGCCCTCCCCCTCCGTCGTCCGGACCGTGTCCACGACCGACCGGCCGTCGGGCATGCCGCAGCGGGCGAGCACCTCGTCCGAGGCGAGGGCGCGCAGCACACGCGCCTCGAGCGCGAGGATGTCACGACGCACCCCGTCCAGGCCGCCGGACGCCTCGATGTCGAGCACGTGCAGGAACAGGATCCCGGCGTCCCGCCGCGTCTCGATCACCAGCGAGCCCGGCACCAGCGTGGACAGGACCGCCGTCAGCGTGAGGTAGACGTCCTGTGCGTTGCGCAGCCGCACCTGCACGACCGCCCCGTGGGGCGCCGGGCCGGGGCGCAGCGCCACCCACGCGACCTTGAACGACGCGACCACGAGGTCGGACAGGAACCTCCCCGCCAGGTTCAGGAACGGGACCAGGCGGAACCGGCCGTCGGACACGATCGGCGGCAGCGGGAAGACGACGACGAGGAACACGGCCAGCGCCAGCCCGGCGAGGACGTTCGCCCACGACAGGTCGCCCCACAGCAGCACCCAGATGACGGTGAGGACGACGAGGGCGGGCCACTGCGCGCTCAGCAGGCGCACGCGGCGCGCTGCCCGTCGGCGGGGGTGCAGGCTCACGGCGCCTCACCTCCGGGCTCGCCGGCCGACTTCCCGCCGGACTCCCCCACGATCTCGGCCGACTCGCCGGTGCCGCGTTCCGACCCGCCCGGGAAGACGGCGTCGACGTACGAGTGCCCGTCCATCGACGCGCTCGCGGCCCGCTCGGCGTACCCGTACAGCGGCCCGGCCGCGACGGTGAGCAGGAGCCCGAACGCGACGAGGGCGCCGGTGGGCCAGACCATGCCGCGCGGGAGCGGCACGTGCGGCTCGATCTCGGGCGGCGCGGTCTGCCAGAACGCCTTGTTCCACGCCTTGACGACCGCGTAGAGGGTGAGGAGCGACGTCACGACCGAGCCGACGACGAGCGCCCACGCGAGGCCGGACCCGTTGGTCACGCCCTCGGTGAGCAGCCCCACCTTGCCGAGGAACCCGGACATCGGCGGGATGCCGGCGAGGTTGAGCGCCGGCACGAAGAACAGCAGGGCCAGGCCCGGGGCCAGCTTGGCGAGGCCGCCGAGCTTGTCGAGCGACGTCGACCCGCCCCTCCACTCGACGAGCCCCACGACGAGGAACAGCGCCGTCTGGACGGAGATGTGGTGCACGACGTAGTAGATCGCGGCCGCGGTGCCCGCCTCGGAGGCGAGCGCGACGCCGAAGATCATGAAGCCGATGTGGCTCACCAGGGTGAACGACAGCAGACGTTTGACGTCGTTCTGGGCCACGGCGCCGAGGATCCCGATGACCATCGTCAGCAGCGCGAGCACGAGGAGCACCTGGTCGACCGTCTCGTCGACCGGGAACAGGAGGGTCTGCACGCGCAGGATCGCGTAGACGCCCACCTTGGTGAGCAGCCCGGCGAACACGGCGGTGACCGGTGCGGGCGCCGTCGGGTACGAGTCCGGCAGCCAGGCCGACAGCGGGAAGATCGCCGCCTTGATGCCGAACGCCAGGAGCAGCAGCAGCTGCAGCGCGAGGCGCACGGTCGGGTCGATCTCGGGCAGCCGCATCGCGAGCTGCGCCATGTTCACCGTGCCGGTGGCCGCATAGACCAGGCCGATCGCCGACAGGATGAGCAGCGACGACATCAGGGCGACGATCACGTACACCGACCCGGCGCGGATCCGTTCCGCGGTGCCGCCGAGGGTCAGGAGCACGGAGGACGCGGCGAGCAGGATCTCGAAGCCCACGTAGAGGTTGAACAGGTCGCCCGACAGGAACGCGTTGGCGACGCCGGCCGACAGGACGAGGAACGTGGGGTGGAAGATCGCGACGGGGATGGCGTCGCCCACGCGGCCCGGCTTCTCGTCCCCGGTGTCCCCCTCGGGCACGCCCTGGCCCAGGGAGTACAGGAGCACGCACAGCAGCATCACGCCGCTGACGGTGAGCATGAGCGCCGAGAGCCGGTCGGCCACCAGGTCGATGCCGACCGGGGCCGCCCACCCGCCGACGTCGACCACGATCGGGCCCGAGTCCGCCGCCACGACCAGCGCCGCCGACGCGGCCGTGGTCGCGGCCAGCGCCGTGACGCTGATGACGCGCTGGGCGGTGGCGAAGCGGTGCAGCGCCAGCGTCAGGCCCGCCGCGAACAGGGGCAGCAGGACGGGCAGCGGGACGAGCGTCGCGACGCTCCACAGGGGCTCGGCACCGGTCATCGCGGCCCCTCCTTCGTGTCCTTCGTGGGCCGCGGGGCCCGCTCGTCCTTCGGGGGCCTCTCGTCGTCCTCGTCGCCTGCGACCTCGTCGAAGACCTCGGCGGCCTCCTCGTCGAGGGTCTCGCCGGTCTCGACGTCGTCGGCGTCCTCGAACGCCGGGGCGTTGATCGCCGCGTGCCGCGCGACGCGGCGGTCCTCGACGTCGTCGGCGACCTCGTCGTGGCCGTTCAGCTGCCACGACCGGTAGGCCATCGCGAGGACGAACGAGGTCAGCGCGAGGGTGATGACGATCGAGGTGAGCACCATGGCCTGCGCGAGCGGGTCGCTCATCCGCACCGAGGGCGGGGCGTTGCCCACGATCGGCGACGCGCCCGCCCGCCCGCCGGCGACCAGCAGCATGAGGTTGATGCCGTTGCCGACGAGGACGAAGCCGAGCAGCACCCGGGTGAGGGGACGCTCGAGCATCAGGTAGATGCCGCTGGCCCACAGGACGCCGACGGCCAGCACCAGCACCGCGGAGGGCGTGTTCTCCAGGACGGTCATCGCACGCCCTCCCGGACCTCGAGGGTGGGGGCCGGCGTCGCGTCGCCCTGCCGGTCGATCTCGGCGCCGAAGGTGCGCAGCACGTCCAGCACGAGGCCGACCACGACGAGCATCACGCCGATGTCGAAGAAGAGGGACGTCACCAGGTGCACGTGGCCGATCACCGGGAGGGAGAAGTCCACGATGAAGCTCTCCAGGACCTCCTGCCCGGACAGCAGCGCGGCCAGCCCGACGCCGGCCGACAGGAACAGCCCGGTGCCGAGCAGGATGCCCGGCGCCACGGGCAGCGCTTCGCCGAGCTCGTAGCGCCCGCCGGCGAGGTACCGCACGGCCAGCGCAATCCCGACGACGAGCCCGGCGGCGAACCCGCCGCCCGGCGCGTTGTGGCCGCTGAACAGGAGGTACAGGGCGAACAGGACCATCGCGTGGAAGATCACCCGCGTGACGACCTCGAACATCACCGAGCGGCGCTCCGGGGCGAGCGTGCCACCGGCGGCGAGCCAGACGCTGCGGCGGTGGGTGTCCGGGACCTCGACGTCGGCGGCGCGGGACAGCCGCAGCACCTCGCCGCTGCGGTGGCGCAGGAACACCAGCGACGCGACGCCGGTCGCGGCGACGAGCAGCACCGAGATCTCGCCGACCGTGTCCCAGGCGCGGATGTCGACCAGGGTCACGTTGACGATGTTCTTGCCCCCGCCGTAGGTCACGGCCTCGTCGGGGAAGCTCCCGCTGATCGGCGTGGCGACCCGCGCGAGCGGGGCGGCGACCGTCAGGGCCATCATCACCAGGCCGCTCGCGACGGCGAGGGCGAGCCGGCCCCAGCGGCTCGCCCTCAGCGGGCGGTCCGTGAAGTACGGGGGCAGGCGGCGCAGCACCAGGACGAGCACGACCAGCGTCACCGTCTCGCACAGCACCTGGGTGAGCGCGAGGTCGGGGGCCCCGTGCAGGAGGAAGAGCGCGGCGTTGGCGTAGCCCGCGACGCCGACGAGCACCACGGCCTTGAGGCGCCGGCGCGCGCGGGCGGCGAGGACCGAGGCGATCACGACGATGGCGACGATGGCGGCCTGCGCGGGCTCGTCCCACGGCACGACCTCGACGGGGACGGTGGTGCCGCGCAGCACCCCGCTGGCGATCACCGTGCCGGGGGCCACGGCCAGGACGACGAGGATGATGCTGAGGTACACGGGCAGCGAGCCGCGCTGCGTCGCGGCGGTCACGTCGGCCGCGACCTCGTCGAGGCGGCGCATCGTGCGGCGGTAGGCGAGGTCGGCGCCCTCGGGCGACCACAGGGCGTCCTGCCACCGCTCGACCCGCGCACGCTGGACGAACATCAGCGCGCCGACCGCCAGCACCACGAGGGTGATGGCGAGCACCGGCGTGAACCCGCCCCACAGGACCAGGTGCCCGGGCTCGCCCGAGGGGTACGTGTCCGCGTGCGGGGCGAGCAGCCGGTCGCCGGTGGCCGGGGCGAGGGCCACCAGCAGCCCGAGCACCGCGAGGACGAGCGGCGGCGCGACGAGGAGCCACGGCTGGCGCCGCACGGCGGTCGGCTCGGCGATCCGGTCGGCGTCCGGGGCGGTCGCCGCCGCGCCCTTCGCCGCCGCGCCCGTCGACCCCGTGCCCGCCGACTCCGTGGCCGGGCGCCGCTTGGTGCCGAAGGCGCCCCAGACGAACCGCAGGCCGTAGGCGACCGTCAGCGCGGAGCCGACCGCGACGGCGACGAGCGCCACCGTCTCCAGGCCCCCGCCGTGCGTGGCGTCGTGCCAGAGCCCCTCGAGGGCCGCCTCTTTGGCCACGTACCCCGCGAACGGCGGGAAGCCGATCATCGACGCGGTCGCGAGGACGCCTGCGACCGTCGTCACCGGCATGGTGCGCCACAGCCCCGACAGCCGCCTCAGGTCGCGGGTGCCGGTGGCGACGTCGATCCCGCCGACCACGAGGAACAGCGCCGCCTTGAACATCGCGTGCGCCCCCAGCAGCGCCAGTCCCGCGAGGGCGAGCGCCCGCGAGCCGAGGCCGAGCAGCAGGACGATCAGGCCCAGCTGGGAGACCGTGCCGAACGCGAGGACGAGCTTGAGGTCGTGCTGGCGCAGCGCCCGGTAGCCGCCGAGCAGCAGCGTGCCGGCGCCCAGCACCAGCACCAGCCAGCGCCAGACGGGCAGGTCCGCGAGGGCCGGGGCGAACCGGGCGACCAGGTACACCCCCGCTTTGACCATCGCCGCGGCGTGCAGGTACGCGGAGACCGGGGTGGGGGCGGCCATGGCCGCCGGCAGCCAGAAGTGGAACGGGATGAGGGCGGACTTGGTCGCCGCGCCCGCGAGGAGACAGACCGCCGCGACGACGGCCGGGGTGCCCGTCGGCGGGTCGGCGACCACCTCGGACACGAACCAGGTGCCGCTCGACACCCCGAGCACGATCAGCCCGACCAGCATGACGAGGCCGCCGGCCGTCGTCACCACGATCGCCTGCATCGCGGCACGGCGGGACGCCTTGCGGTCCGCGTAGTGGCCGATCAGCAGGTAGGAGAAGACCGTGGTCAGCTCCCAGAAGACGAACAGCATCAGGAGGTCGTCGGCGGTGACGAGACCGACCATCGCCCCGGCGAACGCCGTGAGGACCGCCGCGAACCGGCCCGTGCCCAGGGCGTCACGGGCGAAGTACGCGGAGCAGTACAGCAGCACGAGGGCCCCGACGCCGCCCACGACCAGCAGCATGAGCCACGACAGCGTGTCGAGCCGGAAGTCGATGGACAGCTCGAGGCCCGGCACCCAGGAGGTGCGTGAGACGGGGTAGTCGCCCGCCTGGACACGGGACGTCTGGGCGAGGGCGTAGCCCGCTGCCGCTGCCGGGCCGAGCGCGAGGACCCAGAAGGCCCTCCTGCCCAGCCACGCCACCAGAGCCGGCGCCGCGAGGGCCAGCAGGAAGGTGAGCAGCAGCACTGAGAGCACAGCACTCCGTCCGGTCGAGGGGCGGGGCGAGGGCTTTACTCTATCGTCACGTCGGGGTGGCAATGCCGCGACGGACGTGACGAGTGCCTGTGAACTGCGTCATCGGGCGGGCCGGCGGGCGCCGCGCGCGCCGCCGACGGGCCCGGCTACAGGTCTTCGGGGTCGAGCAGGAAGTCCGCCTCGTCGGCGATCTCGCCACCCGTGGCGGCGTGGATCGCGACCGCCATCTTCCCGACCAGGTCGGCCGCCCGCTTGCGCGCGACGACGTGCGCCGCCTGCGGGAACTCGCGCTGCGACTCGACCAGGTCCGGCGCGTCCCAGCGCACGTGGTAGCAGACGGCGCCCGACGCGGCCCACGGCAGGTCGCGCACGAGCAGCGGCATCCGCTCCTCCCCCAGCACCTCGACGGTGATCGACCCGTCCATCCCGAGGTCGGTCACGAGGCCGTACCCGTCCAGCACCAGCGGGGCCCGCAGCGCCTCGATGTCGAAGTCGTCGGCGCGGGCGTGCAGCTCGCGGCGCACGTCGTCGTCGAGCGGCTCGCCCGGGTAGAGCGGCCGGTCCGCGATCCCTTTCGGCGGCCCCTGGTACGGCTTGCCCTCCATCGCCAGGACGACGCGCGGGTGCACCGCCTGCAGCACGCGGTGCGCCGCCTGGGGGTCGAGCCACACGTCCGAGTAGACCGTCAGGTCGACGGCGACCCCCGGGTCGGGGGTGAGGGTCGTGCCGGTGCCGGGCGCCCGCCGCCCGCCGTCCGCGTCGTCCCACCGGCCCGCGACGTCGAGCCGGACCGTGCCGCCGAGCCGCCTGGCCGCCTGGACCAGCCAGGTGACGACCCGCTCCTCCTCGCGGTTCGGCATGCCGGCCGGGAACGACCGGGCGAGGCCGTCCCGGTCGCCGCCGTACCGGGGCGCGTCGTCCCAGCGCTCGCGCGGGCACACGACGTCGAAGACCATCGTCGTGCCGGCCGGCATCCCGGTGTCGACCTTCTTGCCCTGCGGCGCGTAGGGGCCCGCCAGGGTGCTGTGGCGCGACAGGCGCAGCACGCCCGGCTCGCCGGGGTTCGCCATCCGCCCGACGGGGACCTCCACCCCGGGCAGGTCCGCCGGGACCACGTCCCAGCGGGTGCCGACGAAGCGGGACATCGCCAGCACCTCGATCTCGTCCACGACGACGTCCGCCGGCACCCCCAGCAGGTGGCGCGCCTGGTGCCCTTGCGCCGCTGCGGGCGGCACCGGGGGGAGGTCGGTGGCGGTGGTGGCCATGTGGCGGAGCTCCTTCCGGGACAGGGGCGGACGCCCCCGGCCGCTGGCGCGGCGGGACCGAGCGTAGCGACGTCGGCCCCCGTCCCGGAACGCCCCGCGAGAAGCGTCCGGCCCCGGCGGCATCTCAGAGCCCGGTCTGGTGGAAGGACTGCCAGGAACGGCTGGCCGTCGGACCGCGCTGCCCCTGGTAGCGCGACCCGTAGGCCTGCGAGCCGTACGGGTGCTCGGCCGGCGAGGAGAGCCGGAAGAAGCACAGCTGCCCGATCTTCATCCCGGGCCACAGCGTGATCGGCAGCGTCGCGACGTTGCTCAGCTCGAGCGTCACGTGGCCCGAGAAGCCGGGGTCGATGAAGCCGGCCGTGCTGTGCGTGAGCAGCCCCAGCCGCCCGAGCGACGACTTGCCCTCCAGGCGCGCGGCGACGTCGTCGGGCAGCGTCACGCCCTCGAACGTGGACCCCAGCACGAACTCGCCCGGGTGCAGGACGAACGGCTCGTCCGGCGCGACCTCGACGAGCCGCGTCAGGTCGGGCTGCTCCTGGGCGGGGTCGATGAACGGGTACTTGTGGTTGTCGAACAGCCGGAAGTACCGGTCGAGGCGGACGTCGATGCTGGAGGGCTGGAGCATCGACGGGTCCAGCGGGTCGAGGACGACCCGCCCGGCGTCGAGCTCGGCCCGGATGTCACGGTCGGAGAGCAGCACGGAGCAACGGTAACGGGCGTGCCGCGCCGACGGTGCCCGACGGGGCCTGGCAGGGCCCGGCGGGGCCTGGCGGGAGGACGGGACGGAAGCGTCCTACGCTCGAGCCATGGGAGACGACGGCGGGTCGGGCCGGCAGCCGGTCGTCCTCGGCGTCGCCCCGGGGCAGCCCGACCACGTCCTGAGTGACGCGGCACGCTTCGCGAGGCAGTTCGGCGCCGAGCTGGTCTGCGCGTACGTGGACGCGGACCGGTTCGTGGTGTCGGAGGACGCGGACGGGCGGACGACCACGTCCCCGATCGACCCGGACCTCGACGACCCCGGCCAGGAGGAGCTCGAGCCGGCGCTCGCGGAGCACCTCGCCTCGGTGCTCGGCCCGAGCGGCGTGCGGTGGAGCACCCGGCTGCTGGCGGGCGACACCGCCCAGGCCCTCGGCCACCTCGCGGAGACGGTCGACGCGGCGATGATCGTCGTCGGCGTCCACGGGCGCGGGTTCGCCGCCGGTGTCCAGGAGCTCTTCAACCGGTCGGTCGCGGTGCGCCTCGCGCACCACCAGGACCGTCCCGTGGTGGTGATCCCGGCCCGGTCCTCCGGCGCCGAGCCCCGTCCGCCCTGGACGTCGGCCTGATGGCCGCCGAGACCAGGCCCCGCCACCGGCGCTGGGCCTCGATCGGTGTCGTCGTGGCCGGCGGCGTGCTCGGGACCGCCGGCCGCGAGGGCGTGAACCTCGCGGTGCCGGACGTCGGCGAGCTCCCCGTCGCAGCCCCGGTCGTCAACGTCGTCGGGGCGTTCCTGCTGGGCTACCTCTACGAGGCCGTGACCCGCCGCCTGCCGGGCGACCCGCTCGGGCCCCGCCTCAGGCTGCTCCTCGGGACGGGATTCTGCGGCGGCTTCACGACGTACAGCACGCTGGCGGTCGACACCGCGCTGCTGCTCGACGGCGCACGCGTCGACCTCGCGCTGGCCTACGCCCTGGCGACGGTGGTGATCGGTGCGGTCGCGACCTTCTCCGGCATCGTCGTGGCTACCAGGGTCCACGCGCGCAAGCAGAGCGCCGACCGGAGCGTCGACCGTGCCGCCGAACGTGCCGCCGAACGTGCCGCCGAACGTGCCGCCGAACGGGGGACGGAGCGATGACCCTCGGCGTCTTCCTCCTCCTCGCGGCCGCGGGCGGGGTGGGAGCGGGCGCGCGCTTCCTGGTCGACGGGCTGATCCACGCCAAGATCAGGACCGCGTTCCCGTGGCCTACCGCGATCATCAACATGACCGGGTCGCTGGTGCTGGGCGTCCTCACCGGCCTGGTCGTCAGCAGGCTCGCCTCGACCGACGTCGCCGCGATCGTCGGGACCGGCTTCCTGGGCGGGTACACCACGTTCAGCACCGCGAGCTACGAGGCCGTCCAGCTCGTCAAGCAGAAGCGCTACGGCACGGCGCTCGCCTACTCGGTCGGCATCCTCGTGATGTGCGTCGCGCTGGCCTCCCTCGGCTACCGCTGGGGCGCCGCCCTCTGACACGCGGTTCGAAGCATCCGGCCGTGTTGGGTATGATCGGGGCGCGCACATCGTCTACGGTGCTGCTGCGCGGGTGTAGTTCAATGGTAGAACTTCAGCTTCCCAAGCTGATAGCGCGGGTTCGATTCCCGTCACCCGCTCCACGGCCAGAGCCCAGGTCGGACACCACGTCCGGCCTGGGCTTCGTCGTTCCCTGACACCGATGTGTACGGACGTACCACCGCTCGGTACCCTCGTCCGTGCACCGCCGAGGTGCGCCTCCCCCGTACACCCTGAAAGGCCTTCGTGTACTCGCTCCTCCTGGCGATCATCTACGTCGCCTTCGTCAGCCTCGGGCTCCCGGACTCCCTCGTCGGTGCGGGTTGGCCGGTCATGCACGAGGACCTCGGCGTCCCCGTCGCCTTCGCCGGCCTCCTGACGATGATCATCGCCGGCGGCACGATCCTCTCCAGCCTCGCGTCCGAACGCCTCACGCGCCGCTTCGGTGCCGGCGTCGTCACCGCGGTCAGCGTCGGGCTGACCGCGGCCGCCCTCGTGGGGTTCTCCGTCTCCGGCTCGTTCTGGCTGCTGTGCCTGTGGGCCGTCCCGTACGGGCTGGGCGCGGGTGCGGTCGACGCGGCCCTCAACAACTACGTGGCCCTGCACTACGCCGCGCGCCACATGAACTGGCTGCACAGCTTCTGGGGCGTCGGCGCCTCGATCAGCCCGTTCATCATGAGCTACGCCATCACCTCCGGCCTGGGCTGGTCCAGCGCGTACCAGATCGTCGGGATCACCCAGGCCGTGCTCACGGTCGCGCTGGTCGTCAGCCTGCCGCTGTGGGGGAAGGTCCATCCGGTCCGCCCCGCCTACGCCGGTGGGGCAGGCGGGGCCGGTGGGCCCGATAGGGCCCGTGAGGCGCACGAGGCCGAGCACGAACCCTCGGCGGCCGGCGCCCACGTCCCGCTCGCCCAGGCCCTGCGGATCCCCGGCGTGACGCTGGTCCTGGCGGCCTTCTTCGCCTACTGCGCGCTCGAGAGCACCTCGATCCTGTGGGCGTCGACGTACCTGGTCACCGACCGCGGCGTCACCCCCGCCACGGCTGCCGCGTTCGGGTCGCTCTTCCTGCTGGGCATCACGGGCGGACGGTTCCTGGCCGGCTTCTTCGCCGACCGCGTCGGGGACAAGCATCTGATCCGCGGCGGCTTCGTGACGGTCGGCGTCGGCGTCCTGATGATCGCGGTCCCCGTGGGGACCGACGTGCTCGCGCTGGCCGGGCTCGTCGTCGCCGGGCTCGGGTCCGCGCCCGTCTACCCCGCGATCATCCACTCCACCCCGGTCAACTTCGGCCGCCGGAGCTCGCAGGCGATCATCGGGATCCAGATGGCCGCGGCCTACACCGGCTCCACCCTCGCGCCGCCGCTGTTCGGCGCGCTCTCGACGTGGGCAGGGACCTGGGTCTTCCCGCTGTTCCTCGCCGTGCTGGTGGTGCTGGGACTGGTCATGTCCGAGCGGCTCAACCGGCTCGTCGCGCGCCGCGCCGCCGCCCCGGTGCAGCGCCGGTAGCGTCGGCCCATGGACCTGGTCTCCCGCGCGCTGCACACCCGCTGGTTCGTCCGCTCGCCGATCTGGCTGTACCGGCACGGCCTGGGCGCGCTCCTCGGCGACCGGCTGCTCATGCTGACCCACCGCGGGCGCTCCAGCGGCGAGCCCCGGTACGTGGTGCTCGAGGTGTCCGGCCGGCCGGCCCCGGACCGGATCGTCGTGGTCGCCGGGCTCGGGCCGCGCTCCCAGTGGTTCCGGAACGTCCAGGCCGACCCCCGCGTGCTCGTCTCGATCGGCCGGCTGCGCGACGTCCGGGCGCGGGCCACGACCATGTCGCCCGACGACGGGGCCGCCGAGCTGCGGGCCTACACGTCCCAGCACCCCGCGGCGTGGGACCGGCTGCGGGGCGTGCTCACGGCCTGGGCGGAGCCGCTCGCCCGCGAACGGGGGGAGGACGACTGGCTGCGGGTCGTGCCCGTCGTCGAGCTGCAGCTCCTCCCCGGCGAGGCGGCGGCCGGCTGAGGAGCCGTCAGGCCGGTCGCGAGCGGGGCCGCAGGCGCACGTCGGGCAGGGCGGGCGCGCGCAGCGGACCGTCGTCGTACCCGTGCACCTGGCCGAAGCGCCGGTCGGCGGCACCGGCCGCGTAGGCCGTGCGGTCGCCGCCGCCGCCGTCGGCCACCTGGGCCATCCAGTCGGCACGGGCCGCCACGATCTCCTCGTGGGTGCGGCCGACGAAGTTCCACCACATGACGACGTCCTCGTCGAACGGCTCGCCGCCGATGAGGACGGCGCGCGCGGGCGCGTCGCCCGCCGTCACGACCAGGCGGTCCGGTCCGGGCGCGACGTAACCGAGGGCCGCCGGCGGGACGACGTCGCCGGCGAGGGTGACGTCGCCCGTGTCGACCAGGAGCGCGTGCTCGAACCCGGGGTCCACGCCGAGCTCGACTCGCCCGCCCGGGGGCAGGTCGACCTGGGCCCCGACGAGCGGGCTGTACGTCGTGGCCGGGGACGTGAGCGTCGCGCCTGCCACGTCGAGCGACCCCATGAACACCTGCACCCGCGCCCCGTCGACCTCGGCGACGGGCAGGTCCCCGTGGTGCTCGAAGTGCGGTGCCACGTCCTTGTGCGCAGCCGGCAGCACGGTCCACAGCTGGACGCCGTGCAGGGTGGGCGTGCGGTCGCGGGCGGGCGACTCCTCGGAGTGCGAGATCCCGACGCCCGCCGTCATGAGGTTGAGCTCCCCCGGCCGGACGGTGACGAGGGAACCCACCGAGTCGCGGTGCACGATGTCGCCCTCGAAGAGCCAGGAGACCGTCTGGAGCCCGATGTGCGGGTGCGGCGGCACCTGCATGCCCGCCGAGCGGGAGACGTCGTCGGGCCCGTAGTGGTCGCAGAAGCACCAGGCGCCGACGAGGGACCGCTGCCGCTGCGGGATGGTGCGGCGCACGTTCATCGCGCGCGGTCCCCCGAGCGGCACGTCGCGCGCGGTGAGGAGCTCGACGCCTGCGGGCCGCTCACCGGCGGTGCAGGTGCGCTCGACCGGGCGGGTCTCGAGGTTGCTCATGGGGGCGAGCGTCTCATGTCGGGCCCTGCCCCGTGGGCCGACGACGGTGTCGGCCCCGGGGCGGGGCGATCGGGTGCCGAGGCCCCCCGGGGCGGCCGGGGGGCCTCGGAGATGACCGCGTACCTCTGATCGACGATCCCGGGGATCAGAGGCGCCGTGGTCGACGTCACGGCCCCGGCGGTTCGTCGTCCCCGGTGCGGCTCCTGCGCGACACTGTGGCGCGCCATCGCCCCACCGGGATCCGTTCTCCACGAACCGCCGGACGCGGGTGGTCTTCCGGCCCCGTACAGGCTCCTGTGTCGTCACCCACAACCCGCACCGCGGTACGGGACGGCCCGTCGTTCTCCGGTCGACCGGCGTCTCGTGGAGGAGGCCGCGACCGTGCGTCGCAGGGGATCGGCGGCCCGATCTCCACGAGACCGGTACGCACGTTTCTAGACCTGGTCGCAGCGCTGTGCAAGGGGTCTGGAGCAACTTTTCGGCCCGGTCTCGTCGGCCACAGGCTCGTCCACAGGAGCAGCCCCGGAATCCCCACACCGCCCACAGGCCTGTGGAAACAATCTGTGGACGAACACTCCGCACGCACGGCACCGGCAGCGTCCGCGATGCGGACCATGACCCGGTCGACACGGACCACCTTCCCCGCCCCCTCCCGCGCAATCCGCAGGATTCCGCGGCTCCCACCCCTCGGGCGGACGTCGCACCCTGGGACGACGGCCGGTCGCGCGCCGTCCGCGACCGCGGGACGACGGATCGCCGCAGGTGAGCGGCGTCACAGCCGGGCCGGCGGCCGCGGTGGACACAGCCTGTGGATAACTCGGGCTGTCTCCACAGGCACGCCGTCGGACCGTGCCGTCAGACCCAGGCCCGGGCCCCGGGCACCTCCGCGAGCCGGGCGTCCAGCGCCTGGGGCGTCACCACGAACCCGTCGTCGTCGACGACCGTGCCGCCCACCCGGCGGCACAGCTCCTGCGCCAGCCGCGCGTGCAGCACCCGCGTCCGCGCACGGGCGATGAGGTGCACCCCCGACGGACGCTCCACCAGGAGCTCCTCCGCGTCCTGCGGCTCCCACCGGACCCGGTACGCGACCGCCCTCCCCTGCTCGCCCACCACCGGCCGCGGCCAGCCCTCGGCACGGACGACGTCGACCACCGTCGCCCCGTCGTACGGGGTGGCGGCGACCACGCGATAGTCCGCGCCCACGCTCCCGTCCTGTGCCGGTCGCGCCGTCGCGACGAGCGTCCGGACGGCCGCGAGGAGGTCGGCGGGCGTCAGCACGCGCGACGTCCACAGCGTGAGGTCGACGCCGGACGACGGGTCGGGGCGCAGCGCCTCGCGCCCGTCCGCGAGCAGCACGCCGCCGGCCCGGCGGGCCGCGGCGACCGCCCAGCGCACCACCTCCAGCTCGCCCCGCTCGGGCAGACCGGCCGCGAAGGCGCGGGCGATGCCGTCCGGGTCGTCGTACGTCGCGGGCTGCGGGCCGCGCGCGTCGTGCCCTCCGTCGAGGCGGTCCAGCGCCCACGCGGCCGCCGGGTCGACGACCCCGAGCGCGCGGGCGCGGGCCGGGGCCACCTCGAACGGGCCGGTGGCGCGGTGCTCGTCGCCCAGTCGCAGCACCGCGGGCCCGGGCGGGGGCTCGGGCGCGCGCCGCAGGCCGCGGAAGCGGGCACCGAGCGACGGTGGCGGCGGGGCGCCGGGGGCGGGCGGCGGCGTCAGCCAGACGGTGTCGTCGAACCACGCGGCGGCCAGGCCGGCGACCTCCGCGGGGCCCGTCGCGGCCGGCACGACCAGCACGTGGCCGGCCGAGTGCTGGTCGGGGACGAGGGACTGGTCGGAGGCCATGGAAGCGGAACGTACCGGGCAGATCGCCCGGAGGGGTCACGCACGAGACACGAACGGGTCACGACTGCGTCACGGGCGCCCCGTGACGCCTGCGCCGCGCCGGCCCCTCAGGCGCGGACGTCGTGCAGGTGGTGGACGAAGTCGTGCACGAAGTACTGCCCGAGCGTCCGCACGGTGAACTCCGACCCGTCGGACCGGCGGCCGGCGCGCTCCTCGTCGGCCGGCGCGACGGCGTCGAACCGGTCGGCGACGACGCGGCCCGCCTGCTCGAGCTCGTCCGCGAGCACGGCGGGGTCCTGCCCGGCGTAGTCGCCCTCGAGGGCGGCGACGTCCTGGTCCCAGTTCGCGAACTGCGGGTCGCGGACGGTCAGGATCTGCACGAGCCGCTCGTCGAAGATCCGGAACACGTCCCGCACGTGGGCGGCGTACTCGAGCGGCGACCAGACGCCCGGCTGGGGCCGCTCCCCCACCTCCGGGCGGGCGAGCACGGCACGCCAGCGGGGCAGGCTGTCGCGCACCACCGTGCCGACGTCCGCCACCGGGACCCCGGCGGCCGTGAAGCCGCACTCGGGGCACGTCCGGGACAGCACCCAGGTCCAGTCCTTGGTGTCGGGCACGATGCCGTCCGGCTGGGCGGCGGGCACGTCGGGGGAGCCGGTGGAGTCGGTCACAACGGCACCATAGCGCCGCCCCCTGGTCCCAGGTGCTGACAACGGCTGCCTATGATGTCAGCATGCCCAAGATCATCGGCAAGAGCCTCCACGAGCACCGCCAGATGACCCGGCACAAGCTGTTCACCGCCTTGTCGACGCTGATGTCGGAACGCGGCTTCGACTCCATCACGCTCGCCGACATCGCGACGGCAGCCGGGGTCGGTCGCACCGCCGTCTACAACCACTTCCCTGACAAGGAGGCGCTGCTGCTGGGGTTCATCACGCACGAGACCGAGCAGTACGCGCAGACGCTGGAGCGCGCGCTCGCCGAGGTCGACGACCCCGTCGCACAGCTGCGCACCTACATCCGCCAGCAGGCGCAGCTCGCCCGCGTCTTCCACCTGGCGCCCGGTCCCGACCTGCGGACCGTGCTCTCCCGCAGCACGCAGGCGCGCCTGCGCGAGCACGCCGAGATCGTGGAGTCGATCCTCAAGCGGATCCTGCGGGCCGGCATCGCCAACGGCGAGTTCCCCCGCCAGGACATCGAGCCCACCGTGCAGCTCGTCAACGCCTGCCTGTCCGGGCGGCTGATCCCCGAGGACCCCGCGGCGCGCGAGCGGGCGATCCGCGCGGCCGAGGTGTTCGTGCTGCGGGCGGTCGGCGCGCAGGAGGCGGCGGCCTGACCCACCCGGTCGTCCGGGTCGGCGGCCCGGGTCAGCTGCCGGGCGTCCAGGCGTCCGCGGGCCGGTGCCGGTGCTCCGGCGGCGGCGGCGAGTACTTCTGCGGCACCGGCGCCAGGTGCGCGCGGGCGAACAGCAACGACGCCTCGAGGTCGGCGTGCCGCTCGTGGGCGGTGCGCGCCTTGCGGGTCGAGATCTCGACGACGACGTCGCCGCCGAACCCGCGCCGCTCGAGGTCCTCGAGGACGGCGGCGCAGCCCATGTCGCCCCGCCCCGGCACGAGGTGCTCGTCACGGGCCGACGCCGTCCCGTCGGCGAGGTGCACGTGCCGCAGCCGGTCGCCGAACCCGGCGACGAGCGCGAGGCCGTCCTGCTGCGCGACGGCCGCGTGCGACAGGTCGAGGGTCACCGCGTCGTAGTCGTGGTCGGCGGGGTCCCACCCCGGCAGGTACGCCTTCAGCTCCCGCTCGCCCTTCGAGCGCGGCCGCCACGGGTACATGTTCTCGACCGCGACCGTCACCTCGCCGGACTCGTTGAGCTCGTGCACGAGGTCCTGGAACTGGCGCGCGTACTTGTACTGCCAGCGGAACGGCGGGTGCACGACGACGGTCGACGCGCCCAGCTCCCCCGCCATGTCGACGGCGCGGCGCAGCTTCGACGCGGGCGCCCGGCCCCACACGCGCTGGCTCACCAGCAGGGTAGGGGCGTGGATCGAGCGCACCGGCACGCCGTGCTCGTCGGCGAGGCGGGTCAGGGCGGCCGGGTCCTGCGTCGCGTCGTCCGACCACACCATGACCTCGACGCCGTCGTACCCGAGCTCCGCCGCCACCTCGAAGGCGAACCCCGCGCGCCGCGGGTACACCGAGGCGGTCGAGAGCGTGACGGGGATCGATGCGGCCATGGGTCGCACGATAGCCGCCACGTCTGAACGGCGGCTGACAACCGGCTGTCCGCCCGCCCCGGATAAGGTCGCGCCATGGTGCGCGCGGTGGTGTTCGACGTCGGAGAGACCCTGATCGACGAGACCCGGATCTGGACCCGCTGGGCGGAGCGGCTGGGCGTCCCCGCCCTGACGTTCATGGGCGTGCTCGGCGGCTGCGCCGCGCTCGACCTCTCGCACCGCCGGGCGTTCGAGCTGGTCCGGCCCGACGTCGACGTGCCCGCCGAGCTCGCGCGCTGGGCCGCCGACGACCCCGACGGCCTGCGGGAGAACTTCGACGCCGACGACCTCTACCCGGACGTGCGGCCGGCGCTCGCGGCGCTGCGCGCCGCCGGGCTCGCCGTCGTCGTCGCCGGGAACCAGCCGCCGCAGGCGCGCGCGGCCCTGGAGGCCATGGACCTGCCCGTCGACGCGATCCGCACCTCCGACGAGTGGGGCGTGCAGAAGCCCGAGCCGGCGTTCTTCGCCAGGGTCGCCGAGCTCGCGGGGCTCCCGCCCGCCGACATCGCCTACGTCGGCGACCGCCTCGACAACGACGTGCTGCCCGCCGCCGACGCCGGGATGCGGCCGGTCCTGCTGCGCCGCGGCCCCTGGGGCTACCTGCACGCCGAGCGCCCCGAGGCGGCCCGCGCCACCGTCGTCGACTCGTTGCACGACCTGGTCCCGCTGCTCGCCGGCCCCTGACGGCGCTCGGCTACGCTCACGCGCATGCTCACCAAGACCGCGGTCAGCGCCGACCAGGTCGCCGCGCTCGTCGCCCCGCTGGGCGTCGTCGCGCGGGTCGAACCCCTGACCGGCGGGCTGTTCGCGAGCGTCCAGCGCGTCGACCTCGCCGACGGGCGCCGCGTCGTGGTCAAGGTGACCGGGGCCGACACGTCCCGCCTGCTGCGCTACGAGCGCGGCCTGCTGGGCACCGAGGCGAGCGTCGACCGGCTCGCCCACGACGCCGGGATCCCCGTCCCGCGGGTGCTGCACGTGGACGCGACGCGCGCCCACGTGGACGGCGACGCGCTCGTCACGACCTTCCTCGACGGCGCCCTGTGGAGCACGCTCGACCTCGACGAGCACGCGACCGCCCGCGCCCGCCGGTCCCTCGGCGGCGTCATGGCGTCGCTGCACCGGATCACCGGAGACCGGTTCGGCTACCCGGCGCCCGAGGCCCGCCTCGGCGCGGCCACCTGGCCGGAGGCCTTCGCCGCGATGGCGCACGCCGTCCTCGACGACGCCGGCCGGTGGGGCGTGCCGCTGCCCGCCGACCGGCTGCGGGCCGCCGTCGAGCGCCACCGAGGCCTGCTCGCCCGCGTCACCACCCCCCGCCTGGTGCACGCCGACCTGTGGCCGGGCAACCTGCTGCTCGACCCGCGCGCCGGCACCGTCGTCGGCGTGCTCGACGCCGAGCGCGCGCTGTGGGGCGACCCGCTGTTCGAGCTCGTCGGGTGCGACCAGCTCGGGGTCGGGGCGGTCGACGCCGGCCTGCTGGCCGGCTACCGGTCGGCCGGCGGGCACCTGGGGCTGGGCGACGGCACGCCCGGCGCCGGCGACCCCGACGCCTGGACCCGGCTGCGGCTGTACCGCGCGTACTTCGCGTGCCTGCTGGTCGTGGAGGTCGTGCCGCGCGGGTACACCGGGCCGTGGGTCGCCGAGCACGAGGCGGCGGCGCGCGCCAACCTCGAGCGCATGCTCACCGAGCTCGGCGCCTGACCCGTCAGCCGGTCCAGCCGAGGCCGCCCATGGCGTTCAGCGCCAGCAGCACGCCGAGGATGCCGAGCACCCAGCCGGTCATCTCGGCGGCGTTCTTGGACAGCCACGCCTCGAGCCGGCGCAGCAGCGGGTCGACCCGGCGTGCGGCGACCAGCCGGGCCGCCGTGAGCAGCAGCGCCGGCAGCACCATGACGACGCAGTACGCGGCCAGGACCCCGCCGGCGACCGGCGTCGTCAGGTCGGACGCCGTGAGCAGGCCGATCGCCGCGAGGTACGGCAGCATCGTGCCCACCTCCAGCGCGACGGCGCCCAGCGCCAGCCCCATGAGCGGCGCGACCGAGGCCCGGCTGCGCACGACCGTCGTGGTCGTGCCGACGGCGCCGGGTGCCGCGTCCGCGCCCGGCACGGCCGCGTCGAGGCCCATCGCACGCTCCCGCCAGCGCACCAGCCGTCCGGGGCGCGCGCCCTCCCGCTCGGCCCGCGCACGGGCCTTCTTGCCGTCGAAACGGAAGCTCAGCGCGACCAGCCCGATGCCCAGCAGCAGCTGCGCGATCATCACCGGCCGCGAGTCGAGGGCGTCGCCGAACCGGTCGAGGAAGGCCCCCGCCCCGAGCAGGACGACCACCCCCACGGCGAGGTAGAACACCGCGACGGTGCCGAGGTAGGCGAGCAGGCGGCCCGGCCGGAGCCGGCCGGGTGCCATGAGCAGCCACACGGGGATGAGCAGGGTGCCGAAGCTCGTCGAGTCGACCAGCGCGAGCACGACGAGCACGCCGGCCATGGCGCCGAGCCCGGCACCCTCCAGCCCACCGAGGTCCAGGGGAAGATCCATGCCCCGATCCTCGCGGGCCGGCACGGGCGCGGTCGTCGCCCGATCGGGTGATCCTGCCGCGGGCCCGCGGCCCGCCGTACGCCGTTCGGACGACTCGCGCCGCGGCGCGCTGTGCTGGGATGGAGCCGTGAGCGTCGAACCTGCCGGGCCGGGCCCCTCCGGGCCGTGGTGGCGCACGCTCGCCCGCGCGCTGCGCACGCTCGCGACCGCCGACGACCGGCGGGGCGACGCCGTCACCGCCGTCCTCACGTTCCTCCTGGGGTGGCTCCTCATCGAGGTCGGCCTCGTCGACATCGTCCGCTGGGGCGGTCGCCTCGACGACCTCGACCCCGAGCCGTGGTGGCGCGTGGCGCTGCTCGCCGTCGGCTGCATGCTCATCCTCGTCAAGCGGGCGAACCCGATGCTCGCGCTGGCGGGCGGGCTCGTCGTGACGCTCGTGGACCTCGCGTGGGGCGGCACCCTCGCCGTCGTCCTCGTCCTGTGGGACCTGCTGTACGGGGCGGCGCTGTGGTCGGGGCCGCGGGCCCGGGCCTGGCTGTGGGGCACGGCCCTGACCGTGAGCGTCGTCGGGGCGGTGGCCGCGGGCGAGGCCGCCCGCGACGTGCGCTACTTCGTCTACACCGGCCTGCAGCTCGGCGCCGTGCTGCTGGTGCCCATGTGGTGGGCCGACAACGTGCGGCAGAAGACGGAGCTCGCCGAGCTCGAGCGGGCCCGCGCCGACGAGGCCGCCCGGGCCGCCGAGCTGGAGCGCGAGCGCGCGGCGGACCTCGCCACCATCGCCGAGCTCGACCGCCACGAGGCGGTGCAGGCCGAGCGCGCCGCGATGGCGCGCGACCTGCACGACGTCATCGCCTCGCACCTGTCCACCATCGCGATCCACTCCGGCGCCGCGCTCGCGGTGCCGCCCGACGACGCGGCCGGCGCGCGTCGGGACCGGGCCGCGCTCGAGCAGGTCCGCGCGAGCTCCGTCGCCTCGCTCGCGGAGATGCGCGCCATGATCGAGCTGTTGCGCGCCGACGCCCCCCGCGACCCGCTGGCGGCCCCCGGCCGCCTCGACCGGCTCGGTGCCCTCGTCGACGACGCCCGGGCGGCGGGCGCCGACGTGACGGTCGAGGACCCCGACCGGGTCACGACGACCCCGCTGCCCGCCGCGACGGGCCAGGCCCTGCACCGCATCGCCCAGGAGGCCCTCACGAACGCCCGCAAGCACGCGCCGGGGGCGGCGGTCGTGGTGCGCCTCGCGCGCCACGACCTCCCGGAGCCCCGCCGGTCGGAGGTGGTGCTGGAGGTCCGCAGCGGCGCCCGCGGCGGCGCCCTGCCCGACGGCGCCCTGCCCGACGGCGCCCTTCCCGCGGGCGCCCTCAGCGCGGGTACCGGGATGCTCACGATGCGCGAGCGGGCCGAGGGGGTGGGCGGCACGTTCGGCGGCGGCCCGGCGCCCGGCGGCGGCTGGCTGGTGCGCGCCGTCGTGCCCACGGACGCCGTCGCCGCCCTCGAGCCCGACCACACCGAGGAGGCCGTGTGAGCACCCCGTCCCGCCCCGACGCGTCCGTGCGCGTCCTGCTGGCCGACGACCACGCCGCGATCCGCGCCGGGCTGCGTCTGCTGCTCGACGCCGCGCCGGACGTGGAGGTCGTGGGCGAGGCCGCCGACGGCACCGCGGCCGTGACCAACGCGCGGGCGCTGCGCCCCGACGTCGTGCTCATGGACCTGCGCATGCCCGGCGTGGACGGCATCTCCGCCACCCGCACCATCACGGGCGAGGGGCTGGCCGCGGTGCTGGTGCTCACGACGTTCGACCTGGACGAGTACGTGGACGGCGCGCTGCGTGCCGGGGCCGCCGGGTTCCTGCTCAAGACGGCGGAGCCCGCCGCGCTGCTGGACGCGGTGCGGCGCGTCGCGGCCGGCGACGGCGTCCTCGCGCCCGAGGTCACCCGCCGCGTGCTCGCCCAGCTGACGGGCACCGCCGCCGCGCCGTCCGCCGCCGCCGCGCCGCCGAACCCGGCCGCCCCGGCGGATCCCCGGCTCGCGGGCCTCACGCCGCGCGAGGTCGACGTGCTGGGCGCGCTCGGCCGCGGGCTGTCCAACCAGGGCATCGCGGACGAGCTCGTGATCACCGAGGCCACCGCCAAGACCCACGTGTCGCGCGTGCTCGCGAAGCTCGGCGTCGTGTCGCGGATGCAGGCGGCGATCGTCGCGCGGGACACGGGTCTGGCGTGACGCGACGTGACCCGACCGCGGGGAGGATCGACGCCCTGCGGCGTGTCGCGCGGCGTCCGGGACGTGGAACCCCGCAGGAGCGGCGTCAGCCGACGGGAGCCAGGCCCGGGCTGCGCACCACCCGCGCGGCGTGCGCGGTGCCCGCCGCGAGCGCCCCGGCGAGGTCCGCCCCGCGCAGGTGCGCGTCGAGGAAGCCGGCGAAGAACCCGTCGCCCGCGCCGTTGGTGTCGACGACGTCGTCCACCCGCTCCGCGGGCACGTCGAGGAAGCCGTCGACCGTGAGGGCGGTGGCGCCCCGGGCGCCGTGCGTGCACACCACGAGCCGAGCCCCGGCGTCGAGGCGATCGGCCATGAAGGACCGATGGTCGGGCAGGCGGTCGGAGCTGAGGAACACGTGCGTGCCGGCGTCGGCCCACGGGCGGTGGAACGCGGTGGCCCCGTCGTAGTCGTGCAGGTCCACCCACACGTCGCGGCCGCGCTCGGCGGCCGCGACCAGCACGGGCACGGAGTGCGCGGCGAGGTCGACGACGACGGCCGCGGCGGCGTCGATCGCCGCGAGCGTCGCGTCCCAGCCGGGCCCGGCGGCGGCGACCTCGCCGGGCGCGCGCAGGTAGACGGACAGCCGGCCGCCGCCGGTGTCCATGAAGTTGAGGTGGCTCTCGGTGCGCCCGTCCGGCGACGGCTCCGCGAGCACGCGCACCCCGGCGTCGTCGAGCACGCCGCGCACGCGCGCGCCCTCGTCGTCGTCCCCGAGCACGGTGCGCAGCACGACTCCTCGGCCCAGGCTCGCCAGGTTCAGCGCCTTGCCCGCGGAGGTGCCGCCGACGGCGTCGTAGGCGCCGCGCGCGAACACGGTGTGGGGCGTCGGGTCGGGCAGCGCGTCGAGGTGCACGATGCGGTTCCAGGACACGGGGCCGGCGACGAGGACGTCGGCGGGGCTCGATGCGGTCACGACGGGAACCCTAGGGTGCCGCGGCCTCGGCGCGCGTCAGCCGCGCAGCGGCAGGCTCAGCGACGCGTCGCCGTCGGCCGTGACGCGCACCGGCACGCCCCAGTCCTGCTGCGCCAGGTGGCAGGCGGGGAAGACGTCGGGGTCCGGCTCGCCGTCCGGGCCGAGCGGGACGACGTCGCACGACGCCGCCTTGGCCGTCACGTGCAGCACGCCCTCGGCCACGTCCGGGTTCAGCACCAGCACGCGGCGGAGGTCGACGCCGTCGCCCGTGCCGTCGAGGAGCAGGTCGGGCGGGGTGGCGCTGACGCGCAGCTCCGTGGACGGGCCCCAGCGGTCGTCGAGCTTCTGTCCCGGCGCGGGCACGAACGGCACGTCCAGCCGCAGCTCGCCGGGCGCCACCGGCGTGGCCGGGCGCGCCACGCGGTGCGCGCCGCCGTCGAGCACCTCGCCCGCGACGTCCGCCGGCAGCGCCACCCGCGTCAGCCGGTGCGCGGCGGACTCCACGACGAGCAGGTGGACCGCGTCGTCGGACGTCTCGACCAGCACGTCGCTCGGTTCCGCGAGGCCGGTCGCCAGCGTCGTCACGACGTCCACCGCCGGGTCGTACCGCCGCAGCGCGCCGTTGTACGTGTCGGCGACGACGACGCTGCCGTCGGGGAGCGTCGCCAGGCCCAGGGGGTGCTGCAGCAGCGCCTCGTCCGCCGCGCCGTCGCGGTGGCCGAAGTCGAACAGCCCTCGCCCGACGGCGGTCGTCACGACGACCGCCCCGTCGTCGGCCGGCGTCACCCGGCGCAGGGCGGACGTCTCGGCGTCGGCGAGCCAGAGCGCATCATCCGCGCCCGGTCCCGTCACCGGGGCCAGGCCGGACGGCTGGGCGAACCAGGCGTCGCCGCCCGGACCGTCCTCCAGGCCCTCGTTCATCGTGCCGGCCAGCAGGCGGATCGAGCCGTGCCCGTCCGCCGGGTCGAACGCCCACAGCGTGTGGTTCCCGGCCATCGCGACGACGAACGCGCCGAGCCGCGGCGACCAGGCGACGTCCCACGGGGAGCTGAGGCGCACGGTGGTCGCGGGGTAGGTCGCGGCCGGGTCGAACGCGTCGGTCGACCCGACGACGTTCTCCATCCCGCCGACCATGAACTGCTCGCCCGTGCCCGCCACCGTCCGCACGCGCCCGGTCGCGAGGTCGACGCCGCGCAGGGCGTGGTTCACCGTGTCGGCGACGAGCACGTCGTAGCCGAGCGCCGGGCGCAGCTCGTCCGGCACCAGGCAGAGCCCGTTCGGCTCGCTGAACCGCGCCTCGTCGGGGGCCGCGTCGCCGCGGGAGTCGGCGAGCCCGCGCTCCCCCGAACCGATGCGCCGCAGGAGCGTCTCGCCGTCGGGCCCGAGCTCGGCCAGCGCGTGGTGCCCGGCGTCGGCCACGAGCAGGTTCCCGCCCGGCAGCGTCACCACCTTGGCGGGGAAGCGCAGTGTGCTGGGCTCCGGCGTCGGCGGCACGTACGGCCCGTCGCCGCGGTGCAGGGTGCCCCGGGCCTCGTGCTCGGCGACCAGCTCCTCGACGATCGCCTCGATCGCGGACGCGTGCCCCTCCCCCGCCATCTGCGCCACGACGTACCCCTCCGGGTCGACGACGACGAGCGTAGGCCACGCGCGCGCCGTGTACGCGCCCCAGGTCACCAGCTCGGGGTCGTCGAGCACGGGGTGGTGCACCTCGTACCGCTCGACGGCGGCCGCGAGCGCGTCCGGGTCCGCCTCGTGCGCGAACTTGGGCGAGTGCACCCCCACGATCACCAGCTCGTCGCGGTGCCGCTCCTCCAGCTCGCGCAGCTCGTCCAGCACGTGCAGGCAGTTGATGCAGCAGAAGGTCCAGAAGTCGAGCACGACGACCTTGCCCCGCAGGTCGGCGAGGGCGACGTCGCGGCCGCCGGTGTTGAGCCAGCCGCGCCCGACGAGCGCGGAGGCACGGACGCGGGGCAGGCGGGACGAGGAGTGAGAGGTGTCGCTGCGCACGCCTCATTCTCCCCCCGGACGACCGCCCGCCCGCCGTCGGGCGGCGACGGCGGGCGGCCGTACGTGGGCGGGGGGGGCGTCAGCCCCGCAGCGCGGGGTGCCCGGCACGCCCGCTGGCCTCGGCCAGCGTGTCCTGCAGGGCGAGGTACGCGGGCTTGCGGGTCAGGTCCTCCCACAGGACGGTGGCGGCACCCTCGCCGGGGAAGGTGTGCGGCACCCACGAGTAGGTGTCGGGCAGGCCCCACACGGTGAACGAGTCGCAGCCGTCGACGGCGAGGCAGCCCTCGAGCATCCGCTGGTAGTAGTCGGCCTGCTGGGTGAGCTGGGCCTCCGTGGGCGTCGCGCCGTCGGGCAGGTCCATGCGCACGTCCACCTCGGTGAGCGCGGTGGCGAGGCCCAGGTCGGCGAAGCGCTGCAGGTTCTGCGCCAGGTCGCCCGGGAAGCCGTAGCGGATGCTCAGGTGGCCCTGCGCGGCGAAGCCGTGCACCGGCACGCCGTCGGCGAGCAGGTCCTGGACCAGCGCGTAGTAGGCGTCGCTCTTCGCGTTGACGCCCTCGACGTTGTAGTCGTTGAAGAACAGCAGCGCGTCGGGGTCGGCCTCGTGCGCCCAGCGGAACGCGTCGGCGATGATGCCGGGGCCGAGCTCGCGGATCCAGATGTTGTCCTGCGTGCGCAGGTTGCCGCTGTCGTCGAAGACCTCGTTCGCGACGTCCCACTGCTGGATGGTGCCGGCGTACCGGCCGACGACGGTCTGGATGTGGTCGCGCAGGATCGCGCGCAGCTCGTCGGGCGTGTGGTCGCCCTCGGTGAGCCACGAGGGGTTCTGGTTGTGCCACAGCAGGGTGTGGCCGCGCACGTCCTGCCCGTTCGCGCGGGCGAAGGCGGCGATCGCGTCGGGGGCGGCGAAGTCGTAGGTGTCAGGCGCGGGGTGGATGGCGTCCCACTTCATCTGGTTCTCGGCCGACAGCGAGGTGAACTCGCGGCCGAGCAGGTCGCGGTAGGCGGCGTCGCCGGTGAACGGGTCGGGGTAGTCCTGGCTCAGGTGGTGCCCGCCCCCGGCGACGGCCGAGCCGATCTTGAGCACGTCGCCCGCGGCCCAGGCGAGCGTGTCCTTCTTCGCCAGGCCCGGCGGCCGGTGGTCGGACGGCGGGGCGGCCGCGGCGCTCGCGGCTCCGGCGGTGGCGATCAGGGCGGCGGAGGCCAGCACGGCCAGGGCTCTTCTCATCAGGTCTCCTTCGACGTGACGGACGTCCGGAACTTTCCGGAATGTGGTGCAGCGTATTGACGCCCGCCCCGGCCCGTCAACGAGGGCCGTGGCCCCGGGCGGGACGCAGGTCCGTAGACTGGCGCCGCCCCAGGACCGAAGGCGGAGGTGGCCGTGGCAGCGCGCATCACGATCGCGGAGATCGCGGCCCGCGCGGGCGTGTCCGCGCCGACGGTCTCCCGCGTCCTCAACCAGCGCGGCGACGTCGCCGCCGACACGCGCGAGCGGGTGGAGCACCTCCTCGCGGAGCACGGCTACCGGCGCCGGGGCGCGCCCGCCCCGCGCCCCTGGACGCTGATCGACCTCGTCTTCGACGACATCGACAGCCCGTGGGCGCTCGAGGTCCTGCGCGGCGTGGAGGACGAGGCGCACGGGCTCGGCGCGGGCACCGTGGTCTCGGCCGTGCACGGGCGCGCGGCCGAGCGGCGGCGGTGGCTCGACAACGTGCGGGGCCGCGAGTCCGGCGGCGCCGTGCTGGTCACGACCGGGCTCGACGCCGCGCTGCGGGCAGAGCTGCAGGAGCTGCGCATCCCCGTGGTCGTCGTGGACCCCGCGGGCGGCGCCGACCTCGGTCTGCCGACCGTCGGCGCCACGGACTGGGCCGGCGGCCGGGCCGCCACCCAGCACCTGCTCGACCTGGGGCACACGCGCATCGCGCACGTCGCCGGCCGGCCGGACCTGTGGTGCTCGCGCGCCCGCCTGGACGGGTACCGCGCCGCCCTCGACGCGGCCGGCGTGGACCTGGACCGCGACCTCGTCGCCACCGGGGCGTTCGACTACCGGTCGGGCTTCGAGGTCACCAGCCGATGGCTGGCCGACGGCGCCGCGCCCACCGCGGTCTTCGCCGCGAGCGACCAGATGGCGCTCGGCGTCTACGAGGCGCTGCGCCAGACGGGGCGGCGCGTGCCCGACGACGTGAGCGTGGTCGGGTTCGACGACCTCCAGGAGGCGCAGTGGTCGTCGCCGCCGCTGACGACGGTGCGCCAGCCGCTCGACCAGATGGGGCGGCTCGCCGTGCGCACGCTGCGCCGCATCACCGACGGCGAGGACGTGGCGAGCCCGCGGGTGGAGCTCGCGACCGAGCTCGTGGTGCGGGCGTCGACGGCCCCGCCCCGCACGGCATAGCGGCTCAGGAACAGCTCAGGGAGCCGCTCGAAGGGAGCTGCTCAGAGGGCGGTGACCGCCCCGACGACCTGCACGCGCACGGGGACGCCGTCCACCACGGGCGGCACGTCCTTGCGGGCGCGCGGCGTCATGACGTTCACCTGCAGCACCCAGTCCGCGGCGTCGCCCCGTTGCGCGAGCCCGACGCCGCACACCCCCTCGACGCTCTCGAGCGCCCGGCGCAGGGTCGGTTTGGCGGCGCGTGCCTCGTCCCTCGTGACCATGGATCCACCTCCGGCTGCCCTTCCATTGTGCTCCCCCTGTCCAGCCCTCGCCGCGGCGGCCGTCACACCCGGACCGGCGAACCGGCGCCGCGGCTCGCATCGCCCGGCCGTCTCTGCGCAGGATGGGTCGATGAGCACCGCTTCGGTCCCGACCCTCGCCCTGAACAACGGCACGTCGATCCCGCAGCTCGGCTTCGGCACCTTCAAGATCCCGCCGGAGCAGACGCGCGACCTGGTGACGGTCGCCCTCGAGACGGGCTACCGGCACCTCGACACCGCGCAGATGTACCGCAACGAGCGCGGCGTCGGCGACGCGATCGCCGCGGCGGGCCTGCCCCGCGACGAGCTCTTCGTCACCACCAAGCTGAACAACGCCTTCCACGCGCACGACGACGCCCTCGCGGCCTTCGACCGGTCGCTCGACGAGCTGCAGCTCGACCACGTGGACCTCTTCCTCATCCACTGGCCGCTGCCGGCCGTCGACCGGTACGTCGAGGCGTGGGGCGCGCTGGAGGAGATCTACCGCTCCGGGCGCGCCCGCGCGATCGGCGTCTCCAACTTCGAGCCGCGTCACCTGCGCCGCCTGCTCGCCGAGACCACGGTGGTGCCGGCGGTGAACCAGGTCGAGGTCCACCCGTGGCTCGGCAACGAGGAGGTGCGTGCGGTGGACGCCGAGCACGACATCGTCACGGAGGCGTGGTCGCCGCTCGGGCGCGGGCGCGTCCTGGAGGACCCGACGATCGCCCGCATCGCCGCGGACCACGACCGGACGCCCGCCCAGGTGGTGCTGCGCTGGCACGTCGAGCGCGGGGACGTCGTCTTCCCCAAGTCGGTGACGCCGGCTCGCATCGCCGAGAACTTCGGCCTCTTCGACTTCACGCTGTCCGACGCCGACATGGCCGACATCACCGGCCTGGACCGCGGCGAGCGCATCGGCTCGCACCCGGAGGAGATGAACGACACGGGACGCTGACCCCGCCGCACGACCGAGGTACCCGTGCCGGGACCGACCCGCTGAAGGTCGGTCCCGGCACGGGCACCTCGGTCGGCGTCAGACGGCGCGGCGCGTGGAGCGGATGCCCACGGCGACCCCGACGACGCACGTCACGCACGCGGCGATCGCGCCCCACAGCACGGCGGGATCGGCGACCGTGCCGGCGAACAGCGCCCGCTCGGCGTCGACCATGTACGTGAGCGGGTTGAACTTCGCCGCCGCCTGCATCCAGGACGGCCCGGCCTCGAGCGGCAGCATCATCCCGGACAGGATGAGCAGCGGGAACAGCAGCGACTGCTGCACGCCCCAGAAGAGCCACTCGCGGTTCTTGGACGCCTGCGCCAGCGAGTGCGACAGCGCACCCACCCCGATGCCGAACACCCCGAGCAGCGCCAGCCCCAGCAGCGCGGGCAGCACGTGGAACGTGAACCCGAACGGGATGCAGACGAGCGCGATGATGAGGCCCTGGACCAGGAGCGGCGCGAACTCCTTGAGCGCCCGCCCGACGAGGATCGCCGACCGGTCGAGCGGCGTGGCGAGCACCCGCTCGTACGAGCCCGTCATGATCTCGTACAGCAGGTTGGACCCCGACATCGAGGTGCCGAAGAGCGAGATCATCACGATGACGCCCGGGACGAACCACTGCAGGGTGTCCGCGGTGCTCACGCTCCCCGACCCCCCGCCGAACCCGCCCCCGAAGGTGCCGGTGAGCAGCGGGCCGAACAGCCCGAGGAAGATCAGCGGCTGCAGCAGCGAGAAGATCAGCGTGAACGGGTCGCGCAGCACGAGCAGGATCTCGCGCGTGAAGACGGCGCCCGTGTCGGCGAAGAACTTGCCGAGGCCCGTGCGGGTGACGATCCGCGGCGCCTCGTGGGCGGTCGCGGGCGGTGCGGTGCGGGTCTGCTCGGTCATGCTGCTGCCTCCTCGCGCAGGCTGCGGCCGGTGAGGTTGAGGAACACGTCGTCGAGGCTGGCCTGGCGCACGCTCGCCGAGGTCGTGGCGACGCCGGCCAGGCGCAGCGCCTCGATGGCGCCGGGCAGGGCGTCGGCGCCGCGCGCGGTCGCCACGCGCACCCGCAGGCCGTCGGAGCCCGGCGGGTCGAGCGCGGTGAGCTCCACCTCGCCGAGGCCGTCCGGCAGCGCGGCGCGCACCGCCGCGCCGTCGTCCGTCGCGACCGCCAGGTTGAGGACGTCGTCCGCGTGCCGGCGCTTGAGGACGTCGGGCGCGGCGTCGGCGATGATCTCGCCGTGGTCGATGACGACCACGCGCTCGGCCATGCTGTCAGCCTCGTCCAGGTAGTGCGTGGTGAGCACGACGGTCATCCCGTACCGCTCCCGCATCGCCGTGATGTGCTCCCACAGGTTGGCCCGCGAGTGCGGGTCGAGGCCTGTCGTCGGCTCGTCGAGGAAGAGCAGCGGCGGGTGGTTCATAAGGCCGAGCGCGACGTCGAGCCGCCGCCGCTGGCCGCCGGACAGCGACTGCACGGACCGCTTCTCGAGCCCGGTGAGCTCGAGCGCGCCCATGAGGTCCGCCGCGCGCTCGGAGTAGACGGCCGGCGCCAGGCCGTAGAAGCGCCCCTGGTTGTGCAGCTCGTCGATCACCTTGTAGCTGAAGCCGCCGCCGTTGCCCTGCCCGATGAAGCCGAGCCGGGCGCGCACCTGCGCGGGGTGGGTCGTCACGTCGTACCCGGCGACCGTCGCCTCGCCCGACGTCGGCTCCAGGAGCGAGGTCAGCATCCGCAGGGTGGTGGACTTGCCGGCCCCGTTGGGCCCGAGGAAGGCGACGAGCTCGCCCTCCGTCACGTCGACGTCGATCCCCTTGACGGCTTCGACGGTTTCCTTCCGGCGGCTGAACGTCTTGGTCAGGCCGCGTGCTCGGATCATCGACACACCTCTCGTACGCAGTACTGGAATGGATCGTCCAGATTAGCATACGCTGTACGGGAACGGCGTCGCCGAGGGATGGGAGGATGACGAGCCATGTCCACCACCGACCCCGCCACCGACCCCGCCGTCGGCTCCACCGATGACGTCCCGCGCCCGCCCGAGGCCACCCGACGCCTCGCGCTGCTGTGGACGACGCCGCCCCAGCCGTCCGGACGGGGCCGCAAGGCCCGGCTCACGCTGGACCAGGTCGTGGCGGCGGGGATCGCCGTCGCCCGGGCCGAGGGGCTCGAGGGGCTGTCGATGCGCAAGGTCGCCGCCGAGCTCGGCGTCGGGGCGATGTCGCTGTACACGTACGTGCCGGGGCGGACCGAGCTGGTCGACCTCATGGTCGACCGCGCGTTCGCCGAGCTCGACCTCCCAGCGGCCGGCGCGCCGTGGCGCGAGGGCCTCACGCGGTACGCGCGCGAGCACCTCGAGCTGTACCAGCGCCACCCGTGGATCCTGCAGACCAGCATGTGGCGGCTGCCGCCGACCCCGTCGACCCTCGACGCCCAGGAGGCCGGCCTGCGCACGCTCGTGGACACCGGGCTGCCCGAGGCCCAGGTGGTGGAGATCGTCGGGCTGATCGACGCGTTCGTCCGCGGCCTCGCCCGCGCGACGGTCGCGGAGGCCACGGACAAGGCCAGCTCCGGCCAGAGCAACGACGAGTACTGGACGTCGCTGAGCAGCTTCTGGGTGGACTACTTCGACCCCGAGCGCTACCCGACGATGACGCGGATCTGGAACGCCGGCGGCTTCGACGCCCCCGAGACGGACGAGTTCACCGGGCCGCTGGAGCGACTGCTCGACGCCGTGCAGGCGACGATCGACCGCGCCCGCGCCCGGGAGCGCTGACCGCACTTCCCAACGCCGCGCTCCGTCTCTACGATGAACTGGTCCAGACCACTTGTCGTACGGAGGAACCGTGGAACGCACCGTCGTCGTCGCCATCACCGAGGGCCTGCACGCGCGCCCCGCCGCGCTCTTCGCCCAGAAGGCGGGCGCCCAGCCGGTCCCGGTGCAGATCGCCAAGACCGGCGGCGACCCGGTCGACGCCGCGAGCATCCTCGGGATCATGACGCTCGGTGCCTCCGTCGGCGACGAGGTCGTGCTGCGCACGGAGGCCGACGGCGACGACGCCACGGCCGCGCTCGACGCCCTCGTCGAGTTCCTCTCCCAGGAGGCCGTGGCCTGACTCCGGCCGCCTGACACCCGTGGCGACGACTTCGGCTGCCGATCGAGACCGATCGGCAGTCGAAGTCGTCCCCACGCCCCGTCAGAGGGAGAGCTCCTCCAGGACCTCGGCGAGCGCGCCGCGCACGGCGGTGCGTGCCGCGTCGGCGGTGGGCTGCTCGAGGGCGAGGTGCGCCAGCTCCCGGCAGCGGACGAACGACACCCGCGCGAGCACCGCCGCGACGTCGGCGAGCGCCCGCGGGGTCATGGACAGCGACCGGACCCCGAGACCCACGAGCACCGGGGCGAGGACGGCGTCGGCCGCGGCCTCGCCGCACACCCCCACCGGCCGCCCGTGCGCGGCCGCCCCGTCGCACGTGGCACGCACCAGCTCGAGCACGGCCGGCTGCCACGACGTGGACAGCGGGGCGAGGTCGCCGAGCATGCGGTCGGCCGCCATCGCGTACTGGGTGAGGTCGTTGGTGCCGATGCTGCCGAACGTGGCGCGCGCGAAGATCGACCGCGAGCGCAGGGCCGCGGCCGGCACCTCGACCATCACGCCGGCCCGGCTCAGGCCGAGGCGCTCGCACGCGTCGACGAAGGCCACGGTCTCGGGCACCGTCGCGACCATCGGCGCCATGACCGACACGTCCGCGGACTCGGCGGCCGCGGCCTCCGCGATCGCCTGGAGCTGCCGGTCGAGCACCTCCGGGTGGCGGACGGCGGTGCGCAGCCCGCGGACGCCGAGCGCCGGGTTGGGCTCGTCGTCGGCCGTGACGAACGGCAGCGGCTTGTCCGCCCCGGCGTCGAGGGTCCGCACCACGACCTTCTTGCCGCCGAACGCGGCCAGCACGCCGCGGTAGGCCGCGACCTGCTCGGCCACCGACGGCTCCGTGTCCCGGCCGAGGAAGCAGAACTCGGTGCGGAACAGGCCCACGCCCTCGGCGTTCGCGGCCACGGCGGCCTGCGCGGCCTCGGGGTCGGCGACGTTGGCCAGCAGCTCCACCCGGTGCCCGTCGGACGTCCGGCCGTGGCCGTCGAAGACGCGCTCGACGCGCACGGCGTCCCGGGCGGCCCGGACCTCGTCGTCGGACGGGTCGCGCAGCACCGTGCCCGCCCCGCCGTCGAGGACGACGGTCTCGCCCTCCACGATGTCGGCGGCGCCCTGCACGGCGACGACGGCGGGGATGCCGAGCGTGCGCGCGAGGATCGCGGTGTGCGACGTGGGCCCGCCGCCGCTGGTGACGATGCCGACGACGACCGCCGGGTCGAGGGTCGCCGTGTCGGCGGGCGCCAGGTCGTCCGCGACCAGCACGAACGGGTGCCCGGGGGCGGGCACGCCGGGCGGGCGCACGCCGGTGAGCTCGGCGACGACGCGGTCGCGCACGTCCCGCACGTCGCGGGCGCGCTCGCTCAGTGGCGGGCCCAGGGTCTCGAGCTGGGCGGCGAGCGCGTCGGCGGCCTCCCACACCGCCCGTTCGGCGGTGCGGGACCCGGCGCGGACCCGGCGCTCGGCGTCGGACGCCAGCGTCGGGTCCGCGGCCATGGCCGCGGTGACGGACAGGACGTCGGCCGCCGTCCCGGTCGCCCCGGCGGCGAGCGCCAGGAGCGACTCCTGCACAGCAGCCGTCGCGGCGCGCACCCGCTCGACGGCGGCGTCCACGTCGGTCTCGGCGACGGTCGCCAGCGGCGGCTCCGGGACGGGGGCCGGCATCGTCACGACGACGCCGGCCGCCCGCCCCGGGCTCACCGGGGCACCGGTGAGGGTGGTGCTCATCAGACCGCGTCCCTGCCCGGGGCGGAGTCTCCTCCGCCGTCGCCCGGGCGCTCCGCCGCACCCTTCGCCGCGGCCGCCTTCGCGGCCTTCTCCTCGTCGGCCCGCTGCTCGGTGGCCTGGTCGCCGACGACGGCGGCGGTCTCCTCCGGGTCGTCCTCACGTCCCGGCGTCTTGAGGTTCCACCGCGTGATGACGAACCGGAACAGGAAGTAGTAGATGACCGCGTAGCCGAGGCCGATGAGGATGAGCAGCAGCGGCATCTCGGCGATGCGGAAGTTGAGCAGGTAGTCGATCGCGCCGGCGGAGAAGCCGAAGCCGTCGCGGATGCCGATCGCGTTGACCAGGGCCATCGACGACCCCGTGAGCACCGCGTGGATCGCGTACAGCGGGTAGGCGACGTAGACGAACGCGTACTCGAGCGGCTCGGTGACGCCGGTGACGAACGCGACGAGCGCGGCCGAGCCGAGCACGCCGCCGATGACCTTGCGGTTCTGCGGCTTCGCCGTGTGGATCATGGCGAGCGCGGCGGCGGGCAGCGCGAACATCATGATCGGGAAGAAGCCGGTCATGAACGTGCCCGCGGTGGGGTCGCCCGCGAGGAAGCGCGCGATGTCGCCGTGCGCCGTCGTGCCGTCCGCTCCCGTGTACGAGCCGAACTGGAACCAGGGCAGCGAGTTGAGCAGGTGGTGCAGGCCGAACGGCAGGAGCAGGCGGTTCACCGTGCCGAAGATGAAGCCGCCGATGACGGTCGAGCCCGTGACGAAGCTGCCGATCTGGTCGTTGATGAGCCAGTCGAAGGCCGGGTAGACGAGCGACGCGACCACGCCGATGACGACGGAGACGCCGGCGGTGACGATCGGCACGAAGCGGCGGCCGCCGAAGAACGCCAGGTACGTCGGCAGCTTGATCCGGTAGTACTTCTGGTACAGGAGCGCGGCCGTGAGGCCGATGACGATGCCGCCCAGCACGCCGTAGTTGATGAGGACCTGCTCGCCGGCCTCGTCGACCCCGAGACCGATCGCCGGGGACAGGGCGTCCGTCACGCCGGTGAAGACGAGGTAGCCGATGAGCGCCGCGAGGCCGGTGGTGCCGTCCGACTTGCGCGCGTACCCGACCGCGACGCCGAGGGCGAAGAGGACCGGCAGGTTGTCGATCAGCGCGCTGCCGGCCGCGCCGAGCACGTCGGCCACGGGCTGCATCCACGGGAGCGTCCCCGCGACGCCGTCGGCGCCGAGCATGTCCGGCTGGCCCAGCCGCAGCAGCAGCGCGGCGGCGGGCAGGGAGGCGATGGGCAGCATCAGCGAGCGCCCCATGCGCTGCAGCTGTGCGAGGCCCGGGAAGCCTCTCTTCTCCTTGGTCTGTGCGACCGTGGTCATGGTTCTCCTCCGTGGGGCGGCCCGGGACGGGCAGCTGGTGCGAGCGCGGTCCGGGCGGTCGTCGTCCGGCGGCAGTGTCGCGACGGCGTCGGGCGCCGTTGCCTGTGGTCGACCCTGCCGCGCGGCAGTTGTCTGGACCACTTGCAGGAAGAGTGGTCTAGACCTCATGATGTGTCAACCCCGGCGATCGTGCACGGGGCAGCGACGGACGACGGCGCCGGCACGACGCAGGTCACGGGGCAGCTCGCAGGGCAGCTCACAGGCACGTCACGGCGCAGGTCACGAGGCAGGACAGGACACGACGATGGTCACGGCACGCGCCCACAGCGGTGAGCACAAGTACCTCGCGGTGCGCGCGTACCTCGCCGACCTCGTCGCGACCCGGCTCTCCGTGGGCGACGCCGTCCCCTCCGAGCGCAGCCTCACCGAGCGGTTCGGCGTCTCGCGCATGACGGTCCGGCAGGCGGTCGACGCACTGGTCACGGAGGGCGTGCTCGAGCGCGCGCAGGGTCGGGGCACGTTCGTCGCCCCGCCCCGCGCCGACTTCGAGATGCGCCTGACGACGTTCGGCGAGGAGGCCCGCCGCCGCGGCCTCGTGCCCGGCGCCGACGTGCTGGAGGCCGGCACCGCCCCGGCCCCCGCGCCCGTGGCCGAGGCCCTCGACCGGCCGGCCGGCACCCCCATGCACCGCGTCCTGCGCCTGCGCACCGCCGACGGGAACCCGATGAGCCTCGAGGAGGCATGGATCCCCGTGGACCTCGCCCCCGACCTGCTCGACCGCGGCGTCCCCGAGAGCCTCTACGCGGCGCTGCGCGCCCGCGGCCTCGACCCGACCTGGGGCGAGGAGACCATCACCGCGGCCGACGCGACGCCCGACGAGCTGGCCGCGCTGGAGATGCGCACCTCGCAGGCGGTCATGCGCACCACCCGACGCACGTTCGGCGGCGACGCGCCGCTGATGCTCTCGCGCGCCTGCTACCGGGGCGACCGCTACAGCGTGTTCGTCCCCCTCCGCGAGGCCCGGCCCACGCTCGTGCCGCGCACCGACCGCTCGGGGGCCTCCGCCGGCCGACCCGGGCGCATCCCCGAAGGGAGCCCACGATGACCCCGTCCGGCACGTCCGACGAACAGGTCGCCGCGTCGATCCTCGCCGGCCTCGGCGGTGTGGAGAACATCGACGAGATCGACCCCTGCACCACCCGCCTGCGGTCCCTCGTCAAGGACCCGTCCCTCGTCGACGCCGCCCTGCTGCGGCGGGCAGGCGTGTTCGGCGTGATGATCAACGGGCGGGTCGTGCAGGTCGTGGTCGGCCCGCGCGTGGACACGATCGCCTCGGACCTCGCCGAGCTCATGTGAGCCGCACGTGAGCCCCGCCGGCCCGGACCGCACCACCGACACCCCGCAAGACCCGTTCTGAGCACAATCTGGGAGCAACATGAGCAAGGCACAGCAGATCCTCGACGCCCTCGGCGGCGACGACAACATCGTCGACCTCGAGCCGTGCATCACGCGCCTGCGCGTCGAGGTCGAGAACCCGGACCAGGTCGACGACAAGGCCCTGACCGCGGCCGGTGCGATCGCCGTCGTGCGGTCGGGCGCGGCGATCCAGGTCATCGTCGGGCCCGAGGCCGACAACATCGCCTCGGACATCGAGGACCTGCGCTGATGGCGGGCCTCACCGTCCTGTCCCCCGTCGCGGGCACCGTCGTCGACGTGTCCGACGTCGACGACCCCGTCTTCTCCGCCGGCCTCGTCGGCCCCGGCCTCGCCGTCGAGCCCGACGGCGTGCGGGGTACCGAGGCCGTGGCGCCGATCACCGGCACGATCGTCAAGCTCCACCCGCACGCGTTCGTGGTGCAGGCGGACGACGGCCGGGCGGTGCTGGTGCACCTGGGCATCGACACGGTGAAGCTCGGCGGCGAGGGGTTCACGACCCACGCCTCCGAGGGCGACGTCGTCGAGCGCGGCGCGGTGCTCGTGTCGTGGGACCCGGCCGCGGTCCGCGGCGGCGGCCGGTCCGCCGTCTGCCCGGTCGTGGCGCTGGAGGCGACGCCCGACGCCGTGGAGACGCTCGCGCAGGTCGGCACCACGATCGAGCACGGTCAGCCCCTGCTCAGCTGGTCCTGACGCCCGACCGTCGCCCCCGAGCGGCGCGAGGTGCTCAGGCGAGGGCGACGCCCAGCGCGGCCAGGACGGCGTCGATCGGGTTGCAGTAGGTCAGCCCGGTCCCGTTGGTGCCGCCGGTCTCCGACCCGGCGAACAGCAGCCCCAGCGCGACGCCGTCCTCGCGGTACACCAGCGACCCGGAGTCACCGCCGCGGGAGAACGGGCCCTCGCCCGTGCTCTCCACCTCGATCTGGCCGTCGAAGGACAGCACGCCCAGCTCGTCGCCGTAGCCGACGACCACGTCGTCGAGCTCGATCGCCGTCACCGTCCCGGCGGTCAGCGCCGTGGTGCGGCCGATCTTGGCGACGCTCTCGCGGCCGACCGCCTCGGCGGTGGTCGTGACCCGGCCCACCGGGTAGGCGGGGTCCGTGCCGACGCCGTCGTCGAGCAGCGCCAGCGCGGCGTCCACCGTCGCGGGCTCCCCCGGCGCGAGCGGCGCCACCTGCGACAGCGTGCCCACCCGGTCCGCCGGGTCACGACCGCCGTCGGCCGGCCCGGGCTGCAGCACGACGTCGCCCTCCCGCGCGGACGGCGACCCGGCCAGCACGTGGAAGTTCGACAGCACGTACCGCGCGTCGGGTTCGTCCGCCCGCGCGACGAACGCGCCGAGCGTGCCCGCGGTGACGTCCACGTGGGCGATCGACGCCCCGGGACGCAGCGGCCGCACCCGGTCGGTCTCGCCCGCCGCCAGGGCGGTGGCGACCGGCGGGCGCGGGCGCGCCTTGCCCTCGAGCGTGCGGATCCGCCCGGTGCGCCGCACGTCGACCTGCGGGCCGACCTCGGCGGTCACGCGCCGGACGAACGCGCGCGCCGTGGGCACCCCGAGGCGGTAGCGCACCGCGATGCCGTACCCGCCGCCGGACTGCGGCGCGAGGCCGAGCGACAGGGTGGGCGCACGCACCACGTCGGCCGCGCTGACGTCCTCTCCCAGGGAGTACGGCGCGAGCGGGACGCCGTGGCGTTCGGCCAGGTCACGGGCGAAGTCCGACAGCTGTTTCTTGGTCTCGCGCGCCTGGGTCAGCTCCATGCGGCGAGTCTGGCCCACGGGTGTGACACAGATCGCGTCACAAACCGGCGAGTCGGACATCTCTCCCCGTGTGAGCCGTCCGACCTCCGCGCGTGCAGCGCTGCCGCCGTCCCCCGACGAGGTGTTCGACGCCCTGCTGTGGGCGCTCGACCACGACTTCACCGCGCTGCGGGAGCACCGCCGCCTGGCCCACCTCGGGCCCGCCTCGCGACGGCGCGCCGACGGCCAGCTGGTCGACCGGTGGCGCGCCGTCGCCGCGACCTGCCGCGGCCTCGCCGGCTGAGGCGGGCCGGTCGGGTCGGGCAGGTCAGGCGGGTCGGGCAGGTCAGGCGGGTCAGGCAGGTCAGGCGGGTCAGGCGGGTCAGGCAGGTCAGGCGGGTCAGGCCCGCAGCAGCCGCCGCACCCCCAGCTGCCGGCCGCGCGCCGTGACGAGGGTGGCGAGCGCCAGCCCGCCGAGCCCCCAGACGACGAGCGCGGCGGTCGCGCCGCCCAACCCGCCGGCGTCCGGCACGACGACGGCCGTCAGCGCCTCGCGCGCCGCGCCCACGGGCAGCACGTCGACCAGCCCCTGCAGCACGGCGGGGACCGTCGCGACGACGCCCGTCGCGATGATCAGCACGGCGATGAGCAGGCTGATCCCGCGCCCGAGGTTGCCCAGCAGGCCGACGAAGCCCTGGTGGACGGCGACGAACACGACCGAGGCCACGGCCCCGAGCAGGACCGCGCCGACCCAGCCGCCGACGCTCAGGTGCTCGACGGCGGCGAGGATCCCGCCGACCACCGCGCCCGTGCCCACCGCGACCAGCGCCGGCGGCGTGAACGCCGTCAGCGTGAGCCGCACCGAGTCGCGCGTCGAGCCCAGGGCGCCCACCAGCACGGGCGGGAACACCGTCAGCAGCGCGAGGGCGCCCAGCCACAGCGCCACGACCGCGAACAGCGGGCCGGAGGCGCCGGTGCTCAGCCCGTCCGACGAGGGCGCCGCGACCGGCTCGGCGACGACCGAGGACAGCGTCTTGCGCTCGTCGTCGGAGTAGGTCGGGATCTGGTCCTTCGCCTCGCCGAGGCCGGTGGACAGGTCGCCCGCACCGGACGCCAGCTGGCCGACCCCGGAGGACAGGTCTCCCGCCCCGCTGGACAGCCGGCCGATGCCGCCCGCCAGCTCTTCGGTACCGGTCGCCAGGCCCTGCGTGCCGGTCGACAGGTCGCCCACCCCGCTCGCGAGGGTGCTCGCCCCGCCGCTCAGCGCGCCGAGCCCGTCGGCCAGGCCGCGGGCGCCGGTCGCGAGGTCGCCCGCGCCGTCCGCGGTCTCCTCGACGCCGCCCGCCAGCCCGTCGGCCCCTGCCGACAGCTGACCGACGCCGCCCGCCAGCTCACCCATCCCGGCGGCGAGCGCCGCGTTGCCGTCGGCGACGTCCTGCGCACCCGCGCTGAGCTTCTCGAGGTCGGTCGCCTGCGACTCGAGCTCCTTCTGGCCGGCCTCGATCTGCTGGCAGATCTCCGCCGACTGCCCGGCGAGCGTCTGGGCGAGCTGTGCGAGCTGCTCGTCGGTGAGGACGTCGACCAGCTCGGGCGGGAGCATGTCGGCTGGCTCGCCGCTGCAGCCGAGCTGCTTGCCGAGGCCGGTGAGGGCTTCGTTCGCGCCGCCGGTCACACCGGTCAGCGTCCCCACGAGCTCCTCGACGCCGCCCGCGACCTGGGCGGACCCGTCCGCGAGCTGCTGGGACTGCTGCGGCAGCGCGGACGTCTGCTTCTCGAGCTCCCCGAGCCCGTCCGCCAGCTCCCGCGCGCCGCCGGCGAGCCCGCGGGTCCCGGTGGCCAGCTCCTCGACGCCGCCGGCGATGCCGTCCGCCCCGGCGGCGCTCTGCGCGACGCCGCCCGCGAGGTCGTCGGCCCCGCCCGCGAGCTCGGACGCGCCCGAGGCCAGCTCGCCGGCGCCGGAGGCCAGCTGGTCCGCGCCGGTGTGCGTCTGGTCGACCCCGTCGGCGAGCTGGTCGGCGCCGTCCGCGGCGTCGCCCGCGCCGTCGGCGAGCTGCGTCGCCCCGTCCTGCGCGTCGCCGATGCCGTCGGCGAGGTCGTCGAAGCCGACGAGCACGTTGTCGACGTAGGTCTCGGTGAGCGTGCTCGACATGACGGACGTCGCGGTCGCGGCGACGACGCGGGCGAGGGCGTCGTCCGCCACCCGGCCGCCGGGCGGGGTGCTGACGTCGATGGTCGCCTGCCGCGCGGACGCGACCTGCTCGCCCCCGAACGACGTGGCAGCCGCCGAGAAGCCCTCCGGGATGGTCACGACGGCCGAGTACGTGCCGTCGGCGAGCCCGGCCCGCGCGCTGTCGGCGTCGGTGATCTCCCACGCGAAGTTGGTGGCGTCGGCCGCGGGCTGCGCGGCCTTCTCGCCCTCCGCCGTCGCCCCGCCGCTCACGAGGCCGGAGGCGAGCTGCCGGCCGAGGGGCACGGTCTGCCCGTCGACCTCGACCGGCTCGTCGAGGTTCACGATGGCGGCCGGCACCTGGTCGAGCCGGTCCTGCGGGTTCCACAGCGCGGCGAGCAGCAGCCCGAGCACCATGATCGGGAGCAGCGCGACGGCGGCGATGCGCCACGGGTTCCGCGCCTGTCGGCCGGCGGCCGGGATCGTCGGGGCGGTCATGCCCGCACCTCCTGCACGTGGGTGTCGTCGTCGATGGTGTCGTCGCCGTCCCCGGCCGGGTCTCCCGCGGCCGGTGCCGGGTCGGGCTCGACCGGTGGCGGGACGTCGGCGCCGGTCAGCGTCGTGGGCGCGCCCCAACCACCGCCGACGTCGAGCACCGCCGCCGGCGCGCCGGGCAGCAGGTCGGTCGCGGCGACCCCGCTGGCGCCGAGCAGCACCGCGGTCCCGCCGGCCTGCGCCCGGGCCAGGGCGCCCGCGAGCGCCTCGCGGGCCAGCCGGTCGGCGACGGACTCGGTGCGGTCCACGACCACCATCCGGGCGCCGTCCCGCACGGCGGCGTCGACGGCGGCGGCGGGGCGACCGCCCTCGGCCCGGGCGTCGACGACCGCGACCCGCCCCCGCACCGACATCGCCCGCTCGGGCAGCACCAGGCCCGTGACCTTGACCGCGCCCGCGTCGGGCGCCATCCGGCCCGCGAGGGCGAGCAGCAGCGCGCTCACCGGCGCGGCCGCGTCCCCGTGGACGCACAGCGCGCCGCCGGCGGGCACGCGGACGCTCACCGGCCCGACGACGGGCGTCCCGCGGCCGGGGCCGTCGGGGCCGGCGACCTCCAGGTCGCGCGCGGCCACCGCGTCCTGCGCCCCGGGCTCCGGCCACGACGCGAGCCGCAGCTCCTTGGCGAGGCCCTCGCCCTCGACGTCGAACGTGGGCAGCGCGCGGTCGAGCCAGCGCGGCATGTGCCACGCCCGGTCGCCCAGCAGGGCGAGCACGGCGGGCACCAGCGTCATCCGCACCACGAACGCGTCGACCAGCACGCCGACGGCGAGGCCCAGTGCGATGGGCTTGAGCGTCATGTCGCCCTCGGGCACGAAGGCGACGAAGACCGCGAACATGATCACGGCCGCGGCCGTGACGACCTTCGCCGAGCCGAGGAACCCGGTGCGCACCGCGTGCCGGGCGTCGCCGCCGTGCACGTAGTCCTCCCGGATGCGCGAGACGAGGAAGACCTCGTAGTCCATCGCCAGCCCGAACAGCACGCCCATGAGGATGATCGGCATGAAGCTGATCACCGGGCCCAGGGTGGTGACGTTGAGCGCGTCGGCGAAGACGCCGTTCTCGAAGACGAGCGTCACCGTGCCGAAGGCCGCGCCGACCGACAGCAGGTAGCCGAGCGAGGCCTTGACCGGCACCCAGATCGAGCGGAACACCATGGTGAGCAGCACCAGGGACAGGCCCACGACCACCAGGCCGAACGGCAGCAGCGCCGCGCCCAGCTTGTCGGACACGTCGATGCCGACGGCGGTGAACCCGGTGACGGACAGGTCGACGCCGTACTTCTCGAGGTAGTGGTCGTGCTGGTCGCGGATCTCGTTCACCAGAGCCTTCGTCTCCTCGGACGTCGGCCCTCCTTCCGGCACCACCTGGACGATGCCGGTGTCGGCGCTCGGGTTCGGCGTCGACAGCGGGACGTCGGCGACGCCCGGGAGCTGGGAGATCTCCTCGCCGAGGTCGTCCATCAGCTGCACGGGGTCGTTGCTGGTGACGATGGACCCGGTGACGATCAGCGGACCGTTGAAGCCGTCGCCGAACTCCTCGGCGACCAGGTCGTACGTGACCCGGGCGGAGTTGTCCTCGGTGAGGGAGCCGGCGTCCGGCAGGGCGAGGCGGAGGTTCGTGGCGGGCCAGGTGAGCGCGGCGATCGCGCCGACGATGACGACGATGGTCACCACCGGGTACCGGGTCGCGCCGCGCACCCAGCCGGCGAAGAAGCGGTTCTCCCGGCGACCCTCCGGCGCGGCCTGGCGACGGCCGCGACCCTGGCGCGCCCGCGGGGCGCGCGGCCGCAGCCGCTCGCCGGCGAACGACAGCAGGGCGGGCAGCAGCGTGAGCGACACGAGCACCGCGATGCCGACCGCGGCGGCCGCCGCGACGCCCATGACGGTGAGGAACGGGATGCCGGCGACCCCGAGGCCGACCAGCGCGATCATCACCGTGAGGCCGGCGAAGATGACGGCCGAGCCGGCCGTCGCCACGGACCGCGCGATCGACTCGTCGACGGCGAGCCCGTCGCCCAGCTGTTCGCGGTGCCGCGAGACGATGAACAGCGCGTAGTCGATGCCCACCGCGAGGCCGAGCATGAGCCCGAGCATCGGCGTCGTCGAGTTGATCGGGCCGAACACGGTCGCGCCGAGCAGCAGCAGCATCGAGACGCCCACGCCCATCAGCGCGTTGATCAGCGGCAGCCCGGCCGCCACGAACGAGCCCAGCGTGATGATCAGGACGACGAGGGCCACCACCACGCCGATCGCCTCGATGATGCTCAGGTGCGGGAACTCGACGCTGAACAGCTCGCCGCCGAGGCTCGTCTGCGAGCCGTCGGGCAGCGCGGCGGCCAGGTCGTCGCTCGCGGTGTGCAGCGCGTCCTTGGTGTCCTCCGTGATGACGGACTGGTCGCCGTCGAGCTGGATCGTCAGCAGCGTGGCCCCGTCGTCGTCGCTGATCTCGGCGGGGGCGACGTCGTCGTACGGCGAGGTGACGCCGGCGACCTGGTCGAGGTCGCCGAGCTCCTCGACGGTCTCGGTGACCGGGCCGCGCACGGCGTCGTCCTGGACCGTCGTGCCGTCGGGGGCGACCACGATGATCTGCGCGGACGAGCCGCTGACCTGGGGGAACGTGGCGGAGAGCCGGTCGAGGGCGTCCTGCGACTCCGTGCCGGGGATGGTCACCGAGTTGTCGAAGCCCTGGTACAGGAGCCCGCCGGCACCGCCCACGAGCGCGAGCACCAGCAGCCAGCCGACGAGGACGAGGCGGCGGGCGCGGACGGCCCAGCGACCGAGCGAGTAGAGCACGGAGGACACAGGTGGGCTCCCGGGACGACGATGCAGGGGAATCGATACGGCACTGTATCCGATACAGCAATGTATCGTAGGCGCGCGGCGGCGCCCAGCGCCGCGCCACGACGGAAGACGTCACGACGCAAGACCCTGAGGAGGAGACGGTGGCCGACGAGAGCGGGGGGCACCCCGGGCGCACGGTCGGTGCGGTGATCTCGCCCCGCCGCGAGCGCACGCGCGGCCGGCTCCTCGACGCCGCCTTCGACGTGTTCGCCCGGCACGGCGTCCAGGCCGCCTCCATCGAGGCCGTCTGCGAGGCCGCCGGGTTCACGCGCGGCGCCTTCTACTCCAACTTCGCGAGCAAGGAAGAGCTCTTCCTCGCCCTCACCGAGCGGCAGATCCGCGCCCAGCTCACCGCCCTCGAGGTGGCGACGAGCGACGTGCAGCCCGCGGAGGTGGGCACCCGGGACGGCATCCGGGAGGCCGTGCGGGGGATCATCGCCTCCGTGCTGCCCGACCCCGCCGCCGCCCAGTCGTGGAGCGTCATGGCGCTCGAGTTCGAGCTGCTCGCCCTGCGCGACCCGCAGATCGCCGCCCGCTACGCGGAACAGCAGGTGCGCCTGCGCGACGAGCTCGTCGGCGTGCTGGAGCGCCTGGTGGGCAGCATCGGCCTGCGCTTCGCCGTCGACCCGCGCACGGCGGTCGACCTGCTGCTCGGCGCGTTCGAGACCGGCCAGCGCACCGCGCTGCTCGCCGGGGCCGACGACGACCGCGCGAGCGTCCTGATCGAGGCCCTCGTCGACCTCCTGGTCACCCCGGCCTGAGCCCGGGCGTCACCGGCCCGGGCCGGCCGACCCGCCCTGCTCGGGCGTCGTGCCGCGCTCCCGCCGGCGGGCGACGCTCCGGGCCTGCCCCTCGTGGATGTCGCTCACCCACTCCCAGCCGGGCTCGACCTCGGGGCCGATCCGCGGGTCGTCGGGGGTGCTGGCGTCCCGCAGGGCGTGCAGGTAGGCGCGGTCCCGGCCGATCCGTGCGCGCAGCTGGTCGGCCCCGCCGACCGACCCGTGGCCCGGGACCACGACCTCGACGCCGTCGGCCGCCCGCTCCAGCAGCCGCAGCCCCTCGAGGTACTCGCCGACCGGGTCGTTCGCGTCGCCGAAGTCGTCGAGCATCGGGACGAAGACGTCCGAGAGCATGTCGCCAGCGACGAGAACTCCGCGCTCCTCGACGACCAGCGCCGCGTGGCCCGGGGAGTGCGCCGGGTGCTCGACGACGCGGACGTGCGGACCGTCCCACGGCACCCGCGCCGTCCCGGCCGGCAGCCCGGTGACGCGGCCGTACAGGTCCAGCGGCACCTCGTCCGCGATCTCGGGCGGCAGTCCTTCGGCGGCGCGGGCCTGCCAGCCCGGGTCCGCCAGCAGGTCGCGCAGCAGCGCCGCGCAGCGGGCCGTGCCGTACCGGGGCGCCTCGCCGAGCTCCGGGTGCCAGAGCACGTGGTCCCAGTCGGGGTGCGTCGAGAAGCCCGCCACCACCGGCAGCCCCAGGTCACGGAGGTCGGCGGCGAGGCACGCCATCTCGTCGCCGGTGAGCCCGGGGTCGACGAGAAGCGCCCCCTGGCTGCCCTGCACGGCCACGGCGTTGTTCCGGAGCAGCTCGCTCTGGTGGACCCAGACGCCCTCTGCGACACGACTCAGCATGAGATGTTCTCCCGTCCGTTTGCGTGCGGTGCGGACCGGCCGGGCGGGCGGGACTCATCGGCCACGGGCCCCCGAGCAGCGAGATCCTGCGCTACAGGTGGTCGGGCAGCTCCGGGGACTCGCCCAGCACGTGCTCGGCGAGGAACGCCAGCACCACCTGGTACCAGACCTTCGCGTGCTGCGGGGCCAGCACCCAGTGGTTCTCGTCCGGGAAGTAGAGGAAGCGGTGCACCGTCGACCCGTCGTCGGCCGCCAGCAGCCCGGACCTCGTCAGCAGCTCCTGCCACAGCCGCAGCCCCTCGCCCACCGGCACCCGGTAGTCCTTGTCCCCGTGGACGACGAGCATCGGCGTGCGTATGTCGCCCACGAAGCGGTGCGGGCTGTTCGCCTGCGCCATCTCGGCCGTCATCTCGCGGTGCCAGTAGTAGGCGTGGTCCGTGGTGGGGCCGAACTGGTCGAGCGCCCACAGGCTGGCGTGCGTGACGACCGCCCGGAACCGGTCGGTGTGGCCGGCCACCCAGTTCGCCATGTACCCGCCGAACGACCCGCCCATCGCGGCCGTGCGGGCGGCGTCGACCTCGGGCAGCGCCTCGGCGGCGTCCGTGATCGCCATGAGGTCGGTGAACGGCGCCCCGCCCCAGGCTCCCCAGCCGCGCTGCACGAAGTCCTGGCCGTAGCCGGTCGACAGCGCCGGGTCGGGCAGCAGGACGGCGTAGCCGCGCGCCACCATCAGCCACGGGTTCCAGCGCCACGACCAGGCGCTCCACGAGCTCAGCGGGCCGCCGTGGATCCACAGCAGCAGCGGCGCCGGGTCGCTCGCGGTCGCCCCCTCGGGCAGCGCCAGCCACGCCCGCACCCGGGCGCCGTCGGGCGCCGTCGTCTCGACCTCCGTGAGGACGCCCGGCAGCGTCGGCGCGGCGACCGGGCCGCGCAGCGCGGTGGCCGCCACCGGCTCCCGCTCCCCCGCGTCGCCGGACGCGCGGAAGGCCGCCAGGTCGATGCGCACCGGCGCGGACGGCGCCGCGTAGCTCGTGCGCAGCGCGTACAGCGCGGCGCCGTCGGGCGCGACCCGCACGTCGGTGAAGGTCGCGTCGTCCGCCGTCACCCGCTCCACGACGACGGGCTCCCCCGCCCCGGGCCCGCCGGCGCCGAAGCCCAGCAGGAACACCGGGCCGCGCCCGTCGTCGTCCGCCGTGACGACCAGGCCCGACCCGTCGGGCAGCCACGCGACGGACGTGGGCCAGCGGTCCCAGTCGTCGGCGAGGATCTCGGGGGCGGCCTCGCCGCCGTCGAGCGGGACGAGGCCGAGCCGCAGGACCGGCGCCTGCTCCGGCGTCGTGATCGTCTCCGACACGTAGGCGACCCAGCGTCCATCGGCGGAGACGGCCGGGCCGTAGACGTCGGCGTCCGGGTCGTCCACCAGGGTGCGGCGCTCCCCCGTGGCCGTGTCCACCGCGACGAGCGTGGCGCGCTGTGCCGCGCCCGCCTCGGCCACCGTCCACGTGGTGACCAGCGTGGTGCCGTCGGGGCTGAGGTCGCTCTCGTGCTCGTCGAGCTGGCGGCCCGGGCCGGTGAGCTGGCGCAGCTCGAGGCGCGCGTCGTCGGCAGGGGCGAGCGACGCGACGAAGCGGCGGTCCTCGTCGGGCCCGAGGTCGTGGTCCCAGAACCGCACCGGGTACCCGGCGTGCAGCACGGCCGACACCTTGCGGTCCGTGCGCTCCTTGCGCAGCGCGCCGTCCTCCGTCAGGCTCGCGGCCCGCGGCATGACGGGAGCCGTCACGGAGACGACGTCCGCGTCGCGCGCGGCCAGCACCCCGCTCAGCCCGCCGGGCGCCGTGGCGACCACCCGGGCCTCCCCGCCGCCGGCGGGCAGCAGCCACAGCGCCGTCTTCGGGTCGTCGTCCTTGTTCCCGGGCTCGGCGTCCGGGTCCGGCCGGGCGGACGTGAACAGCAGGTCGCCCGACGCCGCGAACGCCGCGGACGACTCGCCCTTGCGGCTGCGCGTGAGCCGCCGCGCCGGGGCCGCCCCCGTGGGGTCGACCTCCCACACCGCCGTCGTCCACCCCGTGCGCTCCCGGTCGAGCGTCTGCACCGTGGTGGCCAGGCGGGAGCCGTCGCCGCTCAGGGCGAGCCCCGCGACCCGCGGCACCTCCAGGTAGCGGTCGAGGTCGTGGAAGGGGGTAGCTGTGTCCTGGGTCACGCGCCTGGTCTATCACAGCCCACCACCGGTGGTCCGGGGCGAGGTCGGCGGTTCGGGGCGAGGTCGGCGGTCCGGATCACCGACCTCGCCCCGAACCACCGATCTCGGCCGCGGACCGTCCCCGCGGGGAACACCCGGTGAACAGTTCCTGAACTTGTCGCCCGGAGCGCTCCTTGCGGTTGAGGGGGTCGTGCGGCGTCGTGCAAGGTCTCGTCGTGAGACCGCCGTCGCCCCGCACCGCACACCTCCCCGCCCTGCCCGCGTCCGTCGACCTCGTCGTCGTCGGGGCCGGGATCGTGGGGCTCGCGCACGCGATCGAGGCGCACGCCCGCGGGCACTCCGTGCTCGTCGTCGAGCGCGACGCCCGCCCCGGCGGATCGTCCGCCCGGCGCAGCGGCCATGTGGCCGTCACGACGCAGGACGCCGCGACCCTCTCCTGCGCGCTCGCGTCGCGCGAGCGCTGGCTCAAGCTGGGCCGCGAGGTCGGCTTCCGCGCCAAGGACACCGGCGCGGTGGTGGTGGCGCGCTCGACGGCCGAGCTCGCCGTCCTGGACGACCTCGTCGCGGCCCGCGACGGCGACGCCGCGCTGCTCACCGCGCCCGAGGCCACGGAGCGGGCCGGGGTGGCGCCCGACGGCGTCGTGGGAGGGGCGTTCCTGCCCCTCGACCTGCGGGTGGAGGTCGCCGACGCGCTCGGCACCCTCGCCGCCTGGCTCGACGCGCAGCCGCGCGCGGACGTCGCCCGGTCGACGACGGCGTGGGCGTTCGAGGCGGGCAGCGGCCGCACCCTGGTGCGCACGTCCCGGGGCGAGGTCGTGGCACGACGCGTGCTGGTCGCCGTCGGGCCGGACCTGGACCGGCACTTCCCGGCCGAGGCCGCCCGCGCCGGGGTGCGTCACGACGTCCGGCAGGTGCTGCGGGTCGCCGCGCCCGACGGTGGGGCACCGGGCGGGGCGCCGGGCGGGCCGGCGCACGACGCCCCCGTCGTGCTCGGCGGCACGACGCTGCTGCGTGACGCCGCGTACACGCACAGCCCGTCGCGCGCGGACGTGCGCGAGCACCTGCGCACCGTCGACCCGGAGCTGCTCGACGCGGACGTCCACCTCGCGTTCACCCGCCACTCGGGCCCCGACGGGGACACGCTGGTGCTCGGCGACGCGCGCCCGCCGGCGCTCGGGTCGCCCGACGGCACCGACCGGCACCCGGCCCGCTCGGAGGCCGCCGACGAGGCGCTGCTGCGCGCGGCGTCCACGCTGCTCGGCGGCCCGCTGCGGGTGCGCGGCCGCTGGACCGTGCCCGACGTCGTGCTGCCACGGCCGCGGCGCGGGCCGTTCGCCGGCACCCCGTTCGGGGTCTCCGACCCGGTGCCGGGCGTCACGACCGTCACGGTCGGTGACGGCCTGGGCACCACCACCGCCCTGGGGCTCGCGGCGAAGGTGCTCGACGGCCTGTTCTGACGCGGAGTCTGACGCGAGCCCCGCCGCGAGACGGCCCGGCCCGGGACCCTAGCTCGGCGGGCGCTCGTCCCGCTCGGCTATCTTGGTGAGCATGTCGTTGTAGGCGTGGAGCTCCGCGTCGCCGTCGCGGTCGGCCTGGCGGTCACGACGGCGGGCCTCGCGCTCGTCGGACGTCGTCCACTGCACGGCGACGGCGATCGCCAGCGCGAGCGTCGGGAGCTCCCCGATGCCCCACGCGACGCCACCGCCGCGCTGCTGGTCCTCGATGGCGGGCAGGCCCCAGGGGCGGCCCATGTTGCCGAACCAGTCGGCCACGAGCAGCGACTCGCCCGAGGTCAGGACGACGCCGAAGAACGCGTGGAACGCCATCGTCGCGAACAGCAGCAGCAGCCGCTGGGGGAACGGCGGGCGGCTCGGCCCCGGGTCGATGCCCACGAGGGCGTTGGCGAAGAGGTACCCCACGAGCGTGAAGTGCACGATCATCCACACGTGCCCGGCGTGGTTGGTGAGCGCGAACTCGAACGCCGGCGTGTAGTAGAACGCGATCATGCCGCCGGCGAAGAGGACGGCGGCCACGACCGGGCGGGCGAAGAACTGCCCGACGCGGGAGTGCACCAGGCCGAGCACCCACTCGCGCGGACCGCGCGACCCGTCCTTGCGGGCGGGGATGGCACGCAGCAGCAACGTGACCGGGGCGGCCAGCACGAGGAAGAGCGGCACCAGCATCGCCAGCGTCATGTGCTGCACCATGTGGCCGCTGAAGATCACGTGCCCGTACACGGCGGGGCCGCCGCTGGTGGTCCAGAACATCACGACCATGCCCAGGCACCACGAGACGGTGCGGCCCAGCGGCCAGCGGTCGCCGCGGCGGGCCAGGCGGCGCGCCCAGCGCAGGTAGACGACCAGCCCGGCGACGCACGCGAAGGCGAGCATCGGCTCCAGGCTCCACTCGGTGAACCAGCGGGCGAGGTCGGGCTCCGGCGGCAGCGCCTCGCCCGTGAGCTGGTACGCCGGCGAGACGTCGACGGGCACCTCGTCGGGCACCGGCGGGGCGGTCGAGCCGAGCGCCACGGCGACACCGGAGACGGCGCCGATGAGGAGCAGCTCGACGGCGAGCAGCCGCCAGAACAGGCGCCGCACCGCCGACGCGCCCCCGGGCCCGCCCGCGACCCGCCCCAGCCGGTCGACGATCCACAGGCGGTGGGCGAAGCCCAGGCCACCGAGCCCCACCATGAGCACGACCTTGACCAGCAGCAGCGTGCCGTACGGGGTGAGCAGGTCGCCGACCGACTCCATGCGGATCCAGGCGTTGAGGACGCCGGAGACCCCGACCGCGGCGAAGCACCACCCGGCGACCGGGGAGAACCGCGCGACCGCCGACGCCGCCACGCGGCCGTCGTCGGACGGGCGCTCGTCCCGCCCGCCGCCCTTCCCGGCGCTCCGGCCGTCGCTCCGTCCATCGCTCCGCCCGTCGCCGGGCGCGAGCACCACGACGAGCAGCGCGCCGAGCCCGCCGACCCACAGCGCCGCGCCGACCAGGTGCAGCAGCATCGCGCCCACGGCGACCTGGTGGTCGGCGGCGCCGGCCGCGTGCCCGGTGGTGGACTGCGCGGCGAGCGCGGCCAGCGGCAGCAGCGCCGTCCACATCGCCCCGACCGGGCCGCGCACGGCCATGGCGACCGCCGAGGTCACGGCCGCGACGACGATGATCCCCAGGTAGAGCTTGCCGAGGTCGAGGTCGGTGACGAACTGCGCGAGGCCCTGCCCGAAGGCCGGCGACGCGGGCGACGTGCCGGAGATGTTCGCGTACCGCAGCACGAGCTGCACGACGGCGGCGATCGCCCACACCGTGGCGGCGGCGCCGGCCGCACCCAGCAGGCGCGACTGCGCACGCCCCGGCGGCACCAGGCAGGCCGCGGCGACGAGCGACCCCAGCGTGACCGCGACGGCCAGCTCGGTGAGCACCGTGGCCACCGGCAGCCCGTAGCGCACCAGCGCGCCGGGGTCGCTGAACCCCCCGAGCGCCTGGAACGCCCCGGAGTACGCGCCGCCGAGCAGCACGGCGACGACGGCGACGAGGACGGCGGCCGGCCCGGCGGCGACGAGCCACCACGGCCGCGGCGGCACGCTCGGGGTGCCGCCCGGCCGGGAGACGGCGGGGGCGGTGGAGGTCACGCGTCAAGCCTATGGGCGCCCGCGGGCGGGTCGGGACAGTTCCGGTGTGACGCGGGACCGACACGACGCGGGGCGCTCGCGCTCCCGGCCGCTACCGCACGCTCACGGACGTGGGCTCACGGGACTTGGCTCACGGGACTGGGCTCACGGGACTGGGCTCACGGGGGCGAAGCAGTTGACCAGCGTCCCGTCCGGGTCGCGCACCAGCAGCGACCGGTTGCCCCACGGCATGGTGGTCGGCGCGGTGACGACCTCGACCGTGTCGTCGAGGCCGGCGTGCACCGCGTCCACGTCGTCGACGCGGAACTCCACGATGGCGGTGCGGTTGCTCGCGGGCTCCGCCGAGCCCGGGCCGAACAGCGGGACGGTGCGGGTGCTGCCGACGGCGAGGGTGCCGCCCGGCGTGCGCACCTCGGCGAACTCCGGCGACGGTCGGTGCGCCGCAACACCCGTGAGGCGCTCGTAGAAGGCGGTCAGCCGGTCGACGTCGTCCGTGATGAGGCGGACGGAGACGAGGGACGTGCGGTCGTTCATGGTGGTCCTCCCGGTCGCGGCCCGCGGGCGTTCCCGCGGGCTCCCGACCAGCGTCGCCCCGCCCCGCGACACCCCGGTGTCGGTGTTTCCGGCGGCGGGTGCGAGGACGTGCCGGCGAACACGGTCCTCGCAGTCAGTCCAGCAGCGCCAGGGTCCGCAGGTCGCCCTCGGGCACCTGGAGGTCCTCGGGCCGGACGGCACGCCGGGGCGCCCGCTCGCTGGTCGCCGTGGCGCGGACCACCCGGTCGAGGCGGAACGCGCGCACCGCCTCGCGCAGGCGGCACCAGGCCAGCAGGTACCACCCGGTGGACGACCCGACGAACCCGAGCGGCTCGACGTCGCGCACGGTCGGGACGCCTTCGCGGTCGGTGTACCGCAGGCGCAGGACGCGGCGCGCGGAGATCGCGTCGGCGAGGACCGCGGGGACACCGGGCCGGTCGGCCGGCGCGCCGAGCAGGTGCACGCGCGCGGCGAGGTCGTGCGCGGCGGCCGCGTCGTCGTCGCGCATCGCCGCGAGGATCTTGCGCAGCGCGGTCGACGCACCGCCCGCGAACGGCGTCCCGGCCACGCCGCCGAGGGCCACGGCGACGGCCACGGCCTCGTCCGGGCTGAAGTTCACCGGGGGCAGCGTCCTGGCGCGGTCGAGGCAGTAGCCGCCGGTGCGCCCCGGCTCGGCCCAGACGGGCACGCCGGCCTGCTGCAGCGCGCTGATGTCCCGCTCGACGGTACGGCGGCTCACCTCGAACCGGCCTGCCAGCCACGTCGCGCTCCGCGGGCGCGGGGCGACGGCCCGCAGCTCCTCGACGATCGCGTACATCCGGTCGGTCCGGTTCACGCGACGACCCTACGTGGGAAGATCCCGGCGGACCGGCCATCGGCGGCCGGCCACGGACCCCCAGGAGGACACGATGTTCACGAGGACCCTCGGTGACGACGGCGCGGAGCTGCGACCGCTGGAGCCGTGGCACGCCGAGGAGCTCCTGGCCCACATGGACCGGGGCCGCGAGTTCGTCGGCCGGTACGTCGGGCTCCCGGACGCCGTCGCCGACCTGGGGTCGAGCCGCGCGTTCCTCACCCGCTACGCGGAGAAGGCGGCCAGCGACACCGGGCGCCTGTACGGCATCTGGGCGGACGGGCGGCTGGTGGGCGGCGTCCTGTTCCGCACGATGGACGTGGCCCAGGGCACGGCCGAGGCGGGCTGCTGGCTGGAGCCGGCCGCCGCGGGCCGCGGTCTGGTCACCCGGGCGGCCCGGCTCATCATCGACTGGGCCGTGCGGGAGCGCGGCGTCCAGCGCGTCGAGTGGCGCGTCGCGGCGGCGAACGCCCCCAGCATCGCCGTCGCCCGCCGGCTCGGGATGCGCCGCGAGGGCGTGCTGCGCGCGCAGCACCTCCACCGGGGGGAGCGCCTCGACATCGAGATCTGGTCCGTCCTGGCGGACGAGTGGCAGACGCCGGCCTGACCGTTCGCGTGGCCGGGGCACGGCCGTCTGTCGGTGGCCGGCGCGAGACTCGGTCGGTGGCCCGGTGACGGGCACCCGGACCCGAGGAGACGACATGACACAGCTGCCCACCCCGGTCGACCCGCCCTCGCTGGTCCACAGCCCCGCCTTCGCTCAGGGCATGGTCGCGCCCGCCGGCCGGACCCTGTACGTCGGCGGGCAGAACGGCATCGACGGCGACGGCACGCTGCTCGACGGCCTGCGCGCGCAGACGGAGCAGGCGTTGCGCAACGTGCTCGCGGTGCTCGAGCAGGCGGGGACGGACCGCGAGCACGTCGTCAAGCTGAACATCTACCTCGCGGCCGGGGAGGACCCGACGGAGGGATACGCCGCAGCCGCGGCGGTCTGGGGCCGGCAGCGCACTGCCGTCACCGTCCTGGCCGTCCCGACCGCACGCCCCGGCGTGCTCGTGGAGATCGACGCCGTCGCGACGATCCCCACGAGCTGAGCCGGCGGCCGGCGCGTCGAGGGTGGACAGGAGATCGTCGCCCACCTGTCGCCGTGCCAGGCTCGGCCGCATGAGCCCCGTCACGAGCCCTGACACCCCACCCGTCGTGCAGCGCCCCGTCCGGGCCGCGTACCTGGATGCCGCCGAGCAGGCGGCCAGACTCCTCGTGCACCCGCCGGTCGCGGAGTCCTGGGACGACATGTCCGTGCTCGCCGGAATGACGGTCGGCGCGCTCGCCGGGCACCTCGCGCGCAGCGTGCTGCAGGTGGAGTGGTTCCTCGACGGCGCTGACGGTGCTGACCGCGCTGACGGCACGGAGGTGCGGCCGACGTCCGCCGTGACGTACTACGCGCGCATCGTGGACGCGCCCGACCCGGGCTCCGCGCTCAACCGGGGCGTGCGGGCGCGCAGCGAGGAGTCGGCGGAGGCCGGGCCTGCCGCCGTCGCGGACCGCACGGCCGAGACCCTCGGCCGCTTGCGCACCCGCCTCCCGCGGGAGCCCGCCGACCGCCGGGTCGCGATCCTGCACCGCCCGGGCGAGGAGATGCTGCTCGACGAGTACCTCCGCACTCGCTGCGTCGAGCTGGCCGTGCACACCGACGACCTCGCGCTCAGCGTCGGCACCGGCACCCGCGCCCCGGACGCGGCCGCCGGCGTCGCGGTCGACCTCCTCGTGGCGGCGGCGCTCGAGCGGCACGGCGCGCACGCCGTGCTGCGCGCCCTCACCCGCCGCGAGCGCGACGACGTCGGGGCGCTGCGCGTGCTGTGAGCGCTCAGCGCCCGCCGTGCCAGACGGCGGCCGGCGTGAGCGGCACGAGCGGCGGCAGGGCCGGCGTGGTGGTCATCGCGGCCCGGCGTCCGTCGTCGGCCGAGCCGAGCAGGCCGGACATGACCTCCATGACGTGCAGCCCGACGTCGCCCCCGGCGCGCGGGGACGCGGGAGCGTCGCCCAGGCCCGCCGCGCCCACCATCTCGAGCAGCCCGACGCCGCGGCCGGCCGCCTCGAAACCGGCGCTGGGCGGCAGCACCTCCCAGCTCCTGGCCCCGCGGCGGCACCGCTCGACGTCGCCGTCGAAGGTGTTCGGGTCGGGCACGACCAGCGAGCCGTCGGTCCCGTGCACCTCGATGGGCCGCGCGTGGGAGCCGGCCGCGTCGAAGCTCACCGTGACCGTCGACAGCGCACCGCTCGTGTGACCGAGGACGCCGGTCACGTGCGTCGCGACCTCGACCGGCACCCGCTCGCCCGCGCGCGGCCCCGTGGCGATGGTGCGCTCGTCGCGCGACCGGGACGCCGCGCCCTGCACCCAGGCCACCGGCCCGAGGATCTGCACCAGGCTCGTGAGGTAGTACGGGCCCATGTCCAGCAGCGGCCCGCCGCCCGCGGCGTAGTAGAAGTCGGGGTGCGGGTGCCAGGCCTCGTGACCGGGCGAGACCCACGTCGCGACGGCGGCCGTCGGGGTGCCGACCCTTCCCTGCTCGACGGCGGCCCGTGCGGTCTGCACACCGGTGCCGAGCACCGTGTCGGGGGCGCAGCCCACGCGCGTGCCCGCCGCGGCGGCCGCCGCCATCACCTCGCGTGACGACGCCAGGTCGACGGCCAGCGGCTTCTCGCCGTACCGGTCGACGCCCGCGGCCGCGCAGGCCTTCGCGACGTGCGCGTGCACGGCGGGCGTCGTGAGGTCGAGCACCACGTCCACGTCGTCGTCCGCGACCAGGGCGTCGAGGTCGGCCGCCACGCGGGCGCCGGGCAGCTCGGCGGCGACCGCCCGGGCCCGCGACCCGTCGAGGTCGGTGACGGCGGCGACCCGCACCCCGGGGTGCCCGGCGAGCGTGTCCAGGTACTGGCGCGAGATGACGCCGAGCCCCACGATGCCGAGGCCCACCGGCCCGTCCGCGCGCTCCCTCATCGGCTCGCCCACAGCAGCCCCCGCTCCACGACGGTGCGCACCGTCGGGTGCTCCAGGACGTCGACGGAGTGCCCCGGCGTCGCGACGAACACGCGCCCCGCGCCCCACTGCCGCGTCCACACGGCCGGGGAGGTCACCGGGCGGTGCCACGGGTGCCAGTCCGGCGCGGGGTGCGTCGTGGTGGCGAGGACGTCGATGAGGTCGTCGTGCAGCACCCAGTACTGCTCGGTGTCGAGCTCGACGTCGTCGAGGCCGGCCGTGATCGGGTGCTCGCGACCGAGGTCGGTGAGCTCGATCGTGTGCGGCAGGTAGTTGTCGCTCGCGTCGCCGCGGCGCAGGTGCGGCTCCTTGCCCGGGTGGGTGGCGAACTGGCCGCCCACGAGCTGCAGGTAGTCCGAGCTCGCGCGGTAGGAGTCGGCGATGCCGCCGTGCCAGCCCGCCAGCCCGGTGCCGGCCTCGACCGCCGCGCGCAGCCCCGTCAGCGCGGGGCCGCTGATCTGCGACATCGTCACGCACTGCAGCACCAGGTCGGTCGCCGCCATCACCTCGGCGTCGGCGTAGACCTCGTTGTCGGACTCCACCCGCACCTCGAAGCCCTGCTCCCGCAGGAAGGGCAGGAACAGGTCCGTCGCGGCCTCCGGGGAGTGACCCTCCCAGCCGCCGCGCACGACCAGTGCCCGCTTCGTCGCCTCTGACATCTGCCCTCTTCTCGTCGCCGGTGACCGTCTGAGCGGCACGAGCCTATGCGGCCCGGGCGGTCAGTCGGCGCTCGTGCCGCGGAGCGGGACGACGTCGATGCCGCGGCGCGCGAGGAGCGCGGCCACGACGCCGTCGCCGTCGGTCAGCGCGCCGGAGTGCGTGCCGTCGTAGATCCGCCCGCACCCGCACGACGGGCTGCGCGCCTGGAGCACCGCCCGCGTGACCCCGTGCTCGGCCGCGAGATCGGCCACCCGCTCGGCGCCGCGCACGAAGCCGGCCGTGACGTCCTCGCCGTCGACCGTGCGCACCGTCGCCGCGCCGTCGAACACGTCGTGGCCGTCGCCGCCGACGATCTCCGCGGCCGGCCGCGGGGTGCCCATGTCGCCCAGGACCTCGGCGCAGGCGGGGACGGCGCGCCCCGCCTCGACGTCGGCGACCACGCCCGGGTCCGGCTTGGCCCGCCCGTCGTACCGGCACGGGACGCCGGCCAGGCAGGCGCTGACGAGGACGGGGCGCTCGGGCATGCGCCCACGGTACGTCGCGGAACGGGGCGACAGCACGCCGCACAGTCCTCGGATCTTTCCCCGCCACAGGGCGCGCCGTTTCTTGCCCGGCCGCCGAACTGCGGGCTATCTTGGCGGGAAGTCATCCGATGTTTCGTCGCCACGAAGAGGTGCGCATGCCCACCATCACCGCCGTCGAGATCACCGACGTCCGCTTCCCCACGTCCCTCGAGTCCGACGGCTCGGACGCGATGAACGACAACCCCGACTACTCCGCCGTCTACGTGGTGCTGCGCACCGACGGCACGGACGGCGAGGGCGCACCCCTGGCGGGCCACGGCCTGACGTTCACGATCGGCCGCGGCACCGACGTCGTCGCGCTCGCGGCACGCCACCAGGCCGAGCGACTCGTCGGGCGCGACGTCGACGAGGTCGTCGGCGACATGGGCGCCACCTACCGGGAGCTCACCGCCGACAGCCAGCTGCGCTGGCTGGGCCCCGAGAAGGGCGTCGTGCACCTGTCGCTCGCCGCGGTGCTCAACGCCGCGTGGGACCTCGCCGGCCGCCGCGCCGGCAAGCCGCTGTGGCGGCTGCTCGCCGACATGACCCCGGAGGAGCTCGTCGACGTCGCCGACCTGCGCTACCTCTCCGACGCGCTCACCCGCGACGAGGCGCTGGAGATCCTGCGCGCCGCCGCCCCCGGCAAGGCCGAGCGCATCGCCCACCTGGAGCGCCGCGGCTACCCCGCCTACACGACGTCGGCCGGCTGGCTCGGCTACGACGACGCCAAGCTGCGCCGCCTCACCCAGGAGGCCGTGGACGCCGGCTACCGGCACGTGAAGCTCAAGGTCGGCGCGCGGCTCGAGGACGACGTGCGCCGGCTCGGCATCGCGCGCGAGGTGCTCGGCCCGGACCTCACCCTGATGATCGACGCGAACCAGGTGTGGGACGTCCCCGAGGCGATCGAGTGGGTGAAGGCGCTGCAGCAGTTCGACCCGCTGTGGATCGAGGAGCCCACGTCGCCCGACGACGTGCTCGGCCACGCGGCCGTGCGCGAGGGCGTCGCCCCGGTGCGGGTGGCGACGGGCGAGCACTGCCACAACCGGGTGATGTTCAAGCAGCTCTTCCAGGCCGGGGCCATCGACTACTGCCAGCTCGACACCGGTCGGCTCGCCAGCATCAACGAGATCGTGGCGGTGCTGCTGCTGGCCGCGAAGTTCGGCGTGCCCGTGTGCCCGCACGCCGGCGGCGTCGGGCTGTGCGAGATGGTGCAGCACGTGTCCGTGCTCGACTACGTCGCCGTCTCCGGCTCCCTGGACGGGCGGATCACGGAGTTCGTCGACCACCTGCACGAGCACTTCACCGACCCGTGCCTGGTGAAGGACGCCGGCGAGGGCGTGTCGTACGTGCTGCCCGCCGCGCCCGGGTACTCCACGCAGATGCACCCGGGATCCGTGGCGCGGTTCCGCTTCCCGGACGGTGCGTACTGGGCGTCGTGACCCGCTGACCAGCGGCGCCGCGGCGCATGGTGACCCGGAACACGTTGACCTCGACCGCGGTTGAGGTCCTAGCGTGGCCAGCACCGACGAAGGGAACGAGATGTCCGTCTACACCCTGCCCGACCTGCCCTACGACTACAGCGCCCTGGAGCCGCACATCAGCGGCAAGATCATGGAGCTGCACCA
>NZ_BMDG01000002.1 GCF_014635665.1 Isoptericola cucumis
AGGACGAAAGACTGTCGGAGCTGACCGGTACTAATAAGCCAACAACTTCACACACACCACAACCCTTACGGTTGTGCGAATAGCATGCACGCGTCCACTGTGCGGTTCCCGAGAAACGGGCACCACCCCCCCACCACACCCACAGGTGTGGACCCACGGGGGTGCCTGACAACTCGATAAAGTTACGGCGGTCATAGCGAAGGGGAAACGCCCGGTCCCATCCCGAACCCGGAAGCTCAGCCCTTCAGCGCCGATGGTACTGCCCTCGAGAGGGGGTGGGAGAGTAGGACGCCGCCGAACACCCATTCACGAAAGGCCCACCCCCGACCCGGGGGTGGGCCTTTCGCATACCCGCACCCGCGGTGGACCACCCGCGCGGTCGGAGCCGGCCGCGGACGTACGTGGCCGGTCCCGGCAGCGATCCCCTCAACCGCTTCATACTCGACGGCGGGCCGGTGTGGGGCATGGCGGCGTCGGTCGGTAGGCTGCCGTGGTGACTCATTCGCTCGCACCCGCTGGTCCGTCCTCGGCATGGCGCCGCCGCCATTTCACGGAGCTGTCGGCCATCGCGGTCGACTCCATCCGGGACGACGGAGCCGCGTGGTGGCTCGACGACGCGGGCCGCCCGGACAGGACGCGCGCCGCGGAGACCTGGATCACCTGCCGGATGGCGCACGTGCTGGCGCTCGGCGACCTGCTCGGTCTGCCCGAGGTGGGCGCCGCCGCCGGGCGCGCGATCGGCGGGCTGCGGGACGTGCTCGGCGACAGCGAGCACGGGGGCTGGCTGACGTCTGTCGGCCCGGCCGCGGGGGAGCTCGACGGGACCAAGGGCGCGTACCCGCACGCCTTCGTGGTGCTCGCGGGCGCCACGGGAACCATCGCCGGCACGCCCGGTGCGCCGGCGCTGCTCGAGGACGCCCTGCGCACGCTCGACGAGCGCTTCTGGGAGGCCCGGCACCGTCTGCACCTCGACACCCGGTCGCGCGACTGGCTCGAGGTCGACCCGTACCGGGGCGTGAACGCGAACATGCACTCGGTCGAGGCGCTGCTGGCCGCGCACGACGCGACGGGCGACGGCGAGTGGGCGGCACGGGCCGCCGCGATCGCCGACCGTGTGATCGGGTGGGCCGGGGCCAACGCGTGGCGTATCCCGGAGCACTTCGACGCGGAGTGGAACGTCCAGCTCGAGTACAACGCCGACCGTCCGCACGACCCGTTCAAGCCGTACGGGGCGACGCCCGGTCACGGGCTGGAGTGGGCGCGCCTGCTCCTGCAGGTGGACCTCGCGACCGGGACGGAGGGGCGCCGCACCGCCGCCGCGCAGTCGCTCTTCGACCGTGCGGTCGAGGACGGGTGGGACACCGAGCGGGGCGGATTCGTCTACACCACGGACTGGGACGGCCGACCGGTGGAGGCGCGACGGTTCCACTGGGTCGCGGCCGAGGCCGTCGCTGCCGCCGACGCGCTGGGCTCGGTCACGGGCGAGGAGCGGTACGCCGGTCTCGCCGAGGTGTGGTGGGACTGGATCGACCGCTACCTTCTCGACCACGAGGGCGGGTCGTGGTTCCACGAGCTCGACACGGACAACCGCCCGTCGGGACGGACCTGGGTGGGCAAGCCGGACGTGTACCACGCGGCCCAGGCGGTCATCCTGCCCGAGCTGCCCCTGAGCGGCTCCCTCGCGGGGTCGGCCCGCACGGCGGGGCCGCTCCTGGCGCTCGCGACGGACCCTGACCCGCACCCGCAGGGCGCCGACCGATGAGGATCTCGGCGAAGGCCGACTACGCCGTCCGGGCTTCGGCGGAGCTGGCGGCCGCGACCGGGGGGCACCCGGTGCCGGCGGAGGCGCTCGCCAAGGCGCAGCAGGTCCCGCACCGGTTCCTCGAGGCGATCCTCAGCGACCTGCGTCGCGAGGGCATCGTCGCGAGCCGGCGCGGGGCCGGTGGCGGATACGTGCTCGCGCGTCCGGCGGACCGGGTGACGGTGGCCGACGTCGTCCGGGCGGTCGACGGTCCGCTCGTCTTCGTGCGCGACGCGCGCCCCTCCGACCTCGAGTACGAGGGAGCGGCGGCGTCGCTGCTGCACGTGTGGGTGGCGCTGCGCGTCAACGTGCGTGCGGTGCTGGAGCAGGTCACGCTCGCGGACCTCGCCGCGGGCTCCGTGCCCGACGTCGTGCGGCAGCTCACCTCCGACGGCGCCGCCTGGGAGAACCCCTGACCCCGGGTCGTCCCTGAGGGGGTCACTGACCGGGCGCCCTGACGCCGCCCGGACCGACGACGGCGTCGGCCCGCGCCGGCAGCTCGAGGCCTCGCACCTTTCTCTCATGCGGCCGTGATGGCTCGTAACCCTTGAATCCGATCGGACCGATGGGTTAACTTGACTGCTGCGGCAGAAGGGCTGTCGCGACGACGAAGGGACACCGCCCGTGCGGACGCTCGTGCTTCTCGCTCTCGTGGGCCTCGGAGCCCAGCTCGTCGACGGCAGCCTCGGCATGGCCTACGGCGTCACGTCCACGACCCTGCTGCTCGCCATCGGCACGAACCCGGCCGCCGCCAGCGCCACCGTGCACCTCGCGGAGATCGGCACCACCCTGGCGTCTGGCGCGTCGCACTGGCGGTTCGGCAACGTCGACTGGAAGGTCGTGCTGCGGATCGGCGTCCCCGGCGCGATCGGGGCGTTCGCCGGCGCCACGTTCCTGTCGTGGCTCTCCACCGAGATCGCGCAGCCGCTCATGTCCGTCCTGCTGCTGGCGCTCGGGCTGTACGTGCTGCTGCGCTTCACGTTCCGCGGCCTGCGCACCGACCGCCTCGGCCAGCCGCTCCGCAAGCGGTTCCTCACGCCCCTCGGCCTCGTCGCAGGCTTCATGGACGCCACCGGCGGCGGCGGGTGGGGCCCCGTCGGCACCCCGGCCATCCTGGCGAGCGGGCGGATGGAGCCGCGCAAGGTGATCGGCTCGATCGACACGAGCGAGTTCTTCGTCGCCGTGGCCGCGAGCCTCGGGTTCCTCGTGGGCCTGGGCACCGCGGGCATCGACCCCATGTGGGCGCTCGCGCTGCTGGTGGGTGGTCTCATCGCGGCTCCGATCGCCGCGTGGCTCGTGCGGCTCGTCCCGCCGCGGGTGCTGGGCTCGGCCGTCGGAGGGGTCATCGTCCTCACCAACGCGCGGACCCTCATGGGCAGCGACTTCCTCTCGGTCTCCACCGGGGTCACGAACACCGTGTACGCGCTCATCGCCCTCGGGTGGGCGTACGCCGTCTGGTACTCCTTCCGTGAGCACCGCAAGGACCAGGCGCAGGCGGCCGCCGAGGCCCGTCGGGCCGACCGGGCCGCCGCCCAGGAGGCACCTGCCTGACCCGGCATCCGACCAGGCATCCGACCCGGCATCCGCCGTCGGGGGCCCGCGACCGGCCGAAAATCACCCGCGATGACGTCGCCACCGCGGCCCCGAGGCACGGGGCCGCGGTGGCGATGTGCCGCGCTCCCGGTAGCGTGGTGGTGACACCACGCTGAGTGGGCCCGACCCTGGTGCGAGGTGCTGGGAGGGATGCCATGTCCGCATCGACGTCGTCCATGCCCGGTGGCCCGGTGCGACGGGAGCTCGTCGCGCTCGCGGAGCTCCTCGGGGCCGGGGCGCAGCTCCTCGTGGGCCGCTACCGCGTGGACGTGGGCAGCGGTGCATGGTGGTGGTCCGACGAGGTCTACCTGATCTTCGGGCGGGAGCCGGGCGCGGTCGCGCCGGGCCCCGAGGTGCTGCGGGCCCACATGCATCCCGACGACCGGGAACGGCTCTCCCGGACCGCGACCGTCGCGCTCGGCGGCGGCCGCCCGTTCGCGGGCGCGCACCGCATCGTCGACGACCACGGGCGCACGCGGACCGTCGTCGTCACCGGCCAGGGACGGGGCGGCGACGACGGGCGCACGGCCCAGCTCGTCGGGTACGTCATCGACGCCAGCCCGGTGGCGCGCGAGGCGCTCGACCGGGAGGCGCAGCGCGCGGTCTCGCGGGCATTCGTGGCGGCGGCCGCGGCGGAACGGGCCAAGGGCGCCATCATGGCGGTGTGCGGCGTCGACGAGTCGGTCGCGTCCGAGGTCCTGGCCGACGCGGGGGCGCAGGTGGGCATCTCCGGTCAGACCGCGGGCGTGCAGATGATGCAGGCGCTCGCGCGCGGCGCACCGGAGCCGGAGGAGCACGACGGGGAGCAGGGCGACGGCGCGACCATCGCCCGCTCGGTCGTCGAGTCGGCGCTGCCGGCGACGGACGCCGCCGCTCGGCTCAGCCGCGCGCTCGCCACCGTCCACCCGGTCGAGCGCCCGCACGGGCACGACGCGCAGCTGGCGCGCCGCCGCCCCCACGCGGGCCGCTGACCGGGCTCAGGCGCGGAAGCGGGCCCCGGCGCGCACGGCGCCCTGGCGTGCCAGGCGCTTGGCGAGGACGGCGACGCCGCCCGAGACGGCCGCGAACGTCACGGCCTGCACGATCGACAGCTCGTCGTCGTCCACGTTGGTGGGGGCCACGCTGCCAGTGGCCTTCTCCCAGGCGAGGCCCACGAGCTTCTGCGCCACCCATCCTGCGGCGACCGTCAGGACGACGGTGCCCACCTTGACCGCGAGCGGCTGCTCGTCGTCTCCCACGTGGCCTCCTCGGTTCGGTACGTCCTACGACTGGCTCAGGTATCGGCGCACGTCAGCGAAGTCACACCGCGTGCGCCGAAGGGCACCACCGTAGCGCGGCACGAGTGTGTAGGCTCGTGGGGAAACGACAGGGGAGCGCCCCAGGGCGCTGAGAGTGCGGGCCACCGCAGACCCTCGAACCTGACCCGGCTAGCACCGGTGGAGGAAGTCGGGCATCTCGATCCCTGCGCGTCGTCCCGCGCGCCCTGGACGGGGATCGCGGACGTCGCGCAGGACCCCCTTCTCGACGGCTGAGGAGGAACAATGACCCATGGTGCTGCGCGCCGCCGACGTCTCGCGGGCGGGGCGGCCGTCGTCGCCCTGCTGCCGCTGCTCGCGGCCTGCGGACCGAGCGGCGACCCGGCGGGCGAGGGCTCGGCGTCGGGCGGCGTCGTCACGCTCGTCACGCACGACTCGTTCGCCGTCTCCGAGGAGGTGCTGGCGGACTTCGAGGCCAGCAGCGGGCTGACGGTCGAGCAGGTGGCCCCCGGTGACGCGGGCACGCTCGTCAACCAGCTCGTGCTGACCAAGGACGCGCCGCTCGGCGACGTCGTGTTCGGGGTGGACAACACGTACGCGACGCGGGCGGTGGACGCCGGCGTCTTCGAGCCGTACGAGCCCGCCGACCTCGACCCGCAGGTGGCGGAGCTCGCGCCGGAGCCTCTGGCGGGCACGCTCACCCCGGTCGACATGGGCGACGTGTGCATGAACCTCGACGACGGCTGGTTCGCCGAGCACGACCTGCCCGCCCCGGCCACCCTCGAGGACCTCACGAAGCCCCAGTACGCCGACCTGACGGTCGTCACCAACCCTGCGACGTCGTCGCCCGGCCTGGCGTTCCTGCTGGCGACGGTCGGGGCCTTCGGCACGGACGGCTGGCAGGGCTACTGGGAGGACCTGGCCGGCAACGGCGTCAAGGTGGCGGAGAGCTGGGAGGACGCGTACTACGTCGACTTCTCGGGGGCGGGTGAGGGCGGGCAGCGCCCGATCGCGCTGTCGTACGCGACGTCGCCGGCGTTCACGCTCACGGAGGACGGGACGTCGTCCACGACGAGCGCCATGCTGGACACCTGCTTCCGGCAGGTCGAGTACGCCGGCGTGCTCGCGGGGGCCGAGAACCCCGAGGGGGCCCGGCAGCTCGTCGACTTCCTGCTCTCGGAGGCGTTCCAGGCGGACGTCCCCGGCCAGATGTACATGTACCCCGCCGACCCGGAGGTGGAGCTGCCCGCCGACTGGCAGGAGTTCGCCCCGCTGGCGGACGAGCCGTTCGACGTGCCGCCGGCCGAGGTTGACGCGCACCGCGACGAGTGGATCGAGCAGTGGACGGCCACGGTCATCGGGTGAGGCGGAGGCGCAGCGCAGGGTGGGAGCGGCCCGGGCGGGCGTGGCCGGGGAGGCTCGGCTGGGCGGCGGCCGTCGCCGTCCCGCTCGCGTTCCTCGGCGTCTTCTTCGCCTGGCCGGTGGTGGCCCTGGTCGTCCAGGGCTTCTTCGCCGACGACGGCGCGGGCGGGCGGGTGCTCGACCTGTCGGGGTTCGCGGAGGTGCTGTCGCAGCCGCGCACGTGGCGGCTCGTCGGCCAGACGCTCGGGCAGGCGGCCGCCGGCACGGTGCTGTCCGTGCTGCTGGGGCTGCCGGGGGCGTACGTGCTGTACCGGTGCCGGTTTCCGGGCCGCACGCTGGTGCGCGGGCTCGTGACGGTGCCGTTCGTGCTGCCGACGGTCGTGGTGGGCGTCGCGTTCCGGGCCCTGTTCGTTCCGGGCGGCCTGCTCGGGTGGACGGGACTCGAGGAGACGTTCGCGGCGATCGTGGTCGCCCTGGTCTTCTTCAACTACGCCGTGGTGGTGCGCACGGTGGGCGGCCTGTGGGAGCGGCTCGACCCGCGGGCCGAGCAGGCCGCGCGCGCCCTGGGGGCGACGCCGTGGCGGGCGTTCCGCACGGTGACGCTGCTCGCGCTGGGACCGGCGATCGCGTCGGCGGCCGCCGTCGTGTTCCTGTTCTGCTCGACGGCGTTCGGGGTGGTGCTGGTCCTCGGTGGCGTCGGCTACGGCACCGTCGAGACGGAGATCTGGGTGCGCACCACGCAGTTCCTCGACCTGCGCTCGGCGGCCGTGCTGTCGGTGCTGCAGCTGGTCGTGGTCGGCGCCGCGCTGGCCGTGGGGGCGCGGGCGCGGGCGCGCCGGGAGCGGGCGCTGCACCTCACGAGCGACCGGACGTCGTCGCACCCGCTGCGGCTGCGGGCCGCGGCCGACCTGGTGCCCGCGGTGGTGACCGCCGTCGTCGTGGCCGGGCTGCTCGTGCTGCCGATGGCGGGCCTGGTGGCGCGCTCGTTCCGCGGGCCGGACGGGTCGTGGGGGCTGGACAACTACGTCGCGCTGGGCACGACCGGTGGTCGCAACACGCTGTCGGTGACGGTCTGGGAGGCGCTGGGCAACTCGCTGCGCACGGCGGCTCTGGCCGCGGCGATCGCCCTCCTGGTCGGGGGCCTGGTCGCGCTCGTGGTGTCCCGGCGGCCGCGCTCGCCGGGCGCCCGGCGAGCGGTCGGGGTGCTCGACGCCGCGTTCATGCTGCCGCTCGGGGTCTCCGCGGTGACCGTCGGGTTCGGGTTCCTCATCACGCTCGACCGGCCGCTGGGGCTCGACGTCGACCTGCGCACGTCGGGGCTGCTCGTGCCGATCGCGCAGGCGGTCGTCGCGATCCCGCTCGTCGTGCGGACGGTGCTGCCGGTGCTGCGGGCGATCGACCCGAGGCTGCGGGAGGCCGCCGCCGTGCTGGGCGCGCCGCCGGGCCGGGTGCTGCGCGACGTCGACGGCGCCCTGGCCGCCCGCTCGCTCGGGCTGGCGATCGGGTTCGCGTTCGCCGTCTCGCTGGGGGAGTTCGGGGCCACGTCGTTCCTGGCCCGGCCCGACGCCGCCACGCTGCCCGTCGTGATCTTCCGGCTCATCGGGCGGCCGGGGGCCGAGAACTACGGGATGGCGCTCGCGGCGGCGGTGGTGCTGGCGGTGCTGACCGCGACGGTGATGATGCTGGCGGAGAGGCTGCGCGGTGACGCGGCCGGTGGGGAGATCTGATGGGTGCGCGGGAGCCTTCGCCGCGGCCGGCACGAGACGCCGGGGGCGGGCTGGCGGTGCGGGACGTCGTCGTGCGCTATGGCGACGCGTCTCGGGCCGGGAAGCGCGGTGGCACGACGGCGGTCGACGGCGTGTCGCTCGACGTCGCCGACGGCGAGGTGCTGGCGCTGCTCGGGCCGAGCGGGTGCGGCAAGTCGTCGCTGCTGCGGGCGGTGGCCGGTCTCGAGCCCGTCGCGGCCGGGCGGGTGCTGCTCGACGGCGCCGACCTGGCCGGTGTGCCGGTGCACCGGCGCGGGTTCGGGCTGATGTTCCAGGAGGGACAGCTGTTCCCGCACCGCGACGTCGGGCGCAACGTCGCGTACGGGCTGCAGGCCGCGCGCGTGCCGCGGGCCGAGCAGGAGGAGCGCGTGCGCGAGCTGCTCGACGTCGTCGGCCTGGCCGGGTACGCGCGCCGGGCCGTGGTGACGCTCTCGGGCGGTGAGCGGCAGCGGGTCGCGCTCGCCCGGGCGCTGGCTCCGCGCCCCCGGCTGCTGCTGCTCGACGAGCCGCTCTCCGCCCTCGACCGCGGGCTGCGCGAGCGCCTCGCCGTCGACGTGCGCGACGTGCTGCACGAGACCGGCACCACCGCCGTCTTCGTCACCCACGACCACGACGAGGCGTTCACCGTCGCCGACCGGGTCGCGGTGATGTCCGCCGGCCGGCTGCTGCAGGTGGCGCCGCCCGAGGAGCTGTGGCGCTCGCCCGCGTCCCGGCAGGTCGCCGGGTTCCTGGGCTACCAGGCGTTCGTGCCCGCCGGGGCGTTCGTGCCCGCCGGGGCGGGCGGGGCCGACGGTGCGGGCGGCGCCGACGGCGGCGAGCTCCTCGCCGTGGGGCCGACCGGGCTGCGCGTCGTGACCGAGCCGGACGGCGCCGGGGAGGGGCACGGCACGCCGTTCCACGGCGTGGTCGTGGGGTCCGTGTTCCGCCGCGGCCGCGCCGAGGTCACGGTCGACGTCGACCTCGGCGCCGGCGAGCAGCGGCTCGTGGCGATCGCCGACGGCGTCGACGTGCCCGGGGAGGGCGACAAGGCGGTCCTCGCGCTGGACCCGCGCGGCTGCGCACGCGTGCCGGGCTGAGCCGCCGTCCCGCCGGACGTCGTCAGTCGTCGCCGGCCTCATGGACCAGCAGCGCCACCTGGGTCCTGTTCTCGACGCCGAGCTTGTCCAGGACGCTCGACACGTGCGCCTTGACGGTCGGCACGCTGAGGTAGAGGTCGGCCGCGATCTCCGCGTTGCTGGCCCCGCGGCCGAGGCGGGTGGCGACGTCGCGCTCGCGTCCAGTGAGGGCGCCCAGCGCCTCCCGGGCACGCTCACGGCCGCTGCCGGCCCCGGCGACGGCGTCCATCAGCCGGCGGGCCACGTCGGGCGCCAGGACCGGCTCGCCGGCGGCCGCCGCGCGCACCGCTGCGGCGATCCGGTCGGGCGCCATGTCCTTGAGGAGGTAGCCCGCAGCGCCCGCGCGCAGCGCCCCCGACACCTCCTCGGCGGTGTCGAACGTCGTGAGGACCACGACGGCGGGCGGCATGGGCCGGGCGCGCACGCGACGCGTGGCCGCGATCCCGTCCACGCCGGGCATCCGCAGGTCCATGAGCACGACGTCGGCCGGGTGCGCGTCCAGCACGCCGGGGACCTCCGCGCCGTCGGCGGCCTCCGCCACGACCCGGATCCCGTGGGCGCCGTCGAGCATGAGCCGCAGGCCGGCGCGGACCAGCGCGTCGTCGTCCACGAGCACGATGCGCACCGGGGCGGTGCGCGGGGAGCTCGGGTCGGAGGAGGGGCCGGGCTCGGGCGTCGTCGTCACGCGTCCCACGGTAGCCACGCCTCGACCGCGAACCCGCCCGACGCGTGGGGACCGGACGCGAGCGTGCCGCCCAGCAGCGTGACCCGCTCGCGCAGCCCGACCAGCCCCGTGCCGGTCCCCACGCCCTGCGGCGCGGCGGCGCCCTCGGCGGCGCCGTCGTCGACCACGCGCGCCCGCGTCTCGCCGGGCGAGGTCGTGACGGTCACGCGCACGGCCGCGCCCGGTGCGTGCCGGCGGGCGTTGGTGAGCCCCTCCTGCACGACGCGGAACACGGCCGTCGCGACCGCGGCGGGCAGGGCGGCGCCGTCGACGCCCGCGTGCTCGTACGAGACGTCGGCTCCGGCGGCACGGGAGTCGTCCACCAGCCGCCGCACGTCGTCCAGGCCCGGGACCGGGCCCAGGTCGTCGGGGCCGGCGCGCAGCAGGCGCACGACCTGGCGCAGGTCCTCGAGCGCGTCGCTCACGCCCGCGCGCACCCGGCCCGCTGCCGCCGCGAGCTGTGCCGGGTCGGCGTCGGGCCGGTACTCCATGGCCCCGGCGGTCGCGGCCAGGAGGGACAGCCGGTGCGCGAGGGTGTCGTGCATCTCGCGGGCGATGCGGGTGCGCTCGGCCGTCCGCGCCTCGGCGACGCGCCGCTCCTGCTGGGCCTCGGCGCGGCGGGCCCGGTCGCGCAACGACCACAGCACGAGGGCACGTTCGCGGCCGTACGCGCCCCAGCCGAGGAGCGCGGCGTGCACCGCGACGTCGCACAGGAGCCACCAGCCCAGCGGCAGGCTCTCCGGCCGCCACAGCGCCTGGACGGCGTGCCCCAGCACGCCGGCCCCCGCGACCCACACGGCCGTGCGGAACGGGTACCAGCGTGCGACCTGCAGCGTCCCCACGGTCGCCGCGGGGGTGGCCGCGCCCGAGACCGCCGCGAGGACCGCGAGGGCGACCGCCGCGGCGACGGCGCGGCGGGTGAAGAGCACCGGCACGAGCGCGACGGCCGCGACCGCCACCGCGACGTCGACGGCGGCCGGCACCTGCGGCGTCGTGCCGACGACCGGTCCCAGGCCCGGGGACGAGGTGACGACGGCGGCCGTGGCGGCGGCGGTCAGGGCGGCGACGAGCGCCCACGCGGTCGCGAGGACGCCGACCGGCACCGCGGGCGGGCCGTGGTCGGGCGGCGGCCACGGGGCGTCGTCGGGCCGGCCGCCGGGGCCGGGGCAGGGTGCCGCTGCGGTCGGGGTGGTGCCGGCGGTGGTCATGACGGGGACGCTACGGCGCGCCGGCGTCGACCGGCACCGACGAAAGTCGGGGGTCGGCCCGACCGACGGCGCCCTCACGACCGACCTCGGCAGGGCGCGCGGCGGCACGGGCCCGCGGGATGGTCGTCGTGCCGGCAGGGAGCCGGCTCGAGGAGGGGACGAGGACATGGACGCGACGGAGAGCTCGACCACCGGCGGGGCCGCCCCGGGCAGCACGGCGCGACGCCCGCGGTGGACCCGCACGAGGACGGTCGTGGTGGCGGCGGTGATCACCGGGCCGCTCGTCTACCTCGTCGGCACGCTGCTGGGCGTCGACCCGCAGGTGCGGTCCGGGACCGGCACGTTCGAGGTGCCGATCTCGTTCGTGATCGGCGCGAGCCTCACGGCCGCGCTGGGCGGCTGGGGCGTGCGTGCGCTGCTGCTCCGGACCAGGAGCGGGGGCCGTGCGGCGTGGTACCTGCTGTGCGCGGCGGTGCTCCTGGTGTCGCTGGCGGGGCCGCTGGGTGCCGCGAACCCGGGTGCCGTGGCGCTCCTGACGCTCGAGCACCTGGCCGTGGGCGGCGTCATCATGTTCGGTCTCGCCGGGGCGACCGCCGGCGGGGGCCGGGCCGCGCGGCGTCCCTGAGCGGGTGGGGCGGGCCTCGGCGAGAATGGGCGGCGGGTCGCCGTCGTCCCGGCCGCGACGCGGCGGGGGCGCGCGCCCTCGCCGACCAGCCCACGGAAGGACGCCTCATGGCCTCGGTCGTCTCCACCCTGTTCATCTCGCTCGACGGCGTGGCCGAGATCGACCCGGCCTGGCACTTCCCGTACTTCGACGACCACATGGCCGGCGCCGTCGACGACGACTACCGCGACACCGACGTCCTGCTGATCGGCCGCGTCACGTACGACAGCTTCGCCGGCGCGTGGCCCGAGCGGGAGGAGGCCGGCGAGGAGGACGCCGAGTTCGCCAGGCGGCTCGGGAACATGCGCAAGGTCGTGGCCACGCGGGGGAGCCAGGACCTCGGGTGGCGCCACGTCGAGCGCCTCGAGGGCGACCTGCCGGCCGCCGTCGCCGCCCTCAAGGGCGAGGACGGCGTCGAGAAGGTGCTGGTGCCCGGCTCGCTGTCCGTGGTGCGCCAGCTGCTCGCGGCCGGCCTGCTCGACGAGCTGCGGCTGCTGGTGCACCCGGTGGCGGCGCGGCACGGCGAGCGGCTGTTCGACGAGGGAGAGCCGATCTACCCCCTGACGCTGCTGCGGTCGGAGGCGTTCCCCACCGGCGTCGTGCGGCTGATCTACGCGCCGAGCGCGCTGCCGAACGCCGACGGCTACGAGGAGGTCAAGGGCAAGGTCCCCAGCGGGGAGTGAGCGGCCCGCCCGGCGGGCCGCTCGATCGACGCGGCGTCAGCCGCGGCGGTCCCGGTAGTAGCGGATCAGGGACTGCGTCGACGCGTCCTGGGCGTCGAGCGCGGCGTCGTCGCCCGAGACGGCGGGGGCGACCTCCAGGGCCAGCTTCTTGCCGAGCTCCACGCCCCACTGGTCGAACGAGTCGATGCCCCACACGACGCCCTGCGTGAACGTCACGTGCTCGTACAGGGCGACGAGCTGGCCCAGCACCGACGGCGTGAGCGCGGGCGCCATGATCGACGTCGTCGGACGGTTGCCCGAGAACGTGCGCGCGCTGACCAGGTCCTCGGCCGTGCCCTCGGCGCGCACCTCGTCCGCCGTCTTCCCGAACGCGAGGGCCTTCGTCTGGGCGAAGAAGTTCGCCAGGAACAGCTCGTGGACGTCGGCGCCGGCGGGCACGGTCTTGCCGTCGCCCTCGGTGTCCGTCAGCGGGTAGGCCGGGTTCGCGAAGGCGATGAAGTCGGCCGGGACCAGCTGCGTCCCCTGGTGGATGAGCTGGTAGAACGCGTGCTGGCCGTTGGTGCCGGGCTCGCCCCAGAAGACCTCGCCTGTCTGCGTGGTGACGTGCGAGCCGTCCCAGCGCACCGACTTGCCGTTCGACTCCATCGTGAGCTGCTGCAGGTACGCGGGGAAGCGGTGCAGCTGCTGCGCGTACGGCAGCACGGCGTGCGTGTGCCCGCCCAGGAAGTTGACGTACCAGACGTTGAGCAGCCCCATGAGCGCCGGCACGTTCCGCTCCAGCGGGGTGCTGCGGAAGTGCTCGTCGACGGCGCGGAAGCCCGCCAGCAGCTCGCGGAAGGCGTCCGGGCCGAACGCGATCGCCAGCGACGTGCCGATCGCGGAGTCCACCGAGTAGCGACCGCCCACCCAGTCCCAGAACCCGAACGCGTTCGCGGGGTCGATGCCGAACGCCTCGACCTTGTCCAGCGCCGTCGACACGGCGACGAAGTGGGCCCGCACGGCGGCCTGCTTCGCGTCGGCGTCGTCCTCGATGGCGCCCTGCGCGATGAGCTGCTCCCACAGCCACGCGCGGGCGAGCCGGGCGTTGGTGAGGGTCTCCAGGGTGCCGAACGTCTTGGACGCGACGATGAACAGCGTCGTCTCGGGGTCCAGGCCCGCCGTCTTCTGCGCCACGTCCGTCGGGTCGATGTTGGAGACGAACCGCACCTCCAGGCCGTGGAGCAGGTACGGCCGCAGCGCCTCGTAGGCCATGACCGGCCCGAGGTCGGAGCCGCCGATGCCGATGTTGACGACCGTGCGCACCGGCTTGCCCGTGATCCCCGTCCAGCCGCCGGAGCGCACGTCGTCGGCGAAGGCGGACACCTGGTCGAGCACGGCCGCGACGTCGGCGTCCACGTCCTGACCGTCGACGACGAGGGGCGGCTGCGTGCCGGGCGCGCGGCGCAGGGCCGTGTGCAGCACCGCGCGGTCCTCGGTGACGTTGATGTGCTCGCCGGTGAACATGGCCTCGATCCGCTCCGGCAGGTGCACCTCGCGGGCCAGCCGCACCAGCAGCTCGAGGGTCTCGTCGGTGGCGAGGTTCTTCGACAGGTCGACGAACAGGTCGCCCGCGGTGTGGCTCATCCGCTCGGCGCGGCCCGGGTCGTCCGCGAACCAGCCCCGCAGGTCCCCGCGGAACTCCTGGTAGTGGCCGTAGAGCTCGCCCCACGCCGGGGTCGTGGTCGGGTCGACGGGGGAGGTGCTCATGCCTGCTCTTCCTTCGTGCGGACGGGGCGTCCCCCGCGGGGGACGACGGCGGTCCTACGGTAACCAGCCCTGGGCCCGGTCGCTGGCGGACGGCCGGTGACGGACCGGGACGGGGCAGGGTCGGACGGGGTCGGACGGACCGGGCCGGCTCCCGCGGTGGCGGCCGCCGGGGCCCGGTGCCACGATGCCGAGCAGCCGGGAACCGGTCCCGGCCCGACGGGGAGGGACGCATGGCGCGATTCATGGTCTGGAAGTTCGACGACCCGGAGGCGGCGGGACGCGCCGTCCACGTGCTCAAGGACGCCGAGGCCGAGGGCCTCGTGAAGATCATCGACCACTCGGTGGTGAGCTGGCCCGAGGGGGCGAAGAAGCCCACCGCGCACGGCCAGAACGAGGACGCGGCGAAAGCCTCCGGGTGGGGCGCCTTCTGGGGCCTGCTGCTCGGCGCGCTGTTCTTCCTGCCCGTCATCGGCGCCGTCGCCGGCGCCGCGATCGGCGGCATCACGAAGGCGCTGTCCGAGGTCGGCATCTCCGGCAAGGACATCGACGCGATGAAGGAGCAGATCGTGCCCGGCACCTCGGCGCTGTTCCTCGTGACGGAGCAGATCGACCCCGACCGCCTGGCCGAGCGCTTCCACGGCGTGCAGGCGACGCTGGTGAGCACCAACCTCACGGACGCGGAGCGTCGCACGCTGCTGGACACGTTCGGGCAGTGACGTCCCGGCCGGGCCCGTCGGAGACCGGACGACGGGCCCGGCCGCGGATCAGGCCCCGAGGGGCAGGCCGAGGGTCAGGCCGCGTACCAGCGGTTGCCCCAGCGCCGGGTGAGCCGGCCGCCGAACGTGTCGGCCAGGGCGTCGACACGGTCCTGCACGGCGTCGGCGACCCGGTGCGCCGCCGCGTCGTCGTCCGCGAGGAAGCGGACGGTGATGCGGGCCCGGCCGCGCACCACGCCCACGTCGTACGACTCGACCGTGGTGAGCTCCCGTGCGGCGTCGGCCGCGGCGGGCAGGACGTCCGCGGGGTCCACCCCGGGCTGCAGGAGACCGACGGCGAGGCTCACGCGATAGGACGGCACCCGCCGATCCTGCCACCGCTCCCGCCGACCACGATGCCGTCACATCCCGCTCCCGTGACCTGCACCCCCGCCCCGTAGACTCGCCGCCGTGACTGCCGACCCGTCGCCCGCCGTCGAGCCCGACGCCACCCCCGACCCGCGCACGCCGTCCCGTCCCGGCCGGGGCGTCGCCCTCGAGATCGCCGTGCAGGACGTCGCCGGTGCGCGCGCCGCCGCGGCCGGCGGCGCCGACCGGGTCGAGCTCTGCGCCGCCCTCGCCGGCACCGGCGGGCTGACGCCCTCCGCCGGGATGGTCGCCGCGGTGGCCGACGCGCTGCGCGGCACCGGCGTCGGGGCCCACGTGCTCGTGCGCTCGCGCGCCGGCGGCTTCGTGCCCGCGCCCGACGAGGTGGACGTGCAGGTGCGCGACGTGCGCGCCGTGCTGGAGGCCGGGGCCGACGGCGTCGTCGTCGGTGCGCTGACCGCCGACGGCCGGGTCGACGCCGCGACCCTCGCCGCCCTCGTCGCCGCCGCCGACGGGGCGGAGGTCACCTTCCACCGCGCGATCGACCAGGTGGAGCGTCCGGTCGAGATCCTGGAGACGCTCGCCGCCGCGGGGGTGCGCCGCGTGCTCACCTCGGGCGGCGCCGCCCGTGCGGGCGACGGCCTGGACGTCCTCGCGGCGCTCGCGGACCGCGGACGTGAGCTGGGTGTCGAGATCATGGCGGGCGGTGGCGTGCGCACCGAGGACGTGGCCGCGCTCGTCGCCGCCGGCGTCGACGCCGTGCACCTGTCCGCGCGGCGCACCGTGTCCGCCGACGGCGGCCCGGGCGGCGGCGGCACCGGCGGGTACGACGTCACCGACCCGGCCGCCGTCGCCGCCGCGCGCGCGGCCCTCGACGCGGCCCTCGGCGCGACGCCCGGTGCTGCGGCCCGGTCCGGCGCGGGGCGGGTCGCCCCGTGAGCGGCCTGGCAGCGTCCGCGACCGACCCGTCGCAGGGCTACGACGGCTTCATCGGCTGGGTGCTGAGCCTCATGGAGACGCTCGGCGAGGTCGGCGTGGGTGCGGCGGTGCTGATCGAGACCTTCGTGCCGCCGATCCCGTCCGAGGCCGTGCTGCCCGCGGCCGGCTTCCTCGCCTACGACGGCCGGATGAACGCGTGGCTCGCGATCCTCGCGGCGACGCTCGGCGCCGTCGTCGGTGCGTGGCTCTGGTGGTACATCGGGCGGCTGCTGGGCCGCGAGCGCACCCGCGCCATCGTGGACCGGATCCCGCTCATGGACGGCACCGACTTCGACAAGGCGGAGACGTTCTTCGCGAGGTGGGGCCGCACCGCCGTGCTGGTGGGCCGCTGCGTGCCGCTGGTGCGCAGCTTCATCTCGATCCCCGCCGGGATCGAGCGCATGCCGTTCTGGTCGTTCACGCTGTACACGGCGATCGGGTCGGGCGTGTGGAACGCCATCTGGGTGGGCCTCGGCTACGCGTTCGGCCCGGCGATCGAGCCGGTGCTGGAGCAGTGGAGCGGCATCCTCTCGGACGCGGTCCTGGTCGTCATCGGCCTGCTGGTGCTGTGGTTCGTCGTGGTGCGCCTGCGTTCCCGCTACCGCGCGCGCCGCGGCCCGCAGGAGCCCGAGCGCCGTCACCAGCGCCCGCGCTGACGACCCGTCCCGACCGGCCGTCCTGACCGCTCGCCCTACCGCGGTGCGGGGGCGGTGCTGGACCGCACGACGAGCTCGGTCGGCAGCCGCCGGTGGCGCTCGCCGGGGGTGCCGGCGAGCAGGTCGAGCAGCATCCGCAGGGCCTCGGCGCCCATGTGGTGCAACGGCTGGGCCACGGTGGTCAGGGGCGGCGTGCAGCCCCAGGACTCGGGGACGTTGTCGAACCCCACGACCGACAGGTCCTCGGGCACCCGCAGACCCAGCTCGGCGGCCACCTCGAGGACGTGGATCGCGGACAGGTCGTTCGCGGCGAAGACGGCGGTGGGCCGCGGGCCGTCGGCCGGGTCCAGCAGCTCGTGGGTGGGCTCGTCGGCGAGGTCGGGCCGGTACCCGCCCACCCGCACCAGCGCCGGGTCGACGGCGATGCCGGCGGCCTCGAGCGCCTGCCGGTAGCCGACCTCGCGCAGTCGCGCGGACTCGAGGTCCGGCCGGCCGGCCAGGTGTGCGATGCGCCGGTGGCCGAGGTCGATGAGGTGCTGCACGGCCTGCCGCGCGCCGCCGGCGTTGTCGGTGTCGACCGTGGGGGTGCCCTCCGGCCCGGTGTGGGGGTCGACGGCGACCACGGGGATCGGCACGTCCGGCGCCATGACCACGGTGGGCGTGACGACGATGGCGGCGTCGACGAGGGTGCCGGCCAGCCGGGACAGGGAGCGTCGTTCCCACCCGCCGGCGGCGCCGCCGTCGGTGCGGCCGGCGTAGGCGAGGAGCTCGTACTCCGTGCCGTCGACCGCCGCGGAGATGCCCTTGAGGAGCTCGGTGGAGAAGGGCTCGAACTCGGCGACGAGCACGCCGATGACGCCTGTCCGGCCGCTCCGCAGGCTGCGCGCCACCAGGGAGGACTCGTAGCCGAGCTCCTCGACGACGGCGAGCACGCGGGCCGACGTCGACGGCGCGACCCCGTAGCGGTTGTTCACGACCTTCGACACGGTGGCGACGGAGACGCCGGCGACGCGCGCGACGTCGGAGATGGTGACCCGGCCGGGGGGCGCGGGGCGCCCGGTGGTCGGGGGATCGGCGGCGGTGCTCACGAGTCGACAGTATGCGCCATCCCGGAGCCGGGGGCCCGGCCGTCGCCGGCGGGGCGCAGACGCCTCCGTCCACGTGTCGAAATCGTTATCGAAAACGATTGACACTCGACGACGTCCGCTGCCAGTCTGCTCGGTGAGCACAGATGCCCCATCTCGCGGCAGCGACGCTGCCGTGCCCGTCGACGAGGACAAGGGATCGATGATGACGAGGACGAGGATCATGCGCGGCGCGACCGCGGTCGCGCTCGGGACGACCGTCGCGCTCCTGGCCGCCGCCTGCGCCGGCCAGGGCACCGCCAACCAGCCGGACAGCAGCGAGGACGCGGACGCCAGCACCATCACGTGGTGGCACAACTCCAACACCGGCGACGGGAAGAAGTACTACGAGGAGGTCGCCGCCGACTTCGAGGCCGAGCACGAGGGTGTGACGGTCGAGATCAGCGCGATGGACCACGAGGACATGCTGACCAAGCTCGACGCGGCCTTCCAGGCCGGCGACTCCCCGGACGTGTTCATGGAGCGCGGCGGCGGCGAGCTGGCCGACCACGTCGAGGCGGGCCTGCTCAAGGACATCTCCGAGCCGGCGGCCGACACGATCAGCACCCTCGACGCCTACATGCCCGGCTTCCAGGTGGACGGCGCGTCGTACGCGCTGCCCTTCTCCATCGGCGTCGTCGGCTTCTGGTACAACAAGGCGCTCTTCTCCGAGGCGGGGATCGAGAAGACCCCCACCACGATGGAGGACCTGTACGCCGCGTTCGACAAGCTCGACAAGGCGGGCATCGTGCCGGTCTCCGTGGGCGCCGGTGACAAGTGGCCGGCGGCGCACTACTGGTACTACAACGTGATCCGCGAGTGCTCGGCGGAGACGCTCGACGCCGCGATCGCCGACGTGGACTACTCCGACCCGTGCTTCGTCAAGGCGGGCGAGGACCTGGAGGAGCTCATCGCCACGGAGCCCTTCAACAAGGGCTTCCTCACCACCCCGTCCCAGTCCGGTGCGACGTCCGCGTCCGGCCTGCTCGCCACCGGCAAGGTGGCCATGGAGCTCGCCGGCCACTGGGAGCCCGGCGTCATGCAGGGCCTCACGGAGGACGGCTCGGGCCTCGGCGACGACACCGGCTGGTTCCCGTACCCCTCCATCCCCGGCCAGCAGGGCACCGAGTTCGCGCAGATGGGCGGCGGCGACGCCTGGGCCGTGTCGCAGGGCGCGCCCGACGTCGCGGTCGAGTTCGCCCAGTACCTGCTGAGCGACGAGGTCCAGAAGGGCTTCGCGGAGCTCGACATGGGCCTGCCCACCAACCCGACCGCGTCGAGCGCGGTCTCCGACCCCGCCCTGGCCGAGCTGCTCGAGGTGCGTGACGGCGCGCCGGAGATCCAGCTCTACCTCGACACGCTGCTCGGCACGTCCGTCGGCGGCGCGATGAACGACGAGATCGCCCTGCTGTTCGCCGGCGAGGCCACGCCGCAGGACGTCGTCGACGCGGTGCAGTCGGCAGCGGACGCGGAGCAGTGAGCGTGGCGGACGACGTGACCGCGCCCGCGGCCGCCTCGTCCGCGACGTCCACGGTCGCCCGGTCCGCCGGTCGTGCGAAGGCACGGCCGGCGGACCGGCGCCCGGGTGGGGGTCGGGACGAGCGGGGCGCGGCCCGTGGCAGGGCAGGCGTCTGGCGCAAGCGCGCCGAGATCGCCCTCTTCGTGACGCCGGCGCTCGCGCTGCTGGTCGCGTTCGTGGTGGTCCCGGTGGCCACCGCGGCGCAGATGTCGCTGTACCGGTGGAAGGGCTTCGGCCCCATGGTCGACTTCGTCGGCCTGCGCAACTACGTGTCGGTGCTGACGAACGAGGTGTTCACCGACGCCCTCGTGCACAACCTGATCATCGTGGTCGGCTCGATCCTGCTGCAGCTGCCGCTGGGCCTGGCGATCGCGCTGCTGCTCAACCGCCGCATGTGGGGCCAGGGGCTGCTGCGCACGATCATCTTCGTGCCGTACGTGCTCGCCGAGGTCATCGCCGGTGTCGTGTGGTTCCAGCTGCTGCAGCCGCAGTACGGCGTCATCGACACGATGCTCGAGGCGGTCGGGCTGCAGGGCCCGGACCAGGGCTTCCTCGGCACGCCCGAGTACGCCCTGTGGACCGTGCTCGTCGTGCTGACGTGGAAGTACCTGGGCCTGGCGGTCATCCTGTTCCTCGCCGGCCTGCAGGGCGTGCCCGAGGAGCTCTACGAGGCCGCGCAGCTCGACGGCGCGAGCTGGTGGCAGGTGCAGCGCCGGATCACCGTCCCCCTGCTGGGGCCGACCATGCGCACCTGGGGCTTCCTGTCGATGATCGGCTCGCTCCAGCTCTTCGACATGGTCTGGATCCTCACCGGCGGCGGGCCCGCCAACGCCACCACCACCATGGCCACGTTCCTGGTCAACGAGGGCACCAAGCGGCAGAACTTCGGCATCGCGGGCGCCGCGTCCGTCGTGCTGTTCGTCGTGGCCCTGATCCTCGCCGTCGCCTACCAGCAGTTCGTGCTGCGCCGCGACAACGACGACGCCCCCCGCCGCAGGGCGCGCCGGGCCCCGAAGGAGGTCGAGCGATGAGCGTCGCCACCACGTCAGCCCCCGCCCGCGGCACGGCGGCGCCCGCACGGCGCGGCCGCCGCACGTCGGGCAGCAACGTCCTCGTGTACGCGATCGCCCTCGTGGTGGTCGCCGTGACCCTCGGGCCCGTGCTGTACGGGGTGCTCGGCGGGTTCCGCACCAACGCGCAGATCGCGGAGGACCCGTCGGGCCTGCCGAGCCCGTGGGTGTTCAGCAACTACGCGAACGTCCTGTCCTTCGACTCGCCGTTCTGGGGCTACTTCCTCAACTCGACGGTCATCGCGGTGCTGACCACGGCCGTGGTCGTCGTCTTCGGCGTCATGGCCGCCTACCCGCTGGCCCGCTACCGGTTCCGCGGCCGCGAGGCGCTGTTCATGGTGTTCGTCATCGGCCTGCTGTTCCCGGCCACGGTCGCGATCATCCCGCTGTTCATCCTCATCACGCAGAACTACCAGCTGGGCAACACCTGGTGGGGCGTGGCGCTGCCGCAGGCGGCGTTCGCGCTGCCGATGACGGTCGTCATCCTGCGCCCGTTCCTCATGGCGCTGCCCACGGAGCTCGAGGAGGCGGCCCAGCTCGACGGCGCCAGCCGGATCGGGTTCTTCTGGCGGATCCTGCTGCCCCTGTCCGGTCCGGGCATGGTGACGGTCGGCGTGCTCGCGTTCGTCGGCTCGTGGAACGCCTACCTGCTGCCGCTGCTCCTGCTGCGGGGTGACATGCGCACCCTGCCGCTCGGCGTCGCGGACTTCTCCTCGGAGCACTCCGCGGACACCGCCGGCGTCTTCGCGTTCACGACGCTGGCGATGATCCCTGCGCTGGTGTTCTTCCTCGCCATGCAGAAGCGCATCGTCAACGGCCTGCAGGGCGCCGTGAAGGGCTGAGCCCTCGCCCCGCCCCTCCCGCCCGTCCACCCCGCTCGTCCCGTACGTCGCGTACGAAGGAGATCCACCGTGACGCAAGTCCCCCCTGCGGTGCCGCAGGTGTCCGAGCGCGTGGCCGCGCTGCACTCGGCGATGACGCTCGACGAGAAGCTCGCGCAGCTCGTCGGCTACTGGCTCGACAAGGGTGGCGAGGTCGTCGCGCCCATGCAGGGCGAGATGGCGACCGACGACGGCGGGCGCCTCGAGGAGGTCACCCGGCACGGGATCGGGCACTACACGCGGGTGTACGGCACACGCCCCGTGGACCCGGTCGACCGGGCCCGCTGGCTGTGGGACGAGCAGCGCCGCCTGCGGACGCAGACGCGCCTGGGCATCCCCGCGCTCGTGCACGAGGAGTGCCTCACCGGCCTGGCCGCCTGGAAGGCGGCGACGTTCCCGACGCCGCTCGCCTGGGGGGCGTCGTTCGACCCCGAGCTGGTGGCCGAGATGGGCCGGCTCATCGGCGGCTCGATGCGCGAGCTCGGCATCCACCAGGGCCTCGCGCCCGTGCTCGACGTGGTGCGCGACCCGCGCTGGGGCCGCGTCGACGAGTGCATCGCCGAGGACCCGTACCTGGTGGGGACCGTCGGCACCGCCTACGTGCGCGGGATGCAGGAGGCCGGGGTGCACGCCACCCTCAAGCACTTCGTGGGCTACTCCGCGTCGCGCGCCGGGCGCAACCACGCGCCCGTGTCCGCGGGGCCCCGGGAGATCGCCGACGTCTTCCTCCCGCCGTTCGAGATGGCGGTGCTCGACGGCGGCGCCCGGTCCGTCATGGCCACGTACGTGGACGTCGACGGGGTGCCGATGCATGCCAGCGGCGAGTACCTCACGGGTGTCCTGCGCGAGCAGTGGGGCTTCGACGGCACCGTCGTGGCGGACTACTTCGGCGTCGCGTTCCTCGAGGTCATGCACCGGGTGGCGGCCGACCGCCGGCAGGCGGCCGCCGCGGCGCTCGAGGCCGGCCTCGACGTCGAGCTGCCCAGCGGCGACGCGTTCCTCGAGCCGCTGGCCGCCGCCGTGCGGGCCGGGGACGTGGACGAGGCGCTGGTCGACCGGGCCGTGCTCCGCACGCTGGCGCAGAAGGAGCAGCTCGGGCTGCTCGACGAGGACGCCTTCGCGGGCGACGCCCCGGCGAGCGTCGACCTCGACCCGCCGGAGCACCGGGCCGTCGCGCGCCGGCTCGCGGAGGAGTCGGTCGTGCTGCTGACCAACGACGGCCTGCTGCCGCTGGCGGGCTGGTCCGCCACGCCGGCGCGCGTCGCGGTCGTGGGCCCGAACGCGCACCGCAGCGACGCGCTGATGGGGTGCTACTCGTTCGCCAACCACGTGCTCGCGCACCACCCCGACGTGCCCAAGGGCTTCGAGATCCCCACCGTCCTCGAGTCGCTGGGCGAGGCGTTCGAGCAGGCCGGCCTGGAGCGCCCGGAGCTCGTGCACGCCCCCGGCTGCGACGTCGAGGGGGAGGACACCTCCGGGTTCGCGGCCGCCGTCGAGGCGGCGTCCGGCGCCGACCTCGCGGTCGTCGTCGTCGGCGACCACGCGGGCCTGTTCGGCCGCGGGACCGTCGGGGAGGGCAACGACGCGGAGTCGCTGGAGCTGCCCGGCGTGCAGCGCGCGCTCGTCGAGGCGGTCGTGGCGACGGGGACCCCCGTGGCGATGGTCGTGGTCAGCGGCCGGCCGTACGCGATCGGCTGGGCGCTCGACGGCGACCGCGCGCCCGCGGCCGTGCTGCAGGCGTTCTTCCCGGGCGAGGAGGGCGGGCCGGCGCTCGCCGGCGTCCTCGCGGGGACGGTCAACCCCTCCGGCCGGCTGCCGGTCTCGCTGCCGCGGTCGGCGGGCGCCCAGCCCTACTCCTACCTGCACCCCGTGCTCGGCGGGCCGTCCGACGTGACGTCGACCGACTCCACGCCGCTGCGCCCTTTCGGGTTCGGCCTGTCGTACACGTCGTTCGCGTACACGGACCTGCAGGTGGACGACGACGTCGCCGCGGGCGGCACGTTCACGGCCGCCGTCCGGGTGACCAACGTCGGCACCCGCGCGGGCGCCGACGTCGTGCAGCTCTACGCCCGCGACCTGGTCGGCTCGCTGCCGCGCCCCGTGGTCCAGCTGCTCGCCTACCGGCGCGTTGAGCTCGCGGCGGGAGAGTCCGTCGTCGTGACCTTCCAGGTCCCGACCGCGCGGCTGGCGTTCACCGACCGCCGCATGGCGCGGGTCGTCGAGGCGGGGGACGTCGAGGTGTGGGCGGGCTCGCACGCCGCGGCCACCGCCGCCGTCGCCCCCGACGACGTCCAGGAGACCACCGGCGGGGCGATCACCAGCGCGCGGCCGGCGGAGAAGCGGCAGGTGCCGGGCACGGCGACCCCGCGGGCGACCCTCGTCGTCACGGGCGACACCTACGCGGTGACGCCCGCCGACCCGCGGGTCGTGGGGTCGACGGTCGGCTAGCGCCGGTCGCCCCGGACGGCCGCCGCCGCTCAGATCAGCAGCGGCGCCAGGCCGAACCCGATCGCGACGGCGGCGGCCACCGACACCAGCCCCGGGACCATGAACGAGTGGTTGAACACGTACTTGCCGATGCGCGTGGTGCCGGTGTCGTCGAGCTCGATCGCGGCGACGACGGTGGTGTACGTGGGCAGCAGGAAGAGCCCGGTGACGGCCGGGAACGAGGCGACGAGGGTGGTGGCGCCGACCCCCATCCCGGCGGCCACGGGCATCAGCGCGATGGTCGTGGCCGCCTGCGAGTACAGCAGCGCCGACGCGAGGAGCAGCACCACGGCGAGCATCCACGGGTAGTCGCGGATGATGTCGCCGCCGAGCCGCTCGATCGTGTCGGTGTGGCCCTGCACGAACGTGTTCCCGAGCCACGCGACGCCGATGATGCAGACCGCGGCGCTCATGCCGCTGCGGAACGTCTGCTGCGTGATGACGGTGCTCACGTCGATCTTGCACAGGACGGCGATGAGCAGCCCCGCCAGCAGCATGAACGTCATGATGGCGCCGCTGCGGGTGATCGTCGGGGCCTCGATGAGGGCCACGGAGTCGGAGACCGCGGTGGAGTAGAGCACGACGACGAGCAGCGCGACCGCGAAGACGACCAACGACAGCAGCGCCCGCGGGCGGGCGACGAACTCGGTGCGCTCGCGCCGTTTGACCAGGCCCTTGGCGAGCCGCTCCTGGTACACCGGGTCGTCCTGCAGCTCCACGCCCTGCCGGGACGCGACGACCGCGCCCAGCATGCAGCCCACGAGCGTCGAGACGCCCGCCACCGTGAGCATCGTGATGTAGTCGACGCCGAGCGGCTCCACGACCGCGGCCATCGCGACCACGGCCGCGGAGATGGGCGACGCCGCGATCGCCATCTGCGACGCCACCACCGCGATCGACAGCGGCCGCGACGGCCGGACGTTCGACTCCTTCGCCACCTCCGCGATCACCGGGAGGGTGGAGAAGGCGACCTGGCCGGTGCCCGCGAAGACCGTCATGAAGTAGGTGACGAGGGGTGCGAGGAAGGTGATGTTGCGCGGCCGCGCGCGCAGCAGCACCTCCGTCTTCGCCACGAGGTAGTCCAGACCGCCGGCGGCCTGCATCGCCGCGATCGCCGCGATGACGCACATGATGATGCCCAGCACGTCCCAGGGGACGCCCGTCGCCGGGTCGACCTCCAGGCCGAGCAGGCCGAGGACGATCACGCCGGCGCCGCCCGCCAGCCCGATCCCGATCCCGCCGAGCCGTGCCCCGATGAAGACGAAGACCAGGACGACGGCGAACTGGACGACGATCACCGCATCGTCCCGCCGGGCTCCTCACCGTGCTCGCCGGCCAGCGCCCGGTCGGGCGCCGGCGGCGGTACCTCCCCGGAGGGTTCGTCCGGTGCGGGGTCGGGCACCGACGGCGCACCGGTGGCGTCGTCGGACTCCACGACCCGGGTCGACTCGCCCTGCTCGTCCAGCGGCGGGATGCCGCGCTCGTCGGGCGCGTAGAAGCGCCCGGTGTAGCGCGGGTGCAGGAAGTTCTCGGTGGTGAGGATGGCGTCCACCTCGGCCTCGCTGAGCAGGCCGCGCGCCACGACGACGTCGCGCACGCCCCGTCCGGTGGCCGCGGCCTCCTTGCCGACCAGGTCGCCGTGGTGGTGCCCGATCACCTCGTTGAGGTAGGTGACGATCCCGATCGAGCCCAGCACGTGCGCGCGGGTCACGTCGGCGTTGGCGGTGATGCCGGCGACGCACTTGGTGCGCAGGGCGTCGCACGCGTTGGTCAGCAGCCGGATCGACTCGAACATGGACTGCGCCAGCACCGGCTCCATGACGTTGAGCTGGAGCTGGCCGGCCTCGGCGGCGTGCGTGATGGTCACGTCGTTGCCCATGACCTTGAAGCACACCTGGTTGACGACCTCGGGGATCACCGGGTTCACCTTGGCCGGCATGATCGACGAGCCCGCCTGCAGCTCGGGCAGGTTGATCTCGTTCAGGCCCGCGCGCGGCCCCGAGGACAGCAGGCGCAGGTCGTTGCAGATCTTCGAGAGCTTGGCCGCGAGCCGCTTCACCGCGGAGTGCACGGCGAGGTAGGCGCCGTTGTCGTACGTGGCCTCGACGAGGTTCTCGGCCGGCACGGTGGCCAGCCCGCTCACCTCGGCGAGCCGCCGGGCCGCGACCTTCGGGTAGCCGGGCGGGGTGTTGAGCCCCGTGCCGATGGCGGTGGCGCCGAGGTTGACCTCCAGGAGCAGCTCGGCGGCGACGCTCAGGCGCTTGACCTCCTCGGCGACGTTCACCGAGAAGCCCGCGAACTCCTGCCCCAGGCTCATGGGCACCGCGTCCTGCAGCTGCGTGCGCCCCATCTTCACGACGTCCGCGAACTCCGACGCCTTCTCGTCGAACGCCCGGGACAGGCGACGCACCGAGACGGTCAGCGCGTCGACGAGGGCGTACACCGCGAGGCGGAACCCGGTGGGGTAGGCGTCGTTGGTGGACTGCGACTTGTTGACGTGGTCGTTCGGGTTGATGACGTCGTACCGGCCGAGGGGGAACCCGGCCCGCTCGAGCGCGAGGTTCGCGATCACCTCGTTGGTGTTCATGTTGACGCTGGTGCCGGCGCCGCCCTGGAACACGTCGATCGGGAACTGGTCGAGGCACCGACCGTTCACGAGGATCTCGTCGCAGGCGTCCACGATGGCGTCCGCGACGTCGCGCTGCACGGCCCGCAGCTCGCGGTTCGCGAGCGCCGCCGCCTTCTTCACCATCACCATCCCGCGGATCATCTCGGGCACGTCGTTGACGGTGGTCCCGGAGATGGGGAAGTTCTCGACCGCCCGGACGGTGTGGATCCCGTAGTACGCCTCGGCGGGCACCTCACGGGTCCCCAGCAGGTCTTCTTCGACGCGTACCTCGCTCATGGGGCAGACGCTAGCAACCGGGACGGACCCCCGCCCGGAGGAGGAAGTCGGTCTGGTCCTGGAGCAGCCGGGCGCGGACCTCCGGTCGGTAGACGTCGAAGTGGGTGACCGGATAGGTGCGGAGGGTCCCGCGTGGTGCCGTGTCGGCGAGGTGCGCGTTGGTCGAGGCCCCGGTCTCGCGGTCGCCCTCCGCGAGGCAGACGAGCAGCGGGGCGCGGATCCGCCCGACGCCGTCCCCGGGGCGGTACCGCATCATGCTGAGCAGGCTGCGCGCCGCGACCTCGTTGCGCCAGGTGTGGCTCGTGAGGACCTCGATCGTCCGCTCCGCCTCGGGCGAGACCATGACGGCGAGCTCGTCGGGCCTGCCGACGGCCTTCGCGTAGACCGGGGGCCGGCCGAGCCTGCCCCGGGCCGCGTCGAGGAGGATGGCCCCGAGCAGGCGGGCGGTGTGCCGGGCCGACCGCCCCTCCACCCGCCGGGGGAACCCGTTGAACGGCACCTGCGCGACGACGGCGGCGACGCCCGGGTCCTCGGCCGCGATGGTCAGCACGTGGCCGCCGCCCAGCGAGCTGCCCCAGAGGGCGACCCGGTCGGCGGCGACGTCCGGCCGCGCGCGGACGTGGGCGACGACGGCGCGGATGTCCCGGAGCTGCCCGGGCACGGTCACCACCTGCCGGGGCGTGCCGCCGCTCGTGCCGAAGGAGCGGTAGTCGAAGGTCGTGGCCACGAAGCCCGCGCGCGCGAAGGCCTCGGCCGCCGCCACGATGGAGGGGGTGTCCTGCGTGCCGCTGAAGCCGGTGCAGAGCACGACAGCGGGTCGCGGCCCGGACCCGGGGTCGGGCGGGGTGGTGTACACGTGCCCCGTCACGGGGGTGTCGTCCACGGTGAGCTCGACGAGCTCGTCCGCGACCGCGATCTCGCGCATGGTTCCTCCTGGTGGCTCGGTGCCGGAGCACCGCCGTACTGACCTACCGGTAAGTAAACATTCGGCGTCGAGCGAGCGCAAGACTTACCGACCGGTAGGTCGACGCTAGGCTGCTCCCGTGCCGCGTACCCCAGCCAGCCACACCCGCGAGCGGATCCAGTCGGCAGCCCTCGAGCTCTTCGCCGCGCAGGGGCTCCAGCAGACGAGCATGCGCCAGATCGCCGACCGGCTCGGGCTGACCAAGCCCGCCCTCTACTACCACTTCGCCTCGCGCGAGGAGCTGGTCCGCAGCCTCGTCCAGCCGCTCGTCGACGACGTCGAGGAGCTCCTGGCCCGGGTCGAGGCCCAGGACGCCGACGACGCCGCAGGCCCCCGGCCGGTCCTGGAGGCGTTCTTCGACATCACGTACCGGCACCGCGCGATCAACCAGCTCGCGGTGCGGGAGCTCAGCGCGCTGGCCTACCTCGACCTCGGCACGCGCGTGGTCGGCTGGCGGCACCGGCTCACGACCCTCCTCGTCGGGGCCGACGCCGACCTCGCGGCCCGGACGCGCGCCGTCGTCGCGGCCGGAGGCCTCGCCGACTGCATCGTCATGTTCCCGGAGGTGTCGCTCGACGACCTGCGCACCCCCGCGATCGACGCCGCCTGCGCGGCTCTCGTCGGGGACCCGACACCTCCGCGAGACACCGTGAGAGGCTGACGGCGTGCGCGTGGACGTGTGGCTGTGGGCGGTCCGGCTCTTCAAGAGCCGGTCCGCGTCGGCCGCGCTGCTGCGCGCCGGCCGGGTCCGGGTGAACGACGTCGTGGCCAAGCCGTCGACGTCGGTCGCCGTCGGCGACACGATCACCTGGCGCGACCCGCTGCGCGACCGCAAGGTCGTCGTCGTGGAGCTGCTGCCCAAGCGGGTGGGCGCCCCGCTCGCCGTCAAGGCGTACCGCGACGAGAGCCCGCCCGTGCCGACGCGCGAGGAGCGTGCCGCCGTCGGCCTGCGCGACCGCGGTGCCGGCCGTCCGACCAAGCGCGAGCGCCGCGAGATCGACAGGCTGCGCGGGCGTCGCTGACCCCGTGCGGTCGCCGGGACGCCCGACGGCGGTAGCGTGCGGCCCATGAGCGCTACCGCCGACCGCATCGCCGCCCTCCTGCGTCAGCACCCCGTCTGGGACGGGCACAACGACCTGCCGTGGGAGGCGCGCGACCAGGTCGGGTACGACTGGGAGCGGCTCGACATCGGGGGCGACACGTCCGACCGCACCCACACCGACATCGCCCGGCTGCGCGCCGGGGGAGTGGGCGCCCAGTTCTGGTCCGTCTACGTGCCGTCGAACCTGCCCGGCAGCGCCGCCGTCACGGCCACGCTCGAGCAGGTGGACGCCGTGCGCCGCATGGTCGCGCGCTGGCCGGAGCACCTCGCGCTCGCCCTGACCGCCGACGACGTCGAGGACGCGTGGGCCCACGGCCGCATCGCCTCGCTCATGGGCGCCGAGGGCGGGCAGTCGATCGACTCGTCGATGGGCACGCTGCGCGCGCTCTACGAGCTGGGCGTGCGGTACATGACCCTCACGCACAACCACAACAACCCGTGGGCGGAGTCGGCCACCGACGCCCCCGCCCCGCACGGCGGGCTGTCCGCCTTCGGGCGCGAGGTCGTGCGCGAGATGAACCGGCTCGGCATGCTCGTGGACCTCTCGCACGTCTCGGCGGGCACGATGCGCGCGGCGCTCGACGTCTCCGAGGCGCCGGTCATCTTCTCGCACAGCTCCGCGCGGGCCGTGTGCGACGTGCCCCGCAACGTGCCCGACGACGTCCTCGCGCGCCTCGCCGACAACGGCGGCGTGTGCATGGTGACCTTCGTGCCCAGCTTCGTCACGCCCGCGATCGGCCAGTGGCGTGCCGCAGCCGGCGAGGCTGCCCGGGCCGCCGGCGTCGCGCCCAACGACGTCGCCGAGTTCGACCGGTTCGCGACCGCCTGGGGCGAGACGCACCCGAAGCCCGCCACGACGCTCGACGACGTCGTCGCGCACGTCGAGCACGTGCGCGAGGTCGCCGGCCCCCGGCACGTCGGCCTCGGCGGGGACTACGACGGCGCCGGAGGCTTCGCGGACGAGCTGCGCGACGTCACCGGCTACCCCCGCCTCCTCGCGGCGCTCGCCGACCGCGGCTGGTCGGACCCCGACCTCGCCGGGCTCGCCAGCGGCAACGTGCGGCGGGTGCTGCGGGACGCCGAGGGCGTCGCACAGCGGCTGCAGGGCGAGCGCGCCCCGAGCGTCGCGCGGATCGAGGACCTCGACGCCTGACCCGTCACGCCGGGGACGTGCCGCGGCGGAGGGTCAGGCGCTCAGGGTGCGCTGCGACCAGCTCGCGCCCAGCGTGCGCAGCACGTCCTGCGGGTCGCGCCGGGTCGCGTCGGAGTAGGCGTGCAACGACATCACCGACGCCGTGAGCATCGTCGTGATGACCTCGCGGGCCAGCCGGGGGTCGGTGCTGGCCTCGTCCAGGAGCTCCTGCACGACCCGCGCCCGGATGCCGAGCTCAGGCTCCGAGCAGGCCGTGAGCAGTGCGATCGTCATCGACCCCGCGTCAGCGTTCATGACTTCCCCCGTCCGCGTGCCGCCCCCCGATGGTCCTGGTCTATCGCACGTGGACCCGAGGCGCATGCGGAGCGGTGCCTAGCCTGGCCTGCACCTCCGCCTCAGTCGTGTCTTGTGACGCCTGCACCCTGCGCTGCACCTCCGCCTCAGTCGTGTCTTGTGACGCCTGAGTCTGCGGCTCCGCTGCGGGCGGGTGCCTCGTCCCTCGGCCCCCACCCTCCGCTGCACCTCCGCCTCAGTCGTGCAGGATGCGCTGGTAGAGCGCGTGGTCCTGCCACCGCCCGGCGATCTGCAGGTAGCGCGGAGCCGTGCCGATCCGTTCGAAGCCGGTGCGCGTGAGCACCTGCTGCGACGCGCCGTTGTGCAGCAGCGTCGCCGCCTGCACCCGGTGCAGCCCGAGCTGGTCGCGCGCGAGATCGCAGGCGGCGCCGGCTGCGGCGGTCATGACGCCCCGGCCCGTGAGCCGGACGTCGACCCAGTAGCCGAGGTGGGCGTTGCGGAACGAGCCGAGCACGATGTCGGAGAGGTTCACCCGGCCGACGAGCTCGCCGTCGCGCTCCAGCACGAGCGGGACCCCGCGCCCCGAGCCGCGCTCCAGCAGCTGCACCGGCACCTGCCGCGAGTGGTACTCCGCCGTGTAGAAGGCCAGCGGCCGTGCCGGCTCCCACTGTTCGAGGTGGTCGCGGTTGCGGTCGTACGCGGCCGCGAGCTCCGGGCCGTCGTCGCGGCGCAGCGACCGCAGGACGACGTCGTGGGGCAGGGGGATCTCGATCTCGGGGGCGTCGGGCACGAGCGCGACAGTATCGGCTCGCGGCCCGGGGCGGGCTCCGCGGACGGCGGCGACGGCGCTTCGGCGCGCGCCCGTCAGGCCGCGGTGTCCTCGTCGCGCAGTCGCGGCTCGGTGCGCAGCTCCGGCCGCAGGCCGGACTTGTCGGCGTAGAACGCGCGGATCTCGTCCATGTCGGCGCGCACGTCGCCGGTGAGGCGCAGCGTGGGACCCAGCCCGGTGGTCATGGTGGTGCGGTCCACGTACCCGAGCGTCACGGGCAGGTCGGCGGCCCGGGCGATGCGGTAGAAGCCGGACTTCCAGCCGTCACCCGACCGGGTGCCCTCCGGGGTGACGACGAGGTGGAAGACCTCCCCGCGGCTCACGCGCGCGAGGACGTCGTCGACGACGCTGCTCGGGTCGCGCCGGTCGACGGGGATGCCGCCCAGTGCGCGCATCAGTGGCCCCCGCCAGCCGGCGAAGAGCGTGTGCTTGCCCAGCCACCGCACGTCGATGCCGAGCCGCCACGCGATGGCGAGCATGATCAGGAAGTCCCAGTTGGACGTGTGCGGCGCGCCGACGAGGATGCTCGCCTGGCGCGGCACGGCCTCGACGCGCAGCGTCCACCGGCTGAGGCGCCAGTACGCGCGGGCGAGGGTCCGCCGGAGGTTCCTGAGCATCGTGCGACTCTACCGGCCCGGCAGGCCGGAGCCGGACGTGTTGTCGGAGGGCGGGAGCATGCTGCCGGGATGAGCCAGCACACGCACGGCATCCATCACACGGTCGACTACCTCGAGCTCCCGGCGACCGACCTCGCGGCGGCGCAGGCGTTCTACGCCGCCGCGTTCGGCTGGGAGTTCGTCCCGTACGGCCCGGCGTACGCGGGCATCCGCACCGCCGCGGAGCAGGCGCCCGCCGAGGCGGGCGGGCTGCGCCTCGCCGAGGAGGCCGAGATCGCCCGGGGCGGGCCGTTCGTCCTGCTGTACTCCGACGACCTCGACGCCACGCTCGCCGCGGTGACCTCCGCGGGCGGGCAGGTGGTGAACGGCCCCTACGAGTTCCCCGGCGGGCGCCGCTTCCACTTCCTCGACCCGAGCGGCAACGAGCTGGGCGTGTGGTCGACGTCCTGACCGGGGCTCCGGGCGCGCCACCGACCGGTTGAGCGCGCGGCCGACCGACTTGTCGGCCGCGGGTAGTGATCGCCGCCCTGCCGGCAATGAACGGGTATGAGCCATCGTCACGCCGGGCAAGTGTCCGCGGCGCTCCTCTACGGCCTCGTCGCCGCCGGTGGCGTCATGGTGTGGGTCGCCGGCGCCGGCCTGCTCATGACGTTCGACCCGACGGGCGACCACGTCCTCGGCTGGGCATGCGTCGTCGTGGGGGCCGTCGGCCTGCTCGCGGCCACGGCGACCGTGGTCTCGCTGCTGCGCACGCCCCGGATCGTCGCGCACGACCCGTCGGGCGGGCGGTGGTCGATACGGGCCACGCCCGTGCCGCTGCGGATCGCCGACTCCGCTCGCCTGGCCGAGGGCTCCCACGGGGAGGCGCTGGCCGCCCAGGTGGTGCGCGCCGCCACCCGGCGCCACGGCGCCCGCTCCGACACCACGCAGGCGGTGATGCTGCTGCGCCAGGTCCTCGCGCTGGCCGAGCGCTCGACGGACGGCGCGTCGTCGTCCGCCGAGCCCGTGGCGGAGGCCGAGTGGCGACAGGTGCGCGCGGCCGTGATCGACTTCGCCCTCCGGGCGTCGGACCACCCGCCGCAGCCCGTCTCTCCCACGCCGCCGCCCCAGCGCGCCCCGGCGCCCTGGTGACGCGCGGCCGGGGAGGTGCACCCCGTTGGTGCATCCTTGCCGGACCCCGTGTGTGAAGCGTCGTCGGATCGTGTGGACGCACGGTCGGGCGGGTGCTCACGACGCTACGTTCCCGACCATGACCAGCAACGACGCATCGGACACGACCGGCACCTCAGACGCAGGTCCGGCACCCGCCGGGTTCACCGTCTGGGTGGAGCACTTCGTCGCGAACCGGGCCACCCAGCTCGCGATGGAGCGGGAGGTCGACTGGGGCGCCCCCTGCACGGTGGCTCCTGCGGCCCGGGCGGCTCTCGTCCGGTCGTTCCAGCGCTTCGAGCTCGGTGAGGACGGCGACGGCGCCCGGCTCCTCGCCAAGGCGCGCCGGGCCGGGGACCCGGTGTACGTCGAGGCGCTGCAGCGACTCGTCGTCGAGGAGCAGCGGCACTCGGCGCTCTTCCGGCGGGGGCTGGAGCACCTCGGGGCGCCGCGGCTCGACGAGCACTGGTCGGACGCGGTGTTCACCCGGCTGCGGCGGCTGCTCGGCCTGCGCACCGAGCTCGCGCTCTTCCTCGTCGCGGAGTCCGTGGCCATGGACTACTTCACGGCCCTCGCGACCCGCGCCCCGGACCCGGTGCTGCGGGGGATCGGCCGCCGCGTGGCCTCGGACGAGGTGCACCACCTGAGGTTCCAGGCCGACCGCCTGCGCCAGGGGTTCGCGGGCGTGCCGCGCGTCGTCCGGGCGGGGGTGGGTGTGCTCTGGACGGTCGTCGCGGCGGGTGCGGCGACCGTCCTCGTCGTCGACCACGGCGGTGCGCTGCGCGCCTGCGGGCTCCGGCGAGGGCGGGTGTGGCTCGACGGGACGCGACGCTTCGCCGCCCAGGCGCGCCTGGTGCTCGGCACCCCCGAGGCCGGGATGCTCGGCCCGGCCCCGGCAGAGGCCGTGGTGGCGGCCACCGGAGCCGGCGGCCGTCGGGGGTGAGACTCGGGCCCGGTGCCGGAAGACCGGCCCGGGCCGTCAGGCCGGCTGCGACCCCGGCTTGACCGCGAGCACCGGGCACGTGGCGGTGAGCAGGATCCGCTGCGCCACGCTGCCCATGAGCAGCTTGCCCACCGGGCTGCGGTGCCGCAGGCCCACGACGACGAGCCGGGCGTCCAGCTCGGCGGCGACGTCGAGCACCTGCTCGGCGACGTCGCGGCCCATCTCCTGGCGCACCACGTGCGGCAGGCCGGTGGCCCGCAGCCGCTCGGTGACGTCGGCGAGGCGGTCGGGTGCCGCGTAGCGCTCGTCGACGTACGCGTCGCCCCGGGTGCCGTTGACGACGGCGACCCCGCGCCCCTTCTCGCCCGCGGCGGCGACGGCATGCTCGAGCGCCGCCTGCCCGAACTCGTCCGGCGTCCACGCCACGACGACCCACCCGGCCGCCGGCTGCTGCTCCACCTCGTGGGTCACCGCTGGTCCCCTTCCGTCCCGGCGGCGGCGCGCTCGCCGTCGCCGTCCGCTCGTCCGTCGGTGTCGTCGTCGGTCCCGTCGACCGTCTGCGCCTCCGCCCGCGCCCGCCACCGGGACAGCAGCGGCCGGCTCGCCAGCACCAGCAGCAGGACGGCGTAGATCGCGATCGCGAGCGGCTCGCTCCACAGGATCGCGGGGTCGCCGCCGGAGATGGTGAGCGCCTCGCGCAGCTTCGTCTCCATGAGCGGGCCCAGGATGACGCCGAGGATGAGCGGCAGCACCGGCAGCCCGAAGCGCCGCATCGCCAGGCCGAGCAGGCCGAACAGCAGCAGCAGCCCGATGTCGAACGGGTCGAGGTTGGTGGCGTACGCGCCGAGGCAGGCGAAGAAGATGATGCCGGCGTACAGCTGCGGCCGCGGGATGCGCAGCAGCTTGGCCCACAGCGGGGCCAGCGGCAGGTTGAGCACCAGCAGCAGCAGGTTGCCGACGAGCAGGCTCGCCAGGAGCGTCCACACCATGTCCGCGTGGTCGGTCATGAGCTGCGGGCCCGGCTGGATGCCGTACCCCTGCAGCGCGGACAGCATCACCGACGCCGTCGCGGTGACGGGCAGGCCGAGCGCCAGCATCGGCACCAGCATCCCCGCGGCGGACGCGTTGTTCGCGGCCTCCGGGCCGGCGACGCCCTCGATGGCGCCCTTGCCGAACTCGTCCGTACGCAGCGCCGCCTCGCGGCCCTTCGCGCCGCGCCTCGTGCGCCTCGCGAGCCTGCGCTCGGTGACGTACGACAGGAACGTCGGCAGCTCGGCGCCGCCCGCGGGCAGCGCGCCGAACGGGAAGCCGTACGCGGTGCCGCGCAGCCAGGGCTTCCAGGAGCGGCGCCAGTCGTCGCGGCCCAGCCACGGCTGGCCCACCGGCACCACCCGGGCGGGCTTGCGACGCAGGTGGGCCGCGACCCACAGCGCCTCGCCGAGGGCGAAGATGCCGACCGCGACCACGACGATGTCGAGCCGGTCGGTGAGCTGCGTCACGCCGAACGTCAGGCGCGGCTGGCCCGTGTTGAGGTCGAGCCCGACCAGGCCGATCGTCAGGCCGACGAACAGCGACAGGAAGCCGCGCAACGGGCTCGCGCCCAGCACCGTCGTCGTCATCACCAGCGCCAGCACCATGAGCGCGAAGTACGACGGTGCGCCGATCTCCACGGCGACGTCCGCCAGGGCCGGCGCGAACATCGCGACCAGCAGCGTGCCGATGGTGCCGGCGACGAACGACCCGATGGCGGCGGTCGCGAGCGCCTGCGCGCCCCGCCCGGCGCGGGCCATGAGGTTGCCCTCGAGCGCCGTCATCACCGACGCCGACTCGCCGGGGGTGTTGAGCAGGATCGACGTCGTCGACCCGCCGTACATGCCGCCGTAGTACAGGCCGGCGAACATGATGAACGCCTGCGTGGGCTCCAGCCCGAAGGTCACGGGCAGCAGCAGCGCGATCGCCATCGCCGGCCCGATGCCGGGCAGCACGCCGACGAAGGTGCCGAGCAGCACGCCGACGGCGGCGTACAGCAGGTTGACGGGGGTCAGGGCGGCGGCGAGGCCGTCGGCCAGCAGTCCGAGGTTCTCCATCAGTCCCGCCTCCTCACAGGATCCCGTCGAGGACGCCGGGGGTGAGCGGGATGCCCAGCCCGACGACGAAGCCGTACCAGCTGCCCACCGCGAGCACGAGGCCCACGAGGACGTCGCGGATCAGGGTCCGGCTGCCCAGCGCCCACGCGGCGCCGGCGAAGAGCAGGGCGCCCGCGAGCGCCCACCCGAGCCAGCTCACCGTGGCGATCGTGAGCAGGACGACCGCGACGAGCTTCAGCACCGTCGTGCGGTCCGTGGGGCTGGTGAGGTCGACGTCCTCGCCGGCCTCCGGCTCGGGGCGCGAGCCGCGCGCCGTCGCGACCGCCAGCCACACGGCGGTCACGACCAGCCCCGTGCCGATGACGACGGGGAAGACGCGCGGGCCCACGGGGTCGGCGAACCCGACCTCGAGCGTCATGGCGTCGTACACGGTGTACGCGCCCACGACCAGCAGCACGGCGGCCAGGCCGTACTGCGCGCGGTCCACGCGCGGCGTGCTCTGCGGCCCCGCGACCGGGGGCTCCACCTGGGTGCTCACAGCAGGTCCAGCTCCTTCAGGGTGGTCGAGACCCGCTCGTCCTCGTCGCGCAGGAACTGCTCGAAGTCGTCGCCGGTGACGAACGCGTCGGTCCAGCCGTTGTCGGTCAGCGCATGCTGCCACTCCGGCGAGTCGTGCATACGGGTGAGCTGCTCGATGAGCTCGGCGCGCCGTTCCTCGCTGATGCCGGGCGGCGCGATCACGCCGCGCCAGTTGGTGAAGACGAGGTCGATGCCGCTCTCCGTGAGGGTCGGGACGTCGGCGAGCACGTCCTCCGCGACGCGCTCCTCGCCCGAGACGGCGAGCACGCGCAGCTCGCCCGCGGCGATCTGCCCCTCGAACTCGGCGAGCCCGGAGAACCCGACCTGGATCTTGTTGCCGAGCAGCGCGCTGGTCAGCGGGCCGCCGCCGTCGTACGACACGTACCGCACCTGCTTCGGGTCGACGCCCGTCGCCTTGGCGAGCTGCATGGGGAACAGGTGGTCGGGGCCGCCGGGTGACGACCCGCCGCCCACCACGACCGAGCCCGGGTCCTTCTCCCACGCGGCGACCAGGTCGTCGATGGTGCGGAACGGCGAGTCGGCGGGCACGAGCACGCCCTCCTGCTCCTCGATGAGCTGGGCGAGCGGCGTCGCGTCGTGCGGGCGGGCGTCCACCCCGAAGGAGTACGTCGACCCGACGACGCCGAGGCCGAGCGTCATCATGAGCCGCTCGTTGCCCTCCTCGCCCATGAGGCGTGACATCGCGACCGAGCCGCCCGCGCCGAGGATGTTGGTCACCTGCAGGTCGCCGCCGGTGATGTCGCCACGGTCGAGGACGCCGACGGCCGCGCGGCCCGTCTGGTCGTACCCGCCGCCGGGGCTGTTGGGGATCCACATGTCCATGTCGGCGGAGTCGTCGCCGCGCGTCACCCCGCACGCCGCGGTCACGGCGACGAGCGCCGTCACCAGGGCTGCGGCCAGCGCGGCGCGCGCGCCCCGCCGTCCTGCCCCGCCCCCGTCCGGGGTCCATGGGCCGGATGTCGTCGTCGACATCGGTCTGCCTCCACGTCGAGTTCATACTGGGTCGTCCTGGCGGGGCGGCTGCGCCCCGCGACCGATCGTCACAGGCCCGACGGCGCACGTCACCCTTGGGCAACCAATGGAGGTTGTGGAACTTGCGGTCACGCGGTGCGGGCGGCGGCGGCCGCCGCTGGCGACTCACGCTCGGCGGACAGGTGCTGGTGCTGCAGCTCGCCGTCCTGCTCGTGGTCGTGGCCGCGGCCGCCGTCGTCTTCCTCGGGCAGGTGGACGCCGCCTTCCGCGACGACCGAGCCGACCGGCTGGAGGTCGCGGCGGAGGGGCTGGCCGGCATCCCCGCCGTGCAGGAGTCGCTCGCCGCCGAGGTGCCGGACCGGCGCGCGCTCGGCTTCTACCTGCAGACCCGCGCCGCGTACGTCGACGCGACCAACGCCTACCTCACGGACCTCGACGGGCGGATCCTGGTCGCGACCGACCCCACGCGGGCCGGCGAGCACCTCACCCTGCCCGCCGGCGCGACCACCCGGGCGGGCAGCGGCGACGTCGAGGACGTCGGCGGCCGGGCGATCGCGGCCTGGGTGCCGGTCTACGGCAGCGCCGGGCAGGGGCCGGACGCGGCGCCGCGCCCGGTGGCCGTCGCCGTCCTCGCCGACCCGTACCCGCCGCTGCGCGAGCGGCTGTCCCGCGCGGGCGGCGACGTGCTGGTGGTCGTGGGGATCGGGCTGGCGGTCGCGGCCGCCGGGTCGTGGCTGCTGTCCCGGCTGGTGAAGCGCCGTACGCGCGGCCTCGAGCCCGCGCAGATCGCGGCGCTCGCGGACCACCGCGAGGGGGTGCTGCGCTCCATCCGCGAGGGCGTGGTCGTCGTGGGCGACGACGGCCGCGTGAGCCTCATGAGCGACAGCGCCCGCGAGCTGCTCGGCCTCGCGGGAGTCCCCGCCGACCCGGCGGGCCGGCGTCTCGACGACCTGGGTCTCGACCCGGCCGTGCACGACCTGCTGCGCGGCACGGACGAGGTGCGCGACGCCGTGCTCGTGTCCGGGGCCACCGTGCTGGTGCTCAACCGGCGGCGCGTGCTGCACGACGGCCGGCCGGCCGGGACCGTGACGACCCTGCGCGACCGCACCGAGCTGCTGGCGCTGCAGAGCGAGCTGCACGCCCGCGAGTCCGTCACCGAGACGCTGCGCGCCCAGACGCACGAGTTCAGCAACCAGCTGCACACCGTGTCGGGGCTGCTGGAGCTGGGCGAGTACGAGGAGGTGGGCCGGTTCGTCGACCGGCTCACCCGGCGTCGGGCCGACGTGAGCGAGGACGTGACCGCGCGGGTGGCCGACCCGGCCGTGGCGGCCCTGCTGATCGCGAAGGCGACGCTCGCCGACGAGCGGCACGTCGCCCTGGCGGTGGCCCCGGGCAGCGCCCTGCCGCGCCTCGACCCGGACCTGTCGGCCGACGTCGGCACCGTGCTCGGCAACCTCGTCGACAACGCCGTCGACGCCGCGGCGGCGGGCGGCGACCGGCGCCCGCCGCGGGTAGAGGTGCGGCTGACGACGGAGGCGGACGGCGCGGTCGTCGTCGAGGTCGCGGACAGCGGACCGGGCGTGCCGCCCGAGCAGTCGGACACGATCTTCCGGCGCGGGTGGAGCACCAAGCCCGCCGGGGCGGCGGGCCGGGGCGTCGGGCTGGCGCTGGTGCACGTGCTCGCGCAGCGCCGCGGCGGCGAGGTGACGGTGCACAATGATCCCGCCGTGGGCGGCGCCGTCTTCATCGCCCGCCTGCCCCGGTCGGGGGCGAACCCGGCCGAGCCACCGACCGAGCCACCGACCGACCTGCCGACCGACCTGCCGACAGACGAGGAGCGACCCGCGTGAGCCTCGACGTGCTCGTGGTGGACGACGACTTCATGGTCGCGTCCATCCACCGACGCTTCGTGGAGCGCGTGCCGGGGTTCCGGGTGGTCGCCGAGGCGCACACCGGGGCCGACGCGCTCGCCGCCGTGGAGCGGCTGCACCCCGACCTGGTGCTGCTCGACGTGCACCTGCCGGACATCGGCGGCATCGAGGTGCTGCGGCGGCTGCGCGCGGCCGGGCACGACCTCGGGGTCGTCGTCATCACCGCGGCCCGCGAGGCCGACACCGTGCGCGCCGCCGCGGCGGGCGGCGCGGCGCACTACCTCGTGAAGCCGTTCGCGTCCGAGGACCTGACCGCCCGGCTCACCGAGTTCCGGCGCTCCCGCGAGGCGCTCGCGGGTCTGGGCGACGCGGACCCCGCGGGGCAGGCGGACGTGCAGGCCGGCATCGACGCCGTCTTCGCCCGGACACCGCAAGCCTCCGGCCCGCGGCCGCCCCTGCCCAAGGGGCTGAGCCAGGAGACGGCCGACGCGGTGCTGGCGGCGCTGGCCGCCGGCGACGAGCTCAGCGCCGCCGAGTGCGCCGACGCCGTCGGCGTCAGCCGCGTCAGCGCCAGGCGGTACCTCGAGCACTTCGCCGCGACCGACCGCGCGGCGGTGCGGCTGAACTACGGCACCGCCGGGCGCCCGGAGCGTCGCTACCGCCTGCGCTGAGCCGCCCGCCCGCTCACTCGAAGAGCGGGCGGGTGCCGAGCTCGGAGCCGTCGGCGTCGTACCAGGTGAGCGTGGCGCCGTCCCACGGGCCTGCGTCGCGCTCGGCCTGGGTCCCTTCCGATCGGGCGAGGTCGGCGCCCCATGCGACCCAGTACCCGTCGACGAGGTCGGCCTCGATCCGGACGTCGGCGGTGGTCGTGACCGCGACCCGGGCGACGTCCTCGCCGGCCGCGCCGACCACCACCGCAGCCCGGCCGCCACCGCTGCCGGTGGCCGCCCGCACCGCGCCGGGTGCCGGATCGTCCGGTGGCAGCTCGCCGCTCAGCTCGACGAACGGTGTGTACGGCGCGTCGGCCTCCTGCACGCACATCGTGAACGAGCCACGTCCCGGGTCCGTGATCATCGTGACGCCGTGGTCGTCGCGCCGGGACTCGAGCACAGGTCGGTTGCCCTGGCCTCGCCATCCGGCGCTGCAGGCGTCGCGCCGGGCGTCGGCGAGCGCCCTGGAGTCCGAGTCGGTCTCCGTCGCGGCGTCGTCCCACGCGGCCTCGAGCGGCACCGAGCGCGGGATCCCGTTCGTGAGGTGCGAGACGAGCGTGAGCTCGGCGTCCTCGGGGAGCTCGCCGGGGCCGAAGAACGCGGACCAGTAGCCGTCGTCGGTCATCCGGGCCTCGACCTTGAGGCCGGACTCGCTGCTGTGCGGCCCGGGGCCGCCCTCGTCGGTCCACTCCGCCTCGACGTCGACCGCCTCGACGTCCTCGCCCGCCACGCCCCACAGCACCGGCCACCCGCCGAGCCCGGTGCCGCGGGGGAGGACCTCGTCCGGGCCGGGCGTGGCGGAGGTGTCCGTCCAGACCGTGGTGGTGTCCGGTCCGTCGCCGACGGCGCAGAACCCGGAGAGCCCGCCGTCCTCGGTGACGAGGAGCGTGAGGTCGGCCGTCGGCCACGACTCGTGCGCGATCGTGCGCCACGACAGGTCGGCGCCGAACCCCTCGGGTACCACCTCGTCCGTCAGCCGGTCCTCGCACGCCTCGGCCGGCGACGGGGGAAAGAACCGGGGCCCTTCCCGCGAGACCAGGAGCGCGCCGGCGGCGACCACGACGACCCCGGCGGCCGCCGCGGCGAGCGTGACCCGGCGGCGTCGGGAGCGCGGCCGCGGCGTGGTCGGGTCGCCGCCGTCCGCGCGCACCCGGTCGTCCACGAGCTCGATGACGTGCACACCGTCCCGGGGCCGGTCGCTCGGGCGGTCGGAGGAGACGTCGTCGTCGGGGGCGCTCACACCACACAGTGTCCGGCAGGCCGCAAATCCTGCGGTGCTGGACCGGTCACGGTGCCAGAGTGCACCCATGACGACGGTGACGCTGCGCCCGATGACCCCCGCCGAGTTCGAGGAGTGGCAGGAGCAGCTGGCGCAGGACTACGCACAGGAGCAGGTCGCGGCCGGCCGGTGGCCGCGCGAGGGCGCGGTGCAGCGCGCCCTCGACGAGAGCGCGGGCCTGCTGCCCCAGGGCCTGGACACGCCGCGCATGCTCGTCCTGCGGGGCCACGACGCCGACGGCGAGCCCGTCGGCCGTGCGTGGGTGGCTCTCGACAGCCCCCGCGGCATCCCGGGCGCCGCGTTCCTCTACGACATCGAGGTCGTCGAGGAGCGCCGGGGGCGCGGGTTCGGGCGGGCGCTCCTGGTGGCCGTGGAGGACGCCGCCCGGCAGGCGGGTGCGACCACGCTGGAGCTGAACGTCTTCGGGCAGAACCGCACCGCCGTCGCCCTCTACGACTCGGCGGGCTACGACGTCGTCACGCAGCAGATGCGCAAGACGCTCTGACGTCGCGGGAGGTCAGGCCAGCCAGCCGTGGCCGACCAGTGCCTCGCAAGCGCGGGGGAGCCGCGCCTGCTCGCCCGCGGCGAGCCGCCGGCCCAGCCGCATGAGGGAGCTGAAGTCGGGGCCGGCGGTGCCGTCGGCCGACATCTCGCCGCCGTCGGGGTACCAGACGGCCGACCAGCGGCGCGCCCGCAGCAGCACGATCGGGCCGCCCACGACGTGGCCGATCGCCTCGTCGACGGCGTCGAGCAGCTCGGCGGAGCCGAAGTCGCAGGCGTCGCAGCCGCAGTCGGGCCGGTCGTCCAGCACCACGTCCGGGCGCTCGACGGCGACCCGCAGCGTCGCGGGGACGTCCTCACCGTCGATGCGGCGCCGGTCCGACTCCAGGAGCAGCAGCGCCAGCGTGCCGGGTCGTGACGACGCGAGCCGCACCCCGCGGTCGGCCGTGCCGAGGGACGCCGCGTCGACGTCGTCGACCGTCACGTCCGGGAGCGCGCCGAGCACCTGCGCCCACGCCCGCGCCCGGGCGTGCAGGACGTCGTACCGTTCCACGTCCGTGACGCGCGAGTACTCCTCGTCCCGCGGCTCCGCGTCGTCCGGGTGCGGGTTCGGCCACGTCGGCAGGCCGAGGGCGTCGTAGGCCGCGACGGTCCGCGCGGTCAGCTCGTCGAGTCTCACCTGCGCGACCGTAGCGCCGCGGACGGCGTCACCGCAGGGAGAATCCGCCGTCGGTCGTGAGCACGCGCCCGACCGTCCAGGAGCCCTCCGGCCCGACGAGCCAGCCGATGAGCCGCGCGGGGTCGGCAGGCTCGCCCCAGCGCCCGAAGGGCAGGGCGTCGCGGATCTCGTCGAGCTCGGCGAGCGAGCGGTCGGTGGTCTCCGGGTCGAGGTAGCCGGTGTTGACCGGTCCGGGGTTGACCGTGTTGAGGACGACGCCGAGCTCGAGGAGCTCGGCGGCGACCGTCGCCGTGACGCCCGCCAGCGCCGCCTTCGAGGTGGCGTAGGCGACCTCGCCGCGCATGGGCCCGCCCTCCTGGCCGGACGTCATCCACACGACCTTCGGCGCCGTGGCGGCGTCGTGCGGCCCGGTGCGCCGCAGCCGGTCGCCGGGCCGGGCCGCGGCCTCGGGCTCCTGCCGGAACTGCTCGGCGAACCGCCGCGTGAGCAGCAGCGTGGACCGCGTGTTCGTCTCCCAGAACGCGTCCAGCGCGGCGGCGGACATGTCGAGGATCGACCCGTCGCCGCCGCTGCGGGCGTGGTTGCACACCAGGACGTCGACGCTCCCGGTCAGCGCGCGGGCCGCGTCGAAGAGGCCGTCGAGCTGCGCCGGGTCCCGCAGGTCCGCGCTGGCGTCCCCGGCGACGGCGCCGGGCCCCAGCGACGCCCGGACGCCGGCGCGCACGGCGTCGAGGTCGTCGGCGCCCCACGGCCGGTCGGCGTCGTGCGGGGCGTAGTGGTGGGTGAAGACGCTCGCGCCCCGCGACGCCAGCTCGCACGCCACGGCGTAGCCGATGCCGCGGCGTCGTGAGACGCCCGTGACGAGCGCGGTGCGGCCGGCGAGCGGAAGGTCGTCGTGGGACACGGTGGGCACGATACCGATCGCCGGCCGGAGCACGCGGGATCTCTGGAACCCTGGGGGCATGCGACTCCTCCTGCTGCGACACGGTCAGACCCCGGCGAACGTGGCGGGCCTGCTCGACACCGGCGCACCCGGACCCGTGCTGACGGACTTCGGGGAGCGTCAGGCCCGGGCCGTCCCGCTCGCGCTGCAGGACCGGCGGATCGGCGCGCTGGCGGTCTCGTCCCTCGTCCGGACGTCGCTCACCGTCGCGCCGCTGGCGCTGGACCGCGACCTCGAGCCGATCGTGCTCGGCGGACTGCGCGAGGTCGAGGCCGGCGACCTGGAGAAGTCGGCCGCGCACGCCGACCACCACGTCTACCTGGAGACGGTGTTCGGCTGGGCGCGCGGCGACCGCGACCGCCGCCTGCCCGGCGGCCCGGACGGGCACGAGTTCCTGACCCGCTTCGACCGGTCCGTCGCGCGCCTCGCCGCGCTCGGGGAGGACACCGTCCTGGCGGTGTCCCACGGCGCCGCGATCCGCTCGTGGGCAAGCGCGCACGTCCAAGGCCTCGACGTCGACGAGGTCGAGCACACCCCCCTGGCCAACACCGGGCTCATCGAGATCGACGGCGACCCCGCCTCCGGCTGGCACCTGGTCGACTGGGTGCACGAGCCGGTCGGCGGGCTGCACCTCGAGCCCGTCGCCGCGAACGACCCCACCGGCGAGCCCGTGGACGAGTAGGGCCTCGTCCATGGGCTCGGCCGGCGGTCCGTCACCGCTGGGTCCTTCGCGACGACGCTACGTCTCGGCCGCCACGCGGTGGCGGGGGACGTCGGCCCCGACGAGCAGGTCGGCGGCCTTCTCCCCGATGACGATGGAAGGGGCGTTGGTGTGGCCGCGGATGATCGTCGGCATGATCGAGGCGTCGGCCACGCGCAGGCCGGAGACGCCGCGCACGCGCAGCTCCTCGTCGACCACCGAGCCGGCGTCGGAGCCCATGCGCGCCGTCCCCACCGGGTGGTAGAGCGTGTGCGCGTGGTCGACGAGGGCGATCTCGTCGCGTCGCGCGCGCGTCAGCTGCTCGCCGCCCGCAGGCTGCACGAACGTCCCCTTCGTCACGGCCCGCAGCGCGGGCGCCACCAGCATCTCCTCGCAGACGGCCAGGCCGGCCAGGAGCGCGGCGCGGTCCTTCCCCTCCGGGTCGCTCAGGTAGCGCGGGTCGATGAGCGGCTTCTCGAGCGGGTCCGCGCTCGCGAGCGAGATCGTGCCCGTGCTCTCGGGCTGCACGAGGATCGCACCGAGCGTGAGCGCGTGCCCGTCGTGGGAGATCAGGCCCTCGCCGATGAACCCGACCGGCGCGAAGATCAGCTCGAGGTCGGGCAGCCCGACGGACGGGTCGGACGACACGAACCCGTACGCCTCGCCGACGTTGGACGTCAGCAGCCCGCGCTTGCGGGCGAGGTACTGCACGAGCTGGCGCGGCTTCTCGGCACCGAACAGCGTGCCGTCGTCCGCCTCGATCGCCAGCACCGCCATGAGATGGTCACGCAGGTTCTTGCCGACCTCGGGGCTGTGCGCGACGACGGGGATACCGAGGTCGGCGAGCTCGTCGTGGTCGCCGATACCCGACAGCAGGAGCAGCTGCGGCGTGTTGACGGCACCGCCCGACAGGACGACCTCCCGGCGCGCGTGCGCCGTCCTCGTCACCCCGCGCTGCACGTACTCGACACCGGTCGCCGTCCTGCCGTCGAACACGACTCGCGTGGCCTGGGCGTCGGTCACGACCGTGAGGTTGGCGCGCTTGCGGGCCGGCTTGAGGTACGCGTCGGCGGTGCTGAACCGCGAGCCGCCGTGCTGACTGACCTGCGTGCGGCTGAATCCGCGCTGGTCACGGCCGTTGCCGGGCACCACCGGCATCCCGATCTGCTCGGCCGCCTTCAGGTACGCCTGCGTGTGCGGGCTCGGGCTGCGCTGGTCGTTCACGTGACAGGTGCCCCCGCGCCACGTCTCGTCGTCGTTGTCCCGCACGACGGCGGGCGCGACGCGCTCGACCCGCTCGAAGTAGGGCCGCAGCCCTGCCCACGACCAGCTCGCCCCCGCTGCCTCGCCCCACGCGTCGTAGTCCTCGGGGAACCCGCGCACCCACATCATCGCGTTGATCGACGAGCTGCCGCCGAGCACCCGGCCGCGCGGCCAGAAGACGCGCCGCCCGCCGAGATGCTCCTGCGGCTCGGTGTCGTAGTCCCAGTCGACGTCGGAGCGGAAGAGCTTCGAGAACGCCGCCGGGACGTGGATCTCCGTCTTCGTGTCGCGCGGGCCGGCCTCCAGGAGAAGGACGCTCACCGTCGGGTCGGCGCTGAGCCGGCCCGCGAGCGCCGCACCGGCGGACCCGGCGCCGACGACGACATAGTCGTGGGTCTGCGCGGACCGGTCCTGCCGGCTCATGCCTGCACCCCGGTCAGGTCGCGCAGGTCCTTGCGCAGGATCTTGCCGCTCGCGGACTTCGGCACGACGTCGATGAACACGACCTCGCGCACCTTCTTGTACGGGGCGACGTGCTCGGCGACGAACACGACGACGTCGTCGGCCGTCAGGTCGACGCCCTCCTGCGTCACGACGAAGGCCTTGGGCACCTCCTCGCCCTCGGCGTCGCGGGATGCGACGACCGCGGTGTCGGCGATGCCGGGGTGGGTGAGCAGCAGCGACTCGAGCTCCGCCGGGGCGACCTGGTAGCCCTTGTACTTGATGAGCTCCTTGAGCCGGTCGACGACGGTGACGACGCCGTCCGGCGTCGCGGTGACGATGTCGCCCGTGTGCAGCCAGCCGTCGGCGTCGAGGGTGTCCGCCGTCGCCTCGGGGTTCGCGAGGTAGCCGACCATGACGTTCGGTCCCCGGACGAGGAGCTCCCCGGGGTCGCTGACGCCGGACGCGGGCAGCGGGACCTCCGCGCCCGTGGCGGGGTCGACGATCATGCACTCGACGTTCGGGACCGGGAAGCCGACGCTCGACAGCGGCACGTCGTCGGCGGTCACCGGGATGAGGAGCGCGACCGGGCTGGTCTCCGTCATCCCGTAGCCCTGCCGCACCACGCAGCCGAGCCGGCGGGCGACGGCACCGCCGATCTCGCCGTCGAGAGGGGCGGCGCCCGAGATGACGACGCGGACGCTCGACAGGTCGTACCGGTCGACGAGCGGGTGCTTCGCGAGCGCGACGGCGATCGGCGGGGCGATGAACAGGTGCGTGCACCTCTCGTCCTGCGTGATGCGCAGGAACTCGCCGAGGTCGAAGCGGGGCATCGTGACGAGCGCCGCCCGGTTGTACATCGCGAGGTTGAGCAGCACGGTCATGCCGTAGATGTGGAAGAACGGCAGCACCGCGAGGACGCGGTCCTGCGGGGAGACGCCGATCATCCCGTCGGACTGGACCACGTTGGCCACGAGGTTGCGGTGCGTCAGCATGACGCCCTTGGAGCGACCGGTCGTGCCCGACGAGTACGGCAGCACCGCGAGGTGGGTCGCGGGGTAGATCGTGACGTCCGGCGCGGGGAGCCCTTCGGCGAGCAGGTCGTGCAGCGACTCGTGCCCGTCGGCGCCGTCGAGCACGACGACGCGGTCTGCGGGCAGGCCGGCCGCGTCGGCACCCGCCGTGGCCGCCGCCAGGAGCGGTGACACCGTGACGAGCAGTGTCGCGCCGGAGTCGGCGAGCTGGCGGGCGACGTCCTCGCCCGTCGCGAGCGCGTTGACGGTCGTCGCGGTCGCGCCGGCGCGCAGGATGCCGTGGAAAGCCGCGGCGAACGCGGGCACGTTCGGCGAGTGCAGCGCGACGACGTCGCCCGGCCGGACGCCGCGGGCCGCGAGCGCCCCGGCGACGGCGTCGACCTGGCCACGCAGGGCGCCGTAGGTCGTGACGGCCCCGGACGGGCCGTCGACCGTCGCGGGACGCTCCAGCTCGGCGCCGGAAAGGCCGGCGAACAGAAGGTCGTAGAGCGTGACGTCGGGGATCTCGACGTCGGGCAGCGGGCTGCGGAAGGGCATGGCGTCTCCTTTGACGATGGCCGTGCGGGACGGGCTGGCGGATGGAGTCAGGCGCGGAACGCCGCTGCGAAGACGGACGGCATCCGGAGCCAGCCGGGCCTCGCCGCGAACGCCGTCAGACGACGGCCGGTCGTCGCCGCGCTGCGGGCCGTCACGAACCACGGCGGCTTCGGGAACAGGGCGAGCTCGCCGTGGGCGACCGACCGCGGGAACGGCCGGAACGGGCCGGTCACGACGGTGCGCTCGGCGGCGTCGATCAGCAACGCGTTGTGCACGACGCCGCGGCCGCTCTGGATGTCGTCGAGCGGGTGACCGGGGAACGCGCCCCACGGGGCGGTCGCGGTCAGATAGCCGACCCCGGTCCACGCGTTGATGCCGATGGTGCCGTAGCGCAGGGCCGCGACCGCCTTCCGGAAGCCGGCTCCGAGGGCCTTGCGGTCCTTCGGGGCGACGACGACGTTCGCGCCGAGCGTGCCGACCAGGTCGCGGTTGGCCTTCTCAACCGCGGCGTCGAGGAACGCCTGGCCGGTACCGGGGAGCTCGACGACGCCGAGGACGGGGGCGAAGTACTCCGTGCGCTCGAGGGCGGTCGCGTCCCCGCCGTCGGCGAGCTCGACGAGCACCCGGCAGCCGTCGTCGCCCAGCCGGACGGCGTCGGGGTAGGACTCGGTCGCCGAGGCGATCCGGCCGTCGCTGCCGGGGTACCACGCCGGCCTGGCGGGGGCGCGGTCGAGAGCCTCGCGCAGCGCGGCGAGGAACGCGTCCTTGTGCTTCCAGTCCGAGCTGACCATGACGACCTGGCCGGCGATGCAGTTGTACCCGCCGTTGTGCAGTCGCATGGTCGCGACGTGCTCGGCCTGGTAGCGCAGGTCCCGCTCGGACCAGTCACCGGGGACCACGATGACCGGCGCGACGCCGCCGAGCTCGCTCGTGATCTCCTTGTCGAGGAGCGGGCTGTTCTCGGCCTTGCGTGCGCGGCCGTCGTCACCAGGTCCGTAGACGACGGCGTCGTGCGTGACCGCGCTGCCGGTGATGTGCACGTGCGCGATCCCGGGGTGGTGCGCGAGGTAGGCGCCCGCCTCGGCACCGCCGCGCACGATGCGCAGGACGCCTGCCTCGATCAGCGGGGCGAGCGCCGCCGCCAGGACGGGCTCGAGGTCGTCCGTCGTCGGGTTGAGCTTGAGCAGGACGACCCGGTTGTGCGCCACGAGCTCGTAGGCGACGTCGAGCGGCGCGATCGAGGTGATGTTGCCCGCGCCGAGCACGAGCGCGACGCCCTTCGTCCTGCTCGGGTGGTGCTGGGCGAGCCCGGCGTGTGAGGTCGCCGTCGACGCCGCGACGCCCGGTCGCAGCCACACCTCCGCGCGGAAGCCGTGCAGCAGGATCGACTCGTGGGCGCTGTGCGGCAGCACACGCACCGTCGCCCGCCCGCCGGGCGCGGTGCCGAACCTGGCACCGTCGAGCGGGCTCGTGCCGGCGGCGAGCGCCGCGAGCGAGCGGGCGAGCTGCCCGAAGCCCGTCAGCGCCGGGTACGGGCCCGAGATCCACTCCTCGCCCATGAGGGGCGAGCCCGGGTCGAGGCCCTTGATCCTGCCGGCGGTCGTCGCCCACCGCTCCGCGGACGCGGCGATCGCCGCGTGCGTGCGTTCGAGGAGGGCGGCCCGCCCGGCGAGGGGCGTCGCTGCCCAGCGCCGCTCGCCCGCCGTCAGCTCCTCGATCGTCGCGTCGAGGGCGGCGCGCTCGACGCTGCTCAGGGTCGTGTGGTCGGCCGCGGCCGACGGCGATGCGCTCGCGATGGTGGTCATGGATCTCCTTCGATCGTGTACCGAGTCTCTGCTCTCGAAGGGCTGGACCTCCATGGGCGGGCGCCCGCAGTTGCCGGGTGATGTTTGTGCAGCAGCACAAGTCGCTGGGGTGGTCGGCGTGTAGCCTGGCGAGCATGACGATCCACGAGGACGTGGCCGTGGCGGGAGCCGCCCCCCACCCGCCCGTCGCCGTCCTGTTCCACGAGCTCCTCGGGTCCGTGCACAAGGTCACCGATCAGGTCGTCGCCCAGATCCTGGCGGGCGAGCACGCGTACGTCGAGGCCGCGATCCCCGACGGTGCACTCCACCGCATCGTCGAGGTCAACATCGAGGCGCTGCTCCGCAGCATGAGCGGCGAACCGGACGACCTCGAGCCCGCGCACGACGCCGGCCGTCTCAAGGCCGGGTACGGCGTCCCCCTCGCGAGCCTGCTGCACGCCTACCGCCTGGCCGGGCTGGCCCTGTGGGACGAGATGGTCACGCGCGCCGCGTCCCGGCACCGCTCGGAGGAGCTGCTGCTCGTCTCGTCCGAGGTCTGGGGCATCATCGACCGCTTCTCGAACGTCGCCGCGGACGCCTACCGCGAGGTCGTCGACGAGCGTGACCGCCGCAGTGAGCACGCACGCAGTCTGATGCTCGTGGCGCTCCTGGACGCCGACACCCCGCAGCGCGAGGCCTCGGGGATCCTGCGCACGCTCGGGCTCGCCGAGCAGGGCCGGTACCTCGTCGTGTCCGCCGAGCTCGACGCGTCCGGCGACGACCCGCTGCCCGGCGTGGACGCACGTCTGCGCCACCGCGGGGTCCGGTCCACCTGGTCGGCCTGGGGGGCCGAGCGCGTGGGGGTGGTCGCGTGCCGCGACGACCAGGAGGTCGCCGGCGCCGTGCGGTCCGTGGAGGCGTCCGCGACCGCGCGGGTCGGGATCTCCGGCGAGATCCGGTCCGTCGCCGACATCTCGCGCGGCCTGCGCGAGGCGCGTCTGGCGCTGGAGTGCGTCGCCAGGGGCAGTACCGGAGCGCATGCGTACGGCACGGCGCCCATGGACGTCCTCCTGGTCACGCAGCCGGAACAGGCCGCCGAGCTGCGATCGACCGTGCTCGGCGCCCTGGCCGGCTCCTCCGACGGCGATCACCTGCTCGACACGCTCGAGGCGTGGTTCCGTGCCGACGGGTCGACGGCCGAGGCCGCCCGGATGCTCCACTGCCACCGCAACACCGTCGGCTACCGCCTCGGGCGGGTCGAAGCCCTGACCGGACGCTCCGTCGCCCGCCCCGCCCAGGCTGCCGAGCTGTACGCCGCGCTGCGGACCACCCGGCTCGTCGCCGACGGCGCGGCGCGGGTCCTCGCGCGACCGTCGGCGTCCGCCGCCGTGCCGTAGTCCGGGCCGCGTCACGCAGCCGGGCTTGTCGGTGGCCGCCTCCAGCCCACGGTCAGGTCGCCCACGGTCCGGTCATGGTGTTGCGGTGATGTCTCGCGGGACGCCCTCCGGGGCGCCACGGCAGACCGTCACTTCTTGGCCGAGCGTGACTCGGAGACCACCACGACGATGGGCACGGTCACCAGGAGAACGACAAGGAGCACGGGTGACAGCACCAGCACGACGACCCCTGCGGCCACGATGGCGACCTTGACCGGGGTGCTGCTGCCGGCCCACGCGCCCTTGACTGCGGCCCAGACCGGGTTGCTGCCCTCGATGCCTGCCTGCACGCCCCGTACACCGGCCTGTTGCTTGGCGTCGCCGCCCTCGGCGACGTCGTCGGCGACCTTCTCCACCGCGTCCGGCCGAGCTGTCGAGCCGCCTGCGGCGACATCGTCGAGCTTGTTGCTCCAGTCGTCAACCTTTGCCGCCACGACACCGAGGGCGGCGTTGACGACGTCGCTGAACGCGCCGCCGAGGCTGGTCGGTGGGGTGGCGGCGGCCCGGACCCCGTTGCTGGTCGTCATCTTGCGGTCCCTCCTGCTCGGTCCAACCGTGCCCCGTGGCACGGCCCCCATGCTCGAGGATCCCCCCGAGGTGGGGTGCTCGCTCTGGTGGGCCGGCGCCATCTCCTGACCGCGCAGCGGGCCAGGTCGGGCGGATGCCGGTCGCTCCCGCCGAGGTCGAGCGTGTGTATGAGACGCCGGAGACGGCTGGACCCACCCGTCTGCGGGACACTGGGGGTAGCAATGTCTGCAGATTTGAGGAGTCCTAGGTGCCCCAGGGAACTGTCCGATGGTTCGACGCCGACCGAGGGTTCGGCTTCATCGACCTCGGGAACGATGCCGAGGACCTGTTCGTGCACGCGTCCGAGATCGTCGGCGACGACGGGCCGAAGCAGCTCCGCGAGGGGCAGGCCGTCGAGTTCGAGGTGGGCGAGGGCGACCGCGGCCCGCAGGCGCGCCGCGTCCGCGTCACGGGCGACCGGGCCGCCGACGCGCCCGTGGGCGTGCTCGGCACCGTGGCCTGGTACGAGCCGGCCAAGGGCTACGGCTTCGTCACGCCCGACGACGGTCGCGCCGAGATCTTCGTGCACAGCTCGGCCGTCGTCACCGGCGGGGTGATCGTGGAGGGCCAGCGCGTGGCGTTCCTCGTCGTGCCCGGGGAGAAGGGGCCGCAGGCGGACCACCTGCTGCCGCTCGGCGCGGAGGCCGCGCAGTCGGCGTCGGACGGCGCGGACGGCACGGTGTCCTGGTACGACGACACCAAGGGCTTCGGGTTCATCGCCCCGGACGGTGGCGGCGACGACGTCTTCGTCCACGTCAAGGCGCTCGCCGGGGGACTGACCGAGCTCGCCGAGGGCGCACGCGTGACGTACGACGTCGTCGACGGCGACAAGGGGCCGAACGCCCGCCACGTGCAGCTCGTGCGCGGCTCCGGCAGTGCGCGCGCCGCCACGGACCGCGGCCGGTCGAGCCGCCCCGCGGCGTCCGGCGGGCCCGTGCGCGGGGGTGAGGGCACCGTCGCGCGCTACGACGCCGACCGCGGCTTCGGCTTCATCACGCCCGACGCCGGGGGCGCGGACCTGTTCGTGCACGTGTCGGTCGTGCGGGGCGCCGAGGTCCTCGAGGAGGGCGACCGGGTCCGCTTCAAGGTGCGTCAGAGCGACCGCGGGCCGCAGGCCGACGGCGTCGAGCTGGTGTGAGGGACGCTGTTCGCTCAGGGCGAACAGGGTCGCTGCCCAGCAGGAATATCCGTGCCCCGAGCAAGGTTGAGTGAGACAGACTCAACTTTGGCCGCTGCGGTTTGCGTGCACCGACCGAGCGACCTACCTTGAGTGCAGACGACTCAACCTCTGCTCCCACCCGGGAGCGGGACGCACACGTACGGAGGCAAGCACACATGGCTCGAGCAGTCGGTATCGACCTCGGAACCACCAACTCGGTGGTCACCGTCCTGGAGGGCGGGGAGCCCACCGTCATCGCGAACGCGGAGGGCTCGCGCACCACGCCGTCCGTCGTCGCGTTCAGCAAGACCGGCGAGGTGCTCGTCGGTGAGGTGGCCAAGCGCCAGGCCGTCACCAACGTCGACCGCACCATCAGCTCCGTCAAGCGCCACATGGGCACGGACTGGTCGGTCGAGATCGACGACAAGAAGTACACCGCGCAGGAGATCTCGGCGCGCATCCTGGGCAAGCTGAAGCGCGACGCCGAGGAGTACCTGGGCGAGCCCGTCACCGACGCGGTCATCACCGTCCCGGCGTACTTCAACGACGCCGAGCGCCAGGCGACCAAGGATGCCGGCCAGATCGCCGGTCTGAAGGTCTCCCGCATCGTCAACGAGCCCACCGCGGCGGCCCTGGCCTACGGCCTGGAGAAGGGCAAGGAGGACGAGCTGATCCTCGTCTTCGACCTCGGTGGCGGCACGTTCGACGTCTCCCTGCTCGAGGTGGGCAAGGACGAGGACGACTTCTCCACGATCCAGGTGCGCGCGACGTCCGGCGACAACCGCCTCGGCGGTGACGACTGGGACCAGCGCATCGTCGAGCACCTCATCAAGCAGGTGAAGAACAACGAGGGCGTCGACCTGTCCAAGGACAAGATCGCGCTGCAGCGTCTGCGCGAGGCCGCGGAGCAGGCCAAGAAGGAGCTCTCGTCCGCGACGAGCACCAACGTCTCGATGCAGTACCTGTCGATGAGCGAGAACGGCCCCATCCACCTGGACGAGAAGCTCACGCGGGCGCAGTTCCAGCAGATGACGCAGGACCTCATCGACCGCACCAAGGAGCCCTTCCACGCCGTCATCCGTGACGCCGGCATCTCCGTGTCGGACATCGACCACGTCGTGCTCGTGGGTGGTTCCACCCGCATGCCGGCCGTGACCGAGGTCGTCAAGGAGCTCACCGGTGGCAAGGAGCCCAACAAGGGCGTCAACCCGGACGAGGTCGTCGCCGTCGGCGCGGCCCTGCAGGCCGGTGTCATCGGCGGTGAGCGCAAGGACATCCTGCTCATCGACGTCACCCCGCTGTCCCTCGGCATCGAGACCAAGGGCGGCGTGATGACCAAGCTCATCGAGCGCAACACGGCCATCCCGACCAAGCGCAGCGAGATCTTCTCCACGGCGGAGGACAACCAGCCGTCCGTGGCGATCCAGGTCTTCCAGGGCGAGCGCGAGTTCACCCGCGACAACAAGCCGCTGGGCACGTTCGAGCTCACCGGTATCGCCCCGGCGCCGCGCGGCATGCCGCAGATCGAGGTCACGTTCGACATCGACGCGAACGGCATCGTGCACGTGTCCGCCAAGGACCGTGGCACGGGCACCGAGCAGTCGATGAAGATCACCGGCGGCTCCGCCCTTCCCAAGGAGGACATCGACCGCATGGTCAAGGACGCCGAGGAGCACGCGGCCGAGGACAAGCAGCGCCGTGAGGAGGCCGAGACCCGCAACCAGGCGGAGGCCTTCGCCTACTCGATGGAGAAGCAGATCGCGGACAACCGCGACAAGCTCCCCGCCGAGGTCGTGACCGAGGTCGAGGCCGACATCGCCGGCGTCAAGACCGCCCTGGAGGGCGAGGACGCCGACGCCGTGAAGACCGCGTACGAGAAGCTCGGCGCGTCCTCGCAGAAGATCGGCGAGGCGCTGTACGCGTCCGAGCAGGCGGGTGCCGGCGCCGCCGGCGAGGCCCCGCAGGGCGACGCCGGTGCTGCGGGCGGCTCCTCGTCCGCCGACGAGGACGTCGTCGACGCCGAGATCGTCGACGACGAGGACGAGCGCAAGTGACGGGCCAGGACCCGCAGGCCCCCGAGCCCGACGAGGGCTCGGGGGGCGCCCCGTTCGAGTTCCGGGACAAGCGCAAGGTCGACCCGGCGACGGGCGAGGCTCGCCCGGCCGAGGACGCGCAGGACGCCGCCGCCGGCGGTGACCCGCTGGACGCGCTCGACTTCGAGCCGACCGGTGAGGCCGCCGAGAGCGCGGAGGTCCTCGCGGCCAAGGCCGAGGCGGCCCAGCACCTGGACGCCCTGCAGCGGGAGCGTGCGTCGTTCACGAACTACCGCAACCGGTCGCTGCGTGACCAGGAGGTCGCGCGGACCCAGGGCATGCAGGACGTCCTCGTCGGCCTGCTGCCGGTGCTCGACGACGTCGAGCGCGCCAAGCAGCACGGCGAGCTGGGCGGCCCGATGGCGGCCATCGCGGAGAAGCTCGACGCGACGCTCGCCAAGTTCGGCATCGAGCGGTTCGGCCAGGTCGGGGAGGAGTTCGACCCGACCGTGCACGACGCGCTCATGCACTCCACGGAGGCGGACGCCACGGCCACGACGGTGAACCTCGTCGTCGAGCCCGGCTACCGCATCGGTGAGAAGGTGGTCCGCGCCGCCCGGGTGGGCGTCGTCGGCCCCGAGTAGCACCCGCTCCACCCGCCCTCGAGAACGGGATCCCTCGCGTCATCGGCATCGTTGCCGCGGGGGATCCCGTTCTCGAAGGGCAGGTGCAGGGCGGCCTGACGACGACGAGGATGATGAGATCACGAGCATGACCAGGAAGGGGGCGTCGTGACCGGTCAGGACTGGATCGAGAAGGACTTCTACGCCGCGCTCGGTGTCCCCAAGGACGCGGACGACGCGGCCGTCAAGAAGGCCTACCGCAAGCTCGCCCGCAAGTACCACCCGGACCAGAACCCGGGCGACGCGGCGGCCGAGGCGAAGTTCAAGGAGATCGGCGAGGCCTACGCGGTGCTCTCCGACCCCGAGCAGCGCCAGCAGTACGACGCCGTGCGGACGATGGCCGGCGGGGGCGCGCGGTTCGCCGCGGGCCCCGGTGGCGGCGGCAACGGCTTCGAGGACGTGTTCGGCTCGATGTTCGGCGGCGGCGCCGGCCCCAACGTGCGCTACAGCCAGGCGGGCTACGGCGGTGCGGGCGGCGGCTTCGAGGACATCCTCAGCCAGATGCTCGGCGGCCAGGGCGGGGCGCGCACCGGCCGCCCCGCGGGCTTCGGCGCACCGCCCCAGCAGCGCGGTGCCGACGTCGCGGCGCGCGCCTCGCTGCCGTTCCGGACGGCGGTCGAGGGCTCGACGGTCGACCTCACGGTCGACGGTCGCAAGCTCACCGTGCGCATCCCCGCGGGCGTGAACGACGGCCAGAAGATCAAGATCCCCGGCCGCGGGCGCCCGGGGGTCGGCGGCGGCCCGGCCGGCGACCTCGTCGTGACGGTCCACGTCGAGCCGCACCCCGTGTACACGCTCGACGGCGCCGACCTGCGGATGACCGTGCCGGTGACGTTCGGCGAGGCGGCGCTGGGCACCACGATCGAGGTGCCCACGATCGACGGCAAGCACGTGCGGGTCAAGGTGCCGTCGGGCACGCCGTCCGGGCGGGTGCTGCGGGTCAAGGGCCGGGGCATCGCGACCAAGAAGGGCGCCGGCGACCTGCTCGTCACCGTGCAGGTGGTCGTGCCGCAGAAGCTGACCAAGCAGGCGAAGGAAGCGCTCGAGGCGTTCACGGCCGCGAGCGACCACGACGACGTGCGCGCCGACCTCGCGCGCCGCGCCGCGCAGTAGCCGGGACGCGGCAGGGAAGGAGGGGCATGACCCACGACGACGCACCGGTGCTGACGGTCTCGCAGGCCGCCCAGCTCGCGGGCATGCACCCTCAGACCCTGCGCCAGTACGACCGGCTCGGGCTGGTCACGCCCCGGCGGACCGTCGGGCGCGGGCGTCGGTACTCGCGGCGCGACGTCGCCCGGCTGCTCGAGGTGCAGCGGCTCGCCCAGGGCGAGGGCATCAACCTCGCCGGCATCAAGCGGATCCTCGACCTCGAGCAGCACGTCACGACGCTGGAGCACCGGCTCGCGGAGCTCATTGCCGTCCTCACCGAGCGTGAGCAGGCGGACGAGCGCGTCTTCGCCGCCGCCACCACGGGTGACGTGGTGGCCGTCCCGCGCGGGCGCCGGGTGCGCCGCACGGAGGTGCTGGTCGACGTCGAGAGGCAGCACTCCAGCGGCGCGCTCGTGCTGTGGCGCCCGTCGCCCCGCCGCGACTGACGTATTTCCGCAACGTCATTCTTCCCGATATCGCGCACTATTCGGTAAGGCTTGCCTGAGCGAATTCGATGTCGATCTCGGTGCGCATTCCCTAGGCATGTCGCGGTGCGAGGAATACTCTCGAGAAGGAGCGCCGACGGGGGCGCCCGACGAGGGGAGAGCGCGATGAGCACCCTGATGGAGATGCCCGAGGTCGCCGAGTGCTCGGTCGACGGCTGCGGCTACAACCACGACCACGGCTGCCACGCCGGCGCCGTCACGATCGCGGGGCACACGGGCGACGCGGCGTGCGCCACGTTCATCCCGCTCAGCGCCAAGGGCGGCCTGGAGAAGGTCGTCGCGCACGTCGGCGCCTGCCAGCGCGGCGAGTGCGTCCACAACGAGCACCTCGAGTGCGCGGCCGCCGCCATCCGCGTCGGGCCCGGCCCCGACGACGCGGGCCACGCCGACTGCCTCACCTTCGCCCCTCGCTGAGCCTCGCCCGCGCTGAGCCTCCGCAGATCCGCAGGGCTCGACCGCCGGACGTCAGCGTGCGAGGTTGCGCAGCAGCTCCGCCGCCGCCGCATGGGTGGCGGGCAGGCGCTCGACCCACACCCGGGTCGGGCGCCGCAGCGTGTCCCCGAGCCCGAGCACCTCGGCGTTGCGCTCCACGACCCGCCGCGTGGCGAGCGCGACGTCCGCCGTCGTCTCCCGGCGCTCGCTCAGCACGGCGAAGACGCCGTCCGACAGCGCCGCCATCGGGTGCCCCTCGCCGAACACGTGCTCCAGCGCCTGCCCGACCGCGGCGGAACGCCCCGCCCGCTGCCAGGGGTCGAGGCCGTCGACCGCGACGTCGACCACCAGGAGGCAGTGCGTGCCGGCCACGTCGTCCTGCCGCGTCAGGGCCGTGCCGTAGGTCTCGCGCAGCCGCTCGGTCAGGTACTCGCCCGTCGGCAGCCCCGTGCCCGGGTCACGGACCCCGGCGAGCACCATCGTGCGCTCCCGCCCGTGCACCCAGCCGACGGCTCCGGCGCGCAGCGCCTTGAGGTCGGACTCGAGCCCCGCCACCCGGAAGGCGCAGGCGAGGTCGTCGAGCGTCTCCTCGAGGCCGATGCCCGCCGAGCCGCGGGCCATGCCGAGGCGGCCCGCCGCCGCCGTGGGGGAGCGTTCGTCCTCGATGGCCTCGGCCAGGGCGTCGATCGCCGGGTGGTACCAGTCGCCCGGCCGCAGCCATACCTCGGCCAGGCTGGTGGCGCGCCACCGGGCACGGACGTTGGTCGCGTGCTCCGACGCGTGGTCGCTCGGCGTCGGGCTCATACCGGTGAGAGCCTCATGGGGGCCCATCATGACGCAGAACCCGCAGCATTTCTCGGGTGAGATCTGAGGATCGTCCGATTGGCGGCGGGATCCTAGGGGATTCCCGCAGGAATTCACCCCCACGACACCCCGGTGTGCCAGTACAGTATCGACGTCTGCGCGTCTCGCCACGCCGCAGGTGGTGAAGGCAGGAGTGGTGGACGTGACGGACGTCTATGCACGACCGGGGGACTCGGCCCGCAGCGACGCGGAGCTGATCCTCGAGGTGCGAGGTGGCGACCTCGACGCCTACGGCGCGCTGTTCGAGCGCCACGCCGCTGCCGCGCGCTCCGTCGCCCGCCAGTACGCCCGCTCGGCCGCCGACGCCGACGACCTCGTGTCCGAGGCCTTCCACCGCGTGCTCGACGTCCTGCAGCACGGCGGCGGGCCCGACGCGACCTTCCGCGCCTACCTGCTCACCGTGGTCCGCCGCCTCGCTGCCGACCTCGCGAAGGGCCTGCAGCGCACCCGCCCCACCGACGACGAGCACACGCTGGACTCGGGCCTCGACTCCGTGGCCTCCACCGAGCTGCCCGCCCTGGCGAGCTTCGAGCGGTCGGTGGTGCGCCAGGCGTACGAGGCGCTGCCCGAGCGCTGGCAGGCCGTGCTCTGGTATACGGAGGTCGAGGGCCGCGCGCCGGCGGAGGTCGCGCCGATCCTCGGTCTCACGCCGAACGGCGTCTCCGCGCTGGCCTACCGCGCCCGCGAGGGCCTGCGGGTCGGCTACCTGCAGGAGCACCTGACCTCCGCCCCGTCCGAGGGCTGCCGCGCCGTGAACCCGATGCTCGGCAGCTACGTGCGGGGCGGCCTCGCGCGGCGCGAGGTCGCGAAGGTCGACGCGCACGTCGCCGACTGCCCGGAGTGCCGCGCCCTCGTGCTGGAGCTGTCGGACGTCGCCCACGGCATGCGCGCCGTGGTGGCGCCGCTGATCGTGGGCATGGCCGGGATGGCCGTCGTCGGTGCCCTGCCGATCGGTGGCGCCCTGGTCGGCGGGCTGACATGGGCGGGCGTGACGGCCGTGGGGACCGGGGCCGCGGGCGCGGGCGTCGTCGCCGGGACGAGCGGGAGCGTCGCGGGAGCCGGGGTCGGCGCCGGTACGGCCGGGGCCGTCAGCACCGGCGTCGTGACCGGCGGGTTCGCCGGGACCAGCACCCTCGGCACCGGCGTGATCGGCGCCGGCGGCACGGGCGTCGCCGCCACGGGCGGCGCGGCCGCCGGTGGGACCGCCGCTGCGTCGGGTGCCGGCGTGGCGGCCGCCGCCGGCGCCACCGTGGCCTCCGCGGGATCGGCCGCCGCCGGGACGGCGGGTGCGGCCGTCGCGGTGACCACCGGTGCGGCCGCCATGGGCGGGGCGACCGTGGCCGCGACGGCGGGCGCCATCGCCGTCGCGACGGTCGGCGTCGTCACCGTCCTCACCGCGATGAACCCGCCCGAGAGCACGCCGACGGCCTCCGAGCCGACGGTCGTGTCCGTGCCGGGCGCGCCGTGGCAGGTGCCGTGGGAGGACGCCGACGGCGACCCACGCCCCGCCGACGAGCCCGCGGACGACGACCCGGCCGTCCTGCCGACGTCGCCCGCGAACCTGGGTGGCGGCACGCTGTTCGCCGCGCTCGCCGACCCGGCCGTGCTCGACGTCTCCGCGGCGTCGACGGACGCCCTCCAGCCGCGCACCACGCAGCCGGTGGCGTTCACCGTGACCAACACCGGCGGCTCGGACGCCGACGGTGCCTACATCGAGGTGGCGCTGCCCGAGGGCCTGGACCTGGTGCGCCCGCCGTCCCCGGCCGGTGCCGCGGCGCCCACGGAACCGCTCGGCGCCGGTGACCTCGCCTGCACGCCCACCGACGACACCCAGCGCGTCGTCCGGTGCGAGCTCGGCTCGGTGCCGCCGGGCGAGTCGCGTACCCGGACGGTGCCCGTGCTGGCCCGCTCGGGCGGGAGCTACGCCGTCGCCGCCCACGTCTGGGCCGACGACCTCGCCCGGCAGTCCGTCGCACTGCCGCCCACGACCGTCCTCCCCTACGGCGCCGAGCTCACCGCGCAGGCCGGCCAGGTCCTCAGCGTGGCCAACCCCGGCGAGGCCTGGGTGCCGGTCACCGTCCAGAACACCGGCGACCTGCCCGCGGGCCCCGGCTGGTCCGCCCTCGTGACCGTCCCGGCGGGCCTGCACCCGGTCGGTGCCGACGGCGAGCTGGGCTGCTCGCCCGCACAGGACGGTGCCTGGTCGTGCGCGCCCGGCGCCGGTGCCGCGCCCCTCGGGGCGGGCGAGGCCCGGACCGCGCGGATCCAGGTCGTGGCGGACGGCGCGTCGCCCGCCGGCGCCGCGGACGTCGCCGTGCAGCCGGCCCTGCCGGGCTCGACCCATGTGGTCGCCGGCAGCGCCCGGCTCGACGTCGCCGAACCCTGGGCGGGCGCCACGACCGGCGGGCAGGGCGTCCAGGCCTGGTGCGTCGCCCGCGGCGGCGTCGCCGAGGCGCGGTCCGTCGTCGGCGCCACGTACGTCAACCGGACGGCGCAGACGGTCAGACTCCGTCTCGATGCCGCCGGCGACAGCCGGGCCGCCGACCAGGTGCTGGCCCCCGGCGCGTCGGCGACGGTCCGCGTGCCCGACGGGATGCGCGTCCCGGCCGGGACGGCGACCTGGACCCTGAGCACGACCGTCGCCGGCCAGGAGTACCGCACCACCGTGCACGCCGGTTCGCACGGCCGGGCCGAGTGCTACGACCCGCGCTGGGACGTCACCGCCAGGGCCGAGACGGTCAACGAGGGCGGCACGCTCGCGGTCCGCACGACGGTCACCAACGACACCGCCGAGCCGATGCAGGTGGGCGCCGCCGTCGCCGGCCGGTCGGCCGACGCGGTCCGCCTGGGGGCCGGCGAGACCACGACCCTCACCGTCCCGACCGGCGCCCGCACGCTCGACCCCGGCCAGGTGGAGCTGCGGCTCTACCGCTGGGTCGCCGACGCGGACGGCGACGCCCCCGAGCACGGCGTCGTGCCGACGAACGCACCGAAGGCGTCCTACGCCGGCGCCACCCTCGCACCCGCCACGGCGGGCGCCGCGACGCTCGCCGGGTCGTGCACCCCCGCGGACGGCTCGTCCTGGCACACCGTGTCCGTGCCGGTGGACAACACCGCCTCGACGCTGCCGGTCCGGTTCGCGACGGCGGTGCGGGGCTCCGAGTCCGCCGTCCGGGTGGACGGCGGGCGGACGGGCGTCCTCGAGCTGTCGGTCCCGTGGGGCACCCGGTCGCTGACCGTCTCCGCCGACGGCCGTGAGCTCGGCTCCGTCGACGTCCCCGCGTTCGCCGGCTGCGTCACCCCGTCCTGGCCGGCCGGGTCGGTCGACGTGGACGTGGCCACCCGGTGCGTGGACGACCGCGCCCAGGTGGTCGTGACGCTGCGCAACCGCGGCACGACGGACTACCGGGCGAACCTGGCCCGCGACGGCGCCGGGTCCGCCGCCCTCCCGGCGGGCGGCGAGGCGGTGCTCCACCAGCAGGTCGGCGGGCTCGAGGCCCCGGCGGGCAGCGTGACCCTGCAGTTCGGCCGGGAGTTCGAGGGGCAGCGGCACGTGGCCGAGCGGGAGCTCGCACACGCCGCCGTGTCGTGCAGGGTCGTGGCCCCGCAGGCCCGGCTCGACCTCGGTGACGTCCAGGTCTCCGAGCGCTGGTGGCGGACGACGTCCACCCGGTCGGCGGCCGTCGTCCTCGACAACAGCGGCTCGAGCGTCCCCGTGGAGTTCACGGTGTCGGGCACCGGCGGCGACCGGACGACGACCGTGGACGCGCGCTCGACCCAGCGCCTCGACGTCGGCACCGTCGTCGGCCGCCGGGGCGCGTCGTACGACGTGAGCGCGGGCGGGTGGTCCACGACCCTGGCGGTGGAGCCGTTCACGGGCGCCGCCGCCGGCTGGTGCGCCCCGCGCGCCCGCTGGGGGCAGGACTACGCCGTCGGCGACGTCGCGTCACGCCGCGGCACGAACTACCGGTACGTCGGCTGGGAGCCGCGGGGCGAGGCCGCGCAGGGCGACGCGCCCGGCCGCTCGGGGCAGGGCAAGGGGCATGGCAAGGGTCAGGGCAAGGGGCAGGGCGACGCCAACGGGCACGACGGTGCGCGGGGGCAGGCCCGCGGGCACGACGGCCGCGGGCCGTGGGTCGCCCTCGGGCGCTGCGAGTACCGCTGACCGCGGCGGGCGCCGCCGACGGCGGGACCGGTCAGACGACGCCGTACAGGCGGTCGCCCGCGTCGCCCAGGCCGGGGACGATGTACTTGTTCTCGTCGAGCCGCTCGTCGACGGCGGCCACCACCAGCTGGACGTCGACGCGGTCGCCGAGCGCCTCCTGCACGACCTCGAGCCCCTCGGGGGCGGCCAGCAGGCACACCGCGGTGACGTCGCGGGCCCCGCGCTCGAGCACGTAGTCGATCGCCGCGACGAGCGTGGCGCCGGTGGCGAGCATCGGGTCGAGGAGGAAGACCTGGCGGTCGGACAGGTCGTCCGGCAGCCGGTTCGCGTACGTGATCGCCTCGTACGTCGTCTCGTCGCGCTGCAGGCCGAGGAAGCCGACCTCCGCCGTCGGCAGCAGCCGTGTCATGCCCTCGAGCATGCCGAGGCCGGCGCGCAGGATCGGGATGACGATGGGGCTCGGGTCGGAGAGGTTCACGCCCGTGGTCGTCGTGACCGGGGTGCGGATCTCCTTGGGCACGGTGCGCACGTGCCGCGTCGCCTCGTAGGCCAGGAGGGTGACGAGCTCGTCGACCAGCTGACGGAACGTCGCCGACGGGGTGGACTCGTCACGCAGGACGGTGAGCTTGTGGGCCACCAGGGGGTGGTCGGCGACGTGCAGGTGCATGCCCCCACGCTACCGGGAGTTGTCAGAGTCAGGACCGTCTATACGCTGTCGTGAGTCTGACAAGTCGGGAGGGGACGTGGGCGACGACGGCGGCCGTACGGCGGCGCAGGGCCTCGCCCTGCCGTGGGCCGACGGCGCGTTCCCGCCGGCGACGGTGAGCGGGCGGCGCGCGGCGTGGGAGGCGCTCATGGGCCTGGCCCTGCACGAGGCGTCGCACGCCCTGGCCAGCGACGACGTCCCCGTGGGGGCGCTGGTCGTCGACGCCGACGGGCGGCTCGTGGGACTGGGCCGCAACCGGCGGGAGGAGACGGGCGACCCGACGGCGCACGCCGAGGTGCTGGCGCTGCGGCAGGCGGCGGCGACGCGCGGCGAGTGGCGGCTGACCGGCTGCACCCTGGTCGTCACGCTCGAGCCGTGCGTGATGTGCGCCGGCGCGCTGCTCTCCGCGCGGGTGCGTCGCCTCGTCCTCGGCGCCTGGGACCCCAAGGCGGGCGCGACCGGGTCGGTCTGGGACCTCGTGCGCGACCAGCGGGCGAACCACGCCGTCGAGGTGGTCGGCGGGGTGCGCGAGGACGAGTGCGGCGCGATCCTGCGAGACTTCTTCGACACGCGGCGCTGAGCACCGGCCGCCGCCGGTCGCGACCTCGCTCCCGACCGCTCTCGACGACGAGTCCGCACGACGACGGAGGTCTGCCCCGCATGGACGACACGGCACGCACGGCTCCGACCGCCCCACCGGCCACCGGGCAGGGCCGGGCGCCGACGCTCGACGACTACGCCCGCCACAGCGCCTACTCCGACCCGGGCGGCCACGCGGCGCTGCTCGCCGCCGTCGACCCTGTCCCGGCCGCCATCGGTACGGCGGCGTGCACCGCCGTCGTGCACTACCGGGCGGGCCGACCGGTCCTCACCGACGAGCAGGGCGCCGACATCGACCGGCGCTGGCTCGCGTCGGTGCTCGACGCCGCGACCGACCGCTGCCCCGGCCCGCTCGACGCGGCCCGCGACCAGGCGCAGCAGGTGGCGGGCTGCTGCCGTGACCACACGCTGCTGTCGGTGGGCGTGCTGCGCGAGCACGGGATCCCGGCGCGCTCGCGGATCGGGTTCGCGGGCTACTTCGAACCGCCGTTCTTCCACGACCACGTGGTGGTGGAGCACTGGCAGGCCGCCGACCCCGCCGACCCCGCAAGCCCCGACCCGGACACCGGTGCCGCCGGGGGCCGGTGGGTGCGCTGGGACCCGGAGCTCACCGCCGACGGCCGGTGGGACTTCGACGTGCACGACATGCCGACCGGGCCGGCGTCGCCGTTCCCGACGGCGGCCGAGGTGTGGCGGGCGATCCGCGCGGGCGAGGTGGACCCGGCGTCGTACGGCGTCGACCCCGGGTTGCCGCACCTGGGCGGCAAGGACTTCGTGCGGGGGTACGTGCTGCTCGAGCTCGCGCACCGGATGCGCGACGAGGTGCTGCTGTGGGACGTCTGGGGTGCGGCGCCCGACCTCCCCGGGATCGCCGGGCTGATGGGCCAGTCGCCGCCCGGGACGGTGCCGCTCGTGCGTCTCGAGCCCGAGACCTGGGACGCGCTGACCGACGCCCTCGCCACGCTGCTGGTGGCGGCCGACGCCGGGGACGCCGCCGCCGAGGAGGCGCTCGCGGCCCGGTACACGGCCGGGCTGGGCCCGCGCGGGCGCGTCGTCACGGCCTCGCCGTCCGGGCGGCTCGGGATCACGGACCTGGCGGCCCGCACGACGCGGTGGCGGGGCACGGGCGCGACCGACTGATCGGGACCGTCAGCTCGCCGGGTTCGGGCGCGACGGGTCCCGGGCGGCCCGCACCGAGGCGACGTCGTCGACCACCACCACGATGTGACGCACGCTCGTGATGAGCGACCCGTAGACGGGCCACCGGTCGCCGGGCAGCTGGTCACGGTTCTCCCAGGTGCGCTCGGCCAGCCGGTCGAGCCGTTCCAGGACGGGTGCGACCTCCGCGTCGGGGTCCGCGACCAGCCGTCCGGTCTCGCGCACCGTCGCGGACCACTCCTCGCGGAACCGGTCGTCCCACGTGCCGTCGGAGGTCGACTCGCGCAGCGTGCGTGCCAGATGCCGCAGGTGGGAGACGCCCTCGGCTACACGGCCCAGGATCTCGTCGTACCCGGCCTCGCGCCCCGGCTCCAGGTGCTGGTCGCGCCAGGCCCGAGGGCGCCGGGACGACCGTGCGGCCCGTCTCGGGTTCATCCGGGCGCTCTCCTGGGCGAACCGCACGGACTGCCATGCGGAGTCGAGCTCGTGGTCGATCGCGACGGTCTCGGCGACCCAGGCGTCGGCGCGGTCGGTGTCCCAGCCGCTCGCCAGCTCGTCGCCGATCGCGGCGAGCATCCCGCCCATGCGGCGGTTGATGCTGTCCACGTACCGTGCCGCCTGCCGGTCCCGCAGCGGGGGCAGGACCAGCAGGTTCGCCACGACGCCGATCGCCACGCCCAGCCCGACCTCCACGAGACGGTCGACCAGCAGCGGAGCCTGCGACCCGAACCCGCTGCCCAGGATGAAGACGGCCGTCGTGGCGACGGCGACGCCCTCGTCCCGCATCCATGCCAGGCGTGACACGACGAGTCCGACGAGGACGGCGAGGGCGAACGTCCACAGGCTGACGCCGAGGTACGTGCCCACCAGGAAGGACAGGGCGACACCGACGCCGGTCGCCACCGTGGTCTGCACGCCGCGGGCCAGCGACCGGTAGACGGTGGCGTGCACGGTCAGCAGCGCCGTCCACGGCGCGAGGAACGGCAGCTGTGAGTCCAGGACGGTCACCGACAGCCACCACGCGGCAGTCGTGGCGCCGACGCACTTGAGGATCTGGATGCCGTCGGTCAGGACCTCGGGCGAGACGTGCGCCGCGGCACGGCCTCTCATCGGTCTGCCGCCCCGGTCGCAGGCCGCGGACTCGTCGCTCGTCCGGGTGTGTGACGCATGAGGTCACGGTAAGGGCAGCGCCGCGTGGCTACCGGGTGGCTACCGGGTGGCCACGGGTGGGCTACAGCGGCGCGACGCGGACGCCGAACACCTCCCGCAGCGCGCGGCGGGCGGCGTGCCAGCCGCCCATGCCGTGCACGCCGGGCCCGGGCGGCGTCGACGCCGAGCACAGGTAGACGCCGCCCGCGCCCACGCGGTACGGGTCCGCCCGCAGGGTGGGGCGTGCGACCAGCTGCCACATCGTCGCCGCGCCGGCGGCGATGTCCCCGCCGACGTAGTTCGCGTTGTGCTGCTCCATGGCGTCGCCCGGCACGCAGCGCGAGGCGACGACGACGTCGCGGAACCCCGGCGCGTACCGCTCGATCTGGGCCGTCACGGTCTCGGTGACGTCGAGGTCGGAGCCCGCGGGCACGTGGGTGTACGTCCACAGGGGGCGCCGCTCGCCCCGCGGCGTGGCCGCCCGCCGGGTGTCGTCCACGACGGTCGGGTCGCTGACCAGGCACACCGGCCGCTCGGCGTGCCGCCCGGAGCCGACCGCCGCCTCCGCCGCCGCCATCTGCTCGCGGGTGCCGCCGACGTGGACGGTGCCCGCCCGGCCGACCAGCGGCTCCGCCCACGGCACCGGCCCGGACAGCACGTAGTCGACCTTCGCGGCGGCGTCGCCGTGGCGGAACCGGGACAGCGCGCCCCGCAGCCCGGGGGCCACGGCGTCCCCGAGCACCGCCAGCAGCGTGCGCGGGGTCGTGTCGAACAGGACGGCGCGCGCGGCCGGGAGGTCGGCGCGCGTCCGGACGGGGTGCCGCGTCACGACCGTGCCGCCGTGGGCCTCCAGGTCGGCCCGCAGCGCCGCGACGATCGCGCCGGACCCGCCGCGCGGGACCGGCCACCCGCCGTCGAACGGGTGGTGCGCGGCGGGGGAGGCGTGCGCGAGCGCGCCCAGCAGCAGCGAGGTCCCGGCACCGGCCAGCGAGGGCAGGGTCGTGATCGTGTGTGCCGCGACGCCCGTCAGCAGCGCGGGGGCGGCGTCGCCGACGAACCGGGCGCCCCAGGCGCGCGTGCCCTGCTCGAGCAGGCCGAGCCCGAACCGCAGCGCGGCGGTCGTGCCGCGGACCGGCCGCCGCCCGTCGAGCACGCCGGGCGGCACCGAACGGCGGTCGCTCAGGCCCACGGCGACCACGGCCTCCCACTCCTGGGCGAGCGGCCCGAGCAGCGTCCGCCACGCCGTCGCGTCGGGCCCCAGGCCGTCGGCCGTGCGGTCGAGGTCGCGCCACGCGACGGCCGCGCGGCCGCCGGGCAGCGGCTGCGCGTACGACACGTCGGGGGTGCGCAGCTCGACGCCGTGCGCGGGCAGGTCGAACGCGCGGAAGAACGGCGACGCCCACGCCATCGGGTGCACCGCGGAGCACACGTCGTGCACGACGCCGGCGGGCAGGCCCGCGAGCAGGTCGCCGTCGTCGCCCGGGGCGAGGGTGCGGCAGCCGCCGCCCACCGTGGCCTCGGCCTCGAGGACCGTCACCGACAGACCCGCCCGCGCGAGCGTGACGGCGGCCGCGAGCCCGTTGGGCCCGGATCCCACGACGACGGCGTCCAGCACGCTGTGCTCCCCTCGGTCCCTGCTCTCCCTGCGATTCAACCATCGCACCGGACGCCCGACGGAGTGGGGTGATCCCTACCCTGACCTCGTGGGCAGCCGGCCTGCCGTGCCGGGGCACCGCGTCCTAGGGTCGTGGTCGTGACCAGAACCGCAACCGCCTCGGGCGCCGTGCCGGGCGCCGTACCGAGCGCCGGGCCGAGCATCGAGGCCCGCACCGCCCCCGCGCTGCTCGTGCCGGGCGCGTTCCGCCGTGCGCCCGTCTCGGCGCCGACCTTCCGGGCGCTCGCCCAGCTCGCCGTCGGCAGCTGGTGGTTGCTCCTCGCCGGGACCGCCCTGTGGGTGTCGGTCCTGGTGTCCGTGCTGCTGGTGCCCGTCCTCGGGATCGGGATCCCCGTGCTGGCGTTCTGGCTGGTCGTGGCCCGGTGGTTCGCGTCGGCGGAGCGCGGCCGGATCGCCGTGCAGACCGACGTCGTCGTCCCGGCCCCGGCGCCGCCCGCCGCGGGCCCGGGCTCGTGGCGCCGCCCGTGGCCCGCGCTGGTCGCGCCCCTGCGCGACTCGCGGGCCTGGTCGGCCGTCGGCTACGCCTTCCTCGGCCCTCTCCTCGCGACGTTCGGGCTGCTGCTGGCGGCGACCCTCGCCGCCGGCGCGGTCGCCGTCGTCGTCCTCGCGGCGACGGGAGAGGCCGGGCAGCGGCTGGCCGTCGACGTGCCGTGGCCCCTGGCCCTGGTCGCCGCGCTCGTGCTCGCCGTCGTGCTGCTCTGGACGGCGGCCGTCCTCGCGCAGTACGCCTCCCTGCTCACGATCCGGCTGGCGGCCGCGCTGCTCGGGCCGTCGGCGTCCGAGGCCGCCCAGGCCCGCGCCGTCGCGGCCGAGGAGGAGGCGCGCACCGCCGAGCAGGCGGCGCACGCGGCGCGGGAGCGCGCCGTCGTCCTCACCGAGACCCGCTCGCAGGCGGTCGCGGCCGCCGACGCCGAGCGCCGCCGCATCGAGCGCGACCTGCACGACGGCGCCCAGCAGCGCCTCGTCGCGCTGGGGGTCGAGCTCGGCGTCGCACGGCGCGGCGCCGACCGCGACCCGGCCGTCGCCACCGCCGCGCTGGAGCACGCGCACGGCGAGGTCAAGGAGACGCTGGCCGAGCTGCGGGACCTGGTGCGCGGCATCCACCCCGCCGTGCTGTCCGACCGCGGGCTCGACGCCGCGCTCTCGGCGCTCGCCGCCCGCAGCCCCGTCCCGGTGCGGGTCGAGGCGGAGGACCTCACGGCCGCCGACCCCGCCGCCCAGGCCGCCGCCTACTTCGTCGTCGCCGAGGCCCTGACCAACGTGGCCAAGCACGCGGAGGCGACGTCGGTCGACGTGCGCGCGCAGGTCGTGGGCAGCACGCCCGACGGCGACGGCGACGCCGACGCCCCCGCCCGCCTGCGCGTCGTCGTCGAGGACGACGGCCGCGGCGGCGCCGAGCCGGCGCCCGGCAGCGGCCTCGCCGGCCTGCGCGGCCGGGTCGCCGCGCTCGACGGCGTCTTCGAGCTCACCAGCCCGCCCGGCGCGGGCACCCGACTCACCGTGGAGGTGCCGTGCGCATCGTGATCGCGGAGGACTCCGTCCTCCTCCTGGACGGACTCGTGCGGCTGCTGACGGCGGAGGGCCACGCGGTGACGGGGTACCGCACCGCCGACGAGCTGGTCGCGGCGCTGTCGCGGCCGGGCGTCACGATGCCCGACCTGCTCGTCACCGACGTCCGCATGCCGCCGTCGCACACCGACGAGGGCCTGCGCGCGGCGCTGCACCTGCGCAGCCTGCACCCCGAGCTGCCGGTCCTCGTGCTCTCCCAGTACGTGGAGCAGCGGTACGCGTCCGAGCTGCTCGCGCGCGGCGCCCGCGGCCTCGGGTACGTGCTCAAGGACCGGATCGCCGACGTCGACACGTTCCTCGACGCCGTCGACCGCGTGGCGCGGGGCGAGACCGTCATCGACTCCGAGGTGGTCACGCAGGTCATCGCCCGCAGCCGCCGCACCGACCTCGACGACCTGACCCGGCGCGAGCGCGAGGTGCTCGCGCTCATGGCCGAGGGGCGCTCGAACACCGCGATCGCGGACCGCCTCGTCGTGGGGATGGCCGCCGTCGAGAAGCACGTCACGAACATCCTCACCAAGCTCGGGCTGCCGCCCGACGCCGACGCCAACCGCCGTGTGCTCGCGGTGCTGCGCTGGCTCGACGAGAACGGAGCACGACCATGACCACCACCCAGCCCACCTTCCAGCCGGCGAGCCCGGCGCCCGCCCCGCGGCGCAGCGCGACCGGCCGGGTGCTGCTCGTGCTCGGTGTCGTGCTCGGGATCGCGACGGTCCTGTGGGTCGCGCTGTTCCTCGTCGACCTCGCGCTGTCGCGCGCGACGACGACGCACGAGTCGTACGCGGCCGCCGGGACGGTGGAGCTGGTCGCCGACGACGACGTGACCGTGCAGGTCGCCGAGGGCGGGGTCGAGGTCGACCGGATCGCGCACAGCGGCCTGACCGGCCCGACGTACCGCGCGGACGAGTCCGCCGACCGGCTCGTCGTGACCCACGAGTGCACCTCCTGGCTGTGGTTCGCCTCCCGCTGCGGCGGCGAGCTCGACGTGACGGTGCCGGCCGACACCGAGCTGGTGGTCCGCTCGTCCAACGGCGACGTGCTGGCCAGCGGCGTCGCGGGGGACGTCGAGCTGGAGTCGTCCAACGGCGACGTCGAGGCCGCCTCGCTCGGCGGCCGGCTGGACGTGTACAGCAGCAACGGGGACGTCGTCGTGCGCGAGGCCGCCGGTGACGTCGACGCGCGCTCGTCCAACGGGGACGTCGAGGTGTCCGACGTGGGCGGGACGCTCGACGCCGAGACGAGCAACGGGCGCGTCGACGTCGACGGGGTGACCGGTGCGGCGGTGGCGGTCTCCAGCAGCGGCGACGTCGTCGTCGAGGGCGTCGGGGGCGACGTGCGCGCCGAGTCGAGCAACGGCGAGGTCACCGTGACCGGCGACGGGGAGCCGGTGAACCTCGTGATGGACACGTCGAACGGGAGCCAGACCGTCGAGGGACCCACCGACCCGGCCTCGAGCCGGACCGTCGAGATCCGGTCGTCGAACGGCGACGTCTCCTACCTGGTGCCGTGACGGCCGCGGCCCGGGCGACGACCGCCCGGGCCGCGGCGCTCAGCGCCCGATCGTGATGGCGCGGCCGACGTCGGGGCCGGGCGCGGTGCGCACGGCCTCGACCCGCGCGGCGACGTCCGGCGGGAACGGCGCCGCGCGCCCGCCCGCCACGTGCAGCCCCAGCACCTCCTCGGTCGCCCGCAGGCGACCGCCCGACCACAGCTCGTGCCACAGGTGCAGCAGCTTGCCGGTGGCGCCGACGACGCTCGAGCGGACCTCCAGCTCGGCGCCCGCGGACACCTCGTCGAGGTACCGCACGTGCGCCTCGACCGTGTACAGCGAGGCGTCGTGGGCCTCCCGGTACTCCGGGCCGAGCCCGACGTGGTCCATCACCGCGTCCGTCGCGTGCCCGAGCACGAGCACGTAGTAGGCCTCGCTGAGGTGGCCGTTGTAGTCGATCCACTCGTCGCGGACCGGCTCGCGCCAGGGCGGCAGCACGCCGCTCACGCGCGCCCCGTGGCGCGCAGCAGGGCGACGACCTGGCGGTCGCGCTCGGCGACGAGGTCGTCGACGGTGCGGCCGTCCGCCTCGTCCTCGCAGCCGTGCACGACGGCGTCCCGCAGCCCGGGGGTGAGCTCGGGTGCGTCGAGCCGCGTCCACGGCGAGAGCAGCGACGGGCCGAAGTGGTCGAGCATGTGCGCCATGCCGCCCTGGCCGCCGGCCAGGTGGAACGTGAGCATGGGGCCCTGGAACGGCCACCGCAGGCCCGGCCCGTCGGTGATGGACCGGTCGATCTGCTCCACGGTCGCCTCGCCGGCGTCGACCATGTGCAGCGCCTCGCGCCACAGGGCCTCCTGCAGGCGGTTGGCGATGAAGCCCGGGACCTCGCGGTCCATGGTGATGACCGACTTCCCGGCGGCGCGCAGGAAGTCCGAGGCCCAGGTCACGGCGTCGTCGTCGGTCCGCTCGCCGCCCACGACCTCGACCAGCGGGACGAGGTACGGCGGGTTGAACGGGTGCCCGACGACGGTGCGGCCGGGGACGGCGCAGTCGGTCTGCATGTCGGTCATCGGGTAGCCCGACGTGGAGGAGGAGATCACCACGTGGTCGGCGGTGGCGGCGTCGATGTCGGCGAGCAGCCTCCGCTTGAGCTCGAGGTCCTCCGGCGCGCTCTCCTGCACGAAGTCGGTGCCCTCGACGGCCTCGGCCAGCGTGGCGCAGACGGTGAGGTTCGCCCGGTCGGCGCCGTCCGCGAGGCCGAGCTCGGTGAGCGCGGGCCAGGCCGCGTCCACCAGGTGGCGCAGCCGGGTCCCGAAGTCGGGGGCGGGGTCCCAGGCGCGCACCCGGTACCCGCGGGCGAGGAAGTAGGCCGCCCAGCCGCCGCCGATGACGCCGGCGCCGACGCAGGTGACCGTGCGGACCTCGTCCGGGGCGGTGCGGACGGGTGCGGTGCGGGCGGTCATCGGGCGCCCTCCAGCTGCAGGATCTCGCGGGCGTCGTTCGCGGTGGCCACCTGCGCGCCCATCGACTCGATGATGGTCCGGGCCCGGGTGACGAGCTGCGCGTTGGTGGCCTTGACGCCCTTGCTCAGGTACAGGTTGTCCTCGAGGCCGACGCGCACGTGGCCGCCCAGCAGCACCGACTGCGCCACCCATGGCAGCTGCATGCGGCCGAGCGCGAACGACGACCACACCGCGCCGTCGGGGAGCTGGTCGACCAGCGTCGCCAGCAGCCGCGGGTCGGCGGGCATGCCGTAGGGGACGTCCATGCACAGCTGGAACATCGTGGGGGAGTCGATCAGGCCCTCCGCGACGAGCTTCTTGGCGAAGACGAGCTGGCCGGTGTCGAAGATCTCCATCTCGACGCGGGTGCCGAGCTCCTGGATGCGGCGGGCGCCGTCGCGCAGGATGTCCGGGGTGCTGACGTAGACCAGGCTGCCCTCGCCGAAGTTGAGGCTGCCGCAGTCCAGGGTGCAGATGTCCGGCTTCACGGTGCCGACGTGCTTGAGCCGCTCCACGCCGTTCACCAGGTCCGTCTCCGGCAGGATGGTGGTCGGCTCCTTCGGGTCGAGGTAGAGGTCCCCGCCCATGCCGGCCGTGGTGTTGACGACCACGTCGACGTCGCTGGCGCGGATCAGCTCGACCGCCTCGCGGTACAGCTCCGTCTCGCGCGACGGCGCCCCGGTCTGCGGGTCGCGCACGTGGACGTGCACGATGGCGGCGCCCGCGCGGGCGGCGTCGATGCCCGCCTGGGCGATCTGCTCCGGGGTGACGGGCACGTGCTCCGAGCGGCCGACGGTGTCGCCGGCGCCGGTGAGCGCGCAGGTGATGATGACGTTGCGGTTCATGGTGTCCTCTCGGGGGTCTTCGAGGTCGGTCGAGCGGTCGGGCGGGCCGTCGGTCGAGGGCGCGGGTCAGGCGCGGGTGCGTGCCACCGCGTCGGCGATCGCCTGCAGGCCCAGGTAGCTGAGGTCGCGGTAGTGGCGGTCCTCCCACGCGTCGGCGTACGGCCACAGGGAGGTCTTGACCACGACGACGCCACGGTCGCGGTCGACGAGGGTGAACTGGCCGTGGCTGCCGTCGGCGACGAGCACCCGGCCCTCGCGGTCCAGCGGCCACCAGTGCCAGGAGTACCCGGCGTGGGTGGTGTAGGCGCTGGGCAGCCGGCCGGGGGCGAGGAACGGGTACGGCGGGACGCCGTCGCCGGCGACCCACCCGGCCGACAGCAGCCGGTCCCCGTCCGGGGTGCCGCCCACCCGGCCGTCCAGCGCGAGCAGGCCCACCCGGGCCCAGTCGCGCGCGGTGGCGGCGACGCCGCCACCGGCCATCGCGACGCCGTCGCCGTCCACGCCCACGACGGCCTCGTCGGCGCAGCCGAGGTCGGCCCAGAGCCGGCCCACGGCGTCGGCGAACGGCACGCCGGTGGCCCGCTCGCGCACCCAGTCGAGCACCTGGGAGTCGGCCGTGCAGTACTCCCACTGGGTGCCCGGCCGGTGCTTCGAGCGCGTCTGCGCGAGCTGCGATCGCGTGCTGCCGCCGGTGCGGAACGCGCCCACCAGCCGGGCGGCGGGGCCGGCGGGGTCGCGGTGGTCCTCGGTCCAGTCGAGCCCGGTCGTCATGGTGATGACGTCGGTGACGGTGCAGGCGTCGTAGCCGGAGCCGGCCAGCTCGGGCACGTGGTCGGTGACGCGGTCGGCCAGGGTCAGGTCGCCCTCGGTGACGGCGCGCCCGACCAGCGTCGCGAGCAGGGACTTCGTCATCGAGGCACCGAGGAACTTCGTCCGCGGGCCGAGCCCGTCGGCGTACCACTCGTGCACGACCTCGCCGCGGTCCAGCACGAGCAGGCTGGTGGCGTAGGTCTCCGCCCGCCAGCGGTCGAGGTCGGCGAGGTGCCCGGCGCCGGCGACCTCGACGTCCAGGTCCCGGGGCGCCTCGGGGAGGCGCGTGGGCCGGGGCGCGGCGACGCGCACGTGCGGCAGGGCCGGGGAGCCGCCGGCGGGCAGGTGCGGGTCGACGAACCGCAGCGCCGCGACGGACCGCTCGGCGGGCGGCGCGGCCTCGGGGCTCTGCGGGCTCTCGGGGGTGACGGTGCTCTCGGTGCTCACGGCGTCCTCTCAGTCGATGCGCGGGGTGTGGGCCAGCAGCGTCCGCGTGTACTCCTGCTGCGGATGCTCCATCACCTCCACGACCGGCCCCGACTCCACGAGCCGGCCGGCCGAGAGGATGTCGACCCGGGTGGCGATGGACCGCACGAGCGCCAGGTTGTGCGTCACGAAGAGCATCGCGATGCCCCGCTGGGTGCGCAGGTGATCCAGCAGCTCGACGATCGAGCCCTGCACGGACACGTCGAGCGCCGAGGTGATCTCGTCGCAGACGAGGACGTCGGGCTGGGCGGCCAGCGCCCGGGCGATCGCGACGCGCTGCCGCTCGCCGCCGGAGAGCCGGTCGGTGCGCAGGTCGAGCACGGCGGGGCCGAGCGCGACCGCGTCGAGCAGGTCGACCACCCGGTCGGTGGCCTGGCTGCCGCGGGCGAGGCCGAAGAGCTCCATCGGTCGGCGCACCAGCTGGCCCACCGTCTGGCGGGGGTTCAGCGACAGGTACGGGTTCTGGAAGATGTACTGGATGCGGCGGCGGTCGTCGCCGGTGCGGCGCCGGCTGGAGCGCGCCAGCTCGTGGTCCTCGAACCGGATCCGCCCTGTCCACTGCCGGTGCAGGCCGCCGACGGCGCGCGAGATGGTGGTCTTGCCGCTGCCGGACTCGCCGACGAGCGCCACGCACTCGCCCCGGGCGAGGTCGAACGAGACGTCGTGCACCACCTGGGTGCGGCCGTAGGAGACGTTCAGCCCCTCGACCGCGAGGACGACGTCGCGCTCCACCGACGGCGGGGCGTCGGGCACGCGGCCGAGGTCGATGTCCCACGGCCCGAGCTCGTCGGTGCGCAGGCACCGGGCCCAGTGGTCGGTGTCGAGCTCGACGGGCACCGGCTCCGTGGTGGCGCAGGCGTCGGTGGCGAAGACGCACCGGTCGTGGAACCGGCAGCCCGACGGCCGGTTGCCCGGCTGCGGGGTCCGGCCGGGGATGCCGGCGAGCGCGCGGGCCTGGCTGACGTGCGGGATCGCGTCCAGCAGCGCGCGCGTGTACGGGTGGGTCGGGGCGGAGAAGACCTGCTCGCGGCGGCCCAGCTCGACGATCCGCCCGGCGTACACGACGGCCACCCGGTCGGCGACCGTGCCGATGACGGCGAGGTCGTGCGTGACGTACAGGGCGGCGACACCGTGCGCCTCGCAGAGCCGGTCCATGGTCTCGAGCACGAGGGTCTGCGTGGTGACGTCGAGGCCGGTGGTCGGCTCGTCCAGCACGAGCACCTTCGGGCGGGGCAGGAACGCCATCGCCAGGGCCACGCGCTGCACCTGCCCGCCGGAGAGCTGGTGCGGGTAGCGGTCGAGGAACGCGTCGTCGTCGGGCAGCCCCACCTCGGCCAGCCCGGCCCGCGCCCGCTCGAGGCGCCCGGCGGGCGTGTCGATGCCGCGCAGCTCGAGGAGCTCGACGATCTGCCGCCCGATGCGGATGCTCGGGTTGAGCGCGGACGCCGGGTCCTGCGGCATGTACGCGACGTGCTCGCCGCGCAGCAGCCGGACGTCGTCGTCGGACAGGCCGAGCACCTCGTGGCCGTCGACGACGACCTCGCCGGCGTCGATCACGGCGCCGGCGCGGGCGTGCCCGAGCAGGGCGGTGCCGATCGTCGTCTTGCCGGAGCCGGACTCGCCGACCAGGCCGACGACCTCGCCGGGGCGCAGGGTGAGGTCGATCCCGTCGACGACGTCCACGTCGCCGGCGGCGAGCGCGACCCGCAGGCCGCGCACGGTGCAGACGGCGTCCGGCGCCTCGGTGGTCGCGGCGGCACGCGCGGTGGTGGCGGTCATCGGTCGCCTCCCTTCGAGGTGAGCTGGGCGATGCCGTCGGCGGCGAGGTTCGTGCCGACCGCGAAGATGCCGATCATGAGCACCGGCGCCAGCACGCCCCAGGGCTGGACCAGCAGCGCCAGCCGGTTCTCGTTGATCATCTGGCCCCAGTCGGCCGCGCCCGGGTCGGTGGAGAAGCCGAGGAACGCGATGCCGGCGACCATGCCGATGGAGTACGTGAGCCGCAGCCCGGCCTCGGCCAGGAGCGGTCCGCTCATGTTGGGCAGGACCTCGCGGACCACGATCCGCAGGCGGGACTCGCCGAGCGCCTCGGCGGAGGTCACGAAGTCGCGCCGGGTGAGGCCGAGGGCCACGCCGCGCGAGACCCGGGCGACGCGGGGCGCGTGCGAGATCCCGACGAGGACGACGATCAGCCACATGGTGGGCTCGGCCACGGTGGACAGCACCAGCAGGGTGAGCAGGATCTGCGGGAACGCGAGGACGGCGTCGTTGAGGCGCATGACGACCTCGTCGAACCAGCCGCCCACGTACGCGGCCAGGATGCCGACCAGCACGCCGAGCACCAGGCCCACGACGGTGGACAGGAGGGCGACGACGAGGACGGACAGGCCGCCGTGGAGCACCCGCGAGAGCACGTCCTGCCCCAGGTAGTCGGTGCCCAGCACGCCGGCGGTGCTGTACGGGTCGCCGGTGATCTCGTGCTCGCCGTGCGGCGCGAGCCACGGTCCGACCACGGCGACGAGCACGACGAACGCGGTGATGGCGAGGCCGACGACCAGGCGCGGCTGCCACGACCGGCGGCGGGACGCCGTGGAGGAGCCACCGGCGGGGGCGCCGTCGGCGGCGGGGGCGAGGGCGGTGCGGGCGGTCCCCGACGTGGCGGGGGCGGTGGCACGGGCAGTCATGAGCTGATCGCCGTCCTCTCTCGGGGCGTGCACAGGATGGACAGCACGTCGGCGACGAGGTTCACCACGACGTACACGGCGGCGACGATCATCGCGAGCGTCTGGACCATGGGGATGTCGCTGTTGCGGACGCTGTCGACGAGGCTCGCGCCGATCCCCGGGTACGAGAAGAGGTACTCGACGAGCACGATGCCGCTGGCCAGCCAGGCGAGCTGGAGGCCGATCACCTGGATGGCGGGCACGACGGCGTTGCGCAGCGCGTGCCGGCGCAGGACCACGCGCTCGGGCACGCCCTTGAGCCGCGCGAGCTCGACGTAGTCGCTGTCGAGGACGTCGAGCAGCGTCGAGCGCATGATGCGGATGACGTACGGGGCGACGACCAGCACCAGGGTCACGACGGGCAGGATCATCGACGCGGGCTGGGTCCACGGGCCCTCGCCCCCGGCGCTGATCGTGACGGCCGGGAGGGCGTGGAAGACCACGGTGGAGAAGAGCGCCACGAGCACGATGCCGACGACGAACTCCGGCAGGCCGGCGAGCGTCAGCACGACGAGCTGGATGCCGTGGTCGAGCCGGCGCCCGCGGTGCCGCGCGCTGAGGAGCGCGACGGCGAACGAGACCGGGATGATGACGACGGCGGCGATCAGCACCAGGACGCCGCTGTTGACGACGCGGTCGCCGATGAGCTCGCCCACGGGGAGCCCGTTCGCGACGGACGTGCCGAGGTCGCCGCGCAGCAGGCCGCCGAACCAGTGCCAGTATCGGTCCCACAGCGACTCGTCGAGGTGCAGCTGCTGGCGGATCTGCTCCGCGCGCCCGAGGTTGGTGGCGGCCTCCTTGCCGAGGATCGCCTTGACCGGGTCGCCCAGGGCGGCCGTGGCCAGGAAGACCAGCACGGACACGAGCCACAGGGTGAGCGCGGCGAGCCCCACCCGCCGGGCGGCCCAGAGGGTCCACGCGGTCGCGGGCGAGCGGCGGGCGCTGCTGGACCCGGAGGTCGTGGTGGCCGGCGGCCCGGCGGGCGGCCCTGCCGCGGGGGCGGGGTCGTGCGTGCGGACGGTGGTCATGTCAGGCCCCCTCGACGAACGACACGCGGTGGAACTTGTAGCCCCCGCTGGGCAGGTACCGGTCGGGCTCGAAGCCCTGGACGAGGTTCGAGTACCCGTCCACCTGCTTCTTGAAGCCCCAGACGATGAGGCCGCCGCGCTCGTGCTCGATCTCCTGGCAGCGGTGCAGGAGCTCGCCGCGCCGGGTCTCGTCGACCGTCCGCGTCGCCTGCGCGAACAGCTCCTGGAACTCGGCGTCGTCGAAGTGGGTCTCGTTGTACGGCGAGCTCGGCAGCGCGCACGACGCGACCTGCGGCACGTAGTTGCGGGTCACCCAGAAGTCCTGGGCGAAGGGCCACTGGAGGTACTGCTCGCCGTAGAAGGTGTTGGGGTCCGCCTTGTTCAGGCGCACGTCGATGCCGGCCTTGCGCGCCTGGTCGACGAAGAGGTTCGCGGCCTCCACGCCGCCGGCGCCGACGGCGCTGGAGGTGACGAGCTCGACCTGGAGGTCCTCGTGCCCGGCCTGCTTGAGCAGCGAGCGGACCTTGTCGAGGTCCTGCTCGCGCTGCGGCAGGTCGTCGGCGTAGGCAGGGTCGAAGGGGGCGTACAGGTCGTTGCCGACGAACCCGTACCCGCCCAGCGCCTGGTCGATCATCTGCTGGCGGTCCACGACGAGGCGCATGGCCTCGCGCACCCGGACGTCGGAGAAGGGCTCGGTGTCGACGCGCATGGTGAAGGGCATCCAGGCGCCGGTGTCGGAGACGAGGGCGGACGAGCCCTGTTCGGCGACGGCGCCCGTGAGGTAGGAGGGCAGGTTGTCGATGCTCTGCACCTGCCCGGCCAGGAGGGCGTTGACCTTGGCGGCGTCGTCGGCGAAGTCGTAGATGACGAGCTCGTCGACCCAGGCCGCCTCGCCCCAGTAGTCGTCGTGCCGGCGGAAGCGGCTGAGCTGGCCGGGGGTGAAGGTGTCCGCCCGGAAGGCGCCGGTGCCGACCGGGTTCGCGGGGTCGAAGTCGGTGGGGACGATCCCGGCCGTGTACTCCGCGATCAGCTGGTCGAACACGGAGTAGGGCTGCTTGAGCGCGAACCGCACGGTGTGCTTGTCGAGCGCGCGGGAGTTCTTGATGTCCAGGACCTCGGTCAGGGGTCCGGCGGCGCCCGTCTCGGGGTCGGTGATGCGGGACATGGTAAAGAGCACGTCCTCGGCGGTCATCGTCTTGCCGTGGTGGAAGGCGACGTCGCGGCGCAGCTCGACGGTCCAGGAGGTGGCGTCGCGGTTCGGCGTCACCGCCGTCGCGAGCGCGGGGGCGAGCTGGTAGGCGGAGTCCCAGAACAGCAGCGGCTCGTACAGGTTGTTGACCCGCGCGATGTCGGGGTTGGTGACCGGGAAGTGCGGGTCGAGGGAGTCCTTGAGGCCGCCGCCGGTGGCGCCGTGGCTGAGGGTGCCGCCGCGCCGTCGTGGCGCTGCCGGATCGGGTGGCGGGGGGACGGTGCCGCACCCCGCGAGGGCGGTCGTGCCGACCGCTCCGGCCGCTGCGATCGCCGCCAGTCGGAGCACGTCCCGCCGCGAGATCCCGCGGCCACCTGGACCGAGTCCGTTGTAGATTGTTCTCTCCTTGTTCGCATGACGAGCACCCTGTTGAACGATGCGAACATAGGGGCCGAGGTAGGTGACGTCAAACCGGCCTGGCAAGCCGGGCAAGGGATCGCAAAGGACGGAGTCGGAGATGGACGACGGGGTTCCCGAGGAGGTCGAGGTCGACGCCGGGCGGCGCAGCGGCCGGGTGCAGTCGGTCGACCGGGCCGTCGCCCTGCTGCGCGCCGTCGCCCGGTCGAGCAGCCCCGGGGACGCCACCGTGGCCGCGCTCGCCGTCCGGTGCGGGCTCAACCGCGCCACCGCGTGGCGGATCCTCACGACCCTCGAGGCCGAGAGCATGGTGGCGTGCGACCGCCGCACCGGCCAGTGGCAGATCGGCGTCGGCCTGGTCGAGCTCGCCGGGACGACCGGGGTCGACAGCCTGGTCCGCTCCGCCCAGCCGGTGCTGGAGCGCGTCAGCCTGCAGACGGGCGAGACCGCCGCGCTCGCCGTCTTCCGGGGTGACCGGCTGACCTACGTCGACGAGGTGGCGCCGACGTCCGTCGTGGCCGCGTCGTGGAAGGGCCGCACCGTGCCGGTGCACGCGACGTCGACCGGCAAGGTGCTGCTCGCGTTCCTGCCCGTGGAGTCGGCCCGCCGCCTGCTCGGGGCGCGGCTCAAGCGCTACACCGCCACCACCGTCACCGACCGGCACGCGCTGGACGCCGAGCTCGACGAGACCCGGCGCCGCGGCTACGGCGTCTGCCGGGGCGAGTACGAGCCGTCCGCGTACGGGGTGTCGGCGCCGGTGCTCGACTCGCACGGCCACCCGCTCGCCGTGGTGAGCGTCTGGGGGCCGGGCAGCCGGCTCACGGAGGAACGGTTCGAGGCGCTGGGCGAGGTCGTGCGCGACGCGGCCGACACCATCGCGCGGCCGAGCCCGCGGCGCTGAGCGGGCTGGCCCGCGGCCTCACGGGCTGGCCCGCGGCCTCAGAGGCGGTCGGCGAGGGCGACGAGCGTCTCGGTGACGCCGTCGTCGACCTTGAGGGTCGCGAGCGGGTCGCCGCGCGTCTCGCCCCGGTTGACGACGACGACCGGCTTGCCCGCCTTGGCCGCGTGCCGCACGAACCGCAGGCCGCTCATCACCGTCAGCGACGTGCCCGCGACCAGCAGCGCGTCGGCGTCGTCCACCAGCGCGTACGCGCGCTCGACCCGCTCGCGGGGCACGTTCTCGCCGAAGTAGACGATCTCCGGCTTGAGCACCCCGCCGCAGAACTCGCACGCCGCGGGCACGAAGTGGCTCGTCTGCTCGATGACGGCGTCCGCGTCCGGCGCGGTCTCGATGTCCGCCACCGTGGCGCCGTCCGCCAGCACCGACTCGATGAAGCCCGGGTTGAGCGCGTCGAGCCGGTCCGCCAGGTGCGCCCGGCTGATCACCCGCGAGCACTGCAGGCAGATCACCCGGTCGTAGCGGCCGTGCAGGTCGATGACGTGCCGCGACCCCGCGTCCTCGTGCAGCAGGTCGACGTTCTGGGTGATGACGCCGCGCACGACCCCGCGGTCCTCCAGCGCCGCCAGCGCGCGGTGCCCGGCGTTCGGCTCCGTGCGGCGCACCACCTGCCAGCCCACGTGGTTGCGGGCCCAGTAGTGCCGGCGGAACGCCTCGTCGGCGACGAACTGCTGGTACGTCATCGGCGCGCGCTTCGGGGAGTCCGGGCTGCGGTAGTCCGGGATGCCCGAGTCGGTCGACACGCCCGCGCCGGTCAGCGCCGTCATCGTGCGGCCGGCGAGCACGCGCACGGCGTCGTCGACGGTGCCGTGGTGCACCACCGCGTCCGGCGGCAGCTCCCACCGCCGGTCCTGGTACGTCGGGGCGAGCGGCCGGGGCACGGGTTGCACGCCTTCGAGCCTACGTCGCGTCCCTCGACGGGGCGGCCTCGCGTCAGCGCACCCGGTCGAGCTGCAGGTGGTCGAGGTTCCAGTTCTGGAACGCGTCGTCGGGCAGGCTCACGCGCACGGTGTGCCGGCCCTGCGTGAGGTGCTGCACGACGCCGCTGGCCTGCACCTCCTGCTTGTCGTGGCTCGTGGTGCTGAGCACGTCGACGCGCTCGCTCTCCGGGCCGCCGTCGAACGACACGGTGTAGACGCCGGCGGGTGTGTACGGGGAGGAGACCCGCGCGGACAGCTCGTAGCGTCCCGTGCGGGGGACGTCGACCTCGTACGTCAGCCACTCGCCGCCGCGCAGCCACGAGACGCGCACGTTGCCGTCGGCGTCGGAGATGTCGACGTCCTCGCCCGGCCGCATGTCGAGGTTGCCGCGGTTGCCGGCGTCGACGTCGTGGTAGGCGACGCCGGCGCCGCCGGGCGCGAAGTCCTCCGCCTGCACGCGCACGCTGCCGCGCGGGACCGCGTCGCCCTCGCCGGTGCGGAGCCAGCGCTCGATGGCCTCCACGTCGTCGGTCTGGACCATCGACGCGCGGAAGGTCGTGACGAGGCGCTCCCAGCCGCGGCTCGGGTCGACCAGCGACGCCTCGTCGGTCAGGTGGTCGGCGAGGCCGTCCCACATGGAGTTGGCCCACACCCGCGCCTCGCCGGCCATGCGCTCGAGGAACGGCGCCCGCGCGACCGCGTCCTGCTCGGTGCCGAACACGACCTCGTAGCCCACGGGCTGGTCGTCGCCGAACTCGTCGAACGAGGCGAGGTTGTCGTCGCTGATCATGTGCAGGTAGAGCGCGTCCGGGTGCGACTCGCGGAAGGCCTGCACCTCGTCGACCGGCGCGTCGGACTTGAACAGGCCGTTGCGCACCGTGCCCGTGTCGACCAGGACGTCCCAGATCTCCTCGCGCGCCGGCCAGCCCTTGTCGAGGTTGACGAGCCCGCGGTCGGCGACGAGCTCCATCGCCTCCGCCAGGGTCGGGACGCGCTCGTCGGTGAGGGCGGTCTGCGCGCCACCGAGGTGCTCCTTGAGCCGCAGCTCCTTGATCTCGGCCAGCGTGAAGGACGACACCTCGCCGGTGCCGTCCGTCGTGCGGTCCACCGTCGTGTCGTGCATGAGGACGGGGACGCCGTCCGCGGTCAGGCGCACGTCGAGCTCGACGATCTCCGCACCGTCGTCGAACGCGGCCTCGATGGCGGGCAGCGAGTTCTCGGGCGCCACGCGCCACTGGCCGCGGTGCGCGGCCGTGAGGATCTTCGCGTTCTTGCCGTGGTCCAGCAGGTCGCGGTACGCGCGCTCGGCGTCCGTGCGCCCGCCCTGGCCGTTGCCGCCGAACGCGAGGGTGGATGGTGCCTTGTCGGTGGTTGGGGCGGCCTCGGCGCCGCCGGTCGAGGTCGCGGCCGTCGTGCCGCCGACCGCCGCCGCTGCGGTGAGCGTGACGGCGAGAGCGGACGTGACCGTGCGGCGGAGTCGTGTGGAAGCCATGCCTCGGACGCTAGAGGCCGCAGGATGATCGGCAACCGCACCCGCGCGACCAGCAGGTGAAGACTGGCCGAACAGGTCGGACGCCGCTCGTCCGCCGGCCGGGACCGGCGGCGCGTCGGCACGTCAGGCCACGATTTCGGGTCTGCCGCTCCATTGGGTATCCTCGGACGGCCGGTTCTTCCGGCGGAGGTAGCGTGTCCGAGCGGCCTAAGGAGCACGCCTCGAAAGCGTGTGTGGGTGAAAGTCCACCGTGGGTTCAAATCCCACCGCTACCGCCAGGTCGACAGACCAGCACGAAGGCCCCGCACCAGCAGGTGCGGGGCCTTCGTCGTCGCGGCAGGCGCCCTGAGCAGTCGGGTCCAGGTGACTCCACCGCCTGCGCGGCTCACACGGCGCGGACGGCCCGCCGATAGATCTCCGGCAGTGCGATGGCGTCGAGCTCGTCGAGCGGCGTCCACCGGAGCGCCTGGTGCTCCTCCGAGACCGTGACGGCGAGGTCACCGTCAGACGCGCACTCGTAGGCCACGATCAGCACCGTCCGGCCGGGCACGACCTCGAACGTGTCGGCGAGGAGCAGCCGCCCGGCGCGGACGTGGAGCGCGGTCTCCTCGGCGAGCTCGCGGACGACGGTCTCGCGCGGACGCTCGCCGTCCTCCAGCTGACCGCCGGGGAGCTCCCACTCACCGCGGTCGTTGAGGCACAGCAGGACGGCGCCTCGCACGATCAGCACGCCTTTGACCGACACGACCCATCGCATACCGTCACCGTAGGCGCGGCCATCGGGGCGCGGACACAGAAAGCAGGAGACGGCGACACATGAGCTCGCGACACGTGACGGGCCCCCACGACGACCAGGGCCCGGGCCTGCTGCAGGGAGCGGCCGTGGTCGGCGTCGCGCTCATCCAGGCTGGACTCGTCGGGCTGGTCGTCAGCACGTGGTGGCGGCACGCCGGCAACATCATCCAGGCTCCCGAGATCGGCTCGGCGCTGTGGCACGTCCTCACCGCGGTGCTGTTCGTCTGGGTGCTCGTCGCCGAGATCCGCGGCCTGGTGCGGGGGAGGAAGACGCCGCTGCTGGTGGTCTCCCTGGCGACCGGCGCGATGGTCGTCGTCGTCCTGCTCGAAGCCCTCGGGCCCCGTTAGCGTCCGTCAGCCGACGACGTCGATCCGGGCGAACGGGTTCTTCGCGCACCCGATGCTCGGGTCGATGTCACAGACGGTCTTGGCGCCCTCGAGGCGCAGGGATATCTCCGCCTTGTCCACAGGGAAGTCGTCGGGGACTCGGAAGGTCCCCTCGGCGTCGCCGTCGCTGCTCGGGTCCAGGACGCCGAGATCCGCCGAGAGATATCCCTCGTCGGGATCGTCGGCGGGCGTCTCCGATCGGATCCGGACCTGGTAGCGAGCCTGGGCGGGCAAACGCGTCTCGCAGTCGACGCCGTCGTGGTTGCCCACGGTCTCGACGTGCACCTCGCCGCCGGGCGAGACGCGTTGCGGCGTCACGACCGGGTCTTTGGGCGTGCAGTACGCCGTCGGCGCGACGGCGTCGACCAGGGCGCAGGCCGAGGTCGCCAGCAGTGCGAGTGCCACGGAGGCCCCGACCGTCCAGCGAGCCGTGCGGCGCCCGGGCGGGCCAGGAGACGTCTGCGTCGGCACGGGACCAACCTAGCCAGCCCGCGCGCACACCACGACAGGACCGCGACGGTCACCGATCGAGGTCGTAGACCACGTGCACGGCGTCCGATGACGGCGTGACGCTCCGCTGGACCAGCGCATGCCGTCGTGCGCCGGTGAACAGCGGGGTGCCGGACGCGAGGACGACCGGGGAGATGTGCAGCCGCAGCTCGTCCAGCAGCCCGGCGTCCAGTGCGGACCCGACGGTGGCGCCGCCGCCCATGAGGACGACGTCCCGGTCGGCGCCGGCGCTCTGGGCGGCGGCACGGGCCGCGGTCGTCGCCTGGGCCACGGCGTCGCGCAGGCCCGTGGTGACGAACGTCCAGAACGGCAGCCGGGTGGTGGTGGGCGGGTCGCTCGTGACGACGAAGAACGCCGGCGTGGCCGCCTCGCTCCCGCCGTAGCCGAGCTCGTCGGTCCAGCCGTGCGGGCCGTCGACGATGTCGAACAGCCCCCGGCCGAGGACGACCGCGCCGGTGGCGGCGGTCGCCGAGCGCAGCAGCGCCCGGTCGACGGGGTCGTCGCTGAACACCCACGTGTGCAGCGCCTCCCCGCCGTCGCCCAGGCCGTTGTCGAGGCCCGGGTCGGGCCCGGTGACGAACCCGTCCAAGGAGATCGAGATCTCGCCCACGGTTCTGGTCATGCGGGATAGACGGCCGTGACGGCGACGAATCATCGCGGTCTCTGCGCGCCAGCGCGCCGGGACGCGGTCTCCGCTCAGGTCTCGGCGAGCAGGCGGGCGATGCGCGCGTGCGTCATGAAGCTCTGGTTCATCCGCGAGTACGCGTGGAAGTTCAGGATCACGTGGGCCCGCTGGCGCGGGTAGAAGAACATGTGCGTGGCGAAGTGCCCCAGACCTCCGACGGGCTCGGGGAGCCCGCGCAGGAACGGCGGGGTGAACTCGCCGAACCGCACGGTCACCATGCCCGCGCCGTAGTGGATGCCGCGGCGCCGACGGTGCCGGGGCGTCGTCATCCACGCCAGCGTCTCGGGGGAGACGAGCCGCCCGTCGTGCAGCGCGCGTTGGAAGCTCACCAGGTCCGCGGGCGGCGCGACGATGCCGCCGCCGGCCCAGTCGAGGCTGATGCTGAGCGCGCGGCTGAGCTCGTGCCTGCCGAGCCAGAACGGCGCGACGTCGAGGCCGGCGAGGTCGGCGGGGGTGCGGGCGTCGCTGTACGGGGTGGAGCTGCGCCCCATCCCGGCCGGCTCGAAGACCCGCTCGCGCAGCTGGGCGTTGAACGTCTCTCCGGTGGCCTCCTCGACGATGCGGCCCATCAGCACGAACACGGTGTCGCTGTAGCGGAACGTCTCGCCCGGGCGCCCGACGGGCGGCAGGTGGTGCGTCTCCGCGAGCAGGGCGGCGGGCGACCAGTAGCGGTCGGGCAGGGCTGCGACGGACCGGGTGGAGACGGCCGTCCGCGTGCCCCGGGGAGGTTCGAAGAAGTCGGGCAGGCCGCTGGTGTGCGTGAGCAGGTGCTCGACGGTGACGTCCGCGGCGACGTCGACACCGGGCGCGGCGGGCAGACCGTCGAGGTCGGACGCCGGCAGCAGCTTGCCCACCGGGCTATCGAAGCCGAGGCGGCCCTGCTCGACCAGCTGCGCCACCACCGTCGCCGTCATCACCTTGCCGACGCTGGCCGTGTGGAACGGCTGCGAGCCGCCGGTCTCGAGCTCCAGCCCGGGCGCGACGACGAGCACCTGGGGCGGTGGCATCACCGAGCGCCGGCGTCCCTTGCGCTCCAGCGACGCCCGCAGCCGGTCGACCTCGTCCTGCCGTGCCATGACGTCTCCCTCGTCGGCGCGATAACTCTCATAGACATGTCTACTAGATAGGTCTCTGAGGGTCAACGGTCTAGGGTCGCCCCATGGCGCACGTGATCCTCGGTCTGCTCCTGCTCCGGCCGCAGAGCCTCTACGACCTCGTGAAGAGCTTTGAGGCCGGCGTCTCGCTCTTCTACAGCGCCAGCTCCGGCAGCATCCGCCGCGCGCTGGAGTCGCTGCTGACCCGCGGCCTCATCGAGGTGGCCGAGGTCGCCCCGGACGCGCGCGGCCGCAAGACGTACCGGGTGACCGACGCGGGCGCTGCCGAGTTCCGGGCCTGGATGACCGGCCCGATGACGGGGCCCGACGCCGAGGCGGCCGCCCTGCCCCGGCTCTTCTTCCTCGGCCTGCTGGAGCCCGACGAGCGCGGCGACGTCCTGTCGCGCATCACGGCGCGGGTCGAGAAGGACCTCGCGCGGCTCGAGGCCGTGCGCGAGCAGCTCGACGGCCAGGAGATCCCCGAGGAGTTCGGCGACATCTACCCGTTCCAGCGCGCGACGCTGGACTACGGGCTCGCCTCCGCCCGCTTCGCGCGCGAGTGGTTCCAGCGGTTCGCGGCGGACCACCCGGGGCGAGCCGCGGGCTGACGAACGGTCGCGCACCGGGGCGCTCGGCGCTAAAGTCGTCCCGCCGGTCGAGCCAAGGCTGGTCCGCTTTCAGCCGTGTCGGAGGCGACCGTGCTCGCAGATACCACCGCGACCCAGGAGCCCTCGGGGTTCCGGTCTCCCCACCTGGTCGGCCGATTCCGCGTCGAGCCGTCGACCGGCCGTTGGGCCTGGTCGGACGAGATCTACCACCTGCACGGGTTCGAACCGCACGAGGTCGTGCCCACCACGGACCTCGTGCTCGCGCACACCCACCCGGACGACCGCGAGGGGTTCCGGGACCTGCTCGGCTCGGCGAGCCGCAGCGGCGCCGCCTTCTCGAGCGTGCACCGGGTCGTGACCGCCAAGCGCCGTGAGCTCACGGTCACCGTCGTCGGGTGCGCGCGCCCTGCGGCCGCCGCGGCGCGGTCCACGGAGATGACGGGCTACTTCGTCGACCTCACCACCGCGGTCGCCGAGCGCGCACGGGAGCGCGCCATGGCGGACATCCGCGCCGCCGCGGCGAGCCGAGGGGCGATCGAGCAGGCCAAGGGCGTGATCGCCGTCCTGTTCGACGTCGAGGCGGACCATGCGTTCGAGATGATGCGCAAGGCGTCGAACGACCACAACGTGCCGGTACGGGAGCTGGCGCAGCAGGTGGTCGACGTCGTGCACCGTCGGGAGATCGACCGCCGGGCCGCCATCGACCTGCTGCTCGGCGTCGGGCGCCCCTCCGGGCGCTAGGAGTCCTCGGTCCGGGTCTCCAGCGCGTCGGCGTCGTCGGTGAACGTCAGGCGTCGTGACACCACCGCGTCGGCGACGTCCTGCAGGGTCACGCCCTCGGAGAAGGCGTGCGCCCGCAGCACGACGAGCGCGTCGGGCGGCGGGATGCGCAGGAGCGCGGCGACCATGCCCATCGCCTGCTGGACGCGGGCACGCGACGCGCCCCCGAGCTGGTCGGCGTCCGCGAGCACGGCCGTGCCCACCGCGTCCGCGAGGAACTGCGCGTCCTCCAGGCCTCGGGCGAGGTGCTCGGCGGTCACGTACAGCCCCAGCACGCCGACGGCCTGACCCGCGACGCGCACGGGCACGGCATACCACCAGGCGGGCCCGCCCACGGTGCCGGCCAGGTGGGAGAACACGGGGAACTCGTCGTCGGCGACCGGGGCGTCGCGCAGCGGGGCGACGACGATCCGGTCGTCCAGGAGCGCCTGCCTCCCGGGTCCTTCGCCGAGCACCTCCTGGAGGCTCTCGATCTCGGCGACCGTCCGGTCGGAGGTCGTGACGGTCAGTTGCTCGCCCGGCCCGGCCGAGAGCGTCAGCGTGCCGCCCTGCGCGCCGAGGACCGTCACGCACGCCCGGCACATGCGTGCCGCCACCGACAGGTCGGCGTCGACGGTCGACAGCGTCCGCGCGAACAGGCCCAGCAGCTCGGAGGTGTTCACAGCTCGCTCCGTCCTGTCGCTGTCCGTCAATGTTCCCACCGATCGCCGGCCCACGCGTCGTCGCGAGGAGCGGCCTGACGCGTCAGCGGTCGGTGCCGCCGACCGCGTCCCCTTCACCGCCGATGACGAGCGACCGCAGGATGCTCTCCGCGACCGCCCGCTCGGCGAGGCCCCGCTGCCCGGCCGCCGACCGCAGCAGGCGCCGCGCCTCCTCCTCGGTGCAGTCGTCGGAGACCATGATCACGCCCACCGCCTGCTCGACCGCCGCCTCGTCCGACATCGTGCGGTAGAAGCCGGCGACGGCGTCGCCCAGGTCCGCGAACTGCAGCTGCAGGCGCACCGCGTCGGCCGCGAGCCGGGCCGAGGCGGACGCGGCGTCGGCGAGCCCGGCGGGCCACTCGCCGTCGTCGACCGAGTACACGTTGATGGCGACCCGGACGCCGGGCCCGACCGCGGCCGGCACCGCCAGCGCCTTGGCGAAGCCCTCGCGCGCGGCCGCGGTGGACCACGCCTCCCACGCGGGCGGCGCCGTCGGGACCGACGTCGAGAGGACGACGTCGTCGCGCATCGCGTCGATGCACGGCCCCGTGTCCGCCCTGGCCTCGGCCTGGTCGCACCGTCCCGCCCCGGGTGTGCTGCTCCCTGCGCGGAGCGAGACCCCGTGCTCGCGGAGGGTGATGCTCGCCTCGACGCGGTGGCCGAGGACGAGCGCCGCGCGCTGCGCGTACTCCTCGAGGTATCGCAAGAGGGCCATGGGAGGCACCGTACGCCCGGGGGCGGCAGCCGCCATCTCGTCGTCGCGGGCGGGCGTCGCTCCGGTCACGACGTGACGCCCTCACGGCGTGCCGCACGGTGGCGGCCGAGCTCGGCCAGGCGCCAGACGGCGCCGGCGAGCAGCACCACGAGCCCGGCGTTGCGCAGGGCCTCGACGACGACCATCCACGCCTCGCCGTCCAGGAACGGCCCGTACGCGACGGGGTACACCAGATAGGTCGCGAACGCGACGGCCAGCACGCCCACGGCGGGCGGCGCCCAGATCCGCCTCGTGCCGGGAGCGGAGAGCGCGAGCGCCGCGGCGAGCGGCGGGCCGACCCAGGCGACGAACTGCGGCGACCCGACCTTGTTGAACACGATGAGCGCCAGCAGGAGCGCGGCCGCGCCGAGGAGCAGCACCTCGCCGCCGTGGCCGGGGCGTCGTCGTGCCGCCCACCACACGAGGGCCGCGAGGGCCAGGGTCGCCAGGGGCAGCACCCAGTCGAGCACCCCGGCCAGCCGTTGCGCGGCGGCCCCCGGCACCTCGTAGGTGAAGATCTCCTCGTTGTACTCGAAGCGCACGCCCGGGTCCCACAGCCGCGCGACGCTGAACCACGTGGCCGCGACCGACTCGGCCTGCAGCGTGCGGGCGTCCTGCTGGCCGAACACGCTGAGCGCGCGCGTGCCTGCGCCGCCCGCCACGGCCAGCCCGACGACGACCACGCTGACCGCCGCGCCGGGCACGACGACGTGCCGCCACAGGTCGGCGCCCCGCCGCCGGGTGGCGGCGAGCGCGACGACCACCGCGCCGGGCGCGATCTTGATCCAGGCGCCGGCGGTCGCGACGGCCGCCGCCAGGGCCGGTCGTCGTCCCGCGAGCACGAGCGCGACCAGGATCAGCGGCGCGATGACGCCGTCGAGCCGGCCGAGGAAGATCGGGCCGAGGGCCAGGAGGAACGCCAGCCACCACCACGCGCCCAGCACCCCGCGGGGCGTGGCGCGCACCAGCACGACGACCGCGACGGCGTCGAGCAGCACGACCATCGCCGTCCACGCGATCTCGTAGCCGAGCAGGCCGGAGGTGAACAGCGCCGGGAGCGTGACGGGCACGAGCGCGCCCGCCGGGTAGACCCAGTCGAAGTCCAGCACCGGCCACTCGCCGGTGGCGAGGCCCGTGCGCGCCCACCACTCGTACAGCGTGACGTCGCCGTAGATCGTGTTCGCCCAGCCGATCGCGTCGCTCACCAGCCAGGCGTGCACCACGACGAACCCGAGCGCGAGCAGCCAGCGCGACCGGAGGACGGCGGGGCCGCTCCGGCGTCGGCGTGCGGGAGCGGGCGCGGCTGAGGGCACGCCGCCATCGTGTCAGACCGCCGCCGCGCGCCGGGGCGAGCGCGGCGCCCGCGGACGGAGATGCGAGATACGGGCGTCACCGTCTAGGGTTTCGGATACCCGAAACCTCCCGTGGTGATGGCGCCACGGCCGACCCGCAGGAGCATGCATGCCCCGACCCGGTCCCGTCCCGGCGACCTCCGTGTCCGGCCCGCCCCCGGGGGGGCCGCCGCGAGGCGGTGGAGAGCGCGGCCGCGGCCACGGGGTGCGCACCGCGCGGTTGGTGACCCTCCTCGGCCCGGCGTTCGTCGCCGCGATCGCGTACGTGGACCCGGGCAACGTCGCCGCGAACCTCACGGCCGGCGCCCGGTTCGGCTACCTCCTGGTGTGGGTGCTCGTCGCGGCGAACGCGATGGCGGTGCTCGTGCAGTACCTGTCGGCGAAGCTCGGCGTCGTCACGGGCCGGTCGCTGCCCGAGGTGCTCGCCGACCGGATGTCGCGGCGCGGGCGCGTCGCCTACTGGGTGCAGGCGGAGGTCGTGGCGATGGCGACCGACCTCGCCGAGGTGATCGGCGGTGCCATCGCGCTGCACCTGCTGTTCGGGGTGCCCCTGGTGCTGGGTGGCGTCATCACGGGGGTCGTCTCGATGCTCGTGCTGACCGTGCAGCAGCGGCGCGGCCAGCGCGTCTTCGAGTCGGTCGTGACGTCGATGCTCGTCGTGCTCACGATCGGGTTCTGCGCCGGCCTGTTCTTCGCGCCGCCGGACCCGGGGGCGGTGCTGCAGGGCCTGGTGCCGCGGCTCGACGGGCCGGAGTCCGTGCTCCTGGCGGCGTCGATGCTGGGTGCCACCGTCATGCCGCACGCGATCTACCTGCACTCCTCGCTCGCGCGCGACCGGGTGCGGCACGACGCGCGGGTCCGGGAGGCCCGCCGGCTCGCCCGCGGGGACGTCGCGGCCGCCGGCGAGCCGCAGGTCACCACCATCCGTCGCCTGCTCACGGCCACGCGGTGGGACGTCGTGGCGGCGCTCGTCGTCGCGGGCGGGGTCAACATCGCGATGCTGCTGCTCGCGGCCGCGAACCTGCCCGGCCGCACGGGCACGGACTCGATCGAGGGCGCGCACGCCGCGATCGCCGAGTCGCTCGGGCCCGTGGTCGCGGTGCTCTTCGGGGTCGGGCTGCTGGCCTCCGGGCTCGCGTCGACGTCGGTCGGCGCGTACGCCGGGGCCGAGATCATGGCGGGGCTGCTGCGCGTGCGCGTCTCGCTGCTGACCCGGCGCCTGGTCACCCTCGTCCCCGCGATCGTCCTGCTCGCCACGGGGATCTCGCCGACCTGGATGCTCGTCATCAGCCAGGTGGTGCTGAGCTTCGGCATCCCGTTCGCGATGATCCCCCTGGTCCGCGTCACCCGGGACGCCCGGCTGCTCGGGGAGCACCGCAACGCGCTGGGCACGCAGGTGGCCGCGTGGGTCGTGGCGGGCGTGATCGTCGCGCTCAACGTCGCGCTGCTCTGGCTGACGTTCACCGCCTGAGCGCGAGGTGCTTCACCGCCGGCCCGCGACGGCGGCCTCCAGGCGGTCGACGAACGTGGCCTGGGCGCGGACGACGGCGCGGCGTGCGTCGTCGGGCGTGAACCAGGCGACGCGGTCGATCTCGGGGATCTCGAGACGCCGTCCCGAGCGTGGTGGCCACTCGATCTCGACGGTGTTGCTCCGGGCCTGGTCGAGGTCCGGGCCCGGGGGCGGCCACTCGCGCGCCCAGGCGAGGACGCGCTTGCCGGACCGCTGGCGCACCTCTCCGAGGTCGACGTCGGGGGTCGACGCCGGCGGTAGCGGCAGGCCGAGCTCCTCGGCGGCCTCGCGCAGCGCCGCGGCGTGGGGCTCCTCGTCCGGGTCGAGCTCGCCCTTGAGGACCGACCATGCCCCCTCGTCCTTGCGTGCCCAGAACGGGCCGCCCATGTGCCCGAGCAGGACCTCGATCTCGCTCCCCGGCGCCGTCCGGTAGAGCAGCAGCCCCGCGCTCGTCGTCGCCATCGCCCCAGTCTCACGCGCACCGCCGCGTGCCGCCCCGTGAGGGCGGCGTCGGACGGGCCGACAGAGTGAGACGGAGTATCGCTTGACTTGAGACGCGGTCGCGGTCCACGATGGAGGGAGACCGGCGTCGTCATTCCACCAGCCTTGTGGCGGCGCCGGTCGTTCTCCTTCTCCACCGGGCCCGCTCGGACCCCCGCGCAGAGAGGTCGTCGATGACCCGCAACGCCCCCGTCATGCCCGGCGTGACCGCCCCCGACTACGACGTCTCGCAGCCGCTCGACCTCGACTACGTCGGCGCGTTCGCCGACATCGGCACCGAGGCCCGTGCGCACCAGCTCGCCGTGCGCGAGTTCGTCCAGGACGAGGTCCTGCCCGTCATCGACGGCTACTGGGAGCGCGCCGAGGTGCCGTTCGACCTCGTCAAGAAGCTCGCCGAGCGCGACTTCCTGCGCGACGGCGTCGACGTGCCCGGCCGCCCGCGCGTGAGCTTCATGGCCGAGGGCCTGGCCAGCATGGAGATGTCGCGCGGCGACGGCTCGGTCGCGACGATCTGCGGTGTCCAGGGCGGGCTCGCGCTGCGCTCCATCGTCATGCACGGCTCGCCCGAGCAGGTCGAGAAGTACGCCGAGCCCATGGCCCGCGGGGAGATCCTCGGCGCGTTCGCGCTCACCGAGCCCACCCACGGCTCGGACTCCGTCTCGCTCGAGACGACCGCCCGCAAGGAGACCCGCGACGGCGTCGAGGGCTACGCCATCAGCGGCGAGAAGAAGTGGATCGGCTTCGGCTCCTGCGGCGACATCACCGTCGTCTGGGCCCGCCTGGTCGGCGACGACGGCGACAACCAGGTGCACGGCTTCATCGTGCCGCAGGACGCGCCGGGCTACACCGCCACGACCATCGAGGGCAAGGTGTCGCTGCGTGCCATCTGGCAGGCGCACATCCTGTTCGACGACGTCTTCGTCCCGGCCGACGCGGCGCTGCCGAAGGCGACGTCCTTCAAGGCGACGGCCGCCGTGCTGTTCGCGACCCGACTCGCCGTCGCCTGGTCGGCGGTCGGGCACGCGATCGCCTGCTACGAGGCGGCGGCCGCGTACTCGACGCAGCGCATCCAGTTCGGCCGGCCGCTGGCGAAGAATCAGATGGTCCAGGAGCGGCTCACCCGCATGCTGTCGCTGGTCACCCAGATGCAGCTGCTGGTCGCGCAGATCACGCGCCTGGCCGACGCCGGCACGCTCACGGGCGAGCAGGCGTCGCTGGCGAAGTACACGACCACGCGGCAGGCCCGTGAGGTCGCGTCGATCGCCCGCGACATGCTCGGCGGCAACGGCATCCTGCTCGGCAACCGCGTGGCGCGGCACTTCGCGGACCTCGAGGCGCTGCACACCTACGAGGGCACCGAGTCCATGCAGGCGCTCATCGTGGGCCGCGACATCACCGGCGTCTCCGCGTTCGCCTGAGACGCAGCGCAGGGTGGGGGCCGAGGGACGAGGCACGCGCCCGGAGCGGAGTCGTGGGTGAACGCGGCAGAGAGTGCAGTGTTCGCCTGAGGCCCGTCGCCGCCCTGATGGGGAAGGATGGGCGGCATGTCGCGACACCAGCGTCTCAATGACATCCTCGGGCTCGTCGCCGAGCGGGGGCGGCTCGGCGTCGAGGAGGCCGCGGAGTGCCTCGGCGTCTCGGTGGCCACGGTGCGCCGGGACTTCGACCACCTCGCGCAGCAGCAGCTGCTCACCCGCACCCACGGTGGAGTGGTGTCGGGGGCGGCGTCGCTCGACCTGCCGCTGAGCTACAAGATCGCGCGGAACGCCGACGCCAAGCGCCGGATCGCGGCGGCGGCCGCCGCGATGGTGCCGATCGGCAGCACCGTCGCGCTGAACGGCGGGACGACCACCCACGAGGTCGCGCGCGCGATCGCCAGCCGGCCGGACCTCGCGTCGGGCGACGGCGGCCCGAGCGTCACGGTCGTCACCAACGCGCTGAACATCGCCACCGAGCTCGCGGTGCGCCCCCAGGTGAAGATCCTCGTCGTGGGGGGCGTCGCGCGGCCGCAGTCGTACGAGCTGATCGGCCCGCTCACGGCGCCCGCCCTGGAGCAGGTGTGGGTGGACATCGCGTTCCTCGGCGTGGACGCCGTGGACCCGCGGCGCGGGGCGATGGCGCACCACGAGGGCGAGGCCGCCGTGAACCGGGAGCTCGCGAGCCGGGCGGAGCGGGTCGTGGTCGTGGCCGACGCGTCGAAGCTGGGGGCCGCGGCGTTCGCGCTCATCTGCGACTCGGCGCAGCTCGACGTGCTGCTCACCGACACGGACCCCGGCCCCGACGTGCGCGCGGCGTTCCGCGAGCACGGGGTGGAGGTCGTCGTCGCCGGCACGGCCGCGCCCTGACGGGTCAGGTCGTGAGGGACGCCCTCGCCGCCGCCTCGGCCTGCTCACGCCGGTGGATGCGCCACCAGACGAAGAAGCCGACCAGCGTGAAGGCGCCGTAGAACACGTACATCGACGCGGTGGCCCAGTAGCCGGCGGAGAGCAGGAGCGGCACGCCGACGACGTCGACGGCGACCCACACCAGCCAGAACTCGACCCAGCCCTTGGCCATGCCGTAGGTGGCGATCAGGGAGCCCATGAAGATCCACGCGTCGGCCCACACGGGCTCGTAGGAGCCGAGGGCCCGGAAGAGGGGCGTCAGCAGCAGGGTGCCGCCCACCAGCGCGACGACGATCCCGACGCGCTGCGGGCCCGACGCCCAGCGCGGGTGCACGGCGGCGCCGCCCTCCGCGGGGATCTTGCCGTCGGCGCGGACCTCGAGGTCGGCGCGCTGCGTCCGGCGCCACTGCACCCAGCCGTAGATGCTCACGGCGAGGAACATCACCTGCCGCCCGGCCTGGCCGAGCATGTCGGCGCGGCTGGTGTCCCCGAACCACGACCCCATGAACACGGTGAAGAGCACCAGGTTGCCGACGATGCCCACCGGCCAGGCCCACACCTTGCGGCTCATGCCGCCCAGCGCGGACGCCAGGCCGAACAGGTTGCCGATGATCTCGCGCCAGAGCAGCTGCTGGTCGCCGATGGTCAGCGTGGCGTCGAACAGGGCGCGGATGGCGTCCATCGGATCCTCTCCCGGTCAGCCGTGCGGGCGCCGGGGGGACGGACGGCGGCCGCCGGCCCTCGGGGGCGCGACGACACGACGACCGGGCGGCGCCCACCCGTCACCGGGCGTGCGCCGCACGTGCTGCCTCCCATCCGGACTTTCACCGTCGGCCCTGGATTTCCACCAGGTCAACCGTGCCCTCCGCGAATAGCGGGGTCACGGGTCGCGGGCTGTCACCGCCGGTTCGGAATTGCACCGACCCCGGAGCACGTACGTGCGTGTCTCACCGCCGGAGGTTCCCGGCGGCGTCCTGCACAACGCAGGATGCCACAGGTGCATTCCCGCGACGTGCGGTCGCCTCAGGCGAGGGCGTCGCGGACGGCCCGCGCGACCGCGTCGGGCCCGGCGCCGGGCTCGAGCACCGTCACGATGACGCGGCGCCCGTCCGAGCCCGACGTGCGGGTCCGGACGGCCGGGGCCTCGTCGGCGGGTGCGTCGGCCGCTCCGCGCGCGGGCTCGGCGGGCTCGACGGCCGGGGCGGTGTCCGGGGCGTCGTCGTCCGACCGGGGGAGCGGGTGGACCGCCGCCCGGCGCAGGTCGAGGAACGCCTCCTCGAGCTCGGGCCGCAGGTCGAGGTGGGGGTTGCGCAGCCACCGGCGCAGGATCGCGTTGTGGACCGCGACGACGGACGCGGCGAACGCGATCGACATCGTCGTCATGGAGCGGTCCGGGGGCAGCGTGTCGCGCAGGTAGGCGGTGAAGGCGCGCTCGTAACGGTGCGTCGTGACGAGCTCGCGGTCGCGCAGCGCCGGCACCTGCTGCAGCAGCGTGTGCCGGGCGATCGACGTCTCCCGCTGGCCCACGTGGTGGTCGAAGACGAGCCGCGCCGCCCGGCACACCTCGAGGTACGGGTCGGTCGCGGGGTCCCAGGCGCGCTCGGGCGCGCGGCCGTTCTCCTCGCTGGCCCGGGCCTCGGGCCGGGTGGCGGCGAGCATGACGACCACCTCCTCCAGCAGGAGCTCGTGGTCGGCGAAGATCACGTCCTCCTTGGAGCGGAAGCGGCGGAAGAACGTGGCACGACTGACCTGCGCGGCGTCGGCGATCTCCTCGACGGTGGTCTGCTCGTATCCCTGGCGCGAGAACAGGTCGATGGCTGCGTCGACGGCCTGGGCGTGGGTGTGCGTCCGGACGGCGGTCATGGGCAGGAGGCTACTCCGCACCGCGGCCGTTCCCCGTACCCGTCCGGTGGCGGTCGGTGTCGCGGTCAGGTCGTCAGCCGGTAGAACCGGAAGAACGAGAAGTCGTCGATCGGCAGCACCTCGACCCCGGAGTAGCCCGCCTCGCGGGCGTACCGGCGCAGCGTCGCGGGGCGCAGCACGGTGCCCGTGCCGACCGACGGGGTGCTCGACAGCCCGTCCGGCAGGCAGACGAACAGGCTGTACCCGTACATGAGGCGGTCGACGTCGTCGGCGGGCGCCCGCAGCTCGTCGGCCACGGCCTCGTCCATCACGACGACGACGCCGTCGGGCCGCACCGCGCGCCGCACGGCGTCGAGCACGGGCACGGGCTGGGGCATGTCGTGGACGCACTCGAACGCGAAGGCGGCGTCGAACGGGGCCGCGTCGCCGGGCCCCTCGCCGAGGCCGGCCGCCAGCGCCGCGGCGTCGGCCAGGTGGAACGTCACCCGGTCGGCGAGCCCTGCACGCGCGGCCGCCTCGCGGGCGGCCGCGACGGACGGCGCGTCGACGTCGACGCCGTGCAGCCGCGCCGCCGGGTAGGCGCGCGCCAGCGCGAGCGTCGACCACCCGAAGCCGCAGCCGACGTCGACGACCCGGGCGCCGGGCCGGGCCAGCACGTCGTGCACGGCCGGCACCCCGGCGAGCGCCGGGGCGAGGCGCAGGTCGAACCACGGCCGGTTGGCGCCGGCCTGGGCCTGGCGGGCGTCGTCGCCGAGCTGCTCCCACGACACCCCGCCGCCGGCGCGGTACGCCGCGAGCAGGTGGGGCAGCTGGGGGCCGATCGCCGCGAGGAACCGTGCGAGCGGGGCCGTGTACGCGAGGGACGAGGCGTCGGTGAGGACCTCGGCCTGCGCCGGCGGGAGCGCGTACGCGCGGGCGCGGCCGGCCGCCGGCGGGTCGTCCGGCGGTCCCAGCACGGCGCCGTCGTCGGCGACGACGAGGATCCCGGACGCGGCCTGCTGCTCGAGCCACTCGCGGGCGTACCGCTCGACGGTGCCCGTCGTCGCGGCGAGCGCGCCGGACGTGAGCGGGCCGGAGTCGACGAGCGCCCGGTACCACCCGAGCCGGTCCCCGAGGTGCACCGCGAGCAGGTCGATCGCGCCGAGGGTGGCGGCCAGGAGCCGCTCCGCGAACTCGTCCACGCTCGGTGACGGTGACGGTGACGGTGGCGGGACGGAGGTGTCGGCGGGGGCGTCGTCGGTGGTGGCCATGGGTGCCTCCGCGCGCGTGCCCGCGCCGGCCGCGGACAGGCCGGGCGTCGCGGGCGGCGGCGCCCCTCTCGACGCTAGACCCCGGGACGACGGCGGTCGACGCCCGGGGCGGGTGACTTCGGTGGCGACGCCCGTCAGCGATCGGAGGGACGGCCCCGGCGCTGCTCGTCGAAGCCCGCGTCGGGACGCCGCGCACGCTGCAGGAACCGGATCTCGCGCACGGCGATCCCGGCGGCGAGGGCGAACGGGATCCACGCCCACACCCGGCCGCGCAGCACGAGCACGAGCATGAGGACGGCGACGACGACGGCCCCGACGACCGTCGCGACGCTCGACCACTGCACCTTGCGCACGGGGCGACCCTACCGAGGTCCGCCGTGCAGGGCGGGCACCGGACCGGGGCGGGCCGACGACGCACGGCGTCCCGACGGCGTGGGTAGGGTGGCGAGCGTGACCTCCGTGACCACGACGCCCTCGCCCGAGACCATCTCCGACGGCGGCACGGTGCCCGTCGTCGACGTCTTCGTCGACCCGTTGTGTCCGTTCGCGTGGATCACGTCGCGGTGGGCGCTCGAGGTGGCCGCCCAGCGCGAGCTGCGGCTCACGTTCCGGCTGATGAGCCTCTACCTCCTCAACGAGGGGCGTGACCTGCCGGCCGACTACCGCGCCAAGATCGACGGCTCCCGCGGCATCGGCCGCGTCGCGGCCGCCGTCCAGGCCGACCACGGCCCCGACGCCTTCTCGGCCTTCTACACCGCCGTCGGCACGCGCATCCACCCGCAGGGCCGCACCGACCTCGACGCCGTCGCGGCCGAGGGCCTCGCCGAGGCGCACCTGCCCGCGAGCCTCGCCGACGCCGCCACGAGCGACGCCTACGACGACGCGCTGGCCGCGTCCCACCGGGCCGGCATGGCCCCGGTGGGGGAGGACGTCGGCACGCCCACGCTCCACGTCGACGGCGTGGCCTTCTTCGGCCCCGTCCTCACGCGCGTCCCGCGCGGCGAGGACGCGCTGCGGGTGTTCGACGGCGCCCGGGCGCTGGCGTCGTTCCCGGAGTTCTTCGAGCTGAAGCGCTCCCGCACGAGCGACCCGACCTTCTCCTGACTCCCGTTCACTCCCCGTTCCGACCCGCGCGGGCCGCCGGCCGCGGCAGGCCCGCCCCACCACCGAGAGACGGACTGACATGACCCTCGACCTTCGTGTCTTCACCGAGCCCCAGCAGGGCGCCACCTACGACGACCAGCTCGCCGTCGCCCAGGCGACCGAGAAGCTCGGCTTCAGCGCGTTCTTCCGTTCCGACCACTACCTGGCGATGGGCGGCGACGGCCTGCCCGGCCCCACCGACTCGTGGACCACCCTCGCGGGCCTGGCGCGCGACACCTCCACGGTGCGGCTCGGCACGCTCGTGTCGTCGGCGACGTTCCGGCACCCCGGGGTGCTGGCCGTCCAGGTCGCGCAGGTGGACCAGATGTCGGGCGGGCGGGTCGAGCTCGGCCTCGGCGCAGGCTGGTTCGCGCGCGAGCACGAGGCGTACGGCATCCCGTTCCCCGACAAGCGGTTCGGCCTCCTCACCGAGCAGCTCGAGATCCTCACGGGGATGTGGGCGACGCCGGCCGGCGAGACGTTCTCCCACCACGGCACGCACTACACGCTCACCGACTCCCCGGCGCTGCCGAAGCCGGCCCAGGAGAAGCTTCCCGTGATCGTCGGCGGCGGTGGCCCGACCCGCACCCCGGCGCTCGCGGCGCGGTTCGCCGACGAGTACAACCAGGGGTTCCCGGAGCTCGACTCCGTCGCGCCGCGCATCGGCGTCATCAACGACGCGCTGGCCGCGGCCGGCCGCACGCCCGAGTCGCTCGTGCAGTCCGTGGCGCTCGTGCTCGCCGTCGGCAAGGACGAGGCCGAGTTCACGCGCCGCGCCGCCGCGATCGGGCGCGAGCCCGCCGAGCTGCGCGAGCACGGCGTCGCCGGCACGGTGTCCGAGGCCGTGGACCTGCTGGGGTCGCTGCGCGACCAGGGCGTCCAGCGGGTCTACCTGCAGACGCTGGACCTGCAGGACCTCGACCACCTGGACCTGGTGGCGCGCGAGGTCGCGACGCAGCTCTGAGCGTGCGCCCGGCCGTCGGGCCGGGCTCACGGGTGTGGGTACTCTGTGCGGCGGCAATCTTCACCGGACGTTCACGGGCGAGCGGCTGGGTGAGCACGGCGGCCCGCACCGGGCCCGACGGACGGAGCACCTATGAGCCTCGGCTGGACCCTGCACGGCGACGGCAAGCACGTCGGACCCGGTGACGTCGTCGCCCCCGAGGAACGGATGAGCTGGCCGCGCACGATCGGCATCGGCATGCAGCACGTGGTGGCGATGTTCGGCTCCACGTTCATCGTGCCGCTCATCACGGGGTTCTCGCCCGCGACCACGCTGTTCTTCTCGGCGATCGGCACGGCGCTGTTCCTGCTGGTCACGCGCAACCGGCTGCCCAGCTACCTGGGCTCCAGCTTCGCCTTCATCGCGCCGATCGGGGCCGCGACGGTGTCGCACGGGCAGTCGGTGGCCGTGGGCGGCATCCTCGTCACGGGCCTCGTGCTCGCCGCGATCGGCACGGTGGTGCACTTCGCCGGCGCGCGCTGGATCGACGTCGTCATGCCGCCGATCGTCACCGGCACGATCGTCGCCCTCATCGGCCTCAACCTGGCGCCGGCGGCGTGGGACAACTTCAAGCTGGCTCCGGTCACGGCGGTGATCACCCTGGCGGCGATCATCCTCGTGACGGTGCTGTTCAAGGGGATCCTGGGGCGTCTGTCGATCCTCGTCGGCGTGGCGATCGGGTACGTCGCCGCGCTGCTCCAGGGCGAGGTCGACTTCACTGACGTCGAGCGGGCGGACTGGTTCGGCTTCCCGCACTTCGTCACGCCGTCGTTCGACCCGGCGGTGCTGGGGCTGTTCGTCCCCGTGGTGCTGGTGCTGGTCGCGGAGAACGTGGGCCACGTGAAGTCCGTGGCGGCGATGACGGGCAAGAACCTCGACCACCTCACGGGCCGCGCGCTGTTCAGCGACGGCATCGCGACCACGCTCGCGGGCGTGGGCGGCGGCTCCGGCACCACCACGTACGCGGAGAACATCGGCGTCATGGCCGCCACGCGCGTGTACTCGACGGCGGCGTACTGGGTGGCCGCGGCGACGGCGCTGCTGCTGTCGATGTCGCCCAAGTTCGGCGCGCTGATCGCCACGATCCCCGCGGGCGTGCTGGGCGGGGCGACGACGATGCTCTACGGGATGATCGGCATCCTCGGCGCCCGCATCTGGGTGCAGAACCGGGTGGACTTCGGCGACCCGGTGAACCTGACGACGGCGGCCGTGCCGCTCATCATCGGCATCGCGAACTTCACCTGGGTGGTGGGGGACCTGACCTTCGAGGGAATCGCGCTCGGCACGGCCTCTGCCCTGGTGATCTACCACGGGATGCGGGCGGTGGCCCGGTGGCGCGGCACGGTCGCCGAGCCGGCGTCGCCGGCGTCGGCCCCGGCCGGCAGCGAGACGGACGGCACCCGGCGGTGACCCGGCGGCCGGGCCCGACGTCGTCGGACGGTCGGGCCCGTGCCGTCAGGCGGCGGTCTTGACGGCCTGCGCCGGCTTCTCCGCCGGGATCGGGGTGATCTCGTCGGCGGCGAGGCAGCCCTGCACGTCCTGCATGGGGGTGTCGGCGGTGAGCAGCACCTGCTCCTCGTCGAGCGGCGGGCTGTACCGGTTGCCGACCAGCAGGTCGACCGACGCGCCCTTGCGGTCGTCGAGGACGAGCCGCACGTCCGGGATCTGCGCCGCGACGGTGTAGGCGCGGGTGATGCCCTTGGTGCCGAACCGCAGCTCGGACTCCTCGACCTGGCTGTTCATGTTGCCGGTGGAGGTGACGTTGAAGCCCCGCTCCTCGAGGACCTCGGCGTTCGCGTTCGCGACGCCGCCCGTCTCGGAGGCGTTGAACACGCGCACCTTGATCTTCTCGTAGGCCACGGGCAGGGCGCCGTCGGGCTGGCCCTCCACGGGCGGGAGGCAGGGCTCCGGCTGCGGCACGGCGGCGACCGGCGTGTAGACAGGCCTGGAGAACGGGGTGCTGATCGCGCCGGAGTACGCGGCGAGCGCGCCGAGCGCCGCCATCAGCAGGAACGCGATGAGGAGCCCGAAGACGACAGCCTGACGCTCGTGCTCGCGCCGGCGGCGCGCCACGCGCACAGGGTCCTGGGCTGGTGATGTCACGCGAAGAAACTACCTGAGTTCGGCCGTTCGGGACGGGTCAACGGACTGTGAGGACGCGCGCATGCAGCACCGGGCGCTGTTGCAGGGCGGCGCGCACGGCGCGGTGCAGGCCGTCCTCGAGGTAGAGGACGCCCTCGTACTCGACGACGTGGGCGAAGAGGTCGCCGAAGAAGGTGCTGTCCTGGGCGAGCAGATGGTCGAGGTCGAGCGTCCGCTTGGTCGTGACCAGTTCGTCGAGCCGCACCTGCCGCGGGGGCACGTCGACCCAGTCCTTGGCACTCACGTGCCCGTGGTCGGGGTACGGACGGCCGTCCCCCACGGCCTTGAAGATCATGGCTGACATCGTAGGGGGCTTGCCCGGGGCTCCCGGCGGCTCGCTGCGCGACACGGACACGATTCGGACACAACTCCGGACCGTGCCGGGCGTCCCGGAGCCGTCCTGGGCCCGTCGAGGTGACCGGTTGACGCCGCGTCCCGGGGACGGGCAGGCTGATTCCTGCACGGCCGTGGGAGCGCTTCCACACCGGTGGGTCGGCAGGAGGCGCGCCGCGGCACCGGATCGGCATCGGGTCAAAGGAGATCTCCATGTCCGTCGTCACCCGTCCCACGTCCCGGCGAGCCGCGCGCGGCGCCGGCGCCCGTCGGCGCCTGGCCGCGGTCGCGGCTCTCGCCGGCCTCGGCCTCCTCGGCGCGTCGTCGGCCGCCGCGTCGCCGCCCCCGCCACCGGACCCCGCGCTGTGGGTCAACCCGGACAGCACGACGCTCGAGCACGTCGCCGAGCTCGGCCTGACCGGCGACGCGCGGGACGACGCGCTCGCCCTCGCGGGCGTCCCGTCCGCCTCGTGGTTCACCGGCGGCACCCCGCGCGAGGTGAAGCAGCAGGTCAAGGAGGTCGCCGTCGGCGCCCATGCAGCCGGCGAGGTGCCCCTGCTCGTCGCCTACAACCTGCCGTTCCGCGACTGCGCGCAGTACTCGGCCGGCGGGGCGACGTCGCTCGAGGAGTACACGGCGTGGATCGACGGCTTCGCGAAGGGCATCGGCAACAAGCAGGCGATCGTGGTCCTCGAGCCCGACGGGCTGGGGATCATCCCCTGGTACACGACGTTCGAGGGCACGCAGGAGTGGTGCCAGCCCGCCGAGGCGGACCCGGAGACGGCGGCCGCGGAGCGGTTCGCCATGCTGAACCACGCCGTCGACACCCTCGGCGCGCTGCCGGGCACGAAGGTCTACCTCGACGGCACGAACACCAAGTGGCTCAACGTGGGCGACAACACCGACCGCCTGGTGAAGGCCGGAGTCGAGCGGGCCGACGGCTTCTTCCTCAACGCCTCGAACTACCAGTACACCGAGAACTCCGTGGCGTACGGGCGATGGATCTCGTCGTGCCTCGCGCTCGTCACGCAGGCCGGCGGGGCGCTCGGCGACTGCGGGAACCAGTACTGGAACGGCGGCCCCGCGAACGGCTGGGAGGGCGTGGAGATGTCGCACTACGGGCGATGGACCTCGGGCGACCCGGACCCGGCGCTGGACACGGCCGGCGTGGACTCGCGCTATGCCGAGCAGCTCGGCGGCGTCGAGCCCACGACGGGCTTCGTCGTCGACACCTCGCGCAACGGGCAGGGGCCGTGGGACCCGGCGACGTCGGAGAACACCTATGCCGACGCCGAGGACTGGTGCAACCCGCCCGGGCGCGGGCTGGGCGTGCGCCCCACGCTCGACACCGGCGAGCCGCTGGTCGACGCCTACCTGTGGATCAAGGTGCCGGGGGAGTCCGACGGCCAGTGCTTCCGTGGCACGGGAGGCCCGCTCGACCCCGAGCGCGGCATGGTCGACCCGCCTGCCGGGCAGTGGTTCGTCGAGCAGGCCGACGAGCTGGTCGACCTGGCGGCCCCGCCCCTGGGGTAGCAGGCGGCCGACGGGTGGTCAGCCCGCCGGCTTGCGGAGCTCGACCAGGTGGCGGGCCGAGTGCGCGACGAACGGGCCGTCCGTCTCGAGGCGCTCGTGCAGGGTGCGCAGCTCGTCGCGGTACGCGTCGGAGGTGAAGCCCGGCACCATCCACACGACCTTGCGGAGGAACCACACCACCGCGCCGACGTCGTGGAACTCGATGCGCAGGCGCTCCGCGCGCAGGTCCACCAGCTCCAGCCCGGCCGCCCGCGCGGCCGCGACCTCGTCCTCGGGCTCGCGGCCGCGCCGGACCTCCTCGGGCTGCGGGCCGAGGAAGTGCTCGACCAGCTCGAAGACGCTCGCCGGCCCGACGTGCTGGGCCAGGTACGTACCGCCCGGGCGCAGCACGCGGGCGATCTCGGACCACGCCGGCACCACGGGGTGCCGGCTGGTGACGAGGTCGAACGCCGCGTCCCCGAACGGGAGCGGCGTCGCGGCCGAGTCGTCGTGCGCCACGACGGCGACTCCCCGTGGGTGCAGGAGGGCCGTGGCGGCGGCGACGTTCGGCGGCCAGCCCTCGGTCGCGACGGCCAGGCGGGGGAGCGAAGGTGCGGCGGCGAGCACCTCGCCGCCACCGGTCTGCAGGTCGAGCGCGGCGTCCACGGTGCCGAGCCGCTCGTGCAGCAGGCGGGAGTAGCCCCAGCTCGGGCGCTCCTCGGTGGCGCGCCCCTCCAGCCACGAGAAGTCCCAGCCCTCCATGGGGGCGGCGTCGGCCTCAGCGACGAGGTCCTCGAACGATCGATCCATGCCTGTCATCGTGCCCGTGCGCCCGCGGGCGTCGCACGAGCATTTCGGTCGGGCCGACGCCCGACCGGGCGCGTGCGGCAGCGGGAACGACGACGGGGCCCGCACCGTGTCGGTGCGGGCCCCGTCTGTGGCGGAGGATGGGGGATTCGAACCCCCGAGGGCGTGAACCCAACACGCTTTCCAAGCGTGCGCCATAGGCCGCTAGGCGAATCCTCCTGGAGCGCGGCCCGCATCCTGCGCAGGCAGCCCCAGAAGAATAGCCGACACCCCTGCCGGGCTCCGAATCGGCGCGGCGTGACGGTCGTCTCGGCCGGCTGCCGCCCTCGGTCAGGGGGCCGGTTTCGGGTCCGGGCAGGGTCTCGGTTAGGCTGGGTGCAGACCCCTCGTGCGGCATCATCTCGCCGAACTCCCCCAGGGCCGGAAGGCAGCAAGGGTAGGTGAGCTCTGGTGGGTGTGCGAGGGGTCCTTACTGTCTCAGGACGGGCCTCGAGCTGTCTCCGGACGGGCCCCGAGCCGGCCCCGAAGCGCCGCCGCTGCTGTGGGCCAGGTCACCGAATCCACGATGTGGATGCCGAAGCGATCGCATCGTGGGATTTCCGGGTCGCCGGCTTGGTGGGTGCGCCGGTCGGATGGTCACCTTGAGCCATGCCCCGCATCGCCACCGCAGCCCCGACGACCGCGCGCCCCTGTTCGCGCGGCGTCATGCGCTGCCGTGCGGCCGCTGCGGGGCGAATGTGCGAGGGACGCTGACCCCGAGCGTCTGACGGCGCGCCCCTCGGCGCCGCCGTCCTCCGAAGCCCGGTACGACCGGGCTTCCGCAATACCTGCGCCCGCCCTGCGCTGATGGCCCGGGCCGCCGCCCCTCATGCTCACGACGACGCCTCCACCGGTGTCGCCTGCCCCGGAAGGACACCCATGTCCCGCAGCACCTCCCGCCCCACCGCCCGCCGCACCGTGCGCACCGTCGGCGCGCTCGCCGCCGTCGCGCTCACCGCCGCCGCCTGCGCGCCGGGCAGCAGCGACGCGGCCGACGGCGCCGCCACCGGCTCCGCCGAGGACCCGGTCAAGATCGGCGTCGTCTCCTCCGGCGAGGACTACTGGGAGACCTTCACCCAGGCCGCCGCCGACGAGGGGATCACGGTCGAGATCGTGAACTTCTCCGACTACCAGCTGCCCAACCAGGGCCTCACGGACGGGGACCTGGACCTCAACCAGTTCCAGCACCTGCAGTTCCTCGCCGGGTACAACGTCAACTCGGGCGCGGACCTCACGCCGATCGGCGCGACCGCCGTCTACCCGCTGGCGCTGTACTCCGCGACGCACGAGTCCGTCGAGGACATCCCCGACGGCGGCGAGGTCGCCATCCCCAACGACGACACCAACCAGGCGCGCGCGCTGCTCGTGCTGCAGGAGGCCGGGCTGATCACGCTCGAGGGCGGCGGCACCGCGTTCTCCACGCCGGCCGACGTCGTCGCGGAGAAGTCCAAGGTCACCGTCACCCCCGTGGACGCCGCGCAGACCGCGCTCGCGCTGCAGGACGTGGACGCCTCGATCATCAACAACGACTTCGTCGGCGACGCCGGGCTCACCTCCGACGACGCGATCTTCTCCGACGACCCGGACTCCGCCGCCGCCGAGCCCTACATCAACGTGTGGGTGTCGCGGGCGGAGGACAAGGATGACGAGACGCTCAACAAGCTGATCGACATCTTCCACACCCCGGAGATCGAGAAGGGCGTGCTCGAGGCCTCCGGGGACACGGGCGTCATCAAGGACAACGACGCCGCCGACCTGCAGCGCATCCTCGACGGCATCGAGGGCGACCTCGCCGGAACCGAGGCGCAGGGCTGATGCCCACGGCCACGGGCGAGACGATCATCAGCTTTCGGGAGGCCGCCAAGGTCTTCGACGGTCGCAAGGGTGCCGAGGTGCGCGCCGTCGACGGCGTCACCCTCGACGTCCGCGCCGGAGAGATCTTCGGCGTCATCGGGTACTCCGGCGCGGGCAAGTCCACGCTGGTGCGGCTGGTGAACGCCCTGGAGCGGACGACGAGCGGTGCCGTGGTCGTCGACGGCACCGACCTCACCGGGCTGTCCGAGGCCCGGCTGCGGCCCGTCCGCGCCGGCATCGGGATGATCTTCCAGCAGTTCAACCTGCTGAGCTCGCGGACCGTGGCCGGCAACGTCGCGTACCCGCTCGAGGTCGCCGGCTGGTCCGCCGCCCGGCGCCGTGAGCGGGTGCGCGAGCTCCTCGACTTCGTCGGCATCGCCGACAAGGCGGACGTCTACCCGGCGAAGCTGTCCGGCGGCCAGAAGCAGCGCGTCGGCATCGCCCGGGCGCTCGCGACCAACCCGAAGATCCTGCTCGCGGACGAGGCCACCTCGGCGCTCGACCCCGAGACCACGCACGACGTGCTCGCCCTGCTGCAGCGCGTCAACCGCGAGCTGGGCATCACCGTCGTCGTCATCACGCACGAGATGGACGTCGTGCGCTCCATCTGCCACCGCGTCGCCGTCATGGAGCACGGCAAGGTCGTGGAGCTGGGCGACGCCTACCAGGTGTTCAGCGCCCCCACGCAGGAGGTCACGCGGCGGTTCGTCTCGACCGCGCTCAAGGACCGCCCGTCGGTCGCCGTGATCGAGCGCCTGCGCACGCGGCACGCCGGTCGCATCGTCACCGTCGGCGTCGACGACGTGACCGGCTCGTCGGCGCACGTCACGCACGTGCTCCGCGAGCACGGCGTGGACGGCACCATCGTCTACGGCGGCATCACCGAGGTCGCCGAGCGGCCGTACGGGTCGCTCACCGTCGAGCTCGTCGGGCCCGACGACGCGGTGCGCGCCGCCCTCGCCGGGCTGCGCTCCGTCACCGACGTCGTCGACCACGGCACCGCCCGCGACCCCCTGGGTGCGCCGGACGAAGGGAACGACCGATGACCGCCGACCAGCTCCTGCCGCTGCTGTGGCAGGCGTTCCTCGAGACGGCCTGGATGGTGATGGTGGCGCTCGCCGTGGGCGGGGTCTGCGGCCTCGCGATCGGCATGGGGCTGTACCTGACGCGGCCGGGCAACCTGCTCGCCAACCGGCCCGTGTTCGCGGTGCTGAACCTGGCCGTGAACATCGTGCGGCCCATCCCGTTCATCATCTTCCTCGTCGCGCTCGGGCCGGTGACCCGCGCCGTCGTGGGCAAGACGATCGGCATCGAGGCGTTCGCGTTCGCGATGTGCGTGATGTCGTCGTTCGTGTTCGCGCGGCTGGTGGAGCAGAACCTCGTGTCGATCGACCCGGGCGTCGTCGAGGCGGCGCGCGCGATGGGCGCGTCGCCGCTGCGGATCGTGCGCACCGTGCTCATCCCCGAGGCGCTGTCGCCGCTGATCCTCGGGACCACGTTCCTGTTCGTGGGCGTGCTCGACATGTCCGCCATCGGCGGGTATCTCGGCGCCGGCGGCCTGGGCGACTTCGCCATCCAGTACGGCTACCGGCAGTTCGACTGGGGTGTCACCGCGGTCGTCGTGGCGATCATCATCGTCATCGTGCAGCTCGTGCAGTGGCTGGGGAACACGCTCGCGAGGCGTGCGTTGCGGCGCTGAGGCCCGGCGACCTCGTGCCGGGCCCGGGCACGCCGCCACGGCCGACCCCGGACCCGAAGCCGCTGCCGTCCCTGGGCGCGGACGCGGAGGCCGCGGTGCTCGGCGTGCTCGACCGCATCCAGCTCGAGCCGGGCGAGCTCGGCTGCGGCCCGAACCTCTACGTCGTCGGGTCAGACGTCGGTGAGCCGCCGCCACTGCGCGACGACGAGCGCCGCCCCGGCAGGCGCGACGGCCGCCGTCAGCGCGAGGGCGCCCCCGCCGACGCCGGCCGCGGCGGCGGGGCCGCCCGTCCCGGTCCACAGCGACGGCACCGCGTAGGGGAACCAGGAGCCGCCGCCGACGAGCACGACCAGCTGCGTGAGCGCCACCACGCCGATCAGCGCGCCGACGGTGGCGAGCGGGCTGCGGGTCGCCGTCGCGACGGCCGCGAACGGCACCGCGAGGCCCGCGGCCAGCACCCCCGCGCCCAGGGCGCGCCCGGCCGCGGCCCACGCCGTCGAGCCGAACGACCCGGACGCCGCGGCGGTGACCGCCGCCGACAGCGCCACGGTCAGGCCGATCGCGACCAGCACGCACGCTGCCGTCCAGGCGAGCACCACCAGACCCCGCGCGAGCGCGACCGTGCCGCGGGGCGTCGCGAGGCCGAAGTACGCGCCCGCCCGCCCGTCGGCGAGGGGCTGCCCGAACACCGCCGCGGCGGCGAACCCGCCCGCCATCAGCGCCGCGACGGCGAGGACCTGGCCGGCGACGCCGAGGTGCGTCGTCGCGGGGTCACCCGTCGCGTACGCCGCGAGCTTCGGCGCCCCCGCGCCGTCGACGGCGCCCGAGCGGGCGAGCGCGGTCAGTCCCACCGCGGCGAGCGGGACGAGGAGGACGAGCAGCGGGGTGGCCACCCGCTGGACGGTGGACCGTCGCCAGGCGAGCACCTCGACGCGCAGCGCCGTACCGAGGGCGGTCATCGCACCGAGGGCGGTCATGCGGCTCTCCGGCCGCGCGGTGCCCGGCCGCCCGCGCCGGCGGGAGCGTCGGGGCCGGAGCCCGGGGTGTCGGCGGCGAGGACCATGGCGAAGAAGCGGCGCTCGATGTCGGCGCCCCGCGGGTCCAGCTCGCCGACGACGCGGCCGGCGTGCACGACGGCGACGCGGTCCGCCACCCGCGCCACCTCGTCCAGGTGGTGGCTCGAGACCAGCACCGCGGCCCCCGCGCGGGCGCGCTCGCGCACCAGCTCGCGGACCAGGACCACGCCGCGCGGGTCCAGCGCCGACGTGGGCTCGTCCAGCACGAGGGCCGCCGGGTCGTGCACCGTCGCGCAGGCGACACCGAGCCGTTGCGCGTTGCCGGCCGACAGGTCGCGGGCCCGGGCGCCCGCCCAGGCCGCGAGGTCGAGCCGGCCGACGGCGGCGGCGCCCGCGGCCGTGACCTGTGCGCGCGGCACCCCGTTCAGGAGCGCGGCCGCGCGCAGGTTCTCCGCGACGGTCAGGGCCGGGTCGACCAGCGGCGCGCCCACGACGTTCCCGACGCGGCGGGCGGTCGCGACGTCGAGCCGGGCCGGGTCGCGCTGCAGCACGCGCGCCGTGCCCGACGCCGGGCGCAGGCGTCCGGTGAGCACGCGCAGCGCGGTGGTCTTGCCGGCGCCGTTGAGCCCGATCATCGCCACGACCTCGCCGGGGTCGACCTTCAGGGAGAGGCCGTCGAGGGCCGGCCGGGTGCCGAACGAGCGGCGGACGGCGTCGAGGAGGAGGGCCGGGGTCGTCACGACGCCTGCCCCAGCAGGTCGAGGGCGCGGGTGACGACGGCACCGAGCGACTCGCCGTCGTCAGGCGGTTCCAGCAGGGCGGCCGTGCAGGCGCCGAGACAGGCGGCGGCGGCGACCCGGGCGTCGAGGCGGGCGACGCCGTCGTGGACGAGGCGGCCGACGATCGCGTCCTCCGTCGCGGCGGTGGCGGCGACGACGGCGGCCCGCAGCGCGGGGTTCGCGGCGACCAGGGCGACGCGCCGGCGGGCGGTGGCGTCCTCGTCGGGGTCGATCTCGCCGAGCGCCGCGCGCATGCCGAGCCGCACGCGCTCGAACGGCGGGAGGACGGCCGGCTGTGCGGCGACGACGTCGGCGATGAGCGGGTCGTAGGGATCGGTGACGAGGACGGCGTCCTTGGTGGGGAAGTGGCGGAAGAACGTCATCGGGGTCACGCCGGCGGCGTCCGCGACCTGAGCGACCGTCGTCGGCTCGTAGCCCTGCCGCTCGAAGAGGTCGAGCGCGGCGTCGAGGATGCGGGCCCGGGTGCGCCGGGCGCGCGGGCTGCTCAGGTGGACCATCCCTGAATGTTACTCGCTAACATTCAGCCGGGACCAGTCACGGGGCCGGAGCGCGGGTCACGTCGTCGCGCGAGCGGTCGCTGCCAGGGCGAGGCTCCCGGTGCCGCCCAGGATCGCCACCTGCGCGATCGTCGTCATCCACACGATCGTGAACGGGATGACGGTCACGTTCTTGATCGCGAGCTCCCAGGCGACGAACGTCGTGTGCGCGTCGGGGGGAAGGGCGCCCGCGACGGCGGCGGGGATCACCTTCGCCACCACGGTCAGCGCGACGAGCAGCACGGCGCTCGCGAGGAGCATCCCGGTGTGCGCGTCGACGAAGCGGGAGAACCGGGGCCCCACCTGCGACCAGCCCGCGTCGGAACCGCGGAACAGTGCCCGCACGACCCAGAGCACGAACAGCATGCGGACGGCCGTCGTGAAGACCTCGCCCGCGACGCCTCCGGCCCAGGCGAACCGTTCCCCGCCGCCGACGGCGAGGAAGCGTTGTGCCGACGCGAGGATCCCGAACCCTGCGACGACGGGGTAGTGCCGGACGGTGAACGACAGGGCCTGGCCGAAGGTCGTCCAGGCCTCGGCGAACGCGACGTTCATGGTCGCCTCCCTATGCTTCGGTTGAGTGAACAGTTTAGCATACTGAACTATAGACCGTGATGGAGGATATGACCATGACGACGGACGGGGCATCGGTGGGAACGAGCGGGCACGACGACCCGGCGGCGCGGATGGGGACCGAGCTCAGCGACGCGGTCGTGCTGTTCCACGACGCGCTCGGGTCGCTCATGGGGCTGTCCGCGCCCGACCACAAGGCGCTCGGGATCCTGCGGCGCGAGGGCCCGATGTCCGCGTCCGCGCTCGCGCGCCGCACCGGGCTCACGGCGGGGGCGGTCACGGGGCTCGTCGACCGGCTGGAGCGCGGTGGTCACGCCCGGCGCGAGCGCGACCCGGACGACCGGCGCCGCCTGGTCATCGCGGCCGGCGGGCCCGTGTCGCCCGGGCTTGCGGCGGCGTTCGCGGGGCTGGGGAAGGGCATGGCCGAGGTGACGGCGCAGTTCACGCCTGCCGAGCTCGCGGTCGTCGCCCGCTGGGTCGAGCTCACGACGGCCACGCTGCGCGAGCAGGTGGACGAGATCGCCCGCCTGCGGGCCTCGGAGGCGGCCGGGAGCCCGTCCCCGGACGGCTCGTCCACCGGGTGAGGACGGCGCTCGTCGCTGTCGGCGGAGGCGTCTAGGGTTGGCGGGTGACCACCGCTCTGTACCGCCGCTACCGGCCCGAGACGTTCGCCGAGGTGATCGGCCAGGAGCACGTCACCGCACCGCTCATGCAGGCGCTGCGCAGCGGGCGCGTCAACCACGCCTACCTGTTCTCCGGGCCGCGCGGCTGCGGCAAGACGACGTCGGCCCGCATCCTCGCGCGCACGCTGAACTGCGCGCGCAACACGCCGGAGAAGCCGCTGGACACGCCGTGCGGGGAGTGCCCGTCGTGCGTCGAGCTGGCCCGCGGCGGCCCCGGCTCGCTCGACGTCGTCGAGATCGACGCGGCCAGCCACAACGGCGTCGACGACGCGCGCGACCTGCGCGAGCGCGCCACGTTCGCCCCCGCCCGCGACCGGTACAAGATCTTCATCCTCGACGAGGCGCACATGGTGACGCCGCAGGGCTTCAACGCCCTGCTCAAGATCGTCGAGGAGCCCCCGCCGCACATCAAGTTCGTGTTCGCGACGACGGAGCCGGACAAGGTCATCGGCACCATCCGCTCGCGCACCCACCACTACCCGTTCCGGCTGGTCCCGCCGGACGTGCTCGGGCCGTACCTCGAGCAGCTCTGCGCGGCCGAGGGCGTCGAGCTCGGCGGCGGCGTGGTGCCGCTCGTCACGCGCGCGGGCGGCGGCTCCGTGCGCGACAGCCTCTCCGTGCTCGACCAGCTCATCGCGGGCGCCACCGGCGGGACCGTCGAGTACGACACCGCCGTCGGGCTGCTCGGCTTCACGCACGCCACCCTGCTCGACGACGTGGTGGACGCGCTGGCCGCGCGCGACGGCGCCTCGATCTTCCGCGTCGTCGACCAGGTGATCGCCACGGGCCACGAGCCGCGGCGCTTCGTGGAGGACGTCCTCGAACGGCTGCGCGACCTCATCGTCATCGCCGTCTCGGGCGACGCCGCCGAGGCCGTGCTGCGCGGCCTGCCCGCCGACCAGCTCGAACGGATGCGCACCCAGGCCGGCCGGCTCGGCGTGGCGGAGCTGTCCCGGGCCGCCGACCTCGTCAACGCCGCCCTCACCGAGATGACCGGCGCCACGTCGCCGCGCCTCCACCTGGAGCTGCTGTGCGCCCGGCTGCTGCTGCCCGGTGCCGACGACGGCGCCCAGGGCCTGGCCGCACGGATCGACCGGCTCGAGCGCGGCCGGATCGCGGCCGGCGGCACGTCCGTGCCGTCCGGTCCGCACGCGGACGGCGACGCCTCCGCGACGTCCGCCCCGCCGGCGTCCGCGGGCGGGGGCGGAGGGCTGAGCGGCGCCGCCGCCGCCCGCGCCGCCCTGCAGGCGAGCCGGCGTCCGGTCGCGGAGCCCGAGCCCGAGTCCGAGCCTGTCGCGCAGCCGGAGCCGGTCGCGGAACCGGAGCGCGCCGCCGAGGCCGAGCCGGTCGCGGAGCCCGAGCCGGTTGCGGAGCCCGAGCCCGCCGCCGAGCCCGAGCCGGTTGCGGAGCCCGACTCCGAGCCGCACGCGGAGCCGGAGCCCGACTCCGAGCCGCACGCGGAGCCGGAGCCCGACTCCGAGCCGCACGCGGAGCCCGAGCCCACGACGGTCGAGCCTGTCGAGGTCCCTTCGTCCGTCGAGCCCGAGCCGATGGTGGCCGAGCCCGGTGAGACCACTCCGTCCACCGATCCGGGGCCCGATCCCGCGCCGTCCGCTCCCGCGAGCGCCGTCACCACCGAGGTGGTCCGGCGGCGCTGGCGCGAGGTCCTGGGCGCCATCCAGAGCCCGCAGGCCGCGGCGTTCCTCGGGGAGAACGCCCAGGTGCTGACCCTCGAGGGCGACCTGCTGCGCCTCGGGTTCGCGCCGTCCGTCGTCGGGCTCGCGCGCCGCGGACGGCCGGAGACCATCTCGGACGCCGTCTACCAGGCGCTCGGCGTGGCGGTGCAGGTCGAGATCGTCGAGAACGAGGCCGGCGGGCGTCCTCGGGAGGCCGGCGGCTCCTCGGTCCAGTCCGATCCGGGCGGTGACGCTGCCGAGGAGCCCGACGACCCGGAGTGGCCCGACGTCCCCCCGCTCGGCGAGGGGAGCTCCGGCGGTGGGGGCGGCGATATCGCCGGCGGAGGCCCGGGGACCGGCACCCGGCCCTCCGGCGGCACCGGCCCCGTCGCGACGGTCTCCGCCGCGGCGGTTCCGGCTCCCGGCCCGCGGGCGACCGCGCACGCCGGCGGCGGCGTCGCGGTGGCGGAGCGGCCCGCGCGCAGCGCCGCCGACGACGCGGACGCGGCCTGGCTCGCCGGCACGCCCGCGGCGGAGCCCGCGTCGTGGGCACGGGAGCCGGCTCCCGACGACCCGGGGCCCGCCGACCAGGTCGAGGCCCGGCCGGAGGAGGAATCGCCGCCCCCGCCGTGGGACGAGGGGCCGGCACCGGCCTCGCGCCCCCAGCCCGCGGCGCCTCCGGCGCCCGCGACGGCGCCGGGCGGGCCGCAGGTCCGGGAGACTCCCCGGCAGGCGGCCGAGCGCCGCGTGCGCGAGGCGCAGCAGACGCCGGGCCCGGCGCGGCCGGGGGCCGGGTCGGCGATGGACGACGAGCCGTCCGCCGACGACCCGGACATCACGTCGGTCGGCCTGCACGGCGTCCCCCTCGTGGTCCAGGTGCTCGACGGCAAGATCATCGACGAGGTCACGGAGCAGCCCTGACATGACGACCCCCACCACGACGCTGCACATCGTCGCAGCGGTGATCGTGCGCGCCGACGGCCGTGCGCTGCTCGTGCGCAAGCACGGGACGACCTCGTTCATGCAGGTGGGCGGCAAGATCGAGCCGGGCGAGGACCCGGCCGCGGCGCTCGTGCGCGAGTGCGCGGAGGAGATCGGGCTCGTCGTCGACCCGGCGCAGGCACGCCCGCTCACCCGGCGCAGCGCCGTCGCCGCGAACGAGCCCGACCACGTCGTCGACGCCCACGTCTTCGAGGTCGACCTGCCCGACGGCTTCGACCTCCAGGTGCAGGCCGAGCTGGCCGAGCACGTGTGGGTGGACCCGGCGGCCCCGGTCGCGCCGCACCCGATCGCCCCGCTGTCCGTCGACCTCCTCGCCGAGGTCGCGCGGTCCGCGCCGAGCTAGCACCGACCTCTCGAGGGCCGGGACTACCCCGGCAGGGACGGGCGGAGGTCGTCGAGCCAGTCGCGGAAGTTGGCGACGCTGTCGGGCATGAACGGCAGCTCGGCCAGCATCTCGAGCAGCCGGCCGGGCGTCACCCAGGCACCCCAGGCGACCTCCTCCGCCTGCCAGACGATCGGCCCGTCGGTGGTGCACTCGTAGCGGAACTCGCGCATGCGGGTGCGCTCGTCCGCGTAGTCCGCCCAGCCGAGCGGCGTCAGCACGACCCCGGTCACGCCGAGCTCCTCGGCCAGCTCGCGACGCGCGGAGTCCAGCGGGTCCTCCCCGGCGCGCAGCACGCCGCCCGCGCAGAAGTCGTACCGCCCCGGGTAGAGGTCCTTGGTGTCGGTGCGGCGGTGCACGTAGACGTCGCCCACGCCGTTGCGCACGACGACGGCCGTGGCCGCGTGCCGCAGGTTCTCCGCCCGCATCCGGGCGCGGGTGGCGGTGCCGCACGGGCGGCCGGCCTCGTCGTAGAGCGCCACGACCTCGGCCGCGGGGGAAGGGTCCATGCGTGCATCCTGCCGCAGGGCCGGCTCTCAGCCGCGGGTCAGGGCCTCCGTGAGCACCCGGCCCTGGGCGCCGGCCGGCGCGTCGACGCCCAGCAGCGCGGCGATCGTCGGGGCCAGGTCCACGTGCCGGGGGTCGCGGGGCTCGCGGTGCGGCAGCACCCCGGCGCCGGCGAGCACCAGCGGCACCTCGAGGTCGGTCGTCGCGCCGTGGCGCCCGGCGGGGGCGGCGGGCGCGGGGCCGAACGACCAGCCCGGTTCCGGCTCCACGACGAGGTCCCCGTGCCGCGGGCTCATCCGCATCCGGCGCTGGTCGTCCTCGTCGTACACGGCGCGCACCTGCGGCAGCGCCTCGAGCGCACGACGGATCCGGCCCTCGGCGGCCGGGTCGTGGGCGGCGTCGCCCAGCAGGGTGAGGTCGGCGACGCCCCCGACGACGACCGCCACGTCGGTGCCGGGCGAGGGCGACCTCCCGGAGGTCAGCGCCTCGGCCCGGTAGCCGGCGTCGGCGATCGCGGCCAGGCCCTCGGCGGCGAAGCCCTTGTCGAAGGTCGTCATGCCGTGGTCGCCGGTGACGACGAAGGTCGTGCGGCCGTAGATGCCCGCGTCCTTGGTGGCCTGCACGAGCCGGCCGAGCTGGGCGTCGAGCTCGGTGAGCGCCGCCGGGATCCCCGGGTGCCGGTCGCCGCCCGCGTGGCCGAGCGCGTCGAGCGTGTCGCAGTAGACCGCCGTCAGCTCCGGCAGGCCGTTCGCCCGCACCTCCTGGCCGCCGGAGCTCACGGGCTCGCCGGCCAGCACGGCCACGGCGTCGTCCACCCGGCGGGAGCAGTCGCCGCCGGGCTGCGTGTACAGGCCGTCCGGGTCGCCGTAGGCCACGCCGTGGTCCTGCAGGATGAACCACTGCGACGAGAACACGGTGCCGCCGTCGTCCCGGACCGCCTCGGCGATCGTCGGGACGGCGAGCTCGCGCTGCTGCCCGCGGGCCGTGCCGGAGACGGGGTCGAACCAGTACGCGGAGTTGAGGTGCCGCTCCGGCCACGCGCCGGTCGCGACGGACGACCACGACGGGTTCGTGATCGACGTCATGACGCCCGTCGACGTCGTGAGCGAGCCGCGCCGCAGCAGCCGCTCCAGGTGCGGCATCGGCGCCCGGCCGACGTACTCGGCGTCGAACCCGTCCAGCGCGAGCAGCACCACGTGGTCGGCGGGCGCTCGGCCCCCTCCGGGACGGTCGGCGCTCGGGTCGCCGGCGGGGGCGGCCGCGGCGGGCATCCCGACGGCGAGGGCGGACAGGGCGGCGACAGCGGCGGACAGGGGCCGGGCCCAGCGTCGGGTCATGACGTCGAAACTAGGGCCCGGGCGCCCGGAGGGCAGCCGCTGGACCGAGAGTTCCCCGACTCGTCATCCTCCGGTCACCGGCGCCCGGGGCGCATGACAGATGTCACGGCGCACCGGTGCGCGGCTCCCACGGACCGGTGAGGGGCGGCACTACCCGCGGTGGCGCGGCGTCGCCAGGGTGGTGGCATGACATCGGAACCGATCATCCACGTCCGCGGGGCGCGCCGCCGGTACGGCTCGTTCGAGGCGGTCCGTGGCGTGGACCTCGACGTCCGGCGCGGTGAGCTGGTCGCGCTGCTCGGCACCAACGGCGCCGGCAAGACGTCGTTCGTCGAGCTCGTCGAGGGGCTGGCGCCCGCCGCCGGCGGCACGGTGCGCGTGCTGGGTCACGACCCGTACCGCGAGCGCGCCGCGATCGTCGGGTCGCTCGGCATCATGCTGCAGAGCGCGGGGTTCTCCGGCGACCTCACCGTGGCCGAGACGGCCCGCACGTGGGCGGGCACGCTCACGAGGCCGCGGCCCGTGCGCGAGGTGCTGGCCGCCGTCGGCATGGGCCACCGGGCCGACGTGCGGGTGGCGAGCCTGTCCGGGGGCGAGAAGCGGCGCCTGGACCTGGCGCTCGCGACGATGGGGGACCCGGAGGTGCTGTTCCTCGACGAGCCCACGACGGGCCTCGACCCGGAGAGCCGCCGGGCCACCTGGCGGCTGGTGCAGGGCATGCTCGCCGCGGGCACCACCGTGCTGCTCACCACGCACTACCTGGAGGAGGCGGAGCAGCTGGCCGACCGGATCGCGATCCTGCAGTCCGGGCGCGTGGTGCGCTCGGGGACGGTGGCGGACATCGTCGCCGCCGAGCCCGCGCGGGTGGAGTGCGTGGTGCGCAACCGGGAGGGCCGCGTGGTCGTGCCCTCGGCCGCGGACCTGCCGGCGCTCGCCGGCGTCGTCGGCGCCCCCGACGTCGACCGCACCGGCCGGCTGCACCTGCGGACCACGAGCCTCCAGGACGACCTGTTCACCCTGCTGCAGTGGGCGGACGCCCGACGGCTGCGCCTCGACGACCTGGACGCCCGGTCGGCGTCGCTCGAGCAGGCGTTCCTCGCCATGGACGACACCGGCACCCACGACACCGGCACCCACGACACCGACGACACGGAGGTGGCGGCATGACCACCACGACCACGGCCACGACCCGGCGCCGCACCGGCCCGGCGGCGCCGCCGACCGTCAGCCCGCGCCGCGTCTGGGCGCTCGCCCGCGCGGAGCTGCTGCTGCTCGTGCGCAACCGCACCGCGCTGTTCAACGCGCTCGCCCTGCCGCCCCTGAGCGTGGCGCTGTTCGCCGCTGTCGGCGGGATCGGCGACGGCATGCCGGAGGCCATGGGTGCGATGCTGCTGAACCTCCTGGTGTTCATGGCGCTCGCGTTCGTCGTGTACTACAACCTCACCGTCGCGTACGTGGCGCGGCGCGAGGAGCTGGTGCTCAAGCGCTACCTGGTCGGCGAGTGCTCGCGGGCGGAGATCCTCGCGGGGGCCGCCGTCCCCGCGTTCGCCGTCGCGCTGGCGCAGACGGTGCTGGGCGTCGTGGCGGTGTCGGTGTTCCTCGAGCCGCCGGCGTTCGTGAACCCGCTGCTCATGGTGGTGGCCGTGGTGGGTGGCGCGGTGATGCTGACGACCCTCGCCGCCGCGACGTCGGGCCTGTCGCGGACGGTCGAGTCGGCGCAGCTCACCACCCTCCCGCTGCTGATCGTGGCGATCCCGTTCGCCGGGCTGTTCGGCGTGCCGGTCGCGTCGAGCGGGGTGCTGGACACCGTCGGCACGTTCACGCCCCTGCGCCCGATCACCGACCTCATGCTGCTCGGCGCGGCCGGCATCGACGGCGACGGCACGGTGCTGACGTTCGCGGAGACGTTCGCCGCGGCGCGGCTCCCGTGGGCGGTCCTGGTCGCCTGGACGGTCCTGGCCGCGCTCGCCGCGCGCCGGTGGATGCGCTGGGAGCCGCGCAGGTGACGACGCCGGCGACCGCGCCGGAGGGCCGGTCGTGGCAGGCTGACCCCGTGACGACGAGCCGGCCCGCCGCGACCCTCGCCGGCGGAGCGCGTGGGGTCGAGGTGTACACCCGCGTCAGCCTGTACCTGTTCGTGCTGCTCGAGCCCTTCCTCTACCTGTCCGTGGTGGCCGCCCTGTCGACCGCGGACGCGGTGCCGTCCGTGCCGCAGGCGCTGGTGCTCGTCGCCCTGGTGGCCGTGCACACCGGATCGTGCCTCGTCACCGTCCACCGGGGTTTCGACGGGCCGCTGCTGCGGGGCCGCCGGCCCGGGGGCGTCGTCGTCGCGCTGGTCGCGTCGACGGTCGCGCTGGTCGTGGCGGCGCTCGTCCTCCTGCCGGGGTACGAGGGCGGCGGCCTGCGCGAGGACCCGCGGTCGGCGCTGGTCGCCGTGTGCGGGGCCGCGACGGTCGGCGCGCTGGCTGTCGCGGTCCCGCTCGGGCGGCTCGCGCTGGTCGGGCTCGTCGTGCCGCTCGTCGTCGGCGCCGGGCGGCTCGTCTCCGGCGAACCCGTGGCGGTGGTCCCCCTCGCGCTGGCGACCTACGTCTTCGTCATGTTCTGGGCCGGGACGCTGCGCATGTCCATGTGGATCGTCGAGGTGGTGCGCGCGCTCGACGACGCACGCGAGGTCGCCGCCCGCCTCGCCGTCGCGGAGGAGCGGCTGCGCATCTCCCGCGACATGCACGACGTCGTGGGGAGGGCGCTGTCGGCGGTCGCGGTGAAGGCGGAGCTCGCCGCCGCCCTGGCCCGGCGGGGCGACCCGCGCGGCGCGGACCAGATGGACGACGTGCGCACGCTCGCCCAGGACTCCCTGCGGGAGGTGCGCGGCGTCGTCGCCGGGTATCGCGCGGCCGACCTGGTGACCGAGCTCGACGGCGCCCGGTCGGTGCTGCACGCGGCGGGGACGGCCGTGCGCGTCGTGGGCGACGTGCCCGACCTCGCGGCCCGGCAGGTCGAGGCGCTCGCCTGGGTCGTGCGCGAGGCCGTGACCAACATCGTGCGGCACTCGGCGGCGACCGAGTGCCGGATCGACCTGGAGCCGGGGGAGCGGGAGATGGTGCTGCGGGTGAGCAACGACGGCGCACGGACCGGCGTGGACGGCGTCGCGGGCCTGGGCGGGGGGTCGGGGCTGGCGGGGCTCCGGGAGCGGCTGGCCGCCGTCGGCGGGACGCTCGAAATCGCGGCCGACGGCGACCGGTTCGTCGTCACGGCGCGGGTGCCGGCACCGGCGGGGGTGGCCGCATGATCCGGGTCGTGCTCGCGGACGACGAGACCCTGATCCGCGACGCCGTCGCCCAGCTCCTCGGCCTCGAGGACGACCTGGAGGTGGTGGCCGTGGCCGGCGACGGCCCGGCCGCGATCGCCGCGATCCGTGAGCACCGCCCGGACGTCGCCGTCCTGGACCTGCAGATGCCCGGCGCGGACGGCATCGAGGTCGCGGAGACGGTCCGCCGCACGCAGCCGGGGTGCCAGGTGGTCGTCGTCACCAGCCACGGCCGGCCCGGCTACCTCAAGAAGGCGCTCGCGGCGGGGGTGCGGGGCTTCCTGCCGAAGACGGTGCCGGCGACGGTGCTGGCGGGGGCGGTGCGGCAGGTGGCCGGCGGCGGGCGTTACCTCGACCCGGAGCTCGCGGCCGACGCCATCTCGGCCGGAGACTCGCCGCTGACCCCGCGCGAGGCGGACGTGCTGGAGCTCGCGGCCGAGGGGGCGCCGGTCGAGGAGATCGCCCGTCGCGCGTCGCTCGCCGCGGGGACGGTGCGCAACTACCTCTCGTCCGCGGTCGCGAAGCTCGGCGTCAGCAACCGGCACGAGGCCGTGCGCCTGGCGCGCTCCCAGGGCTGGATCTGAGCGCTCGGGCGGTCCCGGTGGTCGGTGGCGCACCGTAGGCTGGTCGATTGTGTACGAGGGCGCAGTCCAGGACCTGATCGACGAGCTCGGCCGCCTTCCCGGCGTCGGGCCCAAGAGCGCGCAGCGGATCGCGTTCCACCTGCTGGCGACGGACGCCGCCGACGTGCGGCGGCTCGTCGACGCGCTCACGGAGGTCAAGGCGCGCGTGCAGTTCTGCGAGACGTGCGGCAACGTCGCCGAGTCCAACACGTGCCGCATCTGCGCCGACCCGCGCCGCAACGCCGAGGTGATCTGCGTCGTCGAGGAGCCCAAGGACGTCGTCGCGATCGAGCGCACCCGCGAGTTCCGCGGCAAGTACCACGTGCTCGGCGGCGCCATCAACCCGATCGACAACGTCGGCCCGGACGACCTGCGCATCAGCCAGCTCATGTCCCGCCTCGCCGACGGCACGGTCACCGAGGTCATCCTCGCCACCGACCCGAACGTCGAGGGCGAGGCCACGGCCACCTACCTGTCGCGCCTCATCGGGCCGATGGGGGTCACCGTCTCCCGCCTCGCGTCGGGGTTGCCCGTCGGGGGAGACTTGGAGTACGCGGACGAGGTCACCCTCGGCCGGGCGTTCGAGGGTCGGCGGGTCGTCGGCAGCTGACACGGCTGCCGGGCCGCGCGACAGACGGCGCCGCCTGTCACGGCGCAGGAAGGGGCAGATCGTGGGGGAGATCGAGGCGGGCTCGGAGTACCGCGACGTCGCCGAGCAGATGTCGGCGCAGGCCAGGACGTTCCTGTCGACGACGACGACGGTCGCCTCGGGCTCTGCGCCCGGCGCCGAGCTGTCGCTGCTCATCCTCGCCACCTCCGACCTGCTCGCCGCCGGCGCGCGCCTGGCCGCCATCGTCGACGTCGTGCCCGTCGAGCGGTTCGAGCCCGACGCCGGCCCCGAGACCGACGTCGACCCGCTGCGCGACGCGCTCGCGAAGATGTTCGACGGCTTCGACGACTACGTCGAGGTGTCCGACCCCGCGCTGAGCACCGACGTCGCCCCGGCCACCCTCTCCGGCGACCTGGCCTGCATCGCCGAGGAGCTCGCCAAGGGGCTGCAGCACTACGACGACGGCCACGAGCTCGAGGGGCTGTGGTGGTGGCAGTTCAGCTACCTGTCGTCGTGGGGCGAGCGGGCGGCGTCCGCGCTGCGCGTGCTGCAGGGGGTGCTGGCGCACCTGCGGCTCGACGTCGCCGACGACGTCGCCGCCGAGGCGGAGTACGACGCGCTCCACTCCTGACGGGAGCCCTGACCGGGTCCTCCCACCGGGCGGCGTGCGAAGATCTCCCGCGTGCCCGACCTCGACGTCCTCACCATCGTCCTGCTGGTCCTGGCCGGGCTGACCGCCGGCTGGGTCGACGCGGTCGTCGGCGGCGGCGGGCTCATCCAGCTCCCCGCGCTGCTGCTGGTGCCGGGCATCTCGCCCGTGCAGGCGCTGGCGACCAACAAGCTCGCCTCGATCATGGGCACGTCGACCAGCGCGATCACCTACTACCGCCGGGTGGGTCCCGACCTCACGACCGCGGGCCCGATGGCGCTCGCGGCGCTGACGGGCGCCTTCGGGGGCGCGGCGCTGGCGGCGCAGCTGCCCGCCGAGCTGTTCACGCCGATCATCCTCGTCGTGCTGATCGCGGTGGCCACGTACACGGTGCTGAAGCCGAGGCTCGGGGCGCAGACCGACCTGCGCTGGGAGGGCAACCGGCACCGGTGGACGGCGGCCGGCATCGGCCTGGTGATCGGCGCCTACGACGGGCTGCTCGGCCCCGGTACGGGCACCTTCCTGGTGATCGCGCTGGTGAGCGTGCTGGGGTACGCGTTCCTGCCGGCGTCGGCGCTCGCGAAGATCGTCAACTTCGCGACCAACCTCGGCGCGCTGCTGTTCTTCGTGCCGCACGGCGCCGTCATCTGGGGGCTGGGCCTGGCGATGGGGGCGGCGAACCTCGTGGGCGCGTACGTCGGGGCGCGGATGGCCGTGGCGAAGGGCAGCGGCTTCGTGCGCGTCATCTTCGTCGTCGTGGTGGGTGCGCTGATCGTCAAGCTCGGGTACGACGTCGTGCGCGACTGGACGGCCTGAGCCCCGGCGGCCGTCAGCGGGCCAGCAGGTCGCGCAGCGCGGCCAGCACCTCGTCGGGCGCGCTCTCCGCCATGAAGTGCCCGGCCGTGGTGGTGCGGTGGTCCAGGTCGGGTGCCCAGGCACCCCAGAGGCCGGCGGCGTCGTAGCCGAGCGCGGCACCCCAGTCCTGCTGCACGACGGTCACCGGCATGGCCAGCCGCCGCCCGGCGTCACGGTCGGCGCGGTCGTGCTCGACGTCGACGCCCGCCGACGCGCGGTAGTCGGCGACGATCGATCCCACCGCCTCCCGCGACCGCCGCAGGTACTCGGCGCGCACGTCCGCGTCGAACGGTGCGGGCGTGCCGGGCGGCGTCCAGGCGTCGAGGAAGTGGCCGAAGAACGTGTCGGCGGCCCCGGTGATCATGGCCTCCGGAAGTCCGGCGGGCTGGGCCATGAGGTACAGGTGGAAGGCGACGGCCGCGTCGGCGCCGTGCAGCACGTCCCACATGTCGAGGGTGGGCAGGACGTCGAGCACCGCGAGGTGCGTCACGACCTCCGGGTGGTCGAGACCCGCGCGGACGGCGACGAGCGCGCCACGGTCGTGACCGGCCAGGGCGAACCGGTCGACGCCGAGCGCTGCCGCGATCCGCACGACGTCGCGGGCCATGGTGCGCTTGGAGTAGGTGTCGGGGGAGGACCCGGCGGGCTTGTCGCTCGCGCCGTAGCCGCGCAGGTCGGGCACGACGACCGTGTGGTCGGCGGCGAGGGCGGGGGCGACGTGCCGCCAGCACAGGTGGGTCTGCGGGAAGCCGTGCAGCAGCACGACCGCTCGGCCGGAGCGGCCGGAGCCGCCGACGGCCGCGTGCAGCGCGACGTCGTCGTCCACGGTGACGCGCACGTCGTGGAAGCCGGGGATGTTGGTGGGGGAGGTCATGGTTCTCCTCGTGGTGGTCGGTCGTGGAGGTGTGCCCAGCCTCGGCGCCACCGATGAGCGCTGGATGAGCAGGAGGACCGACGGATGGTGACGATCGGCGTCCTGGGGCCGATGACGGCCTGGGGCGACGACGGCGCGGACCTCGCGCTGCGCGGGCCGCGGCACCGTGAGCTGCTCGGCCGGCTGGCCGCCGCCCGCGGCCGTGCGGTGAGCGTCGTCGCGCTGGTCGACGACCTCTGGGACGACCCGCCCCCGGGCGCCGTCGCCGCCGTGCGCACGTTCGTCGCCGCGCTGCGCCGAGCGCTGGAACCGGACCGGGCGCCGCGTGCGCCGGCACGCCTGCTCGTGACGCAGGGGCCCGGCTACGCCCTGCGGCTCCCGGCCGGCGCCGTGGACGCGGACCGCGCCGCGCACCTGGTCGGCGAGGCGGCGCACCTGCCGGCCGCCGCCGCCCTCGGTCGGCTGGACGCCGCGCTCGGGCTGTGGCGGGGCGAGGCGTACGCGGGGGTGGACGCGCCGTGGGCGCACGCCGAGCGGGCACGCCTCGACGAGCTGCGGCTCGGCGCCGTCGAGCAGCGTGCAGACGCCCTCCTGGCGCTGGACCGTACCCGGGACGCGGTCGCCGACCTGGAGCAGCACGTCGTGACGCAGCCGTGGCGGGAGGAGGGCTGGCGCCTGCTCGCCCTGGCCCTGCACCAGGCGGGCCGGCAGGCCGACGCGCGTACCGTGCTCCGGCGCGCGCGTCGGACGCTCGCCGAGGAGCTCGGCCTCGACCCCGGGCCACGGCTGGCGCAGGCCGAGGCGCGGGTCCTGCGCGGCGAGGAGGCGGGCGGGCCGGACCTCTGGGCGCGGGCGGCGGACACGTTCGCCCGCACCACGACCGGCGGCGCGTCCCGGCTCGAGCAGTCGGCGACCCTCCTGGGCGCGGCCGCGGTGGCGGGTGGGCTCGCCGAGTCGCGTGCCCAGCGGCTCGCGGTGCTGCGGGCCGCGGAACGCCGGGGGGAGCCGGCCCGCACGGCCCGGGTGCTCGACGCGGTGCACGTCCCGAGCGTGTGGCCGGTGCCGGACGACGCGGCGGAGGCGGCGGCCGTGGCCGCCGTCGCCCGGCGCACGCTGCGCGCCCTCGGCCCCGGCGCCCGGGACCGGGTCCGTTCGAGGCTGCTCGCCACGCTCGCCACGGAGCTGCGGGGGTCACGGGGGAGCCTCGGCCCGGAGGCGGCCGCGGAGGCCGAGGCGCTGGCCCGGCGCACCGGCGACGCGGCGACGCTCGCCCGCGCCCTGGGCGCGCGGGCGCTCCACAGGGGCGACCGGGCCGGGCGCGCCGCCGAGCGCGACACGATCGGCGCCGAGCTCGTCGACGTCGCCGCCTCGGCCGGGCTCGCGACGGACGAGATCCTCGGTCACCTGGTGCGGGTGCAGGCGCGCACGGCGCTCGGCGACCTGGCCGGCGCAGCGGGCCACGCCGCCGCGGCGGGCCGGCTCGCGTCCGACCACGACCGGCCGCTCGTCGAGGTGCTCACGTCGTGGTGGACCGTCGTGCGCGCCGCGGCCGAGGGGGCGCCGACCGCCGAGGTCGAGGACGCGGTGCGGGCGGCGGCCGCCGGGCTCGCCGGCACCGGGATGACCGGCGTGCGGGACGGGCTGGAGACGATCGCGCTGCTGAGCCTGCGGGTCGGGCGGGGCGCCGCCGGCGCCGGTGCCGGGCTCGCCGCCGGCGCCGCTGGGCCGTACGCCGCCTGGGTCGCCCCGTGGACCCTGCTCGCGGCCGGACGACCCGACGAGGCGCGCCGCGCCCTCGCCCGGGTCGGCGACCCGCCGCCGGGGCTGCTCGTCGAGGCGCTGTGGGTGCTCGCCGGCAGGGCGGCCGTCGCGCTCGGCGACCGCCGGGTCGCGACGCGGGCGCGGGACGCGCTGGCGCCCGCGGCGGGTGAGCTGGCCGCGGGCAGCGGGCTGCTCACCGCGGGCCCGGTCGACGACCATCTCGCGGCGCTGGACCGGTTCCTCGCGGGGCCGCCCGGCGCCACGACCTGAGACGCCCTTCGTCCGAGGCGCGGGCACGGTCTACCATCGTCGGGCCAACATCCATCCCGGCGGGCCGTTGAGACAGACGGAGGCCGCGAGAAGAAGGTTGTGAAAACCGCATGGCCCTAGTCGTGCAGAAATACGGTGGGTCGTCCGTTGCGGACGCCCAGTCCATCAAGCGCATCGCCAAGCGCATCGCGGAGGCGAGGCGAGCGGGGGACGACGTCGTCGTGGTGGTGAGCGCCATGGGCGACACCACGGACGAGCTCCTCGACCTCGCCGGGGAGATCACCCCGCTGCCGCCCAAGCGCGAGCTCGACATCCTCCTCACCGCCGGCGAGCGCATCTCGATGTCGCTGCTCGCGATGGCGATCACCAAGCTCGGCGTGAAGGCGAAGTCCTTCACCGGCCAGCAGGCCGGCCTCCTCACGGACGCCGTCCACGGCCGCGCGCAGATCGTCGACGTCGTGCCCCACCGCGTCCACGAGACGCTGAGCAAGGGGCAGGTGGCGATCGTCGCGGGGTTCCAGGGCGTCAGCCGCAGCAACGACGTCACGACCCTCGGTCGTGGCGGCTCGGACACGACGGCCGTCGCGCTCGCGGCGGGCCTCGGCGCCGACGTCTGCGAGATCTACACCGACGTGGACGGCATCTTCACCGCCGACCCGCGGGTCGCCTCGAGCGCCCGCAAGATCGACCGCATCACCTACGAGGAGATGCTCGAGCTCGCCGCCGGCGGGGCCAAGGTCCTCGCCCTGCGCGCGGTCGAGTACGCGCGCCGCTACGAGGTGCCCGTGCACGTGCGCAGCTCGTTCACCACCAAGACCGGCACCCTCGTCTCGGGCACGTACGGCGACCTGATCGACCCGAACGCCCCCGCGGGCAGCTCCGCGGGCCAGGAGGAAGCGAAGATGGAAGACCCGATCATCTCCGGCGTCGCGCACGACGACAGCGAGGCCAAGATCACCGTCGTCGGCGTGCCGGACAAGCCCGGCATGGCCGCCCGCCTGTTCGAGGTCGTGGCCGGCGCCGGCGCGAACATCGACATGATCGTGCAGAACGTCTCCGCCGCGTCGACCGGCCGCACGGACATCTCGTTCACGCTGCCGCACGCGAGCACGTCGACCACGATGGCGGCCCTGAACGCGGCCCGCGGCGAGATCGGCTACGACTCGCTGGAGTCCGACGACCAGATCGGCAAGCTGTCCCTCGTCGGGGCGGGCATGAAGTCGAACCCCGGCGTCTCGGCGCGCCTCTTCGGCGCGCTGCGCGACGCGGGCATCAACATCGAGATGATCTCCACCTCGGAGATCCGCATCTCGGTCGTCACCCGGGCCGACTCGCTCCACGACGCCGTGCGCGCCGTGCACCACGCGTTCGACCTCGACTCCACCGACGGCGAGGCCGTCGTCTACGCCGGAACCGGGCGGTGAGCTGACATGGCCGTGATCAACGAGACCGGTGTGAACCTCGCCGTCGTCGGCGCGACCGGGCAGGTGGGGGGCGTGCTGCGCCGCCTGCTGGCCGAGCGCGACTTCCCCGTGCGCGAGCTGCGCCTCTTCGCGTCCGCCCGCTCGGCCGGGTCGGTGCTGCCGTTCGCCGGCGTCGACGTGGTCGTGGAGGACGTCGCGGCGACGCCGACCGACGCGCTCGCCGACGTCGACGTCGCGATCTTCTCCGCCGGCGGCGGCACGTCGCGCGAGCACGCGCCGCGGTTCGCCGACGCGGGGGCGGTCGTCATCGACAACTCGTCCGCGTGGCGCCTCGACCCCGAGGTGCCGCTGGTCGTCTCGGAGGTCAACCCGGAGGCGATCGGCGACGCGGGCAAGGGCATCATCGCCAACCCGAACTGCACCACGATGGCCGCGATGCCGGTGCTCAAGCCGCTGGCCGACGAGGCCGGGCTGGAGCGCCTGCGCGTCGCGACCTACCAGGCGGTGTCGGGGTCCGGGCTGTCGGGCGTGCGCGAGCTCGCCGACCAGGCGCGGGCCGCCGTCGCCGGCGACCTGGAGGGCCTGGCGCACTCGGGCGCAGCCGTGACGTTCCCGGAGCCGGAGACGTACGTGGCGCCGATCGCGTTCGACGTCCTGCCGCTCGCGGGGAACCTCGTGGACGACGGGTCCGGCGAGACCGACGAGGAGCAGAAGCTCCGCAACGAGTCGCGCAAGATCCTCGGGCTGCCCGACCTGGCCGTGGCCGGCACGTGCGTGCGGGTGCCGGTGTTCACCGGCCACTCGCTGTCGATCCACGCCGAGTTCGGGTCCGCGATCACGCCGGAGCGGGCGCGCGAGCTGCTCGCGGCGGCGCCCGGCGTGCAGCTGGCCGACGTCCCGACGCCGCTCGCGGCGGCCGGGGCCGACCCGTCGTTCGTCGGTCGCGTCCGCACCGACCAGTCCGTGCCCGGCGGCCGGGGGCTGGTGCTGTTCGTGTCGAACGACAACCTGCGCAAGGGCGCGGCGCTCAACACCGTGCAGATCGCGGAGATCGTCGCCGCCGACCTCGCGGAGCTGGCGACGCTCGACGAGGTCGACGCCGCGGAGGTCGCCGGCGCCTGACCGCGAGGTCGTTCATCGGTCGGCCGAGACCGCGACGAGGCCCGACGGCGAGTGGATCGCCGTCGGGCCTCGCGCGGTGGTGCCAGTGCCGTCAGGCCGTCGTGCGGGTCAGGACCCGAAGCACCCTGGGGGCAAAGAACCTGCGCTTGTATGCGGCGGCATCGACGACGTCGAGAATCCCGAGCTCGACGAGCTGACCGACGAGCTTGTTGGCCCGCCCGTAGGACACGCCGAGGTCGGCCTCGACCTTGCGCACCGTGAAGGTCGGGTTGGCGACGGCGAGATCGACGAGCGCATGGGCTGAATCGGCCCGGAGGTGGGAGGCACGGACGACTTCCCTCAACTCCGCCTGGACCGCGACGAGCGCGACCATCTCGCGGCGGGTGTTGTCCGCCGCTTGCTGCAGTCCCTGGGCGAAGAACCTGACGTACGCGTCCCAGTCGTTGCCGGTGCTGACGCCGAGCAGCCGGTCATAGTACTCGCGCCGGCGGGCTTCGAACCATGGCGAGACCGTGAGGGTGGGTTCGGTGAGCACGCCCGTGCTCTGCAGGTGGAGCACGATCAGGAACCGACCGACGCGGCCGTTGCCGTCGCGGAACGGGTGCAACGTCTCGAACTGGTAGTGGGACATGGCCGCCGCCACGACGGGATCGATCGTCCTGCGGTGGTCGGCGCGCATCCAGTCGACGAGGTCGCGAACTCCGCCCTCGAGCAGAAGTCCGCCGGGTGGGGGGACGAAGCGTGCAGCCTCCACCGGAAACCTGATCGATGCCACGTCGTCGCGGCGGCCGATGACCACTTGACCGTCGCGAAGACGCCCGGACTGAGCCTCCAGCGGGGTGCTCGTCATGAGAATGCCCTGGAGCTCGCTGAGCATCGTCAGCGAGATGGGCCAGCCGTCGGCGACGCGGGCGAAACCTGCGTTCGCCATCCGCACGTAGTTCAGGATCTCGACGAGCTCAGCGGTCGCGCCGGGTCGCTCCCACGGATCGTGACGAGTTCTCCGGGAGCGTCGTTCAGGAACATTTCGAGGTCCACCATGTCACTCTAGAACTGTTTGAGTGACATGGTGTCGAGCGGGATATCACTTGTGGACAACTAGCGACGTCTGCCCTGGCGCTCGACGTGCAGCTCGAGCCCGTCGAGGAAGCACGACAGGCCCAGCTCGAAGGTCCCCTCCCAGGTGCCCTGGAAGGCGTCCGTGTCCAGGGCGGCCATCGTGGGGTAGTCGCCCGACCGCATCGCCGGCTCCATGAACGGCAGCTGCGCCCCCCAGAACTCCTCGTCGTCGAGCCCGGACTCGGCCGACACCCGCTCGTAGAAGATCTGCTGGCGCACCGCCCCGACCACGAAGCCGTCCAGGGCGGTGACGAGGTCAAGCTTGTCGCGGCTGCTCAGCGGCAGGTCGGCGAGCCCGGTCATCGTGCGCTCGAGCCCGGCGACGTTGCCCGGGCCCAGCACCGGGCGCGCCATGTTCACCTCGAGGAGCCACGGGTGACGCAGGTAGAGCGCGCGCCCTTCCCGGGCGTCCGAGGAGAGCGTCTCCCGCCACGAGTCCGGGGGTGCGCCCGCGCCCGGCGCCGGCGCCAGCACGCGGTCGAGGACGAGGGCGAGCAGCACCTGCTTGTCGGGGACGTAGCGGTAGAGAGTCATCGTGCCGACGCCGAGCTCGCGCGCGATGCGGCGCATCGACAGCGCGGCCGTGCCGTCGCCGTCGGCGATCTCGATCGCCACCTCGACGATGCGGTCGAGCGTGAGCCCGGGCCGGGGGCCGCGGCCCGCCGGGGCCCGCCCGTGCCAGAGCAGCTCGAGCGCCCGCGTCACGTGGGCGCGGGCGTCGGCGGGTGCGCGGTCGGCGGATCGGTCGCTCATGGCACGAGCATGCTAGGCGCGAACAGGGTACACCGCACGCATTGACGACGGCCGCTGAGCGTCGTTAGATTGCGTACACCGTACCCAGCAGGAGGAGCCATGCCACCGTCCGCACTCGCGATCCGCGCCGTCGGCCTGACCAAGCGCTACGGCGACGCCGTCGCCCTCGACGGCGTCGACCTCTCGGTCGAGAGCGGCACCGTCCACGGCCTGCTCGGCCCGAACGGCGCCGGCAAGACGACCGCCGTCCGCATCCTGACCACGCTGACCCGGTTCGACGCGGGAAGTGCCGAGGTCTCCGGGCACGACGTGCGGACCGCGCCCCGCATGGTCCGCCGTGCCATCGGGCTGACCGGTCAGCAGACCGCCGTCGACGACCTGCTCACCGCCCGGCAGAACCTCGTGATGTTCGGGCGGCTCTTCCGTCTCGACAAGGGCAGCTCCCGCCGCCGCGCGGACGAGCTGCTCGACCAGTTCAGCCTGTCCGGCGACGCCGACCGCACCCCCAAGAAGTTCTCCGGCGGGATGCGCCGCCGCCTCGACCTGGCCGCCTCGATGATCCTGGCGCCCCGGGTGCTCTTCCTCGACGAGCCCACCACGGGCCTGGACCCCGCCGGACGACGCGAGGTCTGGCAGGCGGTGCGCGAGCTCGCAGCCGGCGGCACCACGGTGCTGCTCACCACGCACTACCTCGACGAGGCCGACCAGCTGTGCGACCGGATCAGCGTCGTCGACCACGGGCGCAACCTCGTGGAGGACACCCCGTCCGGCCTCAAGCGCCGCATCGGCGACGAGCGGCTCGAGCTCACCGTCGCCGACCCGGCGGACCTCGACGAGGCGGCCCGCCTCGTCGAGAAGGTCACCGACGCCACCCCCGACCGTGCCGACGACGGCACCACCCTGAGCGTCCCCGTGCCCGACGGGGTGGGGGCGCTCACGGAGGTCGCCGCCGAGGTGCGCGCCGCCGGCCTGACGGTCGCCGACATCGGCCTCCGCCGGCCCACCCTCGACGAGGCGTTCCTGCAGCTCACCGACCAGCAGCCCGACGCGACGAAGGAGCAGGTCCGATGACCGCCGTCCCCCAGGCGAACGCCGCCGGCGACGCCCCCGCCACCGAGACGCTCGTGGACCGCGCCCGCTGGGCGGTCAAGGACTCCTGGACCATCGTCGTGCAGGAGTTCCTGCACCTGGTCCACCAGCCCTCGACCTTCGCCTGGCAGCTCGGCATGCCGGTCGTCATGGTGCTGATGTTCGTCTACGTCTTCGGCAGCGCCATGGACGTCACCGGGATGGGCGCGGGGGTCGGCTACGTCGACTACGCGATGCCGGGCATGTTCGCGATGACCATCGCCTTCGGCTTCATGAACACCGCGTTCCCCGTGGCCTTCAACAAGGAGAAGGGCTTCGTCGACAGGTTCCGCTCGATGCCGATGTCCTCGTCGGCGGTGGTGACCGGCCGCGGGGTCGCGGACATCATCCAGGCCGCGATCGACCTCGCCGTCATCGTCGGCATCGCGCTGCTCATCGGGTGGCGGCCCGGCGGCACGCCGGGCGAGACTCTCGCGGCCTTCGGGCTGCTGCTGTGGCTGCGCCTCGCGCTGATCTTCGTCGGCGTGTGGATCGGTCTGAGGGTGAAGAACACCGAGGCGGCCGGCAGCCTGTTCGCGATCGCGTTCCCGCTGGGGTTCATCTCCTCCGTCTTCGCGCCGCCGGACATGATGCCTGGCTGGCTCGGCGCGGTGGCCGCGTGGAACCCGGTGTCGTCCACCGCCTCCGCGATCCGCGAGCTGTTCCACACGCCGGGCGTCGAGCTCGCCACGAGCGGCTACTGGATCGAGGGGCACGCCGTCGCCGGCGCGGTCGTGTGGCCGGCCCTGATCACGCTGGCCTTCCTCCCGCTGGCGGTGCGTCAGTTCCAGCGTCTTGGCCGCTGAGCCGGCGGTCGTCGCGCCGGCCGGGCCGCCGGCCGACGGTCGGCGCGACGACGACGATCGCGGCGGCGGCGAGCACGTGCCACGCCGCGTGCCCGAGGGGCGGGCTGCCGAGCACCGCCTCGTCGAGCCGGGCGCCGGGCCCTGTGCCGGACCACGGCCGGTCGGGGCGGGACAGCTCGGCGACGACGCTGCCGACCCCGAGGACGGCGAGCGCGCCGAGCAGGCGAGGGCGCAGGGCCGGCCGCGCCCGCGCGCGCAGCAGGACCGCCACCACCGCGACGGCCGCCGTCGTGCCCTGCGCGACGACGGACGCCACGGGCCAGACGGCGGCGAGGACGACGTCGGCCGCCGTCGGGGCGAGCCACCACCAGGCCCGCATCCGCCGGCTGGTGAGGTCGGCGACGGCGTCCGCGGCGATCAGCGCGTAGGTGCCCAGCAGGGGCGGGTCGTGGACGACGGGGTTCCACGACGGTGCCGGGCCGTGCTGCACCACCGACCCGACGCCGACCAGGACCGCGAGCACGCCGAGGCACGCGCGCGCCCGGACCGTGCCGGGCTCGGTGTCGGGCGCGGCGCCGCCCGCGCGCGCGGTCGCGACGATCCACGCGCCCGCGACGACGAACGCGAGGCTCGACCAGACGTCCGGCGACCCCGCCATGCCTCCAGTGTCGTGGGCGGTGTCACGTGCTCTCTCGGCGAGAGGGGTTGCGCCGACCCGAGGTCCTATGGTTCATTAGTCGAGTAATGAACCAACCGACCAACGAACCGACGTGAGGAGGCCCGCGTGTTCGACGGACCGGAGCCGATCTACGTCCAGATCGCACAGATGATCCGGGCGCAGGTGCTCGCCGGCGATCTCGCGGAGGAGGAGCAGGTCATGTCGACGACCCAGTTCGCCACGACGTTCCGCATCAACCCGGCCACCGCCGCCAAGGCCTTCACCGGCCTGGTCGAGGAGGGCGTGCTCTACAAGCGGCGCGGCCTCGGCATGTTCGTGGCACCCGGCGCACGCGAGCGCCTGATGGAGACGCACCGCACGGCCTACTTCGACGACGTGCTGGCCCCCGCCCTCGCCCAGGCCGACGTCCTCGGCATCTCGACCGACGAGCTCGTGGCCTACGTGCTCGGGACGGACGGCCATCGACCCCCCACCACCACGGAGGAATCATGACCCCCGCACCCTTCGGCGCGCGTCTGGACGACGTCGTCGTCCGGTTCGGCGCGCAGCGCCGCATGACCGCTGCCGGGACCACCGTCAAGGACGACGCCACCACCGCCCTGGACGGCGTGCACCTGACGGTCCGCCCCGGCGTGATCACCGGGGTCCTCGGCCGCAACGGCGCCGGCAAGTCGACCCTGCTGTCCCTGCTGGCCGCGTTCGCCCGCCCTACGAGCGGGTCCCTGCGCGTCGGCCCCGACGGGGCGCTCGAGGAGCCGTGGGAGAACGCGTGGGTCACGGCGAACGTCCAGCTCGTGCGCGAGAGCGGCGACCTGCAGGACGAGGAGAAGGTCTCCGAGTCGCTCAAGTACTACGCGGACCTGCGTCCGTACTGGGACGCCGACCTCGCCGGCCGGCTCCTCGACCTGTTCGAGGTCGACGTGCGCAAGAAGCCCGAGGCGCTGTCGCGCGGCAAGAGGTCCGCGGTGGGTGCCACCATCGGGCTGGCCGCGCGTGCCCCGCTGACGATCTTCGACGAGGTCTACCTCGGCATGGACGCCCCGACGCGATACGCGTTCTACGACGAGATCCTCGCCGACTACGCCGAGCACCCGCGCACCATCCTGCTGTCCAGCCACCTGGTCGAGGAGGTCGAGCGGCTGTTCGAGGACGTCGTCGTGCTGCACCGGGGCAAGGTCCTGCTCGCGGAGACCGTCGAGGAGATGCAGGGCCGCGGCTTCAGCCTCACGGGCCCGGTGGCCGCGGTCGAGGAGATCGCGGCCGGCCGGCGCGAGCTGCACCGCCAGCGCCTCGGCTCGACCGTGCAGGTCACGCTCGAGGGCGCGCCGGACGGCACCGCCGCAGCGGCGGCCCGGGCGGCCGGGGTCGAAATCGGGAGCCTCCCCCTGCAGGACCTGTTCGTCCGGCTCACCCAGTCGCCGCGCGACGGCGCCCGAGCGTCGGCCGACGCGGCCGGCGTCCGTGGCGGGGAGGCGGGACGATGAGCGCCGAGACCATGACCGTCGCCCGCGCCGAGCGCGACGCGTTCGTCGCCCAGGCGCACGGCCGCGCCGTGCGTCGGGTCCTGCGGACGCTCGCCGTCGGCCACCTCTTCATGGGGGCGATCTACTGGGGCATCTTCCTCGTGATCACGATCGCGCTGCCCCTGGTCGTCCGCGCGGCGGGCGGCGAGATCAGCGGAGGAGCGATGACGGGCGCCGAGTTCTCGGCGCGCTGGTTCGCGTTCTCGCTGGGCGTCGTGCTGCTCACGATGCTCCTCGTGGCGCACCTCGCCGCCGGCGGGACCCGGCGGACCCTCTGGGTCGGGTCGGTCGGTGCCGCGCTCGTGGCGGGTGTCGCCTACGGCGTCCTGAACGCGGTCGGGCTGCTCGTGGAGCGTGGCATCTTCCGCTCCCTCGGCTGGGAGTGGGACCGGCTCGGCAGCGCGCTCGTCCCGCAGGACGACTGGTTCGTCGTGAGCGCCGCGGCGGAGGCGCTGGCCGTCGCCGTGTACGTGCTCGTCGGGGCGGCGATCGCCGCCGGCTACTACAGCCGGGGCATCCTGCGGGGCACCCTGCTGATCGTCCCGGGAGTCGTGATCCTCGCCCTCGTGGACACGGTCACGCGCACGGGTGCGCTCGACGAGGCCGCCACCGCGCTGTTCAGCGACGCCGTGCCGTCGTCCGCCGCCGTCGGGCTCCCGGCCGGGCTGCTCGTGGTGGCGGGCTCGGCGGCCTGGCTCTGGTCGCACCTGCGCGCCGTCACGCTGCGGCCGGCGAGGTGACCGCCATGACCACGACACACGCGACCGGCGTCCCGACCTCCTCGTCCGCCCGGGCGCACCACCACCGGGTCGCGACCGCGGCCGCCCGCCGCCGAGTCATGCGGGTCCTGCTCGTCGCGGGCGTCTGGTTCTGGGGGTTCTGGGCCCTGCTGGTCGTCGGCGCGCCACTGGCCGTCGACCGGTGGGGTGGGGAGCTCGAGGGTCTCACCTACGACGCCGCGGGCGGGCCGGCCCGCTGGGTCGGCTTCGCCGTCGGCCTCATCACGACGGCGGTGCTGCTGACCGCGCACGTCGCGGCGGGCGGGACCCGCCGGTCGTACCGCGACGGGGTGCTGCAGGCCGCGGCCGTCGTCGGCGTGGTCTTCGGGGTGCTCTTCGTCCTGCTCTCCGTCGCCGAGGAGCGGCTGTACTCCGCGATCGACCGGACGTGGCAGGGGAGCGCGGGGCCGCTCGACCTGGACACCCCCGTCGGGCTGGCCGTCACCGCGGTGGGCGAAGGACTCGTCGTCGTCACCTACGTGGTGGTCGGGGTCGCGATCCAGGCGGGATACCGCACCTTTGGCGCCTGGCGCGGGACGCTCCTGATCGTCCCGCTCCTCGTACCGTGCGCCATCGCGGACGTCGCCACCCGGACCGGCCTGGCCGGCCTGCCCCTGCGGGGCGGTTACGACGACGTCGCCCTCGGGGTCCTCGGCACCGTCGTCGGCGGGGCCGCCGCCGCGGTGCTGGCCGCCGTCGTCGCCGGGCGGCTGCTCCGCACCGTCCCGCTGCGGCCATGACCCGCCGCGAGGTCGTCACGTCCCCGGACGGCCGACGACCGCTCCCTACCGACCAGCAGCACGCACCGTCCACCAGGACTGACCGAGAGAGAAGGAGGCCCGAGATGGCCGACCCCATCGTGGAGGTGTCCCACCTCCGCAAGACGTACGGCGAGAAGGTCGCCGTGGACGACGTGTCGTTCGCCGTCCAGCCCGGCGAGATCTTCGGGATCCTCGGCCCCAACGGCGCCGGGAAGACCACGACCGTCGAGACGCTCGCCGGGCTGCGCACCGCCGACCGCGGCACCGTCCGCGTGCGCGGCATCGACACGCAGCGCGACCCCGCCGCCGTCCGGGACATCCTGGGCGTGCAGCTCCAGGAGGCCGCGCTGCACGACAAGATCACCGTGCGGGAGGCGCTGACCCTGTTCGCCGGGTTCTACGCCAACCCCGCAGACCCGGACGACCTCCTCGCGATGCTCGACCTCACGCCGCACGCCGACCGCCGGTTCGCCAAGCTGTCCGGCGGGCAGAAGCAGCGCCTGTCCATCGCGCTCGCGCTGATCGGCAACCCCGAGATCGCGATCCTCGACGAGCTCACCACCGGCCTCGACCCGCAGGCCCGGCGCAACACGTGGGAGCTCGTGGAGCGGGTGCGGGACTCGGGCGTCACCATCCTCCTGGTCACGCACTTCATGGAGGAGGCCGAGCGACTCTGCGACAGGCTCGTCATCATCGACGCCGGGAACGTCGTCGCCGAGGGCACGCCGCGTGAGCTGATCGACGGGCTCGAGGGCGGGCACACCGTCGTCGTGCGGTTCGCCCCCGAGGACGTCGAGCGAGGGCGCCGCGAGCTCGGCGTCCTGGTCGACCGGGACCCCGAGGTCGAGGGCGCGCAGCAGGTCGGGGGCTCGCCCAGCGAGCTCGCGGTCACGGGCACCCGTCGCGTCCTGTTCTCGCTGGTCCCCGCTCTCGCCGCGGCCGACCTCGTGCCCGAGGACGTCCGCACGGTCGCCCGGTCGCTCGAGGACGTGTTCCTCGCCCACACCGGGCGGGCCTACACCACGGAGTCCGGCGACGCCGGCGCACCCACCGACACCGCTCTCGTCACCGAAGGAGGCCGGTCATGACCGCCACCGCCACCGCCACCCCCACCCGGGTGCGCCCGTCCGGCACCGGATGGCGCGGGTTCGGGCGACTGCTGCGCACCGAGACCGCCGTCTGGCTGCGCGACTCGGCGTCCGTGTTCTTCGGGGTGCTCTTCCCGACCGTGCTCCTCGTCGGCGTCGGGTTCGGCATCCCGGGGATGCGGGAGCCGATGACCGACGACGTCCCGCCGGACTCGATCTGGTACGGCGTGACGCCGATCGCGACGTACCTGCCCACCGTGCTCGCCATGGCGATCGGCACGCTCGCGATCCTGTCCCTGCCGGTCACGTTCGCGACGTTCCGCGACAAGGGCGTGCTGCGCCGCCTGTCCACGACGCCGATGCGGCCGCAGGCGATCATCGTGGCGCACCTGGTCATCAACGTCGCCACGACGTTCGTCGGGGTGGCGCTGGCCCTCGTCGTGGCGCAGGCGGCGTTCGGCATCGTCCGGCCGGAACAGCTGGGCGTCGTCCTCGGCGCGTTCGTGCTCGGGATGCTCTCGTTGTTCTCGCTGGGCATGCTCCTGTCCGCCCTGGTGAACAAGCCCTCCACGGCGAACGCCGTGGCCTCCCTCGTCTACTTCCCGCTGCTGTTCCTCGCGGGGCTGTGGACGCCGGGGCCGATCATGCCGGACGTCGTGCGCCAGATCGGGCAGTTCACCCCGATGGGCGCGGCCGCGCAGGCGATGGACACCGGCTGGTTCGGTGAGGGGTTCCCGCTGTCGCAGTACGTCGTGATGGTGGTGTGGACGGCGGTCCTGCTGCCGCTCGCGATCAAGCTGTTCCGCTGGACCTGACGCCACGATGCACGCCGGCCGTGCCTGAGCAGGGCGACGAACGCCCTGCTCAGGCACGACCGATGGGCGGTAAGGTGCGGCGTCATGCGCAAGGTTGCGGAGCTCGCAGGCCGATGGTTCGCCGTGCTGGTGCTGCTGGGCGGCATCGCCGGCCTGGCCGCGCCGACGGCGCTCGAGCCGATCGCGGGGCACATCCCGCTGCTCCTCGGGATCATCATGTTCGGCATGGGGCTCACGCTCCGCGGCGCCGACTTCGTGCTGGTGCTGCGCCGCCCCTGGGCGGTGCTGCTCGGCGTCGTGTGCCAGTTCACGATCATGCCGCTGCTGGCCTGGGGGATCGGGCACCTGTTCGGCCTGGACGGCACCGCGATGATCGGCATGATCCTCGTGGGGGCGGCCCCGGGCGGGACGGCGTCGAACGTCATCGTGTACCTCGCGAAGGGGGACACCGCGCTGTCGGTCACGCTGACGTCCGTCTCCACCCTGCTCGCCCCGCTGCTCACCCCGGCGCTCGTGCTGTGGCTCGCGGGCACCGACCTCGACGTCACGTACGGGTCGCTCGTGGGCTCGATCGTGCAGGTCGTGCTGATCCCCGTGCTCGCGGGCCTGCTGGTGCGCGCGTTCGCCGGCGGCCTCGTGGAGCAGTACATGCTGCCGTACCTGCCGCTGGTCTCCGTGGCGGGGATCGTCGTCGTGGTGGCCGGCATCGTGGCCGCGAACGCCGACGCCGTGCTCAGCACCGGGCTGCTGGTGGCGCTCGCGGTGATCCTGCACAACAGCCTGGGCCTGCTCCTCGGCTACGGCGTGGCCCGGGCGGCCGGCCTGGAGGAGACCGCACGACGGGCGGTCAGTGTCGAGGTCGGCATGCAGAACTCCGGCCTCGCCGCGAGCCTCGCCACCACCCACTTCACCCCGGCGGCGGCGCTGCCGGCCGCGCTGTTCTCGGTGTGGCACAACATCTCCGGGTCGCTCCTCGCCTCGTACTGGGCCCGGCGTCCGGTGCGCGAGCCAGCCCGGGCGGAGCGCGTCACGGGCGCCTAGCGTTCGAGCCGTGAGGCCGTTCCTCTTCCTCGGCACGCGGGCCGAGGACGTCGCCGCCGACGGCGAGCACGAGGCCGTGCTCCGGTACTCCGGGCTGCCGCCGCAGGCCCTGCACCGCGTCCGTCTGGAGCGCGAGCCGATGCCGCCGGTCGCCCTCGAGGAGTACTCCGGCGTGATCGTCGGCGGCGGGCCGTTCAACTCGTCGGACCCGCCGGCGGACAAGTCGGCCGTGCAGCGGCGCGTGGAGCGGGAGATGGCGGCGCTGCTCGACGACGTCGTCGACCGCGACTTCCCGTTCCTCGGCGCGTGCTACGGCGTCGGGACGCTCGGGACGCACCTGGGCGCCGTCGTCGACCGGGCGTACGCCGAGCCCGTCGGGCCGGCGGAGATCGAGCTCACCGCGGCCGGGACCCGCGACCCGTTGCTGGCGGGGCTGCCCCGCCGCTTCACCACATACCTGGGCCACAAGGAGGCGGTGCGCGAGCTGCCACGGTCCGCGACCGTGCTGGCGAGGTCGGCCGGGGCGCCCGTGCAGATGTTCCGCACGGGCCGGAACGTCTACGCCACCCAGTTCCACCCCGAGCTGGACCTGGCCGGGATCGAGCAGCGGGTCGAGGTCTACCGGTCCTACGGGTACTTCCCTCCCGAGGAAGGGGAGCGGATCGTCGCGCTGGCGCGCCAGCACCGGGTCACCGAGCCGATGCGCATCCTGCGGAACTTCGTGACTCGGTTCGCCCGCTGATCGTTCCCGCGGGACGTCGCACACGTGTCAGGCCGAGCGCGGGGCTCACCCCGCGCTCGGCCTGACAACTCGGAGGGCGGGTCAGCCCTGGCGCTTCGGAGTCTTGACGTCCAGGGTCATGACGCCGTTCTTCCCGTTCACCTTCTTGACCTTGATGGTCGTGCCCGAGCCGGCGACGATCACAGACCCCTGGGGGTTGGTCTCGTCGTAGTAGGCGTGCGGGTCGGAGTCGTCGAAAACTCGCTCCGCCTTGTTCGCCCACGTGCGCAGCGTCGTCATGCCGGCCTCGGTCTCCAGGTGGAGGTCGAACGCGTCGGACTTGCCGACGCCGAACGTCGCGTCGAACGCCTGGATACGGTTGCGGGCGAGCGCGCCGTCGGACCAGCGCAGCGCCTGCGCGTTCGCGTCCACCGGCAGGGCCTGCCCGCCGCCCGGGTGCTGCGACGTGTTGTTGTCGCCGTAGAAGCTGTTCGCGTACCAGACCAGCAACCCGTCCTGGTAGGGGTAGTGCTCCACCGTGTTCGGCCTGGTCGTCGTCCAGCCGAAGTTGTACGGCCCGGTCTTCAGGGTCGCGTCGTAGCCCGCGTACTGGCGGTTCTCGGCGACGTAGTAGTGCGTGAAGTCCACGTCGTACGTGCCCTCGGGCCCGACGACCGTGAACCCGTCGTTGGTCCAGCCCTCGGCGCCGTCCGAGAAGTCCTCGGAGAGGGCGTCGCCGACGGCGACGTCGTCCACGACGAGACCCTTCTCGTTGAGACCGCCGTCGCTGGCGTACCGGAAGCGGACCGACGCCGTCTGGCCGGCGTACTCGGACAGGTCGGCCGTCAGGTCGACCCAGCCGTCCGACGTGCCCGAGATGCCGCCGTTCGCGCCCTCGTCGGAGACGTTGGTCGTGAGCGTCGTCCACTCCTCGCCGCCGTCGGTCGAGATCTCGGCGTACGCGTGGTCGTAGTCCTGCTCGATGTCGTACCAGGCCTTCGCCGTGAGCGAGGCGCCGTCGGGCACCGTGAGATCCGGCGAGGCGAGCGTGTAGTCGGCGTTGCTGCCCGTACCGGAGTACGCCATCTCGCCGTCCCAGGGCTCGACGCCGAGGTCGACCTCCCGCGTGCCGTCCGGCAGGTTCACGACCACCGCCTGTGGTTTCGTCGTGGCGTGGTACGACGGGCCGAGCTTGACCGCGGCCCGCTCGCCCTGGTCGACCGTCGTGTAGTCCAGCCATCCCAGGAACATCTTCTCGGTGGCGCCCATGTGGTTCGGCGTCGTGCCGATGCTGTCCTCGCCGTGGCCCAGCCACGAGCCCGAGCTCATGAGGTTCCAGAAGCCCGTGCCGTTCTCGCCGCCGTTCGTGTCGTAGTAGTCCGGCAGGCCGAGGTCGTGCCCGAACTCGTGGGCGAAGACACCGAGGCCGCCGTTCTCCGGCTCGGTCGTGTAGTCGCGGATCCAGAGGTCGGAGTCGCCGATCTTGATGCCGCCGGCGGGCTCGTACCCCTCGGGGCCCTCGCCGGCCTGCTCGCCCTGGGGGTTCACCGCCCAGCGGTGCGACCAGATCGCCGACTCGGGGGCGCCGGCCTCCTCGCCCTCGCCGGCGTGGATCGCCTGGAAGTGGTCGATGTAGCCGTCGGCCTCGTCGAAGACCCCGTCGCCGTCCAGGTCGTAGCGGTCCCAGACGTCGAACGACTTCAGGTACTCCGTGATCTCCTCGGCCGTCTTGCCCTGCTCGAGCTGCTGGTCGTACCAGGCGTCGGCCGAGTCCTGGACGAAGCGTGTCATGTCGGCGTTCGATTCGGTCTGCCCGTACGACGCCGCATTGTGCGGCACGGTGACCCAGTCGGACACGTCGCCCTGCAGGTCGAAGCGGCCCGACGACATCTCGTCGTACACGCCCGCGAACGACTCTCCGCCCTGGTCCTCCAGGCCCGTGAAGAACATCTGCTTGAAGTGGTCCGAGGAGAAGTCGGGCTCCCAGTAGGTGGAGTTGTCGCTACGGGTGGGCTCCGGGATCTCGTTGTGGAGCGGGCCCGCCGCGGGAGCGTCGGGGAACCGCTCGTCGGGCTGGTCGCCGAACTCGACGAGGAAGCTCAGCAGCTGTGCCGTCTGCTCCGTCTCGTACTCGACCCACTGGTTCTTGCCGACCTTCACGGACTTCGAGGTGTTGTTCCCCGTGCCGCGGGTGGTGACCTTCGCATCGCCCGTCACGACACGGTCGACCGCCTCCTGCTTGAGCGCCTGCCGCTTGTCGGCGAGCACGTCGGGGCGGTCGTCCTGCTTGACGTGCGCGGGAGTGTCGTGGGTGGGTGGGGCGTCGGAGGGTGGTGACGCCGCGGCGACGCCAGGGGCGACGACGGCCGCGGACAGCATGACGGCCGCGACGCCGAACGCGGTGGTGGTGCGTACTCTCACGATTTCCTCCAGGGATGTCGGAGCGCGCGGTCACCATCGACCGCGCGGGCCTGGCGCGCCTGCGGTTCGTCCGGGCACGCGTGGCCGAGGACACACAACCAGAGAAACGGGATCCACGCGAGAGATCGGCGTCAGCCCGCGGCGTCGTAGGCCTCGCGGACCCAGCCGGCGAGCTCGTCGTCCAGCTCGGCCGGGTCGTGCACCTCCACGTGGTGCACCCACACGCGCGACGACGGGTGCGCGACCTGCCTCACGCGCGGGGAGGCGAGCTCCCGGCCCAGGCTGAACGACACTACCGCGGGGGCGTCGACGTGGTCGCGCACGCCCACCCACGGCGGCCAGACGAAGGCGAAGCCCCGACGACGGCGGAACGCGACCTGTGTCTTCGTGGTGCGCACCTGCACGTCGTCGCCCGTGACGTCGGCCACCAGGCGGGCGAACGCGTCGTGGATCGCCAGCCCGTCGGGGGAGTGCGCGAACAGCTCCTCGGGCGTCGACGGCGTGGCGGGGGTCGGCATCCTGACCTCGGCAGACGGGCGGCGAGCGGGTGGTCGTGACCCGGCCGACGGTACGCGCCCGGCGGCCGCCCGCCACCCGGCCCGAGGGGGCGGACCCGGCCGTCCACGTCGCCCGGATGGTGGACGCCGGTGGACGGCCGCCGGGACGGCGCGTACCGTCCTTCCCGTGGACACCCGTTGGTATTGGCGCTTTACGCCGGCTCCGGTAGGAGCTCGGCGGGCTGACGCCTGACCGACACCCACTCCGGAGCCAGCACAGGGCCTGGGACGCTGCACGCGTCCGGGGCCCTTCGTCGTCAGACGAGCCGCTCCGGTCGGGCATGGGCCACGGTTCTCGGGCGACGACGCGCTTCCCCGCCCCGATCGCCCCGTCACGACCAGGAGCCCCACGATGACCACGTCTTCCGCCGCCACCGCCCGCACCGCGCCGTCCGAACCCGTCCGGCCCGATACTGAGCTGATGGCCGAGACCTCCGACCTGCGCGTCCGCGCGCTCGACCCGCTGCCCGCCCCGGGCGAGATGCGGGCCGCGCTGCCGCTGGGGACCACCCGCAGCGACCTCGTCACGACGTCGCGCCGCGAGGTGCGCGACGTGCTGCGCGGCGAGGACGACCGCCTGCTCGTCATCGTCGGCCCGTGCTCGGTGCACGACCCGGCCGCCGCCCTCGACTACGCGCGCCGGCTGGCGCCGGTGGCCCGCGAGCTGTCCGACGACCTGGTCGTCGTGATGCGGGTGTACTTCGAGAAGCCGCGCACGACCGTCGGCTGGAAGGGCCTCATCAACGACCCGCACCTGGACGGCTCGCACGACGTGCACCACGGGCTGCGCCTGGCGCGCGAGGTGCTGCTCGGCGTGCTCGACGCCGGCGTGCCCGCCGCGTGCGAGTTCCTCGAGCCGACCAGCCCGCAGTACATCGCCGACGCCGTGACCTGGGGCGCGATCGGCGCGCGCAACGCGGAGTCGCAGGTGCACCGCCAGCTCGCGTCGGGCCTGTCCATGCCGGTGGGCTTCAAGAACGCGACCGACGGGGACGTGCGGATCGCCGTCGACGGCTGCATCACCGCGGACAGCGAGCACACGTTCTTCGGCGCGGACGCGCAGGGGCGCGCGGCCGCCGTCGAGACCACGGGCAACCCGGACTGCCACGTCATCCTGCGCGGCGGGCGCGGGGGACCGAACTACTCCGAGGGCGACGTCGCGGACGCGCTGGCGGTCGCGCGCACGTCGGGGCTCGGCGGGGCCGTGGAGGCCGGGGTGGTCGTCGACGCGTCGCACGGCAACTCGGGCAAGGACCACGTGCGCCAGGGCGAGGTCGTGCGTGAGATCGCCGCACGCCTCGCCGACGGCGAGCAAGGCATCACGGGCCTGATGATGGAGAGCTTCCTGGTGGCGGGCGCGCAGCAGCCGGGCCCGCTCGACGGGCTGGTCTACGGGCAGTCCGTCACCGACAAGTGCCTCGACTGGGACAGCACCGCCGACCTGCTCGGCACGCTGGCCGCCGCCGTCCGCGAGCGTCGCGAGGCCTGACGGCGCCGAACCGCGGCGAGCGTCTCGGTGTGACGCGGGGCACGACCGGCTGACCCATCCGGGAGCGTCCCGGCACCGAACCCCTTGCGTGTTGCGGCAGACTGTCCTCGTGCCGCCTCCCACGACCACGCCGGTCGACGCCGCGCTCGTCGCGTGCGCGGACGGCGACCCGACCACGTTCGGGCCCGTCTACGACGCGCTCGCGCCCGTGGCGTACGGCACGTCGCTGGGGGTGCTGCGCGACCCCGACCATGCCGCCGAGGTGACCCAGGAGGTGATGGTGGAGGTGTGGCAGACAGCGGCGCGGTTCGACCCGGCCCGCGCCTCCGCGCGCACCTGGGTCGTGACGCTCGCACGCCGCCGGGCGGTGGACCGGGTCCGCGCCGAGCAGTCCCGGCGGCACCGGGACCAGCGCGACCTCGACACGACCGTCGCCGGCGCGCCCCGCGACGTCGTCGCCGACGACGTGGAGCGCCGGCTCGAGGGTGCGGCGGTGCGCCGCTGCCTCGAGTCGCTGACGCCGACGCAGCGCGAGGCCGTGGTCGAGGCGTACTACGGCGGGCGCACGTACCGGGAGGTCGCCGAGCGGCTCGGCGCCGGGCTGCCCACGATCAAGAGCCGGATCCGCGACGGCCTCGGCCGCCTGCGCGACTGCCTGGGGGTGGCCCGTGGCTGACGACGACACGGCCCGCGTGGCCTGGGACCTGCTGCCGGCGTACGCGCTGGACGCGGTCGACGACCTGGAGCGCCGGGCCGTCGAGCGCCTGCTCGGGTCCGACCCGCAGGCTCGACGTGCCCTCGACGAGTACCGCGACGTGGTCGCGGCCTTCACCGTCGACGAGGCCCCGCCCGCTCACCTGCGCGGCGAGGTCCTGGCCCGCGTCGCCCGCACGTCGCAGACGGCGCCGCGTGGCCCGGTGACCGCGCCGGCGCGACCGCCCCGGCGGCGTCGTGCGCTGGTGGCGGCGCTCGCGGCCGCGGCGGCCGTCGCGGTCGCCGTCCCGACGACGATCGCCGTGCGGGAGCACGGGGAGACGGTCCGCCTGGAGGCGCAGGCCGACCGGGTCGCGCAGATGCTCGCCGACCCGGACGCCCGCCTCGTGACGGGACCGATCGCCGGGGGTGGCGAGGCGACGGCGCTGGTCTCGGGTGACGACGTGCTCGTCAGCGCCGCCGGGATGCCCGACCCGGGCGAGGGGCACGACTGGCAGCTGTGGGTCGTGGCCGGCGGCTCGCCCGAGTCGGCCGGCCTGATGCCCGCCGCCACGGGCGGCGTCTCGCGGGCGCTGGTCGAGGGCGGGGCGGGCGAGGTCGTGGCCGTGACGCTGGAGCCTGAGGGAGGGTCCGAGCAGCCGACGACGGACCCCGTCGTCGCGCTCGAGACCTGATCCCGCCGGCGCCGCGACACCGCGTGCGCGAGCGGCTGCGCCGTGAGCCGTCGGAGCGCACGACGAGGGCCGCCGCACCCCCTGCGTGCGGCGGCCCTGCGAGCCTCGTGGTACGGGTGCACCGACCTCCCGTCGGTGCACCCGGGTCCGGTCACATCGGCGGCATGAGCACCGAGTCGACGAGGTAGACGGTCGCGTTCTGCGTCATGACGCCACCGCAGACGATGTTCGCGTCGTTGACCTTCATCTCGTCGCCGGAGCCGGTGACCTCGACGGTGTCGCCCTGCACGGTCTCGTGCTCGCCGGCGATGTCCTCGGGCAGGATCTGGCCGGGCACCACGTGGTAGGTGAGCACCGTGGTCAGCAGGTCCGCGTCGGTCGACAGCGTGTCGAGCGTCTTCTCGTCCACCGCGGCGAACGCGTCGTCGACCGGGGCGAAGACGGTGAACTCGTCGCCGTTGAGCGTGTCGACGAGGTCGACGTCCGGGTTGAGCTCGCCGCTCACCGCGGAGGTCAGCGTGGTGAGCATCGGGTTGTTGGACGCCGCCACGGCGACGGGGTCGGTCGACATGCCGGTGATCGAGCCGGCGCCCTCCGGCACCTCCTCGGCGTAGGCGTCACAGCCCGCGCCGACCAGGTTGGCGGCGGGGTCCATCTCCATGTTCTCGTCCATGTCCTCGGAGCCTTCCTCGGCCCCCTCGGACTCGGCGGGCGACTCCTGCGTCGTCGACTGCTCGGAGGCCGGGTCCTCCGTGCCCGAGTCGGAGGAGCACGCGGCGAGCCCCAGCAGGGCCAGGGTGGCGAAGCCGGCGGCGGCGGTGCGGGTACGAGTGCGAACGTTCATCGGTCTCTCCTTGCGTCGTCGCCCCACGTCTCCGGGGCGCTTCACCGGAGGTTCGGAGCCGGATCCTGGCCGGATGGGTCCCGACCGGGATCCATCCGGACGGGGCGCCGCTCCGAACGACGGGCATGGAGACCTTGGTCCTGATCGGTCTGCTCGGTGGCCTCATCACCGGCATCTCGCCGTGCATCCTGCCGATGCTGCCGGTGATCTTCTTCGCCGGCGGCGTCCAGGGCGCACGTCCCGCGACGTCGCTGCGTTTCGACGTGCCGACGGCCGTGCGCACCGGTGCGGGCGGCAGCGCCGTCTCCGTCCTCGATCCCCCTGCGCCGTCGGGAGCCGGGCCTGCCGCCCGGCCGCGGGCGCGAGCGCGGTCGTGGCGCCCCTACCTCGTCATCGCGGGCCTGGTGCTGAGCTTCAGCGTGATGACGCTGCTGGGCTCGCTGATCCTCGGCGCGCTGGGTCTTCCGCAGGACCTGCTGCGGTGGGTCGGCATCGCGCTGCTGGCGGCGCTCGGGATCGGGATGGTCGTGCCCCGGTTCGAGGAGGTGCTGGAGCGACCGTTCATGCGTCTCGCGTCGCTCGGCTCTCGCCGCGGCCGGAGCGGGTCCCCGAGCCAGGACCGGGGCGCGTTCCTGCTCGGGCTGGGCCTCGGCGTGCTGTACGTCCCGTGCGCGGGCCCGGTGCTGGCGGCGATCACGGTCGCCGGCGCCACGGGCGAGATCGGTCCGGGGACGGTCGCCCTCACGGTGTCGTTCGCCGTCGGGGCGGCGATCCCGCTGCTCGTCTTCGCGCTCGCCGGGCGCAGGGTCGCAGAGCGGGTGGCCTCGTTCCGCCGGCACCAGCGGGGGATCCGGGTCACGGGCGGCGTCGTCGTGCTCCTGCTCGCGGGGGCCCTCGCGCTGAACCTGCCGGCGCAGCTGCAGCGAGCGCTGCCCGACTACACCGGCGCGCTCCAGCAGCAGGTGGACGAGAACGCCTCCGTACAGGAGGCGCTGGACCTCGGCGGCATCGTCACCGACGCGAACCGCGAGCTGTCGAACTGCTCCAACGGGTCGACCGAGCTCGCGGACTGCGGGACGGCGCCGCCGCTGACGGGGATCACGCAGTGGCTGAACACGCCGGGCAACCAGGCCCTGGACCTGGCGGACCTGCGGGGCAAGGTCGTGCTGATCGACTTCTGGACCTACTCGTGCATCAACTGCCAGCGCGCGATCCCGCACGTCAACGCCTGGTACGAGGCCTATCGGGACGCCGGCCTCGAGGTGATCGGCGTGCACACGCCGGAGTTCGCCTTCGAGCGCGAGACCCGCAACGTCGTCGCGGGCGCGCGCGACCTCGGCGTCGAGTACCCGATCGCCCAGGACAACTCCTACTCCACGTGGACCGGCTACCGGAACCGGTACTGGCCGGCCGAGTACCTGATCGACGCCGAGGGCACCGTCCGCTACATCAAGCACGGCGAGGGCGACTACGCCGTGACCGAGCAGCACGTCCGCGACCTGCTGCGGGCGGCCGACCCGGGCGTCGAGCTCCCCGCGCCGACCGACGTCGATGACGCCACCCCGGGCGACGAGACGACCCCGGAGACCTACCTCGCGCTGAACAAGGTCTTCAACTACTCCGGCGGCCCGAAGTACGGCTCCGGGGAGCAGGCCTACGAGCACCCGGACGAGCAGCCGACGGACACGTTCTCCCTCGGCGGCACCTGGGAGGCGGACTTCCAGGGCGCGACCGCGGCCTCGGACGACGCGACCCTCCGGCTGGCATACCGGGCGACGGACGTCTTCGCCGTCCTCGGTGGCGAGGGCACCGTGACGGCGCGGGTGCTCGACGAGGACGGCTCCGTGCGGGAGGAGCGCGAGATCGACGTCACCGGGAACCCGACCCTCTACGACGTGCTGCGCGGGGACGGGCAGACCGAGGGCACCGTCGAGCTCGACGTGCCCGAGGGCGTGTCGGTGTACACGTTCACCTTCGGCTGACGGGCGCCCGGTCGTCTCTGTCGGTCAGGATTCACCCGTGGAGTCCTGACCGGCAGAGACGTCTGCGGCGTTCCGGGGCCTATGCTCGCCGCGTGCGCAACGACGGGCGTCCTGGGGTGTGGCGGGTGCGGCGCTCGACCTTGCTGATCGTCGGGGTCCTGGTTCTCCTGGCCGCCGCCCTTGCCGGGTGGTGGGGGTTGTCGGCGAGCGCCGGGGTGCGGTCGGGCTCGTTCCAGACGGGGAGCACGGGCCACCCGGACGAGTGCGCGTTCCCCGACGACGACTTCTGGGCCCTCTTCGCCCGGGACGAGGAGGTCGTCGCCATGCTGACGGTGCGTGGCGACCCCCGATGGTCGGTCGAGGTGACGAGCCTGCGTCCGGAGGCGTTCCGGTTCGACCGCCGCGTCGTCGGGCCCGACGACGGCTTCACGTTCCACGACCCGTCGGACGGGCCGCCGCCCGAGGTGGAGACCACGGACCGGGTCGTCATCCCGCCCGGCAGCGAGGCCGCGCTGTGGATCGTCTCCCCGCTCGACGACGACGCCACCGGAGGGGCGGACGCCCGCGTCGGGGTGGATCAGGCGCCCATGCGGGTCCGGTCGCTCGGGATCGCGCGGGACTCGACGATCGACTTCGACCGGACCCTCTGGGTCAGCGGGCTGGACAGCGACTCCGCCGAGTTCCGGAGCCAGCTCGAGGGACTCTGCGCGCGCTGACGGTTCCGGTCGCGCTCACGACCAGCCCTCCGCCGCCTGCACCCACGGGCCGACGCGCACCTCGGCGCCGTCGAGCACGTCCAGCCCGCCGGCGTCCCCGCCGTCCGGGGACGTCGGTGTCAGGGGTACAGGGTCCGCGCCGGGGACGGGGACGACGTCCACGACGGTCGTGACGTCCGGGTCGTTCGTCGTTGACGTCGCACGCCACTGCACGGTGGCCATCGCCCGCTCGCCGGGGGGCACGACGACGCGGCCGGGCACGACGCCGGGCGCCGACGGCTCGACGGTCACGTCGCGCTGCGGCGCGCCGCCCGAGCTCCGGAACACCAGGCCGGGCACGCCGTCGAGGGCGCACGGCCGGTCGGCGACGTTGCGGGCGAGGACCGCGAGGTAGCGGCTCCCGGCGGCGGCGTCCGGCGTGCTCAGGGACAGCTCGAGGTCCTCGGCCGCGCAGGCGGCCGGTCCGTCGCGGCCCTCGTCGGGCCAGGGCTCGACTCCCGCCGGCAGGGGCACGGTGTGCTCCTCGGGCTCGGGCGGTGCGGACCGGGCGACCCAGCCCTCGACGCTCGTCTCGTAGCCGGGCTCCCACAGCGTGTACGCGAGGGGCGCGCCGCCGACGGTGCGCCGCGGGTCGTCCAGCCAGCGGGTGAGGGCGTCCGTCTCGGGCGACGTCGCCGGCCCGGCCAGGTCGACCTGGAGGCCCAGGACCACGCCGTCGGCCACGACCGTGCCCTGGGGAGCCTGCGCGCCCACGGAGACGGACGCGACGCCCGGCAGTGCGGCCGCCTCGACCGCGAGCCGCGCCACCGCCGCGTCGGGCACCCGGCCGGACGTGTCGTACCGCAGGGTGCCGTCGGCGGTGCGCAGGGAGGCGGCGATCTCCCGCTCGGCGGCGGTCTGGGCGAGCCGGACGAGCGCGTCGCCGTCGGGCGTGTCGGCGCTGGCACCGCTGACGCGCGTCGCGCCCGCCTGCCACAGCACGTAGGCGTCCTCGACGGCGGACGCGTCGCCGTCCTCGGCCACCGACGCCGTCAGCGGGTACACCTCGACACCGTGGACGGTTCGCGGGCTCCCGGCGTGCACCGTCGTGGCGTGGGACAGCTCGCGCACCCCGGTGACCTTGGCCGCGGCGAGCTGAGCGTCCGCCAGCGCGGCGGCCTCCCGGGCTGCCTCGGGCGTGAGCCCTTCGGCGAGCATGACCTCCGCGACGGCGCGGCCGACGTCGCCGTCCTTCGCGTCGTCCAGCGTCACCTCGTAGCCGGTCACGCCCACGGACACGACACCGGGGACGTCGGCGGCCCGCCGCGCGGCGTCCCGCAGCTCGTCCGGGACCGGGTCCCAGGGGCGCCATACGACGATCGTCGCTGCCATCAGGACCAGGGCCGCCACCAGCACGAACGTCCGTCGACGGGTCACGACGGAAGCCTGCCAGACCCGCGGGTGCGGACCACGCGGGGAACGGAGCGGGACGGGGCGCGGACTGTGGAGATCCTGCGTGCCGGACGGATGAGAGCTCCCTCATGGTCGGCTCATCCTTGACTCAGGCAACGCCTTCAGGGTTCCAGGATGCGACAGATCACAGCCGTCGACGACGCCGGGGAGCGCCCCGCCCGGCGCCGGGTGGCGTTCTACTCCCACGACACGCAGGGGCTCGGCCACGTGCGCCGTACGTCGCTGCTCGCCCGTGCGGTCGTGGAGGCGGACCCGGACACCGACGTCCTGCTCCTGACCGGCGCGGCGGAGGCGACGGGCCTCCCGCTGCCCGAGCGGACGGAGGTCGTGACGCTCCCGCGCATCGGCAAGGACCCCGAGCGCGGCTACGGCCCGCGTGCGTGGGGCGGCTCGCTCGACGACGTCGTCCGGGTGCGGGCCGGGGTGCTCGACGGCGCGCTCGCGGCGTTCCGGCCCGACGTGCTCGTCGTGGACAAGGTGCCGCTCGGCGTCGGCGGCGAGCTGCTGCCGGCGCTGCGCCGCCTGCGCCGGCAGGGCGGCACCGCCTGCGTGCTCGGCCTGCGCGACGTGCTCGACACCCCGGACGTCGCCGTCCGCGAGTGGCGCGAGCAGCGCAGCACCTCGGTGATCGAGCAGCTCTTCGACGAGGTGTGGATATACGGCGACGCGCGCGTCTACGACCCCCTCACCGAGTACGCGCTGCCGCCCCAGGTCGCCCGGCGCACGGTGTTCACCGGGTACCTCGGTCGCGGTCGCGCGTCCACCACCCCCACGGGACACCTCGGTCGCGGTCGCGCGTCCACCACGCCCGTCACGCCCGACGACCCGTACGTGCTGTGCCTGGTCGGCGGCGGGCAGGACGGTGCCGAGCTCGCCGAGTCGTTCGCGGCGGCGCCGCTGCCGGCCGGAACGCGCGGCGTCCTCGTCACGGGCCCGTACCTGCCGGCCGACGTCCGCACCCGGCTGCACGACGCCGCACGGGCCCGGGACGACCTCGACGTGCACGCGTTCGTGCGCGACGTCGTCCCGCTCGTCGAGGGGGCGTCGGCGGTCGTGACGATGGGCGGCTACAACTCCGTGTGCGAGGTGCTCGCCTCCGGCCGGCCGGCGCTCGTCGTGCCGCGCACCCGACCGCGCGCGGAGCAGCTCGTGCGGGCCCGGCGCCTCGCGGACCTCGGGCTCCTGGACGTGCTCACCGGCGCGACCACCCCCGAGCGGCTCGGCTCCTGGGTCGCCCGCGCCACGGGCCCCGCCCGGGCGACCGCGCTGCGGCGCCCCGTCGTCGACGTCGACCTCGACGGGCTCTCCCGCGTCCCGGCGCTCGTCGCGCGGCTGGCGTCGGTCGCGCGACGCACGCCCGGCGCCGTCCGCCCCGCCGCGAACCCCGCCGCGACCGCCGCGGCTCCCGACATGCCCACGTCCCTCGCCCGCGACCCCCAGGAGGCGCACCGTGCCACGGCCTGACACCACCCCGACCCCGAGCCCCTTCGACGTCGGCCCCGGCGCCGGCCTGCGGGTCGGCTACGTGACCAAGATGTACCCGCGCTTCTCCGAGACGTTCATCGTCAACGAGATCCGCGGCCTCGAGCGGCGCGGTGCGCGGATCGAGATCTTCTCGCTGCGCGCCCCCGTCGACACCCGGTTCCACGCCGCCCTCGCGCAGGTCGCCGCACCCGTGCGCTACGTGCCGCGGGCGCCCCGGGCGTCCGACGCCTGGGCCGCCCTGGCCGCCCTGCACGACCGGCTCGACCTGCGGGAGCTGCCCGCGGGCGTGCTCGCCGACCTGCTCGCCGCCGACCCGGAGGACGCCGTGCAGGCGCTCGAGGTCGCGACCGTCGCGCACGACACCGGCCTCACGCACCTGCACGCCCACTTCGGGTCGGTCGCGACGACGGTGGCGCGCCTCGCCGCCGGCGTCCTGGGGATCGGCTACACGTTCACGGCCCACGCGAAGGACATCTTCCACGAGTCGGTCGACCCCGAGGACCTGCGGGTCAAGCTCGCGGGCGCGCGCGCCGTCGTCACGGTGAGCGACCACAACGTCGCCCACCTGCGCGAGACGTTCGGCCCCGCCGCGGCGGGCGTGCGGCGCGTGTACAACGGCCTCGACCTGGACGAGTACGCCCGCGCGACGGCGCCCCGGCTGCCCGGCCGTGTGTGCGCCGTCGGCCGGCTCGTGGAGAAGAAGGGCTTCACCGACCTGGTCGACGCCGTCGCGCTCCTGGCCGCGGACGGCAGCGACCTGCACCTCGACCTCGTCGGCACGGGCCCGCAGGAGGCCGAGCTGCGCGAGCGTGTGGCGGCCGCCGGGGTCGCCGGTCGGGTCACGTTCCACGGCCCGCTGCCGCAGGACCGGGTGCGCGACGTCGTCGCTCGCGCCGCCGTCCTCGCGGCCCCGTGCGTGCTCGGTACCGACGGGAACCGCGACGGCCTGCCCACCGTGCTCCTGGAGGCGATGGCCCTCGGCACGCCCGTGGTGTCCACGCCGGTCACCGGCATCCCCGAGGCCGTGCACGACGGCGAGACGGGCCTGCTGGTGCCGCCCGGCGACGCCGCCGCGCTCGCGGCCGCGCTGGGCCGGGTGCTCGACGACGACGGCCTCGGCGTGCGCCTCGCGGACGGCGCCCGGTCGCTGGTCGAGGCGGAGTTCGACGTGGCCCGCACGTCGCGCCGGCTGATGGAGGTGCTGCGGGCGGCGTCGTCGTCGCCCGCCGAGGCCCGGAGCGCGGCATGACCGCCCCCACCACCGACCCCGTGACCGCCACGGGCGACCCCCGGGCGACCGTGCGGCGGGCGGCGTACGTGAGCGTCGACCCCGGCGTCCCGGTGTTCGGGCGCAAGGGCTCGTCCGTGCACGTCCAGGCGGTGCTGCGCGAGCTGGTGCGCGCGGGCGTCGAGGTGCACGTCGTCACGACGCGCCGCGGCGGCGACGTCCCGGCCGACCTCGCCGGGATCGCCGTGCACGAGGTCCCGGTCGCCCGCAGCGCGACCACCGCCGAGCGCGAGAAGGCCCTGCAGGTCGCCGACGGCCGGGTGGGTGCGCTGCTCGACACGCTGCGCGCCGCCGGGCCGCTGGACCTGGTGTACGAGCGGTACTCGCTGTGGGGCAGGGCGGCGACCGGGTGGGCGCGCGACGCCGGCGTCCCCAGCGTGCTGGAGGTCAACGCGCCGCTGGTCGCCGAGCAGCGCACCCACCGGGAGCTGGTCGACGAGGCGGGCGCCGAGCGGTGCGCCCGTGCGGCGATCGGCGCCGCGACCGCCGTCGTCGCGGTGAGCCGGCCCGTCGCGACCTGGGCCGCCGAGCGTGCCGGGTCGCGCTCCGGCCACGTGCACGTGCTGTCCAACGGCGTCGACACGGCGCGGATCACCCCCGCCCCCGCGGGCAGGGCCCCCGCGAGCGGCGCGGCCCGCGACGCGTTCACCGTGCTCTTCGTCGGCACCCTCAAGCCGTGGCACGGCCTGGACGTGCTGGTCGACGCCTTCGCCGACGTGCGGCGGCGCGTGCCCCGCGCGCGCCTCCTGCTGGTCGGCGACGGGCCCGAGCGCGAGGCCGTGCTGGACAGGGCGCGCGCGCTCGGCGCCGGCGACGCCGTCACCTCGACGGGCGCCGTCGCGCCGGCCGAGATCCCGCCGCTGCTGCACCGTGCCGACGTCGCCGTCGCGCCGTACCCCGCGCTCGACGACTTCTACTTCTCGCCGCTGAAGGTCTACGAGTACCTCGCGGCCGGGCTGCCCGTCGTGGCCAGCGCCGTGGGCGAGCTGCCCGGCGCGCTCGGGCACGGCAGCACCGGGCGCCTGGTCCCGCCCGGCGACCCGACGGCGCTCGCCGACGCGCTCGTGGACCTCGCCCGCGAGCCGCGGGCCCGCACGGTCCTCGGCGCCCGGGCGCGGGAGGCGGCCGTGGAGCGGCACGACTGGTCCGTCGTCGTGGACCGCGCGCTCGCGCACGCCGGCGTGACGACGCACACGGCCGTCGGGGCGGCCGTCGGGGCGGCCCGGCCGGGGGAGGCGCACCGTGGCTGAGCCCCGCGCCTCCCGGACGTCGGTGCGCGCCGCGGGCCGCGCCTTCTCCCGGTTCTGGCCGCACCTGCGCCACCACGTGCGCCCCGAGCGCCGGCTGCTGGTCCTGGGCAGCCTCGCGATGCTGGCCGAGGTCGCCATGCGCCTGCTGGAGCCGTGGCCGCTGAAGTACGTCGTCGACGGCATCGTGGCCTCCACCGGGTCGTCGGTGGCGGGCCCGGCGCCGGCCAACCTGCCCGTCGTGCTCCTGCTCGCCGCGGGCTCGCTGCTGGTGATCGTGCTGCTGCGCGCCGGCGCCGCCTACGCGATGACGGTGTGCTTCGCCCTCGCGGGCAACCGCGTCCTCACCGGGGTGCGCGCCGACCTGTACGACCACCTGCAGCGCCTCAGCCTCCGGTTCCACGACGGCTCCACCACGGGGGACCTCGTCACGCGCCTCACCGGCGACGTCGGGCGCCTCAAGGAGGTGTCGGTGACCGCGATGCTGCCGATGCTCGGCAACGTCGTGACCCTCGCCGGCATGATCGTGGTCGTCGCGATCCTCGACCCGGTGCTCGCCCTCGTGATGCTCGTCGTCCTGCCCGTGTTCCTGCTCACGAGCACGCGCCTGTCGCGGCGCATCCGCCACGTCTCGCGCGACCAGCGCAAGGCCGACGGCCAGCTGGCGTCCCTCGCGACCGAGACCCTGAGCGCCGTCAAGGTCGTCCAGGCCTACTCGCTCGAGGACCGCATGCGCGCCGGGTTCGCCCGCTCCAACACGTCGTCGCTGCGCGAGGGTGTGCGCGCCAAGCGCCTCGCGGCCGGGCTCGAGCGCTCCACCGACGTGCTCGTCGGCGCCGCCACCGCCGTCGTGCTGTACGTCGGCGCGCAGCGCGTGCTCGACGGCGCCCTCACGCCCGGCGAGCTCACCGTCTTCCTCACCTACCTCAAGGCCGCGTTCAAGCCCATGCGCGACCTGGCGAAGTACACCGGCCGGATCGCCCAGGCGGGGGCGTCGGCCGAGCGCGTCGTCGAGGTGCTGGACCAGCGGCCCGAGGTCGTCGACGCGAGCTGGGCACGGCCGCTGCACCGCGTGCGCGGCGACGTGCGCTTCGAGGACGTCTGGTTCTCCTACGTCCCGGGCCTCCCCGTGCTGCGCGGCCTCGACCTGGCGGTGCGCCCCGGCGAACGGGTCGCGATCGTCGGCGCGTCCGGGGCCGGCAAGTCCAGCCTCGCCGCGCTGCTGTCCCGCCTGCGCGACCCCGAGTCGGGCGCGGTGCGCTTCGACGGCCACAACCTGCGCGACCTCACGCTCGACAGCGTGCGCCGGTCGGTCGCCGTCGTGCTGCAGGAGAGCGTCCTGTTCCGCGGCACCGTGCGCGAGAACATCGCCGCCGCGGTGCCGGACGCGACCGACGAGCAGGTCGAGCGCGCGGCCCGGGTCGCCGGGGCGCACGCCTTCGTCACCGCCCTCCCCGACGGGTACGACACCGTCGTGGGGGAGCGCGGCGGCACCCTCTCCGGCGGGCAGCGCCAGCGCCTCGCCATCGCGCGGGCCGCGATGCTCGACGCCCCCGTCGTCGTCCTCGACGAGGCCATGACGGGCCTGGACGAGCAGACCGAGCACGAGGTCGTCGACGCCCTCGGACGCCTCACCCGCGGCCGCACGACCTTCGTCATCACGCACGACCTCGACGCGGCCCGCGACTGCGACCGCGTCGTGCGGCTGGAGGACGGCCGCGTCGCCGCGTCCGGGCCGCCGCACGTCGTCCTCGGCCCCGCGGGGCAGAAGGAGGTGGGCAGCCGTGGCTGACCGCACGCTCGACCGCCCGCCCTTCGATCTCGCCGGCGCGCCTCGTCCCGCCGGCGGGACGAGCCCCGCGGACGGCGCCGTCGCCGCGCGCGACGGCGCGATCCCCGCGCTCGGCGAGGTCCTCGACGTCGCGGCGCTCGCCGACCGCCTGACGACGGCGACCGGTGTGCGGGGCGCGCTGGGGAGCCCGTACCTGCGGTACAAGCGGGGCACGAGCTGCCTGCTCGCGGCCCGCTGGACGCCCGGCGACCGGCACGGCGGCGTGCAGCACCTGCTGGTGCGGGCGTTCGCCGGGCACGCGCTGCCCAAGCTCGGCAAGGCGGTGCGGCACGCGCTGCCGCACGAGCTCGTGCACGTCGACCGCGACGCGGGGGTCGTCGTGACGACCTGGACCGCGGACCGTGACCTGCCCGGCACCCGGGCCGTCCCGCGGCAGGGCGACGACGACCCCGCCCCCGGCGCGCCGGTCCCCGGGGCGCGGCTGCTGCGGCACAACCCGGAACGCCGCGCCGTGCTGCGCCTGGACGGTGACGCTGCGCTGGAGGTCCTCGCGGGTCTCGGCGCGGACGGGAGTGGAGCCGACGTCGACGGCACGCGCGAGACCCCGGTGCCCGCCGACGCCGGCCGCGCGCCGTCGGTGCTCGTGCGGCTCTCGCGGCCCGCGGACGTCGGGCGGACGCTCGCCGGGTACCGCCTGCTCGGCGCGAGCGGGGTGCGTGCGCCGCGCGTCCTCGCGCACGACGCCGAGCGGGGGGTCGTCGTCACGCAGTGGGTCGCGGGCGAGCCGCTCGACGGGCTCGACCTGGCCGGCGTCCTCGACGAGCGCGCCCTGCGGGCCGTGGGCGCCGCCGCGGCGACGCTGCACACGTCGGTCCTGTCGGTCCCGGGGACGGGGCCGGACGGCGGGCACGTCACGCCCCCGCGCGCCGCCGCGGCCGCGGCCGCGGTCACCGGGCTGCTGCCGTGGTTGGCGGGGACTGTCGGCCCGCTGGCGGACGCCCTCGACCGGACCCGCCCGGCGACCGGCGCCGGCGTGCCGGTGCACGGCGACCTCTCCCTCGACCAGCTGGTGCGGGCCCCGTCGGGCGAGCTGTGGCTCGTCGACGGCGACGCCGCCCGCCTGGGCACGCCCGAGGACGACCTCGGGTCGCTGGCGGCCGCCCTCGTCCGCGCGCACGACGACGTCGCAGCCGCGGCCGACCGGCTCGCGGTCGTCCTCGACGGGTACGGCGCCGCGGGGGCGCCCGGCCTCGACGCGACCGCCCTGCGTCGTGCCACCGCCGAGCACCTGCTGCGGCGCGCGCCCGAGCCGTTCCGACGGCGCGAGGCGGGATGGGCCGCGACCACCGAGCGGCTCGTGGCGCTCGCCGACGAGGTCGCCCGGGGCCGTGGCCGCGAGCTGGGCATCGTCCTCGACCGCCGTGCGACCCGCCCAGCCGGGTCCGCGCCGGCCGGGGCGCCGCCGGCGTCCCCGGCCACGCCGGGACGGGCGCAGCCGGACCTCTCGACCGGCCAGGTCCCTGCGTCGCCGCGGGTGTCCGGTCCGGTCCGGCCCGCGGAGGGGATCCGGTTCGCGCCGGTCGCCCTGGCCCTGGCGGACCGGCTCGCCGAGGACGGCGGGCGGCTGCGCGCGGCGGTGCCGCGCCCGGGCGGGCCGCTGCTCGTCGTCGGGGCCGACCGGGACGGCGCGCTGGTCGCCGGCCGGTGGGACGAGGACCGCGCGGCGGCACGCTACGCCCACCGGGTCGGGGCGGAGCCGGCGCGGGTCGCCGCCGGCGGCCTCGTCCTGCTCCCCGGCGGGCACGACCCGGACCTCCCGGGCCTGGGCGAGCGCCTGCGCCCCGGGGCCGTGCTCGTCGCGCACCGCGCCGGGCGCCGCGCCGTCGTCCGCGATCCCGCCGGCACGTACACCAAGGTGACGCGCCCGGGCCGCGAACCCGCCGACGTCGCGGTCCCGGCCGGTGCCTTCGCCACGCCGGTCGTCGTCGACCACGGCCCCGGCCGCGTCACGACCGCGCCGCTGCCGGGCCGCACGCTGCACGACCTGCTGGGCGACCCGACCGTCTCGCAGCCGGCGCTCGACGCCGTGGGCCACGCCGTCGGCCGCGGACTGCGGCGGCTGCAGGAGACCGCCGGGCCCACGGGCCAGGTGCCGGGCGACGTCGACGGCCCGTTCGGGGGTAGCGACGTCGACGGACGGGCGGCGGGACACGGCGTCGACGCCGAGGTGGCCGTCGTCCGGCGCTGGTGGCAGCTCGCCGCGGCGCACGGCGCGACGGACGACGCGACCGCGGCCGCCATCGTCGACCACGTGGCCCGCGCGCTGGCCGTCGTCGCACCGCGGCCCGCGGTCCCCGCCCACCGCGACCTGCACGACAAGCAGCTGCTCGCCGACCCCGGCGCGCCGGACCGGGTCGGTCTGCTCGACCTCGACCTCGCGACGACCGCCCACCCCGGCCTGGACCTGGCCAACCTGCTGGTCCACCTCGAGCTGCGCGCCCTCCAGGGCCTGTGCGGGCGGCGCCGGGCCGCGTCGGTCGCACGAGCCGTCGTCGCCGGCTACGCCACCGTCGACGCGGGGGCGGCGTCGTGGCTTCCCGACGCCGGGGACGTCACCTCGTGGGCCACGGCCGCGCGGGCCCGGCTGGCGGCCGTGTACGCGTTCCGGCCCGCGCCCGGCGACGTGCCCGGGCTGCTGTCGGCCGGGCTGGCCCGGCCGCTCACCCTGCCGGACGTCGCGCCCGGCGGGCCGCTCCGCCCCGACCGCACCGACCGCACCGACCGCACCGACCGCACCGACCGCACCGCCGACCGACCCGACCAGGAGGACCGATGACCACGCACCAGGACACCACGCCCACGGTGACGAGCCCTGTCACGAGCCCTGTCACCAGTCCCGTGACGCCCGCGACGACGCCGAGCCCCGGCCGCGTGACCGTGATCGGCACCGGATACCTCGGCGCGACGCACGCCGCGTGCCTGGCGGAGCTCGGGTACGAGGTGCTGGGCCTCGACACCGACCCGGCCAAGGTCGCGGACCTGGCCGCCGGCCGGCTGCCGTTCTACGAGCCCGGCCTCGCGGAGCTGGTGGAGAAGCACACCGCCGCCGGCCGGCTCGCGTTCACGACCGACCCGCGGGCGGCGGCGGAGTTCGCCGACCTGCACTTCGTGTGCGTCGGCACGCCGCAGCGCCGCGACTCCATGGCCGCCGACACGAGCCACGTCACGGCGGCCGTCTCCGCGCTCGTGCCCCACCTGCGTCGCGACGCCCTGCTGGTCGGCAAGTCCACGGTCCCCGTGGGCACGGCCGCGGCGCTGCAGGCGCTCGCCGACGACGCCGCGCCCGACGGGGTCGAGGTGGCCGTGGCCTGGAACCCCGAGTTCCTGCGCGAGGGGCGCGCCGTCGAGGACACGCTGCGCCCCGACCGCATCGTCGTCGGCGTCACCGACCCGCTGCACGAGAAGGTGCTGCGCGAGTTGTACGCGCCAGTCGTCGACGCCGGCGTGCCGTTCGTCGTGACCGACCTCGCCACCTCCGAGCTGGTCAAGGTGGCCGCGAACGCGTTCCTCGCCACGAAGATCTCGTTCGCCAACGCGATCGCCGAGCTGTGCGACGCGGCGGGCGCCGACGTCGTGGCGCTCACGGACGCCATCGGCCGCGACGCGCGCATCGGTCACCAGTTCCTCAGCGCCGGCCTCGGGTTCGGCGGCGGCTGCCTGCCCAAGGACATCCGCGCGCTCATGGCCCGCGCGGGGGAGCTGGGCGTCGACGAGGCGCTGACGTTCCTGCGCGAGGTCGACGCGATCAACATGCGGCGCCGTTCGCGCACCGTCGCGCTGGCGGTCGAGGAGTGCGGCGGCAGCGTGCTGGGTCGTCGGATCGCCGTGCTGGGCGCCGCGTTCAAGCCCGGCACCGACGACGTGCGGGACTCGCCCGCGCTCAACGTCGCCGCGCAGCTGCAGCTCCAGGGCGCGCACGTGCGGGTGCACGACCCGCGCGCCAACGCGACGGCGGCGCGCACCTTCCCGACCCTCGGCTACGCCGACACGGTCGAGGAGGCCGTCACCGGCGCCGACCTGGTGCTGCACCTCACCGAGTGGGAGGAGTTCCGGGCGCTGGACCCCGCCGCGCTCGAGCCCGCGCGTCGCGTCGTCGTCGACGGGCGCAACGCGCTCGACGCCGACCGCTGGTCGGCCGCCGGCTGGCGTGTGCGCGGGCTGGGCCGCCCCGCCGTCCCCGCTCGCGCGGCGACGGCCCCCGTCAGCGGGTGAACGCCTCCAGCTCGGCGCGGGGGACGTCCCGGCGCGACCGGATCAGCTCCTCGACGTCGTCCATCCGCTCCCAGACGTTCACCGCCATGGCGGCGTGCACCGCGCCGTCGCGCAGCCAGAACGCCACGAGCTCGACGTCGTCGACGGAGCCGCTGAGGACGAGTTCGTACCCGCCCCTGCGCAGGTCGACGAACCCCTTGTACTCCATGCCGACGTCGTACTGGTCGCTGAAGAAGTAGGGCAGGACGTCGTACGGGGTGTCGTCGCCGAGCAGCGCGCGGCCGGCGTGCGTGCCGGACTCGAGGGCTGTCGCCCAGTGCTCCACGCGCAGCGGGCGGCCGTAGTGCGGCGACGGGATGGAGGCGATGTCCCCGGCGGCGAGCACGTCGGGGTGCGAGGTGCGCAGGGCGGGGCCGACGACGACGCCGCCGCCCTGGTCCCGGGAGCGCAGGCTGAGCCCGGCCGCCTCGGCGAGGCCCACGTTGGGCGTCGCGCCGACGCCCACCACGACGATGTCGGCGGGCAGGGACGTGCCGTCGTGCAGCTCGACGCCGGTGACCCGGCCTTCCGCTCCGACGATCGCGATGGCCTCGCCGCGACGCAGGTCGACACCGTGGTCGGTGTGGACGCGCCCGTAGAGCGCGCCCATCTCGGGCCCGAGCACGGGTTCCAGCGGGTGTTCGTCGAGACCCGCCACGGTCACGTCGAGCCCGAACGACCGGGCCGACGCCGCGACCTCCATCCCGATCCACCCGCTGCCGATCACGACCAGCCGCCCCCCGTTCTCCAGGGAGGCGGGCAGCAGCGTGGCCGCGATCAGGTCGGCGTCCTCGACGGTGCGCAGGTAGTGCACGCCCGCGAGGTCGCGGCCGGGGATGTCGAGCATGCGCGGCGACGACCCGGTGGCGAGCAGGAGTCGGGAGAACGGCAGCACCGCCCCGTCGGCGAGCGTCGCGCGGTGCGCACCGAGGTCGAGCCCGACGACCGTCGCCGACGTCCGCAGGTCGACGTCGTGGTCGGCGTACCAGTCCTCGTCGAGCGGGAACAGCGCGTCGCGCTCGGCCTGTCCGCGCAGGTATTCCTTGGACAGCGGCGGCCGCTCGTAGGGGGCGCACGGCTCGCTGGTGACGACGAGGAGGCCGACGTCCGCGTCCCGCTCGCGCACCGCCTCGGCGGCCTTGGCCGCGGCGAGCCCGCCGCCGACGACGAGGATGGGTTCTGGGGACGACGGCATGGCTGCTCCTGACGACGTGCGAATGCAGGTCCGACCCAGTGTGGCCGCCCCACCAGCGTCCCGCACAGGTGCCGTCTCCACAGCCCGAGCCCTAGGGTGGTCGGCCATGACGGCAGAACGGCCTGGGGAACCCGTGCGGCACGAGCCGAGCCCGCAGGAGCTGACCGACTTCGACGCCGTTCCGGAGGGTGACCAGCAAGGTGCTGAGCGCGCCGTCCTTGTCGCTGGTGCCGTCGGGGTCGGGGTCGGGGTCGGGGTGGTGGCGCCGCAGGTCTGGGCGGACTACCCGTGGATGGCGTGGTGGGACTCGTCGATCTGGCTGGGGATGATCTTTGTCGTCCCGCCGGTGGCGGCCATCGTCGGCGCGATGCGCGCGCACTGGCTGCTCCCCGGTTCGGTGCTGTGGCCGGCCACCGTGCTCGTCATCGTCATCGCCTTCTGCACCCCGGTGGCGGCCATGTGGGGCGGAGGCCCCGGGGCATCGGCCGGGGCGTTCCTGATGATCGTCGGCCTGGTCCTGTGGGACGACCGCCCTCGACGCTGGCAGCTGGTCGGGTGGGGGTTCCTCGTGTCGTGCCTGTCGCTCGTGGGGACCACGGGCCTCATCGCCCACGTGGTGCCCGACGGCTGGTGGTCACCTGCCGCGAGCGGACTCAACCTCATCGCACTGGCGTTCCTGGTCCACCGGGCCGTTCGGACGCGAGGCGTTCGGTGGCGTTGCCCGGCGCGTTGGGCGGCTTCACGGTGAACCAGGACTCGGCCGTCGGCCCAGAGGATGGCTGTCCCGGGACCGTCTCTGCCCACGTCTCCCACAACCGAAGGGGCATCCCTCCACGCCCGAGAACACGTACATGTTCGCTGACGGGCGTCGCCGCGCCCGCCGTTGCCTGCCCGACCGGGCTACGGCAACACAGGCCTGCTGATCTAGTCCTGGTCGTCGGCGGACTCCGCCTGGACCTTGGCGACGGCGTCGCGCGCGGCCGCGTACTGCCGCTCGATGTACGCCTCGAGGTTCGACCGCTCGGAGCGAGTCCGACATCGCGCAGATGTGTCGATCCTCTCGACTGCCGCTAGTCTCCGGTGTCGTTCCGCGCTCACTGTCGCGTCGCCGAATCACAGACATCCGTGTTCCGGGTCCCACGCCGAGCGCGCCGCCGGACGAAGGAGACGCGAACATGGCACGGCACGCACGGCACGCACGGCTGACTACCCCGCCAACGCGTTCGGTGGTCGGCAAGGCGATCACTCTGGGCATCGTCCCCGCACTCGCTCTGAGCGCTCTCGGCCCCACAGCGACGGCACTGACCACGGACCAGACGCCCGAGCGCGCCACCGGCGCCACCGACTCCGCCCTCGCGGACGCGGCGACGACCGACGCATCGATCGAGACGCTCGCGGTCACCGAGGCGCCGGCCGTCGAGACCGAGCGCGTGGCAGACGTCACCGAGGCCGCCCCGGAACCCGCAGCCGAGGCGGCGACCGTCGAGGAGGGGGTCGTCGTGCTCGACACGACCGACACAGCCGGCCGGGCGGCAGGGACCGTCGAGGCGCCCGACGGCTTCCAGACCGTCGGCGCGGCCTGGCCGCGGGAACTGGGCACTACGGTTCCCGAGCTTCAGGTGCGGACCCGCTCCAGCGACGGGACCTGGACCGGGTGGACCCACCTCGAGATGCAGTCCGATGGCGCCGACGAGGAGTCCGCCATCGCCTCATCCGCCCCGTTGTACGTGGGCGAGTCCGACGCGGTGCAGATCGCCACGGTCGACCCTCGCCGGAGCGTGCCCGTGGGCGTCGAGCTGACTCTCGTGTCCTCGGATCAGGTGACCACGGAGGCCGCGACGACCTCGGGCGCCGTGGCCGCAGCTGCGGAGACGGTCGGCCCCACGATCATCACGCGCGACGAGTGGGGTGCGAACCCGCAGTGCGATCTCGGCGAGGACTACACGGGTGCGACGTGGCGGCCAGCCCCGGGTGGCCTCAAGGCGGCGTCCGTGCACCACACCGTGAATCCCAACGACTACGACACGGTGGCCGAGGCGATGCAGGCCATCAAGAACGACCAGGTGTACCACCAGCAGACGAACGGCTGGTGCGACATCGGCTACAACTTCCTGGTCGACAAGTGGGGCAACGTCTACGAGGGCGCTGCGGGCAGCATCGACGAGGCGATCATCGGCGCGCACACGGGCGGTTTCAACACCGGCACGGTCGGCGTCGCGATGCTCGGCACCTTCACCGCCGAGGCCGGCATGACGCCGACCGGGGCGCAGCAGGCGGCGGTCGCCGACATCGCGGCGTACCGGCTGGCGGAGTACGACGTCGCACCGACCGGGAGCGTCACTCTGACGTCCGCGGGCAAGACCGCCGGCGGCCGCTTCGAAGCGGGCACCCAGGTGCCGCTCGACAGGATCTTCAGCCACCGCGACACCCACTTCACGGAGTGCCCCGGCGAGATGGGCTATGAGGTGCTGCCCGCGATCCGGGCGCAGGCCGCGGAGCGCGCCGTCGTCCATCTGTCGGCGGAGGCGGTCGCCAACCTGGTGCAGTCGATCTACAAGGACGCCCTCGGTCGCGAGGCGACGGTTGGCGAAGTCGCGTTCTGGCAGGCGGACGTGGCCGCGGACGGTCCGACGCGTCTCATCGCCGCGATGGAGGCCTCCACGAAGTACCGCAAGGCACGCATCGTGAACGCGTACAAGCGCCTGCTCGGATTTACCCCGACGGCCGCGCGGATCGACGCGGAGCTCCGGCTGATCGTCAGCGGGCAGACGGTGGACGAGGTCGACATGCGGCTCATGAGCTCGAGCACGTACTACCGGGCCGAGGGCGGGACGGACGCCGCATACGTCCGCGCACTGTACGCCGAGATGCTCGGCCGCGTGCCGACGAAGTCGCAGACCACCCTGTGGACCGGCCGCCTGGCCACCCAGGGCCGGGCCGCCGTCGTGCGGTCGATCTGGAACAACCCTCAGGCGACCAGCAGGCGGGTCGTCGCGGCCTATCAGCACTACCTGGGGGTGAACCCGACGTCAGGCCAGTCCTCGTACTGGGTCGAGCGTCTCTCGGCGAACGACCGCAGCGACGCGGCGATGCGGGCCGCAATCACCGCCACGGACAAGTACGCCGCCCGCGCGGACGCGCGGTACTGAGAACGACGGTCCACACCGGCGGGGCGCACCGTGCCCGCGTCGCCCCGCCGTGCCGCACCCGCTTCGGCCTGACCTAGATCGCGGGCACCGTGTCACTGATGTCGCCAGGGCGGCGCGGCCGTCGAGTAGATCTCCGACGTCGGGCACTCGGACACCTCGACCACGGAATGGATCTGTCGGCACGAGCTGCGGCCCGTGATCCAGGACGGCGCGACCTTCCTGAACACGTTCGCCACCATCGACGTCGTCGCCCCGGACTGGCATATGGAGCCGCTGTTCATGATGGCGGGTAGCAACCGTGCCGCCGGCGCGTAAGCCCCCAGTCGCGCCTCAACGGCCATCTCAGGGCCTCCGGGCAAGGCGAAAGGCCCCCTGGTCTCAGCGTTTCCGCTGGCCAGAGGGCCTTTCTGGTGGTCGGGGTGACAGGATTTGAACCTGCGACCTCTTCGTCCCGAACGAAGCGCGCTACCAAGCTGCGCCACACCCCGAAGGACTTGCTCCATGCACGCGGACTCTCGTCCTCCTGCGGAAGCCTGCCCAGAATAGCCGACGATCCGGCCAGGACGAAAACGAGATCCGGCTACCGGGCGGTGAACGTGAGCAACGTCGCCTCCGGGCGGCACGCGAACCGCACGGGCGCGTACGGGGAGGTGCCCGCCCCGGCCGAGACGTGCAGCCACGACGAGCCCGCGCCGCCGGCCTCGTCGGGTCGCGGGCCGGGCCAGCCGTGCAGCCCCTTGGCGCGCCTGCGGTCGATGTCGCAGTTGGTCACGAGCGCCCCGACGCCGGGCAGGCAGAGCTGGCCGCCGTGCGTGTGCCCGGCGAGGATCACGTCCGCGCCGTCGTCGTGCATCTGGTCCAGCACCCGCGTGTACGGGGCGTGCGAGACGCCGAGGTGCAGCACCCCGTCGTCGTCGGCGCCGGTGTCCGGCCGTTCCGCACGGGCGGGGAACTCGTCACGGTCGAGGTGCGGGTCGTCCACCCCCACCAGCGACAGGCGTCGCCCGTCCGCCACGACCACGTCGCGGCGGTTGGTGAGGTCCTTCCATCCCGCGTCGCGCATCGCGGCACCGAGTTCGTCGCCGGGCAGGTCGGGCTCGCGGCGGATGATGACGCGGGCGTCGGGCAGCAGGTAGCGCGCGGGGTTCTTCGGGCGCGGCTCGTAGTAGTCGTTCGACCCCATGACGAACGCCCCCGGCAGGGCGAGCAGCGGCTCGAGCGCGTGCAGCACCGGCCCGAGGGAGTCGCGGTGCGCCAGGTTGTCGCCGGTGTCGACGACGAGGTGCGGTTCCAGCGCGGCGAGCGACCGCACCCAGTCGATCTTGCGTTGCTGCGACGGCGTCAGGTGCAGGTCCGAGACGTGCAGCACCCGCAGGTCGGGCTCACCCGGCGGCAGCACCGGGAGGCTGACCCGGCGCAGCGTGTAGAGCTTCGTCTCCAGGTGCGCGTACGCGAGGCCCGCCGCCCCGGCCGCGACCAGACCACCCAGCACCTGGCCGGTGCGTGCGGGGGTCAGCGGTCGTCCCCGGAACCGCCCAGGGCGCCCCAGTCGCCGGAGGTGATGGCGTCCCAGGCGGCGCTGGCGTCGCTGCGGCCGTTGCCCTTGCCCTTGTCGCCGCCGTTGCCGCCGCCCTCGTTGCCGCCGCCTTCGTTGCCGCCGCCTTCGTTGCCGCCGCCCTCGTCGCCGTCGTCACCACCGTCGTCACCACCGGTGGACGGGGGCGGGGGAGGCGGCGGGGCCGCGCCGACGAGCGCCGGGTCGGGGGCGCCGAAGCTCTCCATCGGCATGCCCGCGCTGGCGGCGTTCATGTAGTTGTTCCACGCGGGTGCCGCGACGTCGGAGCCGTACAGCGGCTCGTGGTACTGCCCGTTCACGGTGATCCCCATGTGAGGGATGTTGCCCTCGACGTCGCCGACCCACACCGAGGTGGACAGCTGCTTCGTGAACCCGGTGAACCACGTGTGCCACGAGAGCTGCGTGGTACCGGTCTTGCCGGCCGCCGGCCGGCCGCCGTCCAGCCCGTGGCCGGACGCCGTACCGATCTTGAGCACGTTCTCCATGGCCGACACCACGGTGTTCGCGACGTTCTCCGGCAGCGCGTTCTCGTCGCAGTTGCCGCCGGGGAGCTCGTAGTCCTTGCCCCCGGGGCCGGTCACCTTGGTGATCGCGACCGGCTCGCAGTAGGTGCCGCCGCTGGCGAGCGTCGCGTACATGGCGGCCATGAACAGCGGCGTCGACTCCTGGGTGCCCACGATCATCGGGGCCTGGATGTCGATGTCGGTCTTCTTCGGGTCGTAGATGGTCTTCTTCTGCACGCCCGAGTTGGTGGGACGGAAGCCCATCTTCCAGGCCGTGTCGCGCATGTCGCACAGGTTGAGCTGGTAGCCCATCGCGGCGTACGCCGTGTTCACCGACCGGTAGGTCGCCTCGAGCGCGGACAGGTTGCTGTAGGCGACGCCCTCGGAGTTGGCCGGCGCCCACGGCTCCGCGGCACCCAGGGTCCCGACGCACGGGGTGTTGAAGTTCTGCGGCCAGCGCGCCACCTTGGCGGCAGAGACCGTCTCGTTGAGGGTGTGCCCCTCGCGCAGCCACTCCGCCAGCACGATCGGCTTGAAGTTCGAGCCGACCTGGAAGCCCTTGGAGGCGCCGTGCGTCGGGTCGGCGTTGTAGTTGAGCAGCGTGGTCTTGTCGTCGCTGCCCTGCGGCGGCGTGTACGGCACGTTCTGCGCCATCGCGACGATCTTGCCCGTGCCCGGCTCGACCGAGGCGATCGCCGCCTCCAGGCCGCTGGAGTCCTCGGCGGGCACGGCCTCGCGGACGGACTGCTCGGCGGCCTTCTGCTTCTTCGGGTCGAGGGTGGTGGTGATCTCCAGCCCGCCCCGGTACAGCAGCGCCTGCCGGTCGCTGCGCGTCTCGCCGAACGCCGGGTTGTTGACGATGTCCTTGATGACGTAGTCGCAGAAGAACGCGGCGCCGTCGGCGGCGTGGCAGCCGATCTCGACCGGCTTGACGTTCAGCGTCTCCTTGATCGTCAGCGCCTGGGCCTCGTCCCGCTCCTCCGTGGAGATGTGCCCGAGCTTCCACATGTTCTGCAGCACCAGGTTGCGGCGGACCTTGGCCTCCTGCGGGTTGACCGTGGGGTCGAACCGGCTGGGGGACTTGGTGATGCCGGCGATGGTGGCGGCCTCGACGACGCTCAGGTCGGCGGCGTGCTTGCCGAAGTAGTACCGGGCCGCCGTCTCGACGCCGTAGATGCTCTTGGAGCCGAACTGGGCCACGTTGAGGTAGCCCTGCAGGATCTCCTCCTTGCCCATCTTCTGCTCGAGGGCGATCGCCATCTTGGCCTCGCGCAGCTTGCGGCTGATCGAGTCCTCCTTGGCCTGGATGACGCCGAACGGGTCGTCGTCCTGCAGCGCCTGCTCGATGAGCATGTTCTTCACGTACTGCTGCGTCAGCGTCGAGGCGCCCTGCGTCGCGTGGCCGGCGACGTTGTTCGCCAGCGCGCGGGACATGCCGCGCATGTCGATGCCGCCGTGCTCCCAGAACCGCTCGTCCTCGATCGCGATGACGGCGTTCTGCATCGGCTCGGAGACCTTGTCGAGCGGGACCACGATCCGGTTCTGCGCGTAGAACGTCGCGAGCTGCTTGCCGTCGGCCGCGTAGATGCGGGACTGCTGCGACAGCGGGCTCGGCTCGAGCTCCGCCGGCAGCTCGTCGTACACCTCCACGGTGCTGTCGGCCGCGGCGTTGGCGCCGGCCACGGCCGGGATCACCAGGCCCGCCGTCAGGACGCCTCCTGCCACGGCCGCGAGGACGAACGCGAGCAGCAGGGCGACGAGCTGCGTCGCCGGCATCGTACGAGTGATGCGGCGGGGATCCTGGTTCGCCATGCGGTCCAGGATACGGGCTCGGTTCCAGTCGGCACGGCCGCCGGCGGGCCGCGCGTGTGCAGGTCCTGTGGACCCCTCGTCGTGGCGTCGTGGGCTGTGCAGGGCGTCCCGGCTGGTTACGATCGCCGCATGGCTACCACGTGGGAGTACGCGACCATCCCCCTGCTGATCCACAACACCAAGGCGATCCTCGACCAGTGGGGCTCCGACGGGTGGGAGCTCGTCCAGGTCGTCCCCGGCCCCGACAGCACCAACCTCGTGGCCTACCTCAAGCGGCCCACGGGCGACCAGTGACGTCCGGCCCCGAGGCCCGCCTCGCGGAGCTCGGCATCACGCTGCCCGAAGTCGCGGCCCCCGTGGCCGCGTACCAGCCCGCCGTGCGCTCGGGGCGGTACGTCTACACCGCCGGCCAGCTGCCGTTCGTCGCCGGCGCCCTGCCGACGACGGGCAAGGTGGGCCAGGGTGAGGGGCTCGTCACCCCCGACGACGCCGCCGGCCTCGCCCGGACCTGCGCCCTCAACGCGCTCGCCGCGGTGCGGTCGCTCACCGGCTCGCTCGACGGCGTCCGCATCGTCAAGGTGACGGGTTTCGTCGCGTCCGACCCGTCGTTCACCGGTCAGCCGGGCGTGCTCAACGGCGCCTCGACGGTGCTCGGGGAGATCTTCGGGGACGCCGGCACCCACGCGCGGTCTGCCGTGGGCGTCGCCGTCCTGCCGCTCGACGCCCCGGTCGAGGTGGAGCTGATCGTGGAGCTGGCCGAGTAGTCGCGCCCCGCCCGCTCGCGCATCGCCTCCCGCGCGGCTGAGCCGATGCACGAGCAGGCGGGAACGGCATGCTTCGCGCGGTCGTAGAAGTCCCGAAGTGGAGGGCGCCCTGGCGCCCGTGAACGCGACCGCGCGAAGTATGCCGTTCCCGCCTGCGACCGCGACCGAGGTGTCGGCCGGAACCGAGGTGCCGGAACCGTGGATCAGCGGGCCCGGCGCTCCAGGCGGTCGAGGTCCAGCAGCACGACGGCGCGGCCCTCACGACGCACCCAGCCCCGGGTGGCGAAGTCGGCCAGCGCCTTGTTGACGGTCTCGCGCGACGCGCCGACGAGCTGCGCGAGCTCCTCCTGCGTGAGGTCGTGCGCGACGCGGATGCCGTCGTCGTTGGGCTCACCGAAGCGGCTGGACAGGTCGAGCAGCGCCTTCGCCACGCGGCCGGGCACGTCGGAGAAGACCAGGTCGGCCAGGGTCTCGTTGGTGCGGCGCAGGCGGCGGGCCAGCGCGCCCAGCAGCGTCGTCGCGACGCTGGGGTGGGCGGCGATCCACTGCACGAGCGCCTGGTGGCGCAGCTCGTAGACGAGGGCGTCGGACACGGAGGAGGCGGTCGCCGTGCGGGGGCCCGGGTCGAACAGGGAGAGCTCGCCGAACATCTCGCCCGGGCCGAGGATCGACAGCAGGTTCTCCCGGCCGTCGCTCGAGCGCCGCCCGAGCTTGATCTTGCCCTGCGCGATGACGTACAGGCGGTCGCCGGGCTCGCCCTCGCGGAAGAGGACGTCCCCCCGGCTGAGCTCGACGGGGATCATGGACTCGAAGAGCGCCTTCGTCTCCTCGGATTCCATGTCCGCGAAGAGAGGGGCGGAGAGCACGACGGTGTCGTCCACAGGATTCCTCACGTGGTTCGGGGGCGGCCGTCCCGGATGTCGGGCGGGTCGTCCGGCTGATGTCAAGGGGTTGTGTTCCAGTTCTCAGTCTGCCTCACCGCACCAAATCGCGTCGGGAAGACCGTGTCGGACGTCGTCGCTAGGCTCCGAACGTGCCGACGACATCTTCGACCACGACGACCCCGACGGGCGAGTCCCGGCTCGCGCTGGTGCGCCGGGCGCGCCGCATCGACCGGGAGCTCGCGGTCACGTACCCGGACGCGCGGGCGGAGCTCGACTTCACGACCCCGCTCGAGCTGCTGGTCGCGACGGTGCTGTCGGCGCAGACCACGGACGTGCGGGTCAACGCCACGACGCCGGCGATCTTCGCCCGGTACCCGGACGCGGAGGCGTACGCCTCCGCCGACCCGGCCGAGATGGAGGAGCTGTTCAAGCCGCTGGGCTTCTTCCGCGCCAAGACGCGCGCGGTCATCGGGCTGGGGCAGGCGCTGGTCGAGCGGTTCGACGGCGAGGTGCCCGCGCGGCTCGAGGACCTGGTGACGCTGCCGGGGGTGGGTCGTAAGACGGCGAACGTGGTGCTCGGCAACGCGTTCGGTGTCCCCGGCATCACGGTCGACACCCACTTCGGGCGCCTGGCCCGGCGGTTCGGCTGGACGGCGCAAGAGGACCCGGTCAAGGTCGAGCACGAGGTGGGGGAGCTGTTCGACAAGAAGGACTGGACGATGCTCAGCCACCACCTCGTCTGGCACGGGCGGCGGGTGTGCCACGCCCGCAAGCCGGCCTGCGGGGTGTGCCCGGTGGCGCGCTGGTGCCCGTCGTACGGCGCGGGCGAGGTGGACCCCGTGGCCGCCGCGAAGCTGGTCAAGCCGGGCCCGCGGGGCTGACGCCCCGGGCGCAGGCCGGTCTGACGCCGGTCAGCGTGGCGTGGCCGCCACGCGCGGCAGCCACTCGAGCAGCAGCTCGCTGACCTGGTCGGGCGCCTCCTCGGGCAGGTAGTGCCCGGCGCCGTCGATCCGCTCGAGGCGCAGGTCCCGCACCAGGGCGGCGGAGTCCACGTCGGCGGACTCGGGGTCCAGGATGCCGTCCGCCGTGCCGTGCAGCTGGAGCGCGGGGACCTCGACGGGCTGTCGCACCGCCGCGAGGTACCGGCGTCCGTCGGGCCGGGGCGTCGAGCGCACGGTCCAGCGCAGCGACTCCATCACGGTGTGCGCGGCGAACGGGACGCGCATGACGGTCCGGTAGAGCTCGACGTCGTCCGCGGGCAGGGGGCGCGCCGTCCCGAGGTCGAGGACGCGGGCGACGAGGTCGCCGTCGACGAGCCGGCGCTCGGGGAACGTGGGGAGCTGGTAGAACGCCAGCTGGCGGCGCGCGGCCCGGGTGAGCAGCCGCGCCCCGGAGACGTGCAGGCGGGCGGGGTGCGGTGCGGAGACCGCCCCGACGGCGGCCGTGACGGCCGGCTGCAGGCTCGCCATCGACCATGCGACGGCCCCGCCGGTGCCGTGCCCGACGACGACGGCCCGCTCGTGCCCGAGCGAGCGCACGACGCCGGCGACGTCGCGGGTGCTGGTGGGGACGTCGTAGCCCGACGGCGGCTTGTCGGACGCGCCGACCCCCCGCAGGTCCATCGCCGCGACGCGGTAGCCGGCGTCGGCCAGCGCCGTCAGCTGGTGGCGCCACGCCCACCAGAACTGGGGGAAGCCGTGCAGCAGCACCACCAGGGGGCTCGCGACGCCGGCCCGGCGCTCCGGCCCGGCGACGGCGACGTGGAAGCGCGACCCGTTCGCGGGCACGAGCTCGTGCGTCCAGGGCCCCTCGACGAGGGCGCTGGAGAAGTCGCTGGAGTCCGACATCGCGGTCATCCGGTCGAACCTACCGGGTCGGTCCGCAGGGCCGCCCGCGGACGCGCGGCGCCCGGCGGGTGTCGTCGCTCACCCGCGGTCAGCGGTGCGGCGTCGCGCGGGCGCCCCCGGGCGGCGGCCCGGACACGTGCTCGACGTCGTCGCCCCCACGGGGCTCCTTGGGTGGGTCGAAGCGGTAGCCGACGTTGCGGACGGTGCCGATGAGCTGCTCGTGCTCGGGCCCGAGCTTGGCGCGCAGGCGTCGCACGTGCACGTCCACGGTGCGGGTGCCGCCGTAGTAGTCGTAGCCCCAGACCTCCTGCAGCAGCTGGGCGCGGGTGAAGACCCGGCCCGGGTGCTGCACGAGGTACTTGAGCAGCTCGAACTCCTTGTAGGTGAGGTCGATGGGACGACCGCGCAGGCGGGCGGTGTAGCCGCCGGCGTCGATGGTGAGCTCGCCCGCGGCGATCTCCTGCGGTCCGTCGTCGACCGGCCCGTGGGCGGACCGCTCGACGACGAGCCGCAGCCGCGCCTCGACCTCGGCGGGGGACGCGGTGACCAGCAGCAGGTCGTCGGCGCCCCACTCGTGCGTCACGACCGTCAGCCCGCCCTCGGTGAGGACGAGGACGAGCGGCACCGTGAGGCCCGTGGCGTGCAGCAGGCGGCAGGTGGTGCGGGCGGCGACGAGGTCGCGCCGGGCGTCGAGCAGGACGACGTCCGAGTCCGGGGCGTCCACGAGCGCCGACGGCTCCATCGGCAGCACGCGCACCCGGTGGCTCAACAGCCCGAGCGCGGGCAGCACCTCGACGGAACCACCGGTCGCCGTGGGCGTGAGGATCAACAGATCTGCCACGGCACCTCCTCCCGTTCGCGGGCTGCTGCCCGACAGGTGCGCCCCGCAGGTGCGTCCGACAAGTTACCGCGGCTGCGGTGTGCGCCACACCTGGGCGGACCTGGTTGTGCGGCGCGCGCCGGCGCGCCGTGTCCCCGCAGTGTGCCCCGAACCGTGTTACCGGCGTGTGAAGCGCCGGTTGCCGGGACGTGTGCGCGTGTCTGGGACACTCGTCGTCGTGACCGTGACCACCCGAGCCGTCTCCACCACCGTGCTCGCCGCCGTCGTCGCGGCCGCCGCCTACCTCGGCACCGACGTCCTGGCGGCGGTCGCGGCCGTCCTGGTGCTCCTCGTCGCCGTCGGGTGGGCGCCCCTGCTGCGGCTCCCGGCCCGCGGCGGGACGGCGGTCGTCGTGGGCCTGACGGGCGTGGGCGGCGTCGCCGTCGCGTGGGTGACGCGGGGTGAGCCGGTGCTGCGGTACCTGCCGCTGGTGGTCGCGATGGGCCTGGTCCTCGCGTTCGTGGCGGAGATGCTCCGGCGCGGCGGGCGGGCCCGGCTGGTCGAGTCGGTGAGCGGCACCGTCAGCGGCGTCGTCGTCGCCGTCGCGTGCGCGGGCTGGGTGGCGGCCGGCCGGACCGAGGCGGGCTCGGCGCTGGTCGTGACCAGCGCCGTGGGGCTCGCGGTCGCGTCGGCCGTCTCGGCGCTGCCCGTCGCACGGGGGTGGGCGGGGTCGCTCGTCGGGGTCGCGCTGGGCGGCGCGGCCGCCGCGGGTGCGGCGACGGCGGTGCCGTCGGTCGACCTGGTCACCGGGGCCGTGGCCGGTGTCGTGTCCGGTCTCGTGGTGGCGGTGCTCCGCCTGCTGTTCGAGCGCCAGCCCGCCCTGTCGAGCCGGTGGGCCGCGGTCGCCGCGGTCACGACGCCCGTCGCCGTGAGCGGCATCCTGGTGTTCGTCGTGGGGCGACTCGTCCTCGGTTGAGATGTAGGGCGGTCAGGCCGGGCGCGCCACCACGCCGGCCATGTTGATGGCCTCGCCGGCGAGCTCGATGCGGACCTTCTTGGCGACGAGCACGCCGCCGGCCTCCAGCGGCACGTTCCACAGCAGGCCGTACTTCTCCCGCTCGAACTCGGCCGTGGCACTGAACCCGAAGATGTCGCGGCCGTACGGGTCGCGCCCGGCCCCGCCGAACTCGGCGTCGAGCGCGATCGGGTGGGTGACCCCCCGGATCGTGAGCTCCCCGTGGAGCACGAACTTTGCGGAGGTCTTGAGCGCCGCGGGGGCGGTGTCGGCGCGGCCCGGGGTGCGGCCCTTGAGGCGCGCCCAGGAGAAGATCGGGTCCACCTCGGTGTGCCACTCGATGCCGGTGCTGCGGAAGTCGATCGTCGGGAAGTTCTCGACGTCGAGGAAGTCGGCACTGCGCAGGTGGGCGTCGCGGTCCGGGAGGTGGGAGTCGATCGACGAGGCGTCCAGCGAGGCCGTGACCGACGAGGCCATCGGGTCCTCCGCGACGTGGATCGTCGCCCTGCCGGCGGCGAACTCCCCGCGCACGGGGCTCACCATCATGTGCATCACGAGGAATCCGAGTCGCTTGTGCTCGTCGTCGAGCACGTACGAACCGGCGGCCGGGATCACGAGGTCGTTCCAGGTCCGGGTGGGCGAGGTCATGGATGAGTCTCCGGTCGCGGCGGGGTCGGTTGCCGCGACGTCAGGCGGCAGACCGGGGCGGTCGGTGATCGGGCCGGTCCGCGTCGCGAGGTCCACGGCGGGTGCAGGAGCAGATGCTTCAACGTTCAATCTACGGCACCGGGACCGGCGGGCGACAGTCGCCCGCAGACGTGGTGGCGGAGTTCACACGAGCGGCGCGAACGGGTGCGCCGACGGCGTGGACGGACCCGGCGCACCGGCGTGCGCACCGGCGCCGGCTCAGTACACGAGCGCCTGGGCGCCCGGGCGCAGCACCTCCTCCGTGAAGACGGCGGCCCCCGCGATCCGGACCTCGGGCAGGACGTCGTCGGCCGTGATCTCGCGGCGGGCGGCGCACTGCGTGCACAGCGTCACGGTGCCGGCGGCCAGCACGGCCTCGAGCAGGTCGGAGGCGGGGGCGGCGTGGTCCAGCGTCAGCTCGTCCGCGCGGCCGGGGACGGCGAACCAGGCCGACTCCCCGGTCAGCCACAGGCTGACCTCGACGCCGGAGGCGACGGCCGCCGCCGCGACCGTGAGGGCCTGGTTCGCGGCCTCCGGGCGGTCGAGGCCGGAGGTCGTCTTGATCACGAGCGTGCGGGCGGGCGCCGGGGCGGGGGAGCTGCTCATGTCGGGCGACCCTACCGACCGTGCGCCCGGGCCGGGCCTGGTGGGTGCCGCCGGTGACGGCTGGGTAGGATCGCAGCATGTCTATCGAAGCTCTCGAGGCCGTGTTCACCGGCCTGCTGGTCGTCGTGTCGGTCACGATCGTCTGGTTCGCCGGCTACGTCGTCTACAAGCTGTTCCAGGGCCAGCGCTGATGCCCTTCGCCTTCCCCGAGGGCCTCGCGCCCGAGGTGTACCCGCTGGCCTGGCTGGTGGGCCGCTGGCGCGGCGAGGGCGTCATCGAGTACCCCGGGATCGACGAGACCCCGTTCGTCCACGACCTCGTGTTCGACCACGACGGCGGCCCGTACCTGCGTGTCGAGTCCACGCTGCGGGTGCGCTCCGCGGCGGTGGCCGACGGCGAGGGCGACGACGACGCGGCCGACGAGCCCGACACCGTCTGGTCGACGGAGACCGGCTACTGGCGCGTGTCCAGCGACCGGCCCGACGGCCTGGACGACGACCGGCACGCGCTGGAGGTCCTGCTCACCGACGCGTCGGGCCGGCTGTCGCTGTTCCTCGGCGTGGTCGGCAACGGCCGGGTCGACCTGGCCACGGACTTCGTGGCCCGCACCTCGACCGCCGCGGAGGTCACCGCGGCCAAGCGCCTGTACGGCCTGGTCGACGGGCAGCTCATGTGGGTCGAGGAGCTCGCCGCCTTCGGCCACCCGCTCGGGTCCTACGCCTCGGCGAAGCTCGACCGGGTCACGGAAGTCTGATCACGGAAGTCTGATCACGGAAGTCTGAGGTGGAGGCCTGATGGACAGCCCGCTGCTCGCCCGCCACGGTGCGGTCCCCGCGACGGGTGCCGACGCCGGCATCGCGTGGCACTACGGCGACCCGGTCGCCGAGCAGCGCGCGCTCGCGCGCGGGGGAGCCGTCGTCGACCAGTCCCACCTGGGCGTGGTCCGGGTCGCGGGCCCCGACCGGCTGGGCTGGCTGCACTCGATCACCTCCCAGGACGTGCAGGCGCTGCCGCCGCGCACCTCCACCGAGCTGCTGGTGCTGTCCCCGCAGGGCCACGTCGAGCACTCGGCCGGCGTCGTGGACGACGGCGAGGCGACCTGGCTGATCACCGAGGGCGACCACGCCGAGCCGCTCGCCGGGTGGCTCGAGCGCATGAAGTTCATGATGCGTGTGGAGGTCGCCGACGTCAGTGCCGAGTACGCCGCGATCGGCGAGCCCGTCGCGGCCGAGGGCACCGACGCCGAGCCGGTCACCTGGTGGGACCGGTGGCCCACCGTCCTCGCCGGCGGCACCCGGTACGGCCCGCCCGCGGACGAGCACCCCGGCGCGGAGCGGTCCTGGCGGCTCGTGCTGGTGCCGCGCGCCGACCTGGCCGCCGCCGTCGCGGAGCGCGAGGACGCGGGCTGGACCCTGGCGGGGACCTGGGCCACGGAGGCGCTGCGGGTCGAGGCCTGGCGTCCGCGCCTGTCGCACGAGGTCGACCACCGCAGCGTCCCGCACGAGCTCGACTGGCTGCGCACCGCGGTGCACCTGAACAAGGGCTGCTACCGCGGGCAGGAGACCATCGCGCGGGTGCACAACCTGGGCCGCCCCCCGCGCCGCCTGGTGCTGCTGCACCTCGACGGCTCCCAGCACGTCGTGCCCGACGCCGGCGCCGAGGTCCGCCAGGGCGGTCCCGACGGGCGCGCGGTCGGCACGGTGACGACGGTCGCCCGGCACCACGAGCTCGGTCCCGTCGCGCTCGCGGTGATCAAGCGGTCCGTGCCCGAGGACGCCGAGCTGACCGTCGTCGGCGAGGTGGGCGGCAGCGAGCTGCAGGTGGCCGCCGCCCAGGAGGTCGTCGTGCCCGGCGACGGCGTGTCGGCCGACCGGCCGGAGGCGCACGGTCCGCTCGCGCGCGGGCTCACCCCGCGCGGCCCGGACGCTCCGCAGAGCCTGCTGTGACGCCGCCGCGGTGAGGCCGGTGGCGGGTCGACGAGGGGCGGTCGGGTCGGCGTGAGCTCCCAGGGCGCGGGACGCGAGGGCGACGCGCCGGTGGCCCGTGCCGGCGCCGCCGCGCGCGCGGCCCTGCGCACCCTGCCCCGGCGCATCCGCGTGCGGCAGGGGATCTCCCGCGTGCGCATGTCGTTCTGGCCCGTGCTGCAGGCGGCGCTCGCCGCGGGCGTCGCCTACGGCATCGCCACCGTGGTGCTGGGCCACACCCAGCCGTTCTTCGCCGCGATCGCCGCGTGGGTGTGCCTCGGGTTCAGCTTCGACCGGGAGCTGCGCAAGGTGGCGGAGGTCGCGGTGGGCGTCGCGCTCGGCGTCGCGCTGGGCGACTTCATGGTGCACCTCATCGGGTCGGGCTGGTGGCAGATCGCCCTGGTGATGGGGCTCTCGGCGACGATCGCCCGGTTCATCGACCGCGGGGCGCTCGTGACCATCCAGGCGGGGGTCCAGGCGGGCGTCGTCGTGGGCCTGCCCGCGTCGGTGGCCACGAACGGGGCCTTCGGGCGCTGGACGGACGCCCTGGTGGGCGGCGGTGTCGCCCTGCTCGTCGCGCTGATCACCCCGGGCGACCCGCGCCGCCGCATCCGTGCCCTCGCGCAGGACGGGACGCGCGAGCTGGCCCTGACCCTGGAGTCGGTCGCGCGCGGGCTGCGCGACGGCGACGCCGACGAGCTGGCGGCGGCCCTGGTGCGGGGGCGGGCCGCCGAGAAGGTGCTCGAGGAGTGGCACGACGTCGCGACGAAGTCCGACGAGATCGCCCGGGTGAGCGTCAACCGCGTGCACCGCGGGGAGATCACGCGGCTCGCCGCCCAGGCGGTGCTGGTCGACCGCGCCATGCGGAGCGTGCGCGTGCTGGCCCGGCGCACCCCTGCCGCGCTCCGGTCGCTCGGCGCGCTCGAGGACGACGACACCGACCATCGCGTGGCCGCGGTCCCGCTCGCCGGGGGGATGCCGTCCCCGCCGGAGGTCGACCCGGTGGCGGACCCGGTGGCGGACCTCGTCGTGCGCTTCGCGCACGGCGTCCGGCTGCTGGCGTCGGCCCTCGGCTCGGGGTCCGGCATGGCGCAGGCGCGCGACGCGCTCGCCGAGGTCGCGCGCGACGTCGACCCCCGCACCGTCGGGGAGGGGCACTGGCAGGTGCAGTCCCTCGTCCTGCTGCTGCGCTCGCCCGTCGTCGACGCGCTCGAGGCGGCAGGCATGCCGCCGGACACCGCGCGCGTCACGCTCCCGGAGATGTAGCCGGCGACCGGCGCGCGGGTCAGCGGTGCTCGACGACGTCCGTGTCGTCGGCCAGGAGCTGGTGCGTGAGCTGCTCGACGAGCGCGTCGACCTCGGGCTCGTCGCCGCCGGGCCACTCGGCGACGTACCGGCGCAGCCGCTCGCGCTCGGCCTCGCGGATCTCCTCGGCGACGGCGTCGCCGGCCGGCGTGGCCAGCACGGCGTCGCCGTCGACCTCGACGAGGCCCCGGTCCCGGAGCGACTCGGCGACGCGGCGCACCGTGTCCGGCGAGACCTCCGTGCGCTCGGCCATGAGCTGCACCGAGCGCTTCCGCTTGAGCGAGACCCGCGTGACCATCCAGGACTCCTCGGGCGACAGGTCGGTGCCGCGCGCCACCAGCTCGTACACGCGCAGCGGGTCCTGCTTGCCGACGCGGCGCCACAGGATGAGGCGCAGCTCCTCCAGCGAGGTGCGGCCCGAGCCGAGCGCGAAGGCCGCGCCCGCCGCGTGCCCGGCCGTCTCGGCGTCCCCGGCGCGGGTCGCGGTGCGCAGCTCGACCTCGGGCAGCAGCCAGGCCAGCCCGAAGGCGAGGATTGCCACCGGCACGGCCCACAGGAACACGCCGTGCAGGGCGTCGGCGTACCCGTCGAGGAACCAGTCCTGCACCTCGGGCGGGCACTGCGCGACGACCTGTGACGACGCGGACAGCGCCTCCGGGCTGCAGGGCCCCTGGGCGGCGACGGGCACGGAGGTGCTCAGCCCGGACGTGAGCCGGTTCGCGAAGACGGTGCCGAAGACGGCCACCCCGACGGACGAGCCGATGGTGCGGAAGTACGTGGCCCCGGACGTGGCGGTGCCCAGGTCGCGGTAGCTCACGGCGTTCTGCACGGCGATGACCAGCACCTGCGTCACCATGCCGAGCCCGGCCCCCAGCACGAACATGCTGAGCCCCGCCTGGAGGGTGGTGGTGTCCCGGCCCATGAGGGACAGCAGGTAGAGCCCGACGGCGGTGACGCCCGTGCCGATGATCGGGAAGTGCTTGTAGCGCCCGGTCCGGGAGATGAGCTGGCCCGACCCGATGGACGTGATGAGCATGCCGAGCATCATCGGCGTCATCTCGAGGCCGGACTCGGTGGGGCTCGAGCCCTTGACGGTCTGCAGGTACAGCGGCAGGTAGGTGATGGCGCCGAACATCGCAAAGCCGACGACGAACCCCACCACCGCGGCGACCGAGAACACCTTGCTGCGGAACAGGTGCAGCGGGAGCACGGGCTCGGGTGCGCGCCGCTCGACCACGACGAACGCGACGAGGGACACGACGGCGAGCGCCACCATCGCGTACACGGGCCCGGAGCTCCACTCCCAGGTGGTGCCGCCGAGGCTGGTGACCAGCACGATCGACGTCGAGATGGTGGCCAGCAGGACGATGCCGGCATAGTCGACGCGCGGCTTGCCGCCGGCGTCGATGTGGGGGAGCACGGAGGCGACGACGAGCAGCGCGACCACGCCGATCGGGATGTTGATGTAGAAGACCCAGCGCCAGTCGAGGTTGTCGACGAAGAAGCCGCCGAGCAGCGGGCCGGCGACCGACGAGACGCCGAAGACGGCGCCGAACAGGCCTTGGTAGCGGCCGCGCTCCCGCGGCGGCACGACGTCGCCGATGATCGCCTGGGACAGGACCATGAGGCCGCCGCCGCCGATGCCCTGGACGGCGCGCCACACGATGAGCTGGCCCATGGTCTGCGACGTGCCGGACAGGATCGAGCCGATCAGGAAGATGACGATGCAGGCGATGAACAGCGCCTTGCGCCCGTAGAGGTCGCCGAGCTTGCCCCACAGCACCGTGGTGGCGGTGCTCGCCAGCATGTACGACGTCACGACCCACGACAGGTGCTCCGCCCCGCCGAGGTCCGAGACGATGGTGGGCAGCGCCGTCGCGACGATGGTCTGGTCGAGCGCGGCGAGCAGCATCGCGAGCATGAGCCCGCCGAAGATCGCCCAGACTTTGCCCTGGGGCAGCGCCTGCGGGTCGGTCGGCGGCGCGCTCGGTGCGGTCATGCGGTGCCCTCCCGGCGTGGGGGCGGACGCCGTGGTCCGCCGCGGTGGTGCCTGCGTCCCGTCACGCACGTTGCCACGACCACGGCAGGTCGGCACCCGGAACCGTCTCGGTCGTCAACCACCCGTTGTCGTCAGGTAGTGGATGAGATACAGTACCTGTCGTGATGCAGCGAGATGAGCTCCCGACGGCGGACGACGCGTTCTCCGCCGACCTGCTGCGTGGTCACACCGACACGATCGTGCTCGCGACGCTGCGTCGTGGGGACCGCTACGGCTTCGAGATCTACAAGACGATCCGCGACGCCACCGGCGGCGCGCACGAGATCAAGGAGGCCACGCTCTACGCGACGTACCGCCGCCTGACCAAGGACGGGTTGGTCGAGGCCTACTGGGGCGACGAGTCCCAGGGCGGGCGCCGCAAGTACTACCGGATCACCGACGCCGGCCGCGCCGTCTACCGGCGCAACGTCGCGGCGTGGGTCGCCACCCGCGACGTCGTCGACGCCCTCCTCAGCACAGACAAGGACACCCCCCGATGACCACCGTCCACCGCCTGCTCGACGACGCCTTCGCCGGCGTCGAGCCGTCCCCCGAGGTCCAGGACCTCAAGGAGGAGATCCGGGCGAACCTCGAGGCGCGGGCCGCCGAGCTCGAGTCCGCGGGGGCCACGCCCGACGCCGCCGCCCGGCGCGCCTTCGACGAGCTCGGCGACGTGCGGGCGATCGTCGCCGACGCCCAGGCCGACGTCGCCGAGGAGACGGGCGGCGCCCCGCGCACCGCCCTGCAGGCGGCCCTCGCGGCCGCCGAGCAGCACCGGGTGCGGCCGACGCCGCGCTTCGTGCTCGGCGTCGTCCTCGCGTCGCTGGTCCTCGCGGCGGCCGTCGCGGTCGCGGCGCTCGCCCCGGCCGGCGTGCTCGCCCTGCCGGGGATCGCGGTCGCCGCGCTCCTGCTGACGGCGTCCAGCGCCGCGGGATTCGTCGTGGGCCTCTCCCTCTCGCGCGAGACGACGACGAACCACCCGATGCCGCAGGGTCGCGCCGGCGGGTACTACCTCGCCTCCGGGCTCGGGGCGTTCGGGCTCCTGCTGGCGCTGTTCACCGCCCTCGGGACGTTCGGGGCGTGGGTGTACGTCGTCGCGGGGGGTGCCGTCGTCGTCGGCGGGGTGCTCTTCACGATGCTCGGCGTCACGCAGACCAACCGGAAGAAGGCCTGGGTGCGGGACGTCGCACGGGCGCAGGCCGCCGAGGGCCACTTCGACCGCTTCGACCGGGACCCGGCCGCCGCCGCGCGGTTCGGGGTCTACACGCTCGTGATCTGGCTCTCGGCGTTCGTCGTGTTCGTGGTCCTCGGCCTCACCGTCGGCTGGGCCTGGTCCTGGCTGACGTTCGTCGTCGCCCTCGCGGTGATGATGCTCGTCCTCGCGCGGATGCTCTTCACCTCGCCGGGGGAGGGCGCGCGCGACCAGCGCTGACACCACGCACTGACCCAACGCACCGACACAAGAAGGTCCCCGGGCGACTGCCATCGCCCGGGGACCGGTGACCCGGGGTCCGGCGCTCGGCCGCACCACGGACGCACTCCCAGCCTACGGGCGTGCGCCGGACCCTCCGACCGCACAGGAGGAGAACCATGAGCACGACCCCGAACGGGTCGGCGCCGGCGATCGACGCCTCGATCGACGTGCGCGGCCTGACCAAGACCTACCGCTCCCCAGGACGGCGGGGCCGCGAGGTCCGCGCCCTCGCCGGCCTCGACCTCGCCGCCGCACCCGGCACCGTGCTGGGGCTGCTCGGCCCCAACGGCGCCGGCAAGTCCACCACCGTGAAGATCCTCGCGACGCTGTCGCGGCCCGACGCCGGCAGCGCCCGCGTGGCCGGGCACGACGTCACGCGGGACCCGGCCGCCGTCCGCCGCGCCATCGGCTACGTGGCGCAGCGCCCCGTGACCGACCCGATGGGCACCGGGCGCGAGAACCTCGTGCTCGCCGGGCGGCTGCAGGGCCTGTGCGCCCGCGCCGCGCGGAGCCGCGCCGACGAGCTGCTCGAGCGCTTCGGCGTCGCGCACGCCGCCGACCGGCTCGTGAAGACCTGGTCCGGCGGGATGGCGCGCAAGCTCGACGTCGCCGTCGGCCTGGTGCACCGCCCGCAGGTGCTGTTCCTCGACGAGCCCACCACCGGGCTCGACCCCGAGGCGCGCACCGCCATGTGGGCGGAGATCGAGCGCATGGCGGCCGGCGACGGCATGACCATCCTGCTCACCACCCACTACCTGGACGAGGCCGACCGGCTCGCCGACCGGGTCGTCATCGTCGACGCCGGCCGCGTCGTCACGTCGGGCACGCCCGACGCCCTGAAGGACGAGCTGCACGGCGACGGGATCACCGTCGAGCTGGAGGACGGCACCGCGCAGGCCGCGGCCCGCGCCGCGGCGGCCGTGCCGGGCGTCGTCGACGTCGTCGCCGACGGCCGCACCCTGCGGGCCCGCGCCGAGGCCGGCGCCACCGCGCTGCCCGCGCTGCTCGCCGCGCTCGACGCGGCGGGCCTCGACGTCCGGGCGGCCGGGCTGTCCCGGCCCACGCTCGACGACGTCTACCTCGCCCGCACCGGCCGCAGCCTGGAGGAGGCCCACCGGGCCGCGACCCCTGCCGGCCGGGACACCGACGTCGAGGAGGTGGCGGCATGAGCACGCCGACGAGCACGACGACGAGCATGCCGGCGACCGGCACGCTGACGCAGACCGTGCTGCTCACCGGGCGGCAGGCGCGCCAGGGGATGCGCATCCCCGTGTTCATGGTGATGAACCTGCTGCAGCCGATGATCTGGCTGCTGCTGTTCGGCCAGCTGTTCCGGTCCGTGATCGAGATCCCCGGGTTCGCCGGGGGAGCGGACGTCACGTACCTCGAGTACCTCACCCCCGGCGTCGTGATGATGACGGCGATGGGCGGCGCCGCGTGGGCGGGCACCACGTTCGTGCAGGACATGGACCGGGGCGTCATGGACCGCTTCCTCGCCTCGCCCACCAGCCGCGGCGCGCTGCTCGGCGCGACGATGGCCTGGTACGCGCTGCTCGCGTGCGCGCAGGCGCTCGTGGTCGTGGGGGTGGCGTGGGTCGGCGGCGCCCGGTTCCCGGGCGGCTGGCCGGGGATCGCGGTCATGCTCGTCGCGGTGGCGCTGCTGAGCTGCCTGTTCGCGGCGCTCTCCGGCGCGGTCGCGCTGCTCACCCGCCAGCAGGAGGCCCTCATCGGCGTCTCCCAGCTGCTGACGATCCCGCTGATGTTCCTGTCGTCGGCGGTGATGGACCCGTCCCTGGCGCCCGACTGGATCGCCACCGCCGCGCGGTTCAATCCGTTCGACTGGGCGGTCGTCGTGGCCCGCGAGGCGCTCCAGGGGTTCGCCGACCCCGGTGCCGTCTGGCTGCACCTGGGCCTGCTCGCTGCAGCGGTCGCGGCCATGGCGGGGCTCGCGACGCTCGCGTTCCGCGCCTACCGGCGCGCGATCTGACGTCGCCCTGACGCCGAACAGGTGGTTGTCGTCGTATTGCGCCCGCAATACGACGACAACCACCTGTTCGGCACGACGGAGGTGCAGACGGCGGGAGCGGGCGGGCGGTACGGTCGTGCGTCATGGAGGTCTCCGTGAGCGCGCTGCGCGCCGAGCTGAAGTCGTGGATCGAGAAGGCCCGCGCCGGCGAGGAGGTCGTCATCACCGAGCGCGGCGTGCCTGTCGCGCGCCTGTCCGCCGTCGAGACGGCCGATCTCGTCGCCGGGCTGGTGCGCGACGGGCTGCTCACGCCCGCGGACACCGAGCGCCCCGTGCACGCCGTGCCCGAGGCCGACCCCGCTGTGAACGGCTCACGACCGGCCGCGCGGACGCCGTCGCGCATGTCCGACCTGGTGCGCCGCATCCGGCGCTGACACCGGAACCGAAGGACGGAGCACGATGGCCCTCGTCTACCTCGACGCCAGCGCCCTGGTGAAGCTCTGCGTGCGCGAGCCCGGCTCGCGGCTCGCCAGCGCGCTGTGGAACCGGGCCGACGTCGTCGCGACCTCCCGCGTCGCCGACGCGGAGGTCCGCGCGGCCCTCGCCGCGGGGGAGCGGGCCGGCGTCCTCGACCCGCTCGCCCGCCGCCGCGGCACCGCGACGTGGGAGACGCTGTGGCCGGCGCTGCACGTGGTCGAGGTGACGCGGGACCTCGGCGACCGCGCGGCGGACCTGCTCGCCACCTGCCCGGTCCCGCTGCGCGGCGGCGACGCGCTGCACGTGGCCAGCGCGCTCTCCCTCGCGCACGACGACACCGTCGTCGCGGCCTGGGACGAGCACGTCGCGGGGGCGGCGCGCTCCGTCCGGCTCCGCGTCCTCCCGTAGGCTCGTCCCCGTGCTCGGATCCCTCCAGTTCCTCGTCCTCGCGGCGCTCGCCGTCGTCGTGCTCGTCGTGCAGGCCGTCGCGTTCGTCGACGCCGCGCGCCGCCCGGCGAACGCCTACGTCTCCGAGGGCAAGCTGAAGAAGAACATCTGGCTGATCATCCTCGGTGTCGCCGCGGTGATCGGCTTCCTCGGCCTGCCGCCGGCCATGATGACGTCGACGTCGTTCTTCAACGTCATCGCCGTCGCGCCCGCGATCATCTACTGGGTCGACGTGCGCCCCAAGATCCAGCCGTACGGCACGGGCGGTGGCCGCCGCCCGCAGGGCCCCACGGGCGGGTGGTGACGGTGGCCGGGGAGGCGCCCGGGATCACCCGGGAGGTCGCGCCCGTCGCCCGCGGCGCCGTGCCGCTCGCCGAGGTGGTGCGCGGCGGCCTCGTGGAGTCGGTGCACCTCGGACACCTCGTCGTGCTCGACCCGCGGGGCGAGGTGCGCCTCGCCCTGGGTGAGGTGACGACGACGATCTGGCCCCGCTCGTCGGTCAAGCCCCTGCAGGCGGCGGCGATGGTGCGCGCGGGCCTCGACCTGCCGGAGCGGCTGCTCGCGCTGGCGGGCGCCAGCCACGACGGAGCGGCCGTGCACCGCGACGGCGCGCGGGAGATCCTCGCGGGTGCCGGCCTCGACGAGTCGGCCCTGCAGAACACGCCCGACCTGCCGCTGGACCCGGCCGAGGCGCTCGCCTGGCAGCGCGCCGGCCACGGGCCCGAGCCGATCACCCAGAACTGCTCCGGCAAGCACGCCGCGATGCTCGCCACCTGCGTGGCCCGGGGCTGGGACACCGCGACCTACCGGGAGACGTCGCACCCGCTGCAGCAGACGATCCGCGCGACCGTCGCGGAGGCGACCGGCGACGACGCCGCCGGGATCGCCGTGACCGTGGACGGCTGCGGCGCCCCGCTGTTCTCCACCACGCTGCTCGGCCTCGCCCGGGCGTTCTCGCGGCTCGCGGCGGCCCCCGGGCGCGAGGACGCGGAGCCCGGCGTCAGTGCTGCGGACGGCCGGCGAGCCGACGGCCTCCGGCCGCACCTCGCCCGGGTGGCGCGGGCGTTCGCCGCGCACCCGGAGCTCGTCGCCGGCGAGCGTCGCGACGCGACCGCCGCGATGCGCGCGGTGCCCGGGCTCGTCGCCAAGGACGGCGCCGACGGCGTGTACGCGGCGGGCCTGCCCGACGGCTCGGCCGTCGCCTTCAAGGTGCTCGACGGCGCGTCGCGGCCCCGCCCGGCGGTGCTGGCCGCCGCGCTGCGGGCCGCGGGGGCGCTCGAGCTCCCCGGCACGGACCGGGCCCGGGCGGAGGCTGGGCTGGCGGCGCTCGCCGACGTGCCGGTGCTCGGCGGCGGCGTGCCGGTCGGCCAGGTCCGCGCGGTGTTCTCGGCGGACGGGGTGCTCGCGTGAGGGCGGTCGTGCAGCGGGTCACGCGGGCGAGCGTGACGGTCGACGGCGAGGTCGTGGGCGCGATCGGCCGCCCGGGCCTGCTGGCCCTGGTCGGTGCGACGCACGACGACGGCCCGGAGCAGGTCGCGACGGTCGCGCGCAAGATCGCCGAGCTGCGCATCCTGCGGGGCGAGCGGTCGGCGTCCGACGAGGGCGCCCCCGTGCTCGTGGTCAGCCAGTTCACCCTGTACGCCGACGTGCGCAAGGGCCGTCGGCCCACCTGGAACGCGGCTGCCCCCGGGCCGGTGGCGGAGCCGCTGGTGGACGCCGTCGTGGCGGACCTGCGCTCGCGCGGGCTGGAGGTCGCCACCGGCCGGTTCGGCGCCGACATGGCCGTGGAGCTGGTGAACGACGGCCCCGTGACGATCCTGGTGGAGGCCTGACGGCCCCTGATCGGCCCTGACGCGTCAGCCGGAGGTGCGGCGCCGGCGCACGGCCGCGACCGCGACTCCGCCGACGACGACCAGGCCGGCGGCGATCGCGACGAGGCCGGCCACCTCGGCGCCGGTCTGCGGCAGGAAGCCGGCGCCGGGCGCCGCCGCCTCCTGCGGCCCGGGTGGCGCGGCCTCCCCGGGCACCGGGGCGCCGACCGTCTCGCCGGGATCCGGGTCCGCGCCGTCGGGCGGCGAGGAGGGCGGCACGCCGGGCGGGTCCGTCGCGCAGCTCGGCGAGGACGGCGGGTAGGCGGCGGTGGCCGTCATCTCGGGGTTGACCTGGAACAGGACGTCCACGGACGGGCGCACCCAGTCGTACTCGTCGCCCTCGACCCACACCCCGTCCTCCAGCCGCCAGCCGGGCCAGTCGATCGGGGTGCCGTCGGTGTCCGCGACGGCTCCCGGCCACAGCACCCGCCCGGACAGCGGCAGGCCGGTCAGCACGACGTCCTCGCCGGCGGGATTGATCCAGGTGAGCGTGAGGGAGTCGCTGTCGGTGCCGGTGGCCGTCACCGCGTAGCGCAGGTACGGCACGTCGCCGTCGCAGATCGGCTGCAGCACGTCGGCGGTGAGCGTCGGCTCCTCGGGCGGCGGGTACTGGGTGCCGGTCGGGCTGGGGTCGGCGTCCGCCACCGCCGCCTGCGCCCCGGTGATCCCGATGCCGGCGCCCACGAGGAGGCCGACCGCGACGCGAGCCGCCGAGCGGGCTGTGACTGCCGTGGACATCTGTGCTCCCTCGCCGGTACGGGTGGTTCCTCGCTCGATCACGCTAGCGGCGGCGCGCCCGGCCCAGGCCGTCGTCACCCGGGTGAAAGTGCTGGCAGCGGCCGCATTCACCCGCAGGCCGGGACCTCGACGTCGAGCAGGCCGCCCTGCGTCGTCGTCGGGGTCGACCACACCTCGAGCCGGCCGGGCGGGGTGCCCTCGCCGGCGCTCGGTGCGTCGCCGGTGCTCGGTGCGCCGCCGACGGTGTCGGCCGCCGCGGACGCGGGGACCGTCAACCGCAGGGTCGTGCGCTCGCCCGGAGCCAGCACGACGGTGACGGCGAGCGTCGGGCGCGCGTGGGTGGTGCGGGCCTCGCCGCCGAGCGGCGCGCCGTCGCGCTCCAGCCGCGGCGCCTCGCCGCCCCGCGGGCCGGACACCGCCACGCCGAGCCGCAGCGTGCCCGGCGGGCTCGACCCGCCCGGCAGCCCGGCGACGTACGCGGGCAGCGCCGTCGCGGCGTCCTCGGGCGCCGTCGACGCGAGGCCGAGCTCGAGGGTGTCCACGCGCCCGTCGGGCGTGCACTCCGAGCCCGCGTGCGTGAGGGTCGCGTCGAGGTAGGCCGACATCTTGCCCGAGACGTGGTCGGTGAGGAACACGCCCACGGCGTCGGCGGCGCGCGGGGCCCGGTCGAACGCCCCGGCCAGCACGGTGCCCGTGAGGCGCTCCTGCTCCGGCTCGTGCGGGGACCACAGGCGCACCCGGTGCTCCACCGCGGCGTGCTGCATCCCGACGAGCAGGGCGGCGGGGGAGACGTCGTCGGCGGTGGCGCGCGCGAGCACGGCCGACGCGACGTCGGCGAAGAACAGGTCGGCGGTCTGCGGGTCGAGGACGTCGTACACCCGCCGCAGCAGGACGTCGACGGCGTTCTCGGCCGTCACCTCCACCGTGTCCCGCCCGAGGGCCTCCGCCACCGGGCCGGACAGCGGCACCTCGACCGGCCCGGCCTGCGCCAGCAGGTACGACAGCGCGACGGGGTCGGTCGCGAGCACCCCGTCCACCTGCTCGCCCTGGGCGCGCGCCCACATCTCGGCGGCCAGGCGGGCCGACGTCGGGAAGTCGGGGGTCGCGGTGACGTCCTGGACGAACGTGCCCAGCCGGCCCGTGTACGCCGCGTCGTCGTCGGGCTCCAGGGGCAGCACCGGCTCGTCGAACGGGCCGACGTCGGCCGCCGCGACCTGGCGCACGACCTCGGCGCGGCCCCCCTCGACCCGCAGCAGGGTCAGCGCCCCGGGGATCCCGCCGCCGGCGCGCAGCTCCGCCGTGCTCATGCTCAGCAGGAGGTACGTGCGCGGCCCGTCGGCGCCGAGCATCGTCGGCGCGAGCGTGGCCGCGCGGTCGGCGGTGTCCGTCGCGGCCGCCAGCTCGCCCACCCGGTCGCGCAGCGCGGCCACGGGCTCGCCGAGCCGGGGGAGCAGGGCGTCCACCTCGATGCGCGCCAGCCGGTCGTCGGCGGCGGTGACGGTCCGCTGCGCCGACGACACCGCCGGGGCGACGGCCTGCAGGGGCGCCAGGTCGAGGCCCCCGTCCGCCGTCCGCGACATGGCGGACATCGCGTCGGCGAGCTCGGCGAGGGCCGGCAGCACGTCATCGGTGACGTCGTCCAGCACCAGGGCGACGTCGGTCGCGGCCCTCGCGGACGGCCCGACGACGGGCGCGCGGGCGGCGAGCCACCACAGCGGTCCGTCGGTCGCCTCCCGCGCGACCGTCGTCTGGCGGCGCAGCTCGGCGAGGGCGGGGGACTCGGCGAGGGCGGGGGACGCCGCCGGCGGGGCCGCGCCGTCCCCGGCGCCGTCGGAGGACTCCGAGGGTTCGCCGGGCGTGACGCCCGACCGCAGGTCCTCCGCGACGGCGGGGACCTGCGCCGCGGCACGCGTCAGCGCCGCGCGGGCCACGACGGCGTCGCGCACCAGCAGCACCGCACACACCGCCGCGGCCACGACGACGAGGCACACGCCCAGCGCGACCCACCGCCCGGCGTGCCGCCGCCGCGGGCGTTTCGGGGCGCCGGGGTGGCGCGCCGTCCCGGCGACCGGGTCGGTGTCGACGATCATCTGAGCACCGTAGGTCGGCCCGGACGAGGCGGAGGGATGAAAGTGCGGGTGATGTCCGTGCGCGAGATACGCCGGGGATCGCGTTACGGTCGTCCTGACCAGTCCCGGAGCACGAAGGAGTACAGCCATGCCCACTCGTACCGCACGCACCGCCTGGAACGGCACCCTGCAGGAGGGCTCCGGTCGGGTCGAGCTCGCCAGCTCCGGTGCCGGCGCCTTCGACGTCTCCTTCCCGCGCCGTGCCGCCGACGACGCGGGCGGCGTCACCAGCCCGGAGGAGCTCATCGCGGCCGCGCACTCGTCGTGCTACGCCATGGCGTTCTCGCTCGAGGTCGCGAACGCGGGCGGCACGCCCGGCGCGACCGACGTGAGCGCCGACGTCACGCTGAGCCCGGCCGCCGGCGGCGGGTTCGAGATCTCGAAGATCGCGCTGACCGTCGTCGGTGAGGCGACCGGCATCGACGCGGACGCCTACCGCGCCGCCGCCGAGGCCGCCAAGGGCGGCTGCCCGGTCTCCAAGGCGCTCGCGGGCGTCAGCGAGGTCACCCTGGACGTCACCTTCAACGGCTGACGCGACCGCACCGCCGGATCCGCACCGCCGGATCCACCCAGCCCGACCCAGCAACGAGCGTGCTGACTTGATCCTCACACCGGCGGTATGAGGATCAAGTCAGCACGCTCGTTGCGGATGAGCTGCGGCTGAGCTGCGGTCGACGGGCTCAGGCGAGCAGCGGCGGGGAGCCGGCGCCGGCCCCGTCGCGGATGCCCTCGACGGTCTCGCGCAGCACCTCGCCGGGGTCGCGGGTCGGCCGCCAGCGCAGCAGCTCGTGCGCCCGGCCGGCGTCCAGGACGACGTCGGCGCGCGCCATGTCGAACCACCCCACGTCGATGGGCACGAGCCGCGCCGCGGAGGCCACCCTCAGCCCGGTGCGCACGAGGTCCGGCGACACGTCGGCCGACCGCCCGCCCGCGAGCAGCCGGGCCAGGTCGTCGCCGTCGAGCCAGCCGGTGGGGGCGAGGTTGAACGCCCCCGGGTGCCGCCCGACGACCACCGCCCGGTACGCGTCCGCGGCGTCGTCCGTGTGCAGCACCTGCAGCCGCAGCCCGGCGGGGAGCGGCAGCACCGGCAGGAGCGCCCCCTCCGGCGCCCGCTTCGCCGCCAACCGCAGCGCCGTCGTCCCGAGCCGTCCCAGGAAGTACCGCGAGAGCTCGGCCCCCGCCTCGCGCTGGAACATCAGCGACGGGCGCACCCGCGTCACGACCAGGCGGGGGTGCGCCTGCTCGACCTCGTCGAGCATCCGCTCGACGGCCACCTTGTGCGACGAGTACGTGGACGTCAGCACCCCGCGGGCGGGCCACGACTCGTCGACGGCGGACCCGTCGGCCGGGCCGGGCGAGTAGACGCCCGACGTCGAGCCGAACACCAGGTGGCGCACGTGCTGGCGCAGCACCGCGTCGACGACGGAACGCGACCCCCCGAGGTTCAGCCGGCGCTGCGCCTCGACGCTGCGGGTCGACGGCGACGCCCAGGCGAGGTGCACCACCGCGTCGGCGCCCGCGAAGGCCTCGTCGAGGCCGCGGACGACGGCGTCGGCCGTGTCGGTGAGGTCCACGCGCACCCACTCGGCGGCGTCGTGCGGGAACGACACGGTGCTGGACCCGTCGGCGCGGGGCACGCGCCGCGCCACCCCGACGATCGAGGTCACGACGGGCTCGCGTGCCAGGGCTCGCAGCACGGCCGTCCCGACGTTCCCGCTCGCTCCCACCACGACGACGCGCATCCCCCGACGCTAGCCAACGGGTGCCCGTGCCGCGCGCGGTGGCGGGCGCGTCGACCAGGGCGCGGGCCGCGCCCTGGGACCCTCCTGCCCCGGGCGCGAGTGGATGCGAGAATCGCCCCGTGCCCGCCGAGAACGTCGTGACCACGCCCGCAGCCGTCACCGGAGGTGCCGCGCCCGGCGCGGAGCGTGGGCAGGCCACGCTGGAACAGGCCGAGGTGGAGCGCGCGGCGGCCGAGGCACGCGAGGCCGTCGCCACGGCCCTGCGCACGGTCGTCGCGGGCCAGGTGGACGCCGGCGCGCGCCGCCGGGCCGAGTACTCCACCGACGCGTCGAACTACCGCGTGCTGCCCGACGTCGTCGCCTTCCCGCGCAGCACGGCCGACGTCGTGCGCTCCCTCGAGGTGCTGCGCGAGCTGAAGATCCCCGTGACCCCGCGCGGGGCGGGCACGTCGGTTGCCGGCAACGCGGTCGGGCCGGGCGTGGTGCTGGACTTCTCGCGGCACCTGGACGAGGTCGTGTCGCTCGACGTGGAGGCGGGCACCGCCACGGTCGAGCCGGGCACCGTCATGTCGACGCTGCAGCGCGCGGGCGCCCCGCACGGGCTGCGCTTCGGCCCGGACCCGTCCACCCAGAACCGCGCCACCCTCGGCGGGATGATCGGCAACAACGCGTGCGGGCCGCACGCCGTGGCCTACGGCCGCACGGCCGACAACGTCGTGTCGCTCGACGTCGTCGACGGGCACGGCCGGCGCTTCACTGCCGGCCGCGGCGACCCGACCTTCGCCGCCGTCCCCGGCCTGGCCGAGCTGGTGCGCGAGAACCTCGCGCTGATCCGTACCCAGTTCGGCCGGTTCGGCCGGCAGGTCTCCGGCTACTCGCTGGAGCACCTGCTGCCCGAGAACGGCTCGGACCTCGCCAAGGCGCTGGTCGGCACGGAGGGCACGTGCGTCACGGTGCTGGGCGCGACGCTGCGGATGGTGCCGGTGCCGAGCGCACCCACGCTCGTCGTGCTCGGCTACCCCGACATGCCCGCGGCCGCCGACGACGTCCCGCACCTGCTGGGCCACCACCCCCTCGCGGTCGAGGGTCTCGACGCCCGGCTGGTCGACGTCGTGCGCCGGGCCAAGGGCGAGGGCGCGGTGCCCGCGCTGCCGGACGGTGCGGGCTGGCTCATGATCGAGGTCGGCGGCGCGTCGCAGGAGGAGGCGAGCGCGCGCGCCGAGGCGATCGTCACGGCCGCGTCGGCGACGTCGTCGCTGGTGCTGCCGGCCGGCCCGGACGCCACCAAGATGTGGCAGATCCGCGCCGACGGCGCCGGCCTCGCGGGGCGCACGCCCGCGGGCGAGCAGGCGTGGCCGGGCTGGGAGGACTCCGCGGTGCCGCCCGAGCGGCTCGGCGCCTACCTGCGCGACCTCGACGCGCTCATGGAGCGCTACGGCGTCGACGGGCTGCCCTACGGGCACTTCGGCGACGGCTGCGTGCACCTGCGCATCGACATCCCGCTCGAGACCTCGGGCTCCGTGCTGCGCACGTTCATGACCGACGCGGCCCGGCTCGTGGCGCACCACGGCGGGTCGCTGTCGGGGGAGCACGGCGACGGCCGGGCCCGGTCGGAGCTGCTGCCGCTCATGTACTCGCCCGAGGCGATCCGCCTCATGGAGCGGTTCAAGGCGCTCTTCGACCCGGACGACCTGCTCAACCCCGGCGTCGTGGTGCGACCGTCCGCGGTGGACGCCGACCTGCGCCGGCCCGCCGCCCGCCCGGTGATCTCCACCGTGCCGGTGGGGGACCGCGGCATGGGCGGCTCCGGCCCGCTGCACGGCATCGCGAAGAAGGCCGGGCACGTCGGCTTCTCGTTCGCGCACGACCACCACGACCTCACGACGGCCGTGCACCGCTGCGTGGGCGTGGGCAAGTGCCGCGCGGACACGTCGGCGGCGGGCGGCTTCATGTGCCCGAGCTACCAGGCGACCAAGGACGAGAAGGACGTCACGCGCGGACGGGCCCGGGTGCTGCAGGAGGCCGTCAACGGCACGCTCGTCGGCGGGCTGACCGCCCCCGAGGTCCGCGAGTCGCTGGACCTGTGCCTGAGCTGCAAGGCGTGCTCCTCGGACTGCCCGGCCGGCGTCGACATGGCGCAGTACAAGGCGGAGGTGCTGCACCGTACCTACAAGGGGAAGCTGCGCCCGGTCGACCACTACGCCCTCGGCTGGCTGCCGCGCTGGGCGCGGCTCGCCGGTGGCATGCCCCGGTTCGTCAACAAGGTGCTCGGCGTGCCGTGGATCGCGAAGGCCGTGCTCTGGGCCGGTGGCATGGACACGCGCCGCCAGGTCCCCGAGTTCGCCGAGATCCCCTTCCGCACCTGGTGGAAGCGTGGCTGGGCCTCGCACGGCGTGCCGGGCCTGGGCGCCGGGCAGTCGCCCGGCAAGCCGGGGCCGGGCGACCGGCCGAAGGTCGTGCTGTGGACGGACTCGTTCAACGACTCCCTGACGCCGTCCGTGCCGCAGGCCGCCGTGAAGGTGCTGAGCGCCGCCGGGTACGACGTCGTCGTGCCCAGCCAGCAGGCCTGCTGCGGCCTCACCTGGATCTCCACCGGCCAGCTCGACGGCGCCCGGCGACGGCTGTCGTCGCTGCTGAGCGTGCTCGGCCCGTACGCGGTGAACGGCATCCCGATCCTCGGGCTGGAGCCGTCGTGCACGGCCGTGCTGCGCTCCGACCTGCTCGACCTGTTCCCGGACGACCCGCGCGCCCAGGCCGTCGCCGGCGCGACCCGCACGCTCGCCGAGCTGCTCACGTCACCGGAGTCGGCGCCGCCCGCCGAGACGGGCTGGCAGGTCCCCGACCTGTCCGATCTCACCGCCGTCGTGCAGCCGCACTGCCACCAGCACTCCGTGATGGGCTTCTCGGCCGACGAGGCGCTGCTGCGCGCGGCCGGCGCCGACATCAAGGTGCTGGCCGGCTGCTGCGGGCTGGCGGGCAACTTCGGCATGCAGAAGGGCCACTACGACGTGTCGGTCGCCGTCGCGGAGAACGCGCTGCTGCCGGCGCTGCGGGAGGCGGAGCCCGGCACCGAGTACGTCGCCGACGGGTTCTCCTGCCGCACCCAGGCGCTGCAGCTCGAGGGCACCCAGGGCAAGGCGCTGGTGGAGGTCATCGCCGAGCGCCTGTGACCCCGGGCGGGCTCAGCCGGCCGCGGCGACGACCTGCGGGGCCGGGGTCGCGTCCGGCTCCGGCGCCGTCGCGCGGTGGAAGCACCACGCGACGGTGAGGAAGAGGCCGGCGGCGACCAGCTCGCCGGAGGACTCCAGCATGGCGACGACCCAGCTGACGTTGCCCGCCACGTGCGGCTCGACGACGATCGCGGCCATGTCGACGCCCACGGCGCCGACGCCGAGCACCCCGACGCAGCCGAGCAGCCACCAGGAGACCTTCCGGGCGGGCACGCCGCTGCGCAGGTAGGTCACGACCAGAGCCGCGAGCGAGACGACGCCGAGCGCGCCCCACACGGCGAGCTCGCCCCACCCCTGCGGGTCGAGGCCACCGGCGGGGCCGAGGTCCAGCGCCGACGCGAGGGCGCCGCCGGCGGTCTCGTGGATCTGCAGGAGGTCGTCGGCCACGACCAGCAGCAGCACGCCGGCCCACGCCCCGAGCACGGACGACCGCGGCACGCTCCGCGTGCGGTGCGCGAGGAGCGCGGCGGCGGCGAGCATCGCCGCGCAGGCCGCGAGCTCCGCGAACGAGCGGTCCTCGTCGATCTTCCACGGCGACGCAGGGTCGGCCGCGACGCCGTCGCCGAGCCGGTACAGCAGGTCGCCCGCGACGAACGCGGTGGCGACGAGGACCGTGCAGGCGACCCCGACGAGGGCGCGGCGGCGCACGAGGTGGTGCCGGGAGGAGCGGGCCGTCGCGTGCGCGTGCGCTGGGGGCATGCCGCAGAGAGTAGAGCACCCGGCGGCCGGGGCCCGTCGCTGCCCGGCCCTGCGGCACCCGGCAGCGCCACCGTCCGGCCCCGCGACCGCCGTCAGCCGCGCTCGGCGACGCCGGGGCGGGAGATGTCGAGGACGGCGGAGCGCGCGGGCTCGGGCAGCTCGGGCACGAGCACGACGAGGCTGGACAGCAGCAGCCGCTCCAGCTCCGCGCGCGTCAGGTCGCTGCCGCCGAGCCATGCGGCGGTGGCGTTCTCGACGAGCGCCACCCAGCCGCGGGCCAGCAGCTGCAGGCGCGGGCTGGGCGCGAAGCCGATGACGCCCGCCGTCGCCGTCATGCGCGCGACGAGGTCCGAGCGGACGCGCTCCAGCGCCGCCTCGGTGACGTCGTCGGACGCGAGCGTGCCCCGCCAGACGTCCTCCCACACGCGCCGGTGCGCGGTGACGGACCCCAGGAAGGCCGCCATGGCGTGCTCGGGGCGCTCGGCGAGGGGCATGTCGTCGGGGGTCTGCAGGGCGTGGTCCAGGTGGGTGATCGCCTCGAGGGCGACGGTCCGCCGCAGCTTCACGGTGGAGCCGAAGTAGTGGAAGACGAGCGCCTTGGACGCCCCGGAGCGGGCTCCGACGGTGGCGGGGGTCAGCGCGTCCAGGCCGGACTCGTCGACCTCGGCCAGGGCGGCGTCGAGGAGCTGGCGACGTCGGTCGGCGGGCTCGTGCCGGGTGCGCGCGGCCGGGGTGACGGGGACCATGCCTCTAGTTGTACGGGCTTGTTGACCGCCAGTCAATATCGGTCGTACCGTTGTTGATCACAGGTCAACAACGGCCTGCCGGGGCACGGGACGAGGAGTGCAGGGGTGCAGATCACGCTGAGCGGGGTACGGGTCGACGGGCGTCGCGAGCCGATGCTGGAGGCCACGGACCTCGACTGGTCGACGGGCGAGTGCCTGCTCGTGGCCGGTGAGCCCGGGCACGGCCACACCGCCCTCGCCCTCGTGGCGACCGGGCGTCTCGCACCCGCCGCGGGGGACGTCCGGCTCGACGGCGTGGACGCGTCGCCGTCCGCGCTGCGTACCGTGAGCGCCGTCGTCGACGTGCCCGGCATCAGCGAGCCCGACGACGCCCTCACCCTGGCCGACGTCGTGGCCGAGGGCCTCGCGCTGGCCGGCCGGCGGTCGCTGCCCCGGGACGTGGCGCGGTGGCTGGCCGACCATGAGCTCACCGACGAGCGGGGCATGCGCGTGGACCAGCTGCCCGGCGTCGTGCGTACGGCCGTGCTCGCCGCGCTCGCGGCCGAGAACCCGGACGTGCGGTTCGTGGTGCTCACGCTCCCGGACCGGCACGGCGGCGAGCCCGCAGGCTGGTGGGAGACGGCGCGCACGCTGGCGGCGGCGGGCCTCGGCGTGCTCGTGCAGTGCACGCGGTCGTCCGCGCGCGACCTGGGCGTCGACCTCCCGCCCGCCCGCGGCGCGACGCTGCACCAGCCGCCGCAGGTCGTGCTCCGCTCCGGTCCCGCGCCCGTCGCGGCCGTCGACGAGCCGGAGCCCACGGCCGAGACGGAACCTGTGCCGGAGCCGGAGCCGGAGCCGGTGCCGGAGCCAACGGGCGCCGAGGAGCGGGACGCCCTCGAGCCGGAGGACGAGCTGGAGCCGTCGCCCGACCCGGACCCGCGCCCGGAGGAAGACCCCGACCCGCTCCCGGAGGGGGACGCCGCTCCGGAGCCCGCGCCCGTCGTCGGGCGCCACGCCACGCAGGAGGAGGCCCGATGACCGCGGTCCGGCTCGCGCTGTCCGAGCTCAAGCGGCTCGCCGCGGGGCGCATGCCCCGGCTCGCCATCCTCGCGATGGCGCTGATCCCCACCCTCTACGCGGGGCTGTACCTCTTCGCGAACCACGACCCCTACGGCAACCTCGACCAGGTGCCGGCGGCTGTCGTCGTGCAGGACGAGGGCACCACGACGACGGACGCCCAGACGGGGGAGAAGACCGAGCGCGACTTCGGCCGCGACGTCGCGGACCAGCTGCTCGACGACGGCGGCTTCGGCTGGGTGGAGACCTCCCAGGTGGACGCCGAGGCGGGCGTCCGGTCCGGGCGCTACGACGCCGCGCTCGTCATCGGCCCCACGTTCTCCGCCGACCTGGCGTCGGCGGGCGAGTTCGAGCCGCAGCAGGCGAGCCTCACCCTCATCACGAACGACGCGAACAACTACCTCGCGGGCACCATCTCGGACCAGATCGTGGGGCAGGTGCGCGACTCCATCGCGGAGCAGGTCGGCACCGAGGCCGCCGACACGTTCCTGCGCGGGTTCGCGTCGATCCACACCAACCTCGCGGACGCGGTGGACGGCGCGAAGCAGCTCCTCGGCGGTGCCACGCGGCTCGACGACGGGCTCGCCGACGCGGACGACGGCGCGCACAGGCTCGCCGACGGCGCGCAGCGGGCCGCGGACGGGGCCACGACGCTGGACGGCAAGGTCGGCACGCTCGCCGACGCCGTAGGACAGCTCGACGACGGCGCGGGGCAGCTCGCGTCGGGGCTGGGCGAGCTGCAGTCGAAGACGAAGGACCTGCCCGCGCAGACCGAGAAGCTCGCCGACGGCGCCGCGCAGGTGGCCGACGGCAACGCGCAGGTGGCGCGGTACGGCCACGAGGCGGCCGACGCCGCCGGACAGGTGCTGCCCACGCTCGACGGCGCGCGCGCCGACGCGAAGGACGCGTTCGACGGGGCGCAGGACGACATCCGGCAGCGCATCGACGACCGCGTGGCCGCGGTGTGCGCCGACGTGCCGGCCGACCAGCAGGAGCAGTGCGAGGCGATCGCCGCCCAGGTCGTGGACGAGGCGCGCGCAGGGATCGACGAACAGCTCGGCGCCGCGCAGCAGGACGTCGACGCGGCGCTGGACGCGCAGCGCCAGGACGTGCAGTCCGCGGTGACGAAGGTCGAGGGAGCCTCGAAGCAGCTCGACACGCTCGCCGACGGCTCCCGGCAGGTGGCCGACGGCGCGGCCACGCTGGCCGGCGCGACGCCGCAGCTCACGGCGGGCATCGGCTCCGCGGCCGACGGCGCCGACCGGCTCGCGGACGGGACCGGGCAGCTCGCCGCCGCGACGCCGGCGCTCACCGACGGCGTCCACCGGCTGGCCGACGGCACCGGGCAGGTGGCCGGGGGTGCGGCCGACCTCGCGGCCGGGACGACGAAGCTCGCCGACGGCGCCGGGGAGCTCAAGGCCGGCACCTCGGAGCTGCGCGACGGGCTGGCCCAGGGCCTGGGGCAGATCCCCGACGTCGACGACGAGACGCGCGAGGACACGGCGTCGACCATCGGCAACCCGGTCGAGGTGAAGGACGAGTCCCTGTCGTCGGCCGGCACGTACGGCGGCGGCCTGGCGCCGTTCTTCCTCTCGCTGGCCACCTGGATCGGGGCGTACGTCCTGTTCCTGCTGGTGCGACCGCTGTCGGTGCGGGCGCTCGCCGCGGGCCGGTCGGGGCTCGCGACAGCGCTGGGCGGCTGGGCGACGCCCGCCGCGATCGGCGTCGTGCAGGTGGCCGCGATGTTCGCCGTGACCAAGTTCGCCCTCGACATCCAGCCGGCGTACGGCCTCGGCACCGCCCTGTTCCTCGTGCTCGTCTCCGGCACGTTCGTCGCCGTCCTGCAGGCCCTGAACGTGTGGCTCGGCGCCGCGGGCCAGTTCCTCGGCCTGGTGCTCATGCTGGTCCAGCTCGTCACGGCGGGCGGCACGTTCCCGTGGCAGACGATCCCGCAGCCGCTGAAGGCCATGCACCAGTTCATGCCGATGACGTACGCCGTCGAGGGCCTGCGCCAGCTGCTGTACGGCGGCAACCTCGCGACGGTCTCCCGGGACGTGACGGTGCTCGTCGGGGTGCTCGTCGTCGCGCTGGGCCTGACCACCCTGGCGGCGCGCCGGCAGCGCGTGTGGTCGGTCACCCGGCTCCAGCCCGAGCTCGTCCTCTGACGGCGACCCCGCCGTCCGGCAGCAGGCAGGATGGGCGCGTGGAGTTCCAGGACGTGGTGCGCAGGCGGCGGATGGTGCGGCGGTTCACGGGCGAGGAGGTGGCGCCCGACGTCGTGGACCGGCTGGTGCGCAACGCGGTGCGCGCCCCCAGCGCGGGCTTCTCGCAGGGCTGGTCGTTCCTGGTGCTCACGACGCCGGACGAGCGGGAGCGGTTCTGGGCGGCCGCCACCCCGGCCGCGTCCGAGCGGAACATGTCGACCTGGCTGGCGGGCATGCGCACCGCGCCGGTGCTCGTCGTCGTGCTCTGCTCGAAGGACGCCTACCTCGGCCGGTACGCCGAGCCGGACAAGGGGTGGACCGACCGGGACGAGGCGCGCTGGCCGGTGCCGTACTGGCACGTCGACGCGGGCATGGCGTCGCTGCTCATGCTGCAGACCGCGGTCGACGAGGGCCTCGGCGCGTGCTTCTTCGGCATCGGCGCCGGCGAGGTGCCGGCGTTCCGCGAGGCCTTCGGCGTCCCGGACGAGTGGGTGCAGACCGGGGTCGTCGCGGTGGGTCACCCGGCGGACGGCGGTGCCCAGGGCTCGCCGACGCGGCGGCGTCGCAAGCCGCTGGAGGACGTCGTGCACCGGGGACGCTGGTGAGCGGCACCCCGGCGACCCGCCGGCGTCACCGCCGCGACCGTTCGCGCACCGCCGCGGCGAGCCCGGCGACGGCCTCCTCGACCCGCGCGTCGGCGAGGTTGCCGTAGCCGACGACGAGCGCCTCGCGCGGGGACGCCGGTCCCGGTGACGCGGTGACGCGGTAGCGCCGCAGGTCGCCGACGGCGACGTCGCGCTCCGCGGCGGCCGCGACCACGGCCGCGGCGGTGACGCCGTCCGGCAGTCCGAGGACGACGTGCAGGCCGGCGGCCAGGCCGGTGACGGGCAGCCCGGGCAGCGCGGCGGCCAGCGCGTCGAGCAGCGCCGCGCGGCGGCGGCGGAACCGGCCCCGCGCGGCCCGCAGGTGCCGCTCGTAGCCGCCGCCCGTGAGGAACCCGCCGAGCGCCAGCTGGTCGATCGTCGACGGCTCGGGCCCGCCGGCGAGCTCGCCGAGCCGCACGCGCCACCGCGGCGGCAGCACCAGCCACCCGAGCCCGAGCGCCGGCGAGACCGTCTTGCTGAGCGACCCGAGCAGCGCGACGCGGCCCGGGTCGTGACCCTGCAGGGCGGCCACGGGCCGCCGGTCGTAGCGGAACTCGGCGTCGTAGTCGTCCTCGATCACGAGCCCGTCGACGTCGCGCGCCCACGACACGAGCGCGTCGCGCCGCCCGGGGGCGAGCGCCACGCCGGTCGGGAACTGGTGGGCGGGCGTCACCAGGGCGGCGCGGGCGCCGGTGCGGTCGGCCGCCGCGACGAGCCCGCCGACGTCGACCCCGTCGTCGTCCACCGGGACCGGGACGGGGACGAGCCCGGCGTCGCGGGCGACGTCGCGCAGCCGCCCCCAGCTCGGGTCCTCGACGAGGACCGCGCGGTGGCCGGCGGAGCGCAGCGCCCGGGCGAGGCGCGCCATGCCGTCGGCCGCGCCGTGCGTGACCACGACGTCGTCGGAGCTCGCGCAGGTGGAGCGGGCCCGGGCGAGGTAGTCGACGACGGCGGTGCGCGCCGCCGGGTGGCCGGCGGGGTCGGGGGCACCGAGGTCGGCGTCGGGGGCGTCGGCCAGTGCGTCCCGCAGCGCCCGCAGCCACGCCGACCTGGGCACGTGCCGCAGGTCGGGCACGCCCGGGCGCAGGTCGAGGCGGAGGGCCGCGCCCGCGGGGACGGGGGCGGCGCGGGCCGGGTGCTTCGGGACGGCGTGCGCGGCGGCCCCCGTGGCGACGCGCGTCCCGGAGCCGACGCGCGCCTCGCAGAACCCCTCGGCGACGAGCTGGCCGTAGACCTCCGTCACGACCCAGCGCGACACGCCCAGGGTCTCCGCGAGGACGCGGCTCGGCGGCAGCGCCGACCCGCCGGGGACCCGGCCGGCGTGCACCGCGTCCCGCAGGGCGCGCTCGAGGCGGGCGACCAGCGGGGCGCCGTCGTCGCCGAGGTCGAGGACCGTGTCCCACGCGAGGCGAGCATTGGTCTGGGCCGTTGCCATGGAATTGGACGGTACACCCGGACCGATCTGCTCGTAGCGTCGGAGGAGTCAGCCGGCGGGACGGTCGCCGGCCCCACGGACTGGAGCACCCATGCGCTACCGCACGATCGGAGACGGCACGACGTCCTTCGAGGTCAGCACCCTGTGCCTCGGCACGATGTGGTTCGGCACCCGGACCGACGAGGAGACGTCCCGGGCGGTCCTCGACCGCTTCGTCGAGGCCGGCGGCACGTTCCTCGACACGGCGAACAACTACAACGGCTGGGGTGGCGGCCACGGCCGCGACAGCGAGGACGTGCTCGGCCGCTGGCTCGCCGACCGGGGCAACCGCGACGCGCTGCGGATCGCCACCAAGGTGGGCGCGGCCAAGAAGGACCCGGACCTGCCGCTGCAGCCCGTGCCCCCCACGAACTACCAGGGCCTCGGCGCCGAGACCATCGCCTGGGAGGCGCGGGAGAGCCTGCGGCACCTCGGCGTCGACCACGTCGACGCCTACTACGGCCACGTGGACGACGTCGAGACCCCGCTCGCGGAGACCGTCGGCGCGTTCGGCAAGCTGCAGGCGGAAGGGCTCGTCGGGATCGCGGGCATCTCGAACGTCGCGCTGCACCGCGTCGTCGAGGCCCGGGAGGAGGCCCGCCGGCAGGGGGTCGCCCCGTACGGCCTGGTGCAGCAGCAGCTCACCTACCCGTACCCGCGGCCCGACGTCGGCCGGCACAACTGGGCGTCGTACGAGCTGCTCGACTACGCCCGGGCGTCGTCCGAGGCGGGCAGCCCCCTCGCCGTCGTCGCCTACTCGCCGCTCATGCAGGGCGCGCTGGTGCGCGACGACAAGCCGCTGTGGGACGGCTTCGACCACCCCACGACGCACGAGCGGCTGCGCGTGCTGCGCGAGGTGGCGGCCGAGGTCGGCGCCACGCCGAACCAGGTGGTGCTCGCGTGGCTCCTGGGCGGCGACGTGCCCGTGGTCCCGATCGTCGGGGCGAGCAGCGTCGCCCAGCTCGACGAGCTGCTCGGCGCCGCCGACCTCGACCTCGACCCCGAGCTGCGGGCGCGCCTCGACGCGGTGTGACGACGGGCCCGGCTACTCCAGCCACTCGGTCTCGAACCGGTCGCTGGCGTGGATGTGCACGGCCTCGTACAGCTCCGGCCCGATCACGGTGAACTTGTGCGGCACCCGGGCCGGAGCCACGAGGATCTGCCCGCCCACGGCGACCATCTCGTCGTCGCCCACCCGGAACAGCGCCCGGCCGGACCGGATGACGAACGTCTCGGGGTAGGGGTGCAGGTGCAGGCGGGGGCCGACGCCGTCGGTGTCGGTGCGCTCGAAGATCACCGACACCGCCGAGCCGTGCAGGTAGCCCTCGAGGTTGCCGTGCGGCAGGTCGGACTGCTGGACCAGGGGGATGCTCATGCCGCGGTGGACCGCGCCGGCGCCTCGAACTGATCGGTGGCGCGGTCCGCCCGACCGGGGCTACGGGAGCGGCAGGCCGACGCCGTCGCGCAGGCGGTCGCGGGCGGCGGCGGGCAGCTCGCCCCAGTCGTCCAGGGTGTCGAGGTCCACCTCGGTGCCTGGGCGGTGCACGACGGCGACCGGAAGGCCGGCGCGCCCCGCCTCCGCGACGTGCGCGGCGCACGAGCCCGGGCCGAAGCGGAACGTGAACCCCGGCGTCGCCGGCACGAGCAGCAGGTTCGTCCCGGTGCCGTGCCGGTCGGGAGCCACCACGACGGAGGCGTCGGCCGCGAGGAGCGCCGCGACGTCGGCGGGGGACAGGAGCGGCAGGTCGGCGTGCGCGACCAGCACCCGCCGCGCCCCGAGCGCGGCGGCGTGCTCGCGTCCGAGGTCGAGCGCGGCGTCGAGCCCCGGCCGGTCCGCGGGCTGCACGACGACGCCGACGTCGAGCCCGGCGAGCGTCTCGGCCGCGAACGGGGCGTCGGCCGTCACGACGGCGACGCGGTCGACGGCGTCCGACGCCACCAGCACGCCGACCACGTGCCGCGCGAGCGTCGCGACGAGCCGGCGCCGGGCGGCCGGGCCCAGCGCCGTCGCGAGGCGGGACTTGCCCGAGACGCCGTCCCGCACGGGGACGACGGCGACCGTCTCGGGTGCGGCGCTCACGGAGCCCGGTGGCCGACGGCGGCCAGGAGCTCGCGGGCGAGGCGCTCGCGTCCGGCCGGCCCGCCCATGACCGTGTCGGTGACGACCACGTCGAGGCCGAGGTCGCGGATCGGGCCCGCGAGGGCCGCGTCGGCGTCGTCGATCGTCATGACGTCCACCAGGCCGGTGTAGAGGCGGGCGACACCCAGCGCGGAGACCTCGTGGCCGAGGGTCTCGAGGATCTGCGCCGCGGGGCCCTTGATCGCCCGGCCCCCGACGATCGGGCTCACGGCCACCCGACGGGCCGTCGAGCTCTCGACGGCCGCGCGGACGCCGGGCACCGCGAGCACGGGGTCCACGGACAGGAACGGGTTGGAGGGCGCCACCACGAGCACGTCCGCGCCCGTCAGCGCGTCGAGCACCCCGGGCGCCGGCAGCGCCGTCCCGGCGCCGTCGAACGTCAGCCCGAGCACGGCGTCGGCGTGCCGGCGGCGCACGAAGTACTCCTGGAACGCGACCCGGCCGGAGGGGGTGTCCACGAGGGTGCGCAGCCGGTCGTCGGTCACCGGCAGGATCCGCGCGCGCACCCCGAGCGCGGCGGCGAGGCGGGCGGTGACGGCGCTGAGCGGCTCGCCCGCACGCAGGGCGGCGGTGCGCACCACGTGGGTCGCGAGGTCCTTGTCCCCGAGCGTGAACCAGGTGTCCTCGCCGAGCCGCGTGAGCTGCTCGAGGGTCGCGTAGGACTCGCCCTGCAGCCCCCAGCCGCGGTCCTCGTCGTTCGCGCCCGCGAGCGTGTAGACGACGGTGTCGAGGTCGGGGGCGACGTGCAGCCCGTGCCGTTCGGTGTCGTCGCCGACGTTGACGACGGCGGTCAGCCCGCGGCCCTCGTCGTCGGGGGCGCCGCCGCCGGGCAGGGCGAGGGCGAGGCCGTGGGCGAGGCGGGCACCGCCGACGCCGCCGGCGAGCAGGGTGACGCGCGGAGCGACGGGGGAGGAGCTCACCTGCCGAGCCTAAGCGTTCCCCGGGACGGCGAGGGTGGAGGATGGGCGCATGGCCGTCTTCGCTTTCTCCGTGTCCCCGCTCGGCGCCGGCGAGTCCGTCGCGGACTCCGTCGCCGAGGCCGTCCGCATCGTGCGCGACTCGGGCCTGCCGAACCGCACCACCGCGATGTTCACCGAGATCGAGGGGGAGTGGGACGAGGTGATGCCGGTGGTCCGGCGCGCCACCGAGGCGGTGGGCGCCGGTGGCCACCGCGTGTCCCTCGTGCTCAAGGCGGACATCCGGCCCGGCTACACCGGCCAGCTCGACGCCAAGGTGGCCCGGGTCGAGGAGCGGCTGGGCGGCTCGGCCGCGGGCCCGGGCGCGGTTGCCCCGGACGACGACGAGGCCACGACCGGGCACGCCTGATTCGTCTCGTTTACCCGTTTCACGACGTCAGGTGTGCCCCGCCGCGCCGGATATGTCCCGTGGCCCGCGTCACTGAGGAGGCCACCCAGGTGACTGGCCTAGGCTGTGCCCGGGATACGGCCGCAGGGGTCGTGATCCGAACCAGGAGTTGTGCGCATGCCACTGTTCGAGGTCGACGGCCAACGGCCCCTCCTCGTCCAGTCCGGACGGTCCCAGGTCACCCGTGAACCGGGGGTCGGCACCACGGCCCACGCGGTCGTGGAGAGCCACATCGACGGTCTGCTGGGCGAGCAGATCTTCCCGGTCGCGCCGGGCGCCGGGCCCGACGAGCCCCACCTGCTGGCGCTCGACGCCACGGGGTCGCCGGTCGTCGTCGAGCTCGTGGCCGAGCTCGACCGGTCGGCGCTCACCAAGGCCCTCGACCACGCGGGCGCGGCCGGCCGGCTCACCCGCGGCGAGCTCGCGTCGCGGTACCACGGAGGCGCGTCGGCGTTCCACCGCGACGTGGCCGCGTTCTACGACAGCGTCCCCATCACGCGTTCCCAGCCGGGTCGCAGCAGCGCCCGCCTCATCATGATCTGCCAGGAGGCGGACGAGGAGATCCTCAACGCCGTCGACTTCCTGCGCCAGCCCACGATGCCCGTCGAGGTGCTGAAGATGGGCGTGGTGCAGAGCGCGGACGGGCGGCGGTTCGTCGACGTCTCGCCGTTGGTGATCCACCCCGCCTCGTCCGCGACCTCGCCGCAGCTCTCCGCCGCGACCGGCGCCCCGAGCACCCCCGGCGTGACCGGCGACCGGGCCACGCCGAGCACCCCGGCGGCGGACACGCCCGCGTCGTCCGACGTCGAGCCGGAGATCTTCGCCGAGGGCGTCGCGGTCGGGCTGGCGCTGGGCGGCAAGATGCCCGCCGAGGCGCGCGGGCACGCGGCCCCGGCGCAGGTCGCCCCCACGCGCGCCGGCCGCCGTCGTGCCGCCGACGCCGCCGCGCCCCCGACGCCGCCCGCGCTGCCGCTGCCCGTGGACCCCGCCGCCGGTGCCCCGCACGAGGCGCTGCCCACCTCCCTGCCGGGCGGGGGCACGACGACGCGCCGGTCCGCGCCCGTGCGCCGGCGCTCGCGGGCCGAGCGGTTCGCCGCGGCGGAGCAGGCCGCCGAGCAGACGCCGACCTACGAGCCGGTCGCGTCGGACGCCGGTCTCGACTCCTGGAGCGACCACGGCAGGCCCTCCGTGCCGCTGCCCCCGCCGGGTTCCGGCGCGGGCCCGGGCCTGGGCGAGGCGTTCGCCGCCGTCGCGGCGCCGGCGTTCGACCGGCCGGCCCCGTCGTCGTGGTCGAGGCCCGAGCCGCCGATCCCGGAACCTCGCTGGTCGGGCGCCGAGGACGACCTGCCGCGCCTGCAGGTGCCGCCGCTGGAGCCGCCGCGCCTGAGCGTCCCGCCGCAGGACGACGACCGGCCGTGGGAGGACGACACCCTCCCGCGCGCGCCGTCCCGCCGGTACGACGCGCCCTCCTACGACCCGCCGTCGTTCGGTTCCCCGTCCTACGACGGGCGCTCCTACGGCGCCCCTTCGTACGACGCGCCGTCCTACGACGCCCCCTCGTACGACGCCCCCTCGTACGACGCCCCCTCGTACGACGCGCCGTCCTACGACCCGCTGACGGCCCCGGCGGACGCCTGGACGCCGGAGCCGTCGGGGGCGCCGGTCGCGCCCGACGACGAGATCGACCCGGACCTCATCGCCCTCGCGAGCACGATCGGCTACCCGACGCCGGTCGTGTGGTCCCGGCCGCGGCGCCGGCAGCACTACGAGGCGGTGCTGCACCCGGACGGCGCGATCGAGCTGACGGACGGCTCGCGGTACCGGCACCCGGACCACGCCGCCACCGCGGCGTCCGGCTCGCCGACCGTCGACGGCTGGACCGTGTGGCGGCTCGGCTCCGACGGGCCGACGCTCATGGAGGCGTTCCGCCAGCGCTTCGCCTGACCCGTCGCCGAGCGGCGGCCTCAGGCGCGGGCGCGCTCCATCGTGCGCACCCCGACGGCGAGCCCGGCGGCGGCGGTGAGCAGCGCGGCGACCCACCCCCACAGGACGGCGGGCGACGCGAGGTCGCCCGCGAACAGCTCGCGGGCGGCGTCGACGACGTAGCGCAGCGGGTCGGCGTACGAGACGGTCCGCATCCATGCCGGCCCGCCGTCGAGGGGAAGCAGCATCCCCGACAGCAGCATGAGCGGGAAGATCACCGTCTGCTGCACGACCCAGAACATCCACTCCTGCTTGCGCACCGCGAGGGCGAGGGCGTACGAGAACCCGCCGATCCCCACGCCGAGCACCGCGAGCTGGCCGAGCGTGAGCACGACGCCCAGCGGGTCGGGGCGCAGGCCGAAGGGCAGCATGACGAGCACGACGACCAGCGCCTGGACGACGACCGGCACCACCTCCTTGAGCGCCCGCCCGACGAGCATCGCGGACCGGGACATCGGCGTGACGAGCAGCCGTTCGTGCGAGCCGGAGACGAGCTCCATCTGCAGGTTCGAGCCGGTCCCGGTGGTCCCGAACAGGGTGGACATCACGAGGATCGACGGCACGAACCACAGCCAGACGTCGCCGCCGAGGGCGTCGGTCCCGCCGAGCGAGCTCACCAGCAGCGGCCCGAAGAGGGCGAGGAAGAACAGCGGCTGCACCAGCCCGAAGAGCATGGAGAACGGGTCGCGCACCAGCGGCCGCAGCTCGCGGACGAGCACGAGGCCGGTGTCGCCCCAGAACCGGCCCGCCCGCGACGGGGTCGTGGCGGGGGCGACGGGGACGCGCGGCGGGCCCGCGACGGTCGTGTGGCTCATCGGGCCACCTCCTTCGTGAGGTCCGGCGTGCGGCCGGACGAGGGGTCGAGCGCCGTCTCGCGCAGGCTGCGGCCGGTGAGCGCGAGGAAGACGTCGTCGAGGGTGGGGCGCGAGACCTGGACGCCCAGGACGTCGACGCCGGCGGCGTCCGCGGCCCGCAGCAGCCCGGGCACCGCGCGGGTGCCGTCGGTGGAGCGCACCGACACCACGCCGGTGGAGAGCCGGTCGGGACCGGCGTCCCCGGCGCCGTCGTGGTCCGCGGTGACGTCCACGGCGACCTCGCGCGTGCCGGCGTCGCGCTCGGCGATCTGCGCGAGCACGGCCAGGTGCTCGGGGGCCGCCTGCAGCGCCACGTGGTCGCCCGCGAGGTCGGCCTTGAGCGCGTCGGCGGTGTCGTCGGCGATGACCTCGCCGTGGTCGACGACGACGACGCGCTCCGCCATGGTGTCGGCCTCGTCGAGGTAGTGGGTCGTGAGGACGATCGTCGTCGGCGGTCCGGAGCTCTCCGCCGACCGGGTGCGCAGGCGCAGCACGTGCTCCCACAGGTTGGCCCGGTTGTGCGGGTCCAGGCCGGTGGACGGCTCGTCGAGGAAGAGCAGCGGCGGCGCCTGGACGAGCCCGAGGGCGACGTCGAGCCGCCGGCGCTGGCCGCCGGACAGGCTGTCCACCTTGCGCCGGGCGAGCGGGGCGAGGTCGAGCGCCTCGAGCAGCTCGTCGGCGCGGTACTCGGCGGCGCGCCGGTCCAGGCCGTGCACCCGCCCCTGCAGCACGAGCTCGTCGCGCACCTGCTGCACCGAGGCCGCGCCGTTGCCCTGCCCGACGTACCCGATCGCGGCCCGCACGCGGTGCGGCGCGGTCGTGACGTCGTGCCCGGCGACGTGCGCCGTGCCGGACGTCGGGGCGAGGAGCGTCGTGAGCATGCGCATCGTCGTGGTCTTGCCGGCGCCGTTCGGGCCGAGCACGGCGACGAGCTCGCCGGCCTCGACGTCGAGGTCGATGCCGCGCACGGCGTGCACGGTCTCGTGACGGCTCACGACGAAGTCCTTCGTGAGCCCGCGAGTTCGGATCATGGTCCACCTCCTGTGTGGGTTCGACGACCACGATGCCGACAGTTGCGGTCAGCCTCTGTCCGCTACTGGTGGCAACCTGAGGTCATGATCGAGACGTCGGGCCGGCTGCTCTCCCTGCTGTCGCTGCTGCAGGCGCGCCGGGACTGGCCGGGCACGCTCCTGGCCGACCGGCTCGGCGTCAGCCCGCGGACCGTGCGCCGCGACGTCGACCGGCTGCGCGAGCTCGGGTACCCGGTGCAGGCCACGCGCGGCCCGGACGGCGGCTACCGGCTCGTCGCGGGGGCCGAGCTGCCGCCCCTGCTCCTCGACGACGAGCAGGCCGTGGCCGTCGCGGTCGCCCTCCAGACGTCGACCACCGCCGGCACGCAGGACGCCGCGCTGCGCGCGCTCGCCACGGTCCGCCAGGTGATGCCGGCGCGGCTGCGGGCGCGCATCGACGCCCTGGAGATCACCGCCGCCCGCGACCCCGAGGCGCCGGCCAGGCCGGAGGTCGACCACGACACGCTCCTCGCGCTCGGCACGGCGATCCGCGCCGCCGAGGTGGTGCGGTTCGACTACGCGCGCGGGTCCACACCGGTGGTCGGCACCGGCCCCGACGCGTTCCGGCCGCCGCGCCGCGTGGAGCCGCACCACCTCGTGACGGCCGAGGGGCGCTGGTACCTCGTCGCCTTCGACCTGGACCGCGACGACTGGCGACGTTTCCGCATCGACCGGCTCACGCTCCGCACGGGCAGCGGCCCGCGCTTCCGCCGGCGCACGGTGCCGGGCGGCGACGTCGCGCGCTACGTCCTCGAGGGGTTCGAGGCCGTGAGCCCGACGGCGGTGCGTGGCGAGGCCGTCCTGCACGCGCGGGCCGACCAGCTCGCGCCGTGGGTGGGGCGGTGGGGCGTCGTCGAGGCGCTCGAGGACGCCGACGACGGCCCGCGGTGCCGGATGGTGCTTGCGTCGTGGTCGTGGGTCGGGCTCGCCGCGCAGCTGGCCATGTTCGACGTGCCGTTCGACGTCGTGGGCCCGCCCGAGCTGCGCGCCGCGCTGCGGACGCTGGCGGCCCGCAGCGACGCCGCGGCGGCTGACTGACCGGTCAGGGCAGGACGACGATCTTGCCCGTCTGCTCGCCCGCCTCGAGGCGTGCCAACCCGTCGGCGACGCGCGCGAGCGGCACCTCGGAGTCGATCACGGGCCGTAGGCCCGTGCGGGCGCAGAACCGCACCAGGGCGGCCAGGTCGTCGCGCGATCCCATCGTCACGCCCTGCACGCGGATCTCGTTGAAGAAGACGCGGGTCAGCTCGGCGGGCGGGGCGTCGCCGGACGTCGCCCCGCACACGACGATCGTGCCGCCGGGCCGCACCGACCGCACGGAGTGCGCCCACGTGGCCTGGCCGACCGACTCGACGACGGCGTCCACCCGCGCGGGCAGCCGCTCGCCCGGCTCGACGGCGTGCGCGGCGCCCAGCTCGAGCGCCCGCGCCCGCTTGGCCGCCGAGCGCGACGTGGCGACGACCTCGAGGCCCGCGGCCGCGCCCAGCGCGATCGCCGCGGTCGCGACGCCGCCGCCCGCGCCCTGCACGAGCACCCGGTCGCCCGGGGTCAGGCCGCCCGCGCCGAACAGCATCCGGTAGGCGGTGAGCCAGGCCGTGGGCAGGCAGGCCGCCTCGGCGAACGACAGCTCGTCGGGGAGGGGGACCAGGTTGGCCGTCGGGACCGCGACCCGCTCGGCCAGCGTGCCCGGGTACTTCTCCGACAGCAGGGTGCGCCGTTCGCGCGGGCCGACGCCGTGCCCGTCCGCGCCGATCACCCCGTGCACGAGCACCCGCGAGCCGTCGGGCGCGACGCCGGCGGCGTCCGTGCCGAGGACCATCGGCAGCTGCTCGGCCCGCAGACCGACGCCGCGCAGCGACCACAGGTCGTGGTGGTTCAACGTCGCGGCCTGCACGTCGACCGTGCTCCAGTGCTCCCTCTCCTCGGGTTCCGGCCGCTGGCCCACCTCCAGGCCGTCGAGCGGGGAGTCGGGCGAGAACCGGGCGACGGTGGCAGCGAGCATGCCGCCCAACCTACCCACAGCACCCGCCGGCCGGGCGACGGCTGGTCGGCTCTCCTGCGTGCAGGGGCCGGTCGTCGGCCGAGCCTGTGGCTCCGCTTCGGGCGAGCGCCTCTCCCTCAGCCCTCCTGCGTGCCGACGTCGAACATCCAGGTGATGCCGAACCGGTCGGTGACCTGACCGTAGTAGTCGCCCCACGGCGCGAGGTCGAACGGCATCGCGTCGGAGCCGCCCTCGGCCAGCTGCGCGTACGCGCCGGCGACGTAGTCGTGGTCGGCGGGGCCGCCGGTCAGGGCCACGACGACGCCGCTGGTCGGCGCGACGTACGGCATCATCGAGCCGGTGTCCGAGGCCATGAGGGTGAGCCCGGCGGGGGTGTCGAGCTGGCCGTGCATGACCAGCTCGCGGTCCTCGGGGGCGACGGGCATCCCGGCCTCCTCGGGCATGTCGCCGAACAGGCTGAGGTCCAGCTCGCCGCCGAGGACGGACCGGTAGAACTCGAGCGCCTCGCGGGCCTGGTTCTTGAAGCTGAGATACGGGTTGAGCCGGACCATGGGGGATCCTCCTGGACGACGGTGGCGCACGGTGGACGGCCGCCGCTGCGGCGGCCCGGAACCACGCTAGGCACGGCGTCCGACACCCGCCGCGCGAACGGCCTCGGGCGCTGCGGCGTCAGCTGCCGGAGCCGGGCTCCGGGCTCCGGGCGTGCGCCCCGGCGAGGAAGCTCGCCACGATCGGCCCGAGCTGGTCGAACTCGATGAGGAACCCGTCGTGCCCGAAGTCGGACCGCACGAGCCGCAGCGGCTCCGCGCCCGGCACCCCGGCCGCGATGCGCCGCGCCTGCTCGGGCGGGTACAACCGGTCCGAGTCCACCGCGACCGCGAGCGTCCGGGCGGTGATCTGCGCCAGCGCCGCCTCGACGCCGCCGCGGTCGCGGCCCAGGTCGTGGCTGAGCATCGACTCGGTGAGCACCAGGTAGGAGTTGGCGTCGAAGCGCCGGGCGAGCTTGTCGCCGTGGTGGTCGAGGTACGACTGGACGGCGTACCGCCCGCCCGTCATCGGGTCCTCGCCGCCCTGCGGGAGACGCCCGAACCGCTCGTCGAGCTCCACGGCCGTGCGGTACGTCGTGTGGGCGATCTGCCGGGCGACGGCGAGGCCCGCGTGCGGCCCGTCGCCGTCGGGGGCGTCGTAGTAGTCGCCGCCGCGCCAGCGCGGGTCGGCGCGGATCGCACCGAGCTGGGGGTGGGCCCAGGCGATCTGGTCGCCCGAGGTCTGCGCGGTCGTCGCGATCGGGGCCACGCCCCGCACCTCGATGCCGGCCTCGGGGCCCATGAGGGCCCACTCGAGGACGCGGAGGCCGCCCATCGAGGCGCCGATGACGAGCTCCCAGCCGTCGATCCCCAGCTGGCGGGTCAGCTCGATCTCCGCGGCCACCTGGTCGCGCGTCGTGATGCGGGGGAAGCGGCCGCCCCAGGGCCGGCCGTCGGGGGCGGTCGACGCGGGCCCGGTGGTGCCCTGGCAGCCGCCCAGCACGTTGGGGGCGACGACGAAGTACCGGTCGGTGTCGAGGGGTGCGCCCGGCCCGACCATCTGCTCCCACCAGCCGGCGCTGTGCTGACCGGGGCCCGCCGGGCCGGCCAGGTGGGCGTCGCCGGTGAGGGCGTGCAGCACGAGGACGGCGTTCGACCCGTCGGGGGCCAGCTCGCCCCAGGTCTCGTACGCCACCCGCACGTCGGGCAGCACACCGCCGGACTCGAGCTCGACCGCGCCGACGTCGGCGAAGCGGCGGGCGGCCACCGGGTCGCCGTCGCGCCACGCGCCCGAGCCGGGCACGGGCGCGGCGGCCCGTGCCCGGTCCCGCGCCGTCGGCCCGGGCGTCGCGTACCGGCGGTCGCCCGCCACGGTCACGCCGCGGCCTCGCCGTCCGCGCCGGCCCGCCTGCCCGCGCCGGTGGCGGCGGCCGCCGCGGCGAAGCCGAGCTCGAGGTCCGCGAGGATGTCGTCGACGTGCTCGAGCCCGACGGCGAGCCGCACCAGGCCCGGCGTCACGCCGGAGAAGGCCTGCTCGGCGGGCGTGAGCTGGGAGTGCGTCGTCGAGGCGGGGTGGATGACGAGGGACCGCACGTCGCCGATGTTCGCCACGTGGGAGTGCAGCTGCAGCGCCGAGACGAACGCGCGCCCGGCGGCGTTCGCCTGCTCGTCGTCGTCCGTCACCAGCTCGAAGGCGAGGACGGCGCCCGCGCCCGCGGGGGAGTACCGCTGGGCGTTGGCGTACCAGGGCGAGGACTCCAGGCCGGCGTAGTGCACGACGCCCACGTCGACGCGCGCCTCGAGCCACTCGGCGACGCGCTGGGCGTTGGCCACGTGCCGCTCCAGCCGCAGGGACAGCGTCTCGAGGCCCTGCGCGAGCAGGAACACGTTGAACGGCGAGATGGCGGGGCCGAGGTCGCGCAGCAGCTGGACGCGAGCCTTGAGGACGAACGCCAGGTTGGCGCCCAGCGCCGAGCCGACGCCGAGGTCGCGCGCGTAGACGAGGCCGTGGTAGCTGGGGTCGGGCTGGTTGAAGTCGGTGAAGCGGTCGGGGTCGGCGGCGTAGTCGAAGGTGCCGCCGTCGACGATGACGCCGCCGATCGACGTGCCGTGCCCGCCCAGGTACTTGGTGGCCGAGTGCACGACGATGTCGGCGCCGTGCTCGATGGGACGCACGAGGTAGGGCGTCGCGACGGTGTTGTCGACGATCAGCGGCACCCCGACCTCGTGGGCGACGCCGGCGACCCCGGCGATGTCGAGCACGTCGGCGCGCGGGTTGGGGATCGTCTCGCCGAAGAAGGCCTTGGTGTTCGGGCGGGCGGCGGCGCGCCAGGCGTCGAGGTCGTGCGGGTCGTCGACGAAGGTCGTGGTGATGCCGAGCCGCGGCAGCGTGTGGTGCAGCAGGTTGTACGTACCGCCGTACAGGCTGGGGCTGGCGACGATGTGGTCGCCGGCCTGGGCCAGCGTGAGGATGGCGATCGTCTCGGCGGCCTGGCCGGAGGCGACCAGCAGGGCGCCGACGCCGCCCTCGAGGTCGGCGACGCGGTTCTCGACGGCCTCCTGGGTCGGGTTGCCGATGCGGGTGTAGATGGGGCCGAGGTCCTTGAGCGCGAACCGGTCGGCGGCGACGTCGGCGGATGGGAACTCGAACGAGGTCGTCTGGTAGATCGGCAGGGCGCGGGCCCCGGTCACGGGGTCGGGCACGGTGCCGGCGTGGATCTGGCGCGTCTCGAAGGACCACGTGGCGGCGGGGGTGGCGTCGGTGCTCATGTCTGCTCCTGGCTGGTTCGGCGGCGCTGGTTCGGCAACGGTCGGGCGGGGCCGCGGTGCCCAGGCCTGCACGCTGGGGACCGCGACGGTCGAGGTGCGCACGGGGCAGGATGCTGCGCCGATGCCGGTTCGGTGAGCCGGCCGCAGGCAGGCGAACGTGCGCGGTGGTCAGCGGCACATTCGGCGGGTCATGCGCTCGACGGTAGCCCGGGTCGCCGGCGGGCGACAGGGCTGGTCCATTATTCGAGACCAGGATTTGGACGGCGTGTCGCCTTGCTCCGGACCGTGTGTCGTGATTCTCCGGTGGCGCTCGTGCACCCGGTGGGCGAGCCTGGGCGGGGTTGCCAGGACGTGCTGCCCAGGGGGAGGAGCAGAGCATGGTCCGCACGCGACACGCCCCGCGTCCCGCACCTGCGAGCACGGGACGCCGGACGACGACACCCGTGCGCGCGACCGCCGTCGTCGCGGCCGCGCTCCTCGGGGTCCTGCCGACCGCGGCCGCACCTGCGGCCTCCGCCGACCCGCCCAGCGACGACGACGTGGCCGCCGCGCACGCCGCCGTCGACGCCGCCCACCTGGACGTCGCGGGGGCGCAGCACCGGCTCGACGCCATCCGCGGCGAGCTCGCGCAGGCGGAGGTCGTCGTGCAGACGGCCGCCGAGGACTACGCGGAGGCCCGCGAGGGCGTGCGGGTGGCGCGCGAGGCCGCCGACGACGCGGCCGCCCGCGCCGACCGGGCGCGCCAGGCGCAGGCCGAGGCCCGGTCGGCGCTCGCCGACGCGTACCGGACGACGGCGCGCGCCGGCGACCCCAGCCCGCTGGCCGTGGTCGCCGGAGCCCACGACGTCGACGGCGTGGTCGCCGGCGGTGCCGCCCAGCGCGCCGTCGACCGCAAGAACGCTCGGGCGGTCACGGCCCAGGCCGACGTGCGCGCGACGGCGGAGAACGCGGACGCCCGCTGGGACGCCGCCCGCACCGAGCTCGCCGAGGCGAAGGAGCAGGCCCGGACGGCGTTCGAGGCCGCGCAGGACGCGGCGGCCACCCTCACTGCCCGGACCGCGGCGGCAGAGGACGAGCGCGACCGGCTCTACGCCCGCCTCGCCCAGTTGCGCAGCACCAGCGTCGAGCTCGAGCGGGAGCGCGAGCAGGCCCGGCAGGAGCAGGCGGAGCGGGCGCGGGAGCGCGCGGCACGCGAGGCCGTCGTCGCGCAGCCGACGCCCGGGGACGCGTCCGGCGGGCCTGCGGCCGACGCAGGCGAGCCCGCCGACGACCGCGCGACCGCCGACGACCGCGCGACCGCGCCCGCCGACGCCCCGCGCGAACCCCGCGACGAGGCGCGCGAGCGACCCGCCGCCGAGCCCGACCCGGCACCGGCGCCCGACCCCGAGCCCACCCGCGAGCCGAGGCCCGACCCGCGGCCCGAGCCCCCGCCGGTCAGCGGCGTCGAGCAGGGCGCGGCGGCGCAGGGCCGTGAGGCCGTGGCGTGGGCGCGCTCCAAGATCGGCATCGCCTACCAGTGGGGCGGCACCGGCAACCCGGGCTACGACTGCTCCGGGCTCACCTCGGGCGCGTGGAACGCCGCCGGGGTGTGGATCACCCGGACGTCACGCTCCCAGTACCTCAGCGTCGGCAAGGTCTCCTACGACCAGCTGCGGCCGGGCGACCTCATCTTCTACGCCAACGACACCTCCGACCCGTCGAGCATCCGGCACGTGGCGATCTACTCCGGCAACGGGATGATGGTCGAGGCGCCGCGGCCGGGGATCGCGGTCCGCGAGACCCCGGTCCGCTGGGACGACGCGATGCCGTCGGCGGGCCGCCCCTGACCGAGGACGCGTCGACCCGGGTCGCGACAGGTCGCGACCTGCGGGCGACGCGGGGCCGTCCCGCCCGCGGGCACCGTGGCGGTCATGACCACGCGACCCTCACCTGTCCCCGCTGTCCTCGCCGTACTCTCCTGCCTCGCGGCGCTCGCCGCGGGAGCGCTGCAGCTGCGGGGCGCCCCGCCGACGGGCTACGCGGAGGTCTTCGCGCCCGTGTGGGTCGCGCCGGTCGCGGCCGTCGCCGGTCTGGTCGCGGTCGGGCTCGGCACCCGCCTCCCGCGCGTGACGGTGCCGGTGGGGTGGGCGGCCGTCGTGCTCCTGTTCTGGGGGTCGGGCGGCCTCGCGCTCGAGGGGTTCCGTGCCTTCTTCGCCGTCACCGGCATCCCGGCGGGGGACTTCGCCGAGGTCGACGTGCCGGGGATGGTCGTGCGGACGTTGTCCGCCCTCGCGGCCGTGACGACCGTCCTGTACACCTGGGGCGTCGGACGGAGGCTGCGGCCGGCGGCGAGGGGCGGACGTCACCGGCCGCGGTACCTTGCCCTGGCGATGTGCGTCCCGTACCCGTCGCTGAAGGTCTACTGGTGGCTCGGCGGGACGTTCGGCCGCCCCGAGCCCCACACGGGGGGAGTGCCCTGGATGGAGCTGGTGCTGTTCGCGACGGGAGCGCTCGTCGTGCTCGGGCTGACCGGGCCGGTCGTCGAGGGGCGCCTGCGGCCCGCGCTGCTCGCGGCCGGCTGGCTCGGCTCGACCGCGGCGCTGACGATGGGCGCGCTCATGGTGTTCGGCACCCTCTCCCAGCTGCTCGGCGTGAGCGACGGGCCCGTGGACCTCGACGCCGGAGCCGTCATCGGCCTCGTCGCGATGACGTACGGCAGCTGGCTCGTCGTCGGGGTCGCGCTGCTGGCGGCGACGCTGCAGGCGCACGACGACCGCCGTCCCGGGGCCCCGAACCGCGCGGTCGGCGACCGGGTGCTGCGGGGAGCCGCATGACCGCGTGGCCCGCCCGGGGCGACGTCATCCTCGCGGCCGCGGCCGCGCTCGTGCTGCTTCCCCCCACCGTGGTGGTCGCGTCCCGGTCGATGCCCCCGGGTGCGGCGGCGACGGTGGTCGCGCTCGCGGTCGCGGTCCACGCGGCGTTCGCGTGGCGCCGTCGCTCGCCGGTGGTGTCGCACGCCGTGGTGCTCGGCGCGCTGGCGGGACAGCTCGTCACGACGGGCCTGTTCCTGCTGCTGCCGTCGGCCCTCGTGGTGTGGCTGTCGGTCTACGCCTGCGTGGCCTGGTCGGCGCGCCCCTGGCTCCCGGCGGTGACCGGGGCCGTCGGTGTCGCCGCCACCGTGCTGCGCTACGCGACGGACCCCGCCGCGCGCGCCTCCGGGTTCGGGCCGGCGCCCTGGCTCCTGGCGCTGCTGCTCCTGGCGCTGCTGGCGGCGTCGTGGACGGCGGGCCTGCTGCGGCGGGCGCAGGAGTCGGCCCGGCGCGACGCCGAGGCGCGGCACGACGCGGCCGTGGCCGAGCAGGTCGCGCGGGCCGACCGGGCGGCGCTCGCGGAGCGTGCGCGCATCGCGCGGGAGATGCACGACGTCGTCGCGCACTCGCTGGCCGTCGTCGTCGCCCAGGCGCGGCTCGGGCGCGCGGCGCCGGCCCGGGCGCAGGAGGCCCTCGCCGCCGTCGAGGAGGCGGGACGTTCCGCGTCCGGCGAGCTGCGCGGGCTCCTGCACGTGCTGCGCCCGGACGTCGCGGACGAGCCCGGGACGGTGGGCGACGGGTCGGACGACGCGGGCCGCCCGGCGCCCGGCACGGCCGACCTGCCGGCGCTCGTCGAGGAGGTCCGCGCGACCGGGCGCACCGTGATCCTCGACGTCACGGGCGAGCCGCGAGCCCTCGGCCCGGTCGCCCGGCTCGCCGTCTACCGTGCGGTGCAGGAGGCGCTCACCAACACCGCCCGGCACGCCGGGCCCGGCGCGGCGGCGCGGGTGACGCTCACGTGGGGCGGCGAGGGGCTGGAGGTCGTGGTGGCGGACGACGGTGGGGCAGCCGGACCCCGGCGGCGCGGCCCGGCCGCGCGTCCGGCGGGCCTGGGCCTGCGCGGCATGCGCGAGCGGCTCGAGGCCGTCGGGGGGACGCTCGAGGTGCGGCAGGGCGTCGGCTGGACCGTCGTGGCGACGGTCCCCGTGCCGCCCGGCGCCGCGGGGGCCCGGCCGTGATCCGGGTGCTGGTGGCCGACGACCAGGACCTCGTGCGGGCGGGGGCCGTGGCCGTGGTCGACGCGGCCGAGGACATGGTCGTCGTGGCGGAGGCCGCCGACGGCGGGGCCGCGGTCGAGGCGCAGCGTCGGCACCGCGCGGACGTCGTCCTCATGGACGTCCGGATGCCGGTGCTCGACGGGATCGAGGCGACCCGGCGGCTCGTCACGGGTGCGGCCGACGGATCGGTGCCCCCGTGCCGTGTCGTGATGCTCACGACCTTCGACCTCGACGAGTACCTGTTCGCCGCGCTGCGGGCCGGTGCGAGCGGGTTCCTGCTCAAGGACGCCCCGACGCACGACCTGCTCGCCGGGGTACGCGTCGCGCACCGGGGCGACGCCGTCGTCGCGCCGTCGGCGACCCGTCGCCTGCTCGCGCACGCGGTGCCCCGCCTGCCCGACGTCGCCGCCCGCACCGCCGCCGTGGCCGTGCTGTCGGAGCAGGAGCGGCGCGTCGTGGGGCTGCTCGCCGAGGGGCTGTCCAACGCGGAGATCGGCGCCCGGATCTTCGTCTCGGAGGCCACCGTCAAGACCTACGTGGGACGGGTCCTCGCCAAGCTGGGCGTGCGCGACCGCGTCCAGGTGGTGGTCTGGGCCTTCCGGCACGGCCTCGCGGAGTGACGACCCGGCGCCTGCCGGCCGCCGTCGGTCAGGCGCCGTCCGGCGCCGGCCAGACCATCGTCAGCTGGTGCGCGCGCCCGCCGTCGACGCGCAGGCCGGGGACCGCCGGCGTGCCCCCGTGCGGCACGAAGCCGGCGCGGGCGAAGAACCGCGCGGCGCGCTCGTTCTCGACCAGCGTCTGCAGGTAGGCGCCGGGCACGCCGGCCGCGCGCACGTGCTCCTGGAACGCGGCCATGAGGCCCTGGGCGAGCCCGGTACCGCGTGCCTCGGGCGCCACGTTGACGTGCAGGTGGGCCGGCCACCGCGGGTCGTCGAGCTCCCCGGCGGAGGCGTCGCCGGCCCGCTTGGCGCGCACGCCGTCGACGATGCTGCGGGCGAAGAACGGCATCGCGCGCGGCCGGAGGAACACGAGGTGCCGCGAGATCGCGCGGACCATGCGGTCCTCCTCGCTCGGCACCGCACCGCCGCCGAGCGAGCCCGCGAGGTAGCCGACCAGGGCGCCGTCGGCCACGGCGACGAAGACCGACCCCGGCTCGTGGTCGAGGTAGGGCGTCAGGTAGATCGCGGCCTCGGAGGGGACGTGCCCCCACAGGTCGCCGGTGGGGGAGCCGTCGCCGGCGCGGGCGAAGAGCTCCAGGAGCTCCTGGCGGTCGGTCTCCTGATAGCGACGGACGCCGCGCTCCGTGGTGGTCATGGACGGATCAGCACCTTGGTGGCGCGGCGCTCGTCCATCGCGGCGTAGCCCTCGGCGACGTCGGCGAGCGGCAGCTCGAGGTCGAAGACCTTGCCCGGGACGATCGCGCCGGACAGGACCTCCGGCAGCAGCGTCTCCATGTAGTGGCGGGCGGACGCCATCCCGCCGCCGACGGTGAGGTTGCGGTCGAACAGGCGGCGCACGCTCAGCTCGGGCCCGCCGTGGGGGACGCCGACGAAGCCGACGCGCCCGCCGCCGCGCACGACGTCGAGCGCGGTGTCCATCGACTGCTTGGTGCCGACACACTCCAGCGCGGCGTCGGCCAGGTCGCCGTCGAGCAGGTCGCGCAGGGCCGCGAGCCCTTCCTCGCCACGCTCGGCGACGACGTCGGTGGCGCCGAACTCGCGGGCCAGCGCCGCCCGGTCGTCGTGGCGGCTCATCGCGACCACGCGCTCGGCGCCGAGCAGGCGGGCCGCGATCACGCCCGAGAGCCCGACCGCGCCGTCGCCGACCACGACGACCGTGTCGCCCGCCGAGACCCGGGCCGAGGACGCGGCGTGGTAGCCGGTGGACATCACGTCCGCGAGGGTGAGCAGGTGCGGCACCAGGCCGGCGGCCTCGATCTCGGCCTCCGTGCGCCCGACGGGGACCAGGGAGTGCTGCGCGAGCGGGATCCGCACGCGCTCGCCCTGCGCGCCGTCGACCGGGTGACCGTCGCGGTCGGTGCCGCCGAAGCCGGTCACGAGGTCGCACGCCGCCGGGAACCCGGCGCGGCACGACTGGCAGACGCCGCAGCTCATCGTGAACGGCAGGATCACGAAGTCGCCCACCCGGGCGGACGTCACGTCGGAGCCCAGCTCCTCCACGACGCCCACGAGCTCGTGCCCGATCGGCCGGGGCCGCTTCACGGGCGTCACGCCGCGGTACGGCCACAGGTCGGAGCCGCACACGCAGGAGGCGACGACGCGCACGACGGCGTCCCCCGGGGTGAGGATCGTCGGGTCCGGGCGCTCTTCGGCGCGGACGTCACGGGTGTCGTGGATGACGGCGGCAAGCATGGGCCTCACCCTATGCGGGCGACGGCCGAAAGAGGTCAGGTCGGTAGTTCGGGGTGAGGTCGGCGGTCCGGACCGCCGACCTCACCCCGAACTACCGACCTGGTCGTCGGTGTCGGCGTGGGCGGCTCAGTGGCCGTCGTAGTAGCCGGTGTCCTTGGCGCGCTGGAAGGAGCGCTCGATCTCGGCCTCGGCGTCGTCGCGGCCGACCCAGTGGGCGCCCTCGACGGACTTGCCGGGCTCGAGGTCCTTGTACACCTCGAAGAAGTGCTGGATCTCCAGGCGGTGGAAGTCGGAGACGTCGTCGATGTCCTGGCGCCATGCGGCGCGCTGGTCGCCCAGGGGCACGCAGAGGACCTTGTCGTCGCCGCCGGCCTCGTCGCGCATGCGGAACATGCCGAGGGCGCGGCACTTGATCAGGCAGCCGGGGAACGTCGGCTCCTCGAGCAGCACGAGCGCGTCCAGGGGGTCGCCGTCCTCGCCGAGGGTGCCCTCGATGAAGCCGTAGTCGTCCGGGTAGCGCGTCGAGGTGAAGAGCATGCGGTCGAGGCGGATGCGACCGGTCTCATGGTCGACCTCGTACTTGTTGCGCTGGCCCTTCGGGATCTCGATCGTGACGTCGAACTCCACTGTTCCTCCATGCTCGGGACGGCTCGGACATGCTCGGGCATGCTCTGGTGTGCGGGCATGCTCGGTGCGGACGCCCTGACAAAGTGTGCCATGGAGCAGTCCGCCGGCCCGGTCGGCAGGCCTGGCTCCGGCGGCCGTGCGGACGTGGGAAGATACGCGTGGAGCGCGCCACGGCAGTCCGTCTGTGACGATGCTCACGGACACGGGGAGGGCCTCATGGGGTGGCGGGCGAGCTTCGGCGCCACCGTGACGACCGTGGTCGTGGTCTTCGGGGGATACCTGGTGGCCGACGCCTACGACGTCGTCCCCGGCATGCTCACCACCGCTCCCGCCCCCGCACCGCCCGCGCCGTTCCCGTCGGCCCCGGGGGCCACCACCGGCACGATGGCGGAGCGTCCGCTGCCCGACCTGCCGGACGACGCCCCCGTGCCCACCCGTCAGGCGGTCGGCAGGCTCGTGACCGACGTCACGGACTCGGGCCGGCTCGGCAAGCGTGTCGGGGTGCTCGTGACCGACGGCACCACCGGCGACGCGCTCGGCGGCGCCGCCCCGGACCGGCCGATGGTGCCCGCCTCCACGCAGAAGGTGCTCACGGCCGTCGCGGCGATGTCCGGCCCGGGAGGCGACGCCACGCTGCCCACCACGGTCGTCCTCGACGGCGACGACCACCTGGTGCTGGTCGGCGGCGGCGACATGATGCTCGCCGCGGGGGCGGGCGACCCCGACGCCGTGAACGGGCGCGCCGGGCTCGCCGACCTCGCCGAGCAGGTCGCGGACCAGGTCGCCGACGACGGTCGCGCGACGGTCACGCTGAGCGTCGACGACACGCTGTTCACCGGTCCGGCGATCGCGCCGGCCATCCCGAAGGCCTGGATCAAGGGCTACATCGCCCCGGTGTCCGCCCTGGCGGTCGACGTCGCCCGGCGCTCCGACGGCGAGTACGCGCCGCGCTACGCCGATCCCGCGCTGCGCGCCGCGGGCCAGTTCGCCGCCGCGCTCGAGAAGCGGGGCGTGACCGTGCGCGGCGACGTCGGGCGTGCGGCCGCGCCGTCGTCCGCCCACGAGGTCGCGCGCGTCGAGTCCGCGCCGCTGCGCGACCTCGTGACGTACCTGCTGGAGCACTCCGACAACACGATCACCGAGGTGGTGGGGCGCGTCGTGGCGCTCGACGCCGGGCTCCCGGGCTCCCTGGACGGGGCACGCGAGGCCGTGACCGCCCAGGTCACGGACCTCGGCGTCGACCTCGACGGCGTGCGGCTGGCCGACCTGTCCGGTCTCGGCAGGGGCTCGCTGATGACGCCGCGCCAGCTGGCGGACGTCGTGCAGCTGGTGCTGGACCCCGAGCACCCGGCGCTGCGCGACGTGGCCCGGGGGCTGCCCGTCGGGGGCCTGTCCGGCACCCTGGGCGACCGCTTCCCGAAGAGCAACCCGGGCCGCGGGTACGTGACCGCCAAGACCGGCAGCCTGCCCGACGTGCGAGGGCTCGCGGGCACGGTCGTCACGGCGGACGACCGGCAGCTCGTGTTCGTCGTCCTGGCCGACCGGATCGACGACACGTGGCGCGCGACCGACGTGTTCGACGACTTCGCCGGCGCGCTCGCCGCGTGCGGCTGCTCGCCGTGACCCTCCGCCCGTCCCACCCGGCGGGCCCACGGGGGTCGCTGGATACGGTGGACCCGTGACCTCCACCGCTCCCGCCGCGGAGCCCCTGCTCGACTGGACGGCGGCGGCACAGATCGCCGGCCGTCTCGCCCGACCCGGCACCACCGCGCCCCGCGCCGAGCTCGACGAGCTCGTGGCCGGGCTGCGGACCGCCGCGGGCGACGCCGTCGGGCACGTGCTCGACGTGACCCGCATGGCCCCGGCGGCCCGGCTCGCCGACGGCGGGCTCGGCGACGTGCACGTCGTGGACCGCGCCGGCTGGACCCGCGCGAACGCCCAGTCGATGCGCGCCATGACCGACCCCGTGATGGCGACGCTGGGGTCGCAGGTGCCGGCGACGTCGGCGGGCGCGCGGTTGGCGGGCGCCGCCGAGGCGGGCGGCCTGCTGGCGCTGCTCTCGGGCCGCGTGCTCGGCCAGTTCGACCCGTACGGCGCCGACCGTGGCCGGCTCCTCCTGGTGGCGCCGAACGTGCTCCAGGTGGAGCGCGCCCTGAACCTGCGCCCGCGGGACTTCCGCCTGTGGGTGTGCCTGCACGAGCAGACCCACGCCCTGCAGTTCGCCGCCGCGCCCTGGCTCGCCGACCACCTCGTGGGGCGCGTCGGGGGACTCCTGAGCGGGGTCACGGAGAGCTCGCTGCGCATGGCGCGGGCGCCCCTGCGGCAGAAGCTGGCCGTCGTCGGGCGCACGGTGCTGCGTGCCGCGCGCGGCGAGCTCGTGACGCCGCTCGACGGCGTCCTCGGGCCCGCCGAGCGGCGCGAGCTGGAGGAGATCACCGCCGTGATGGCCCTGCTCGAGGGGCACGCCGACGTGATGATGGACGCCGTCGGGCCGCGCGTGGTGCGCACCGTGCGCACCATCCGCGCCCGCTTCGAGAAGCGTCGTGACGGCGAGGGCGCGCCCGCCCTCGACGTCGTGCTGCGCCGGGTGCTCGGCATGGACGCCAAGCTCGCGCAGTACCGCGACGGCGCCGCCTTCGTGCGGGCCGTCGAGCAGCAGGTGGGCCGCGACGGCCTCAACGCCGTCTGGAGCGAGTCGGCGCACCTGCCGTCCGCCCGCGAGATCGCGGACCCGCGCGCCTGGGTGCGCCGGGTGCACGGATGAGCCGGAGATGCAGCAGAAGGGACGAGGAACGAGGCGCTCGCCTGCAGCGGGACCGCAGGCTCGGCCGTCAGGGACAGAGGCGGCACGGTGACGAGGGTTGACCCGGCGCTCGCGGCGGCGCGCTCGGCCGTGCGCGCCGAGCTCGCCGACCTGGTCGCCACGGGCTCGCTCGGGCCGTCCGGCACGGTGCTGGTCGCGTGCTCCGGCGGCGCGGACAGCCTCGCGCTGGCCGCGGCCACCGCGCTGGAGGCCGGCCGTGTGGGCCGGTCGGTGCGGTCGCGGGGGTTCGCCGTGCGGGCCGGCGCCGTCGTGGTGGACCACGGCCTGCTGGCGGGATCGGCCGACGTCGCGGACCGGGCCGCCGCGCGGTGCCGCGAGCTCGGCCTCGACCCCGTCGTCGTGCGGCGGGTGCACGTCCCGGACGACGCGGCGGCCGGAGGGCCCGAGGCCGCGGCGCGCGCGGCGCGGTACGACGCCCTCGAGGCCGCCGCGCGGGAGACGGGCGCCGCTGCCGTGCTGCTCGGGCACACGCTCGACGACCAGGCGGAGTCCGTGCTGCTGGGGCTGGCCCGGGGGAGCGGCGCCCGCTCGCTCGCCGGGATGCCGCGCCGCCGGGGCGTGCACCGCCGCCCGTTCCTCGGGCTGCGCCGGTCGCAGACCGAGGCGGTGTGCGCCGCGGTCGGCCTCGAGTACTGGACCGACCCCACCAACCTGCTGCCGCCCGACGGAGCCCCGGCCCCGGCCCGGACGCGCGTGCGGGGCGTCGTCGTGCCCGCGCTGACGGCCGCCCTCGGGCCCGGCGTGGTGGAGGCGCTCGCCCGCACCGCCGACCAGCTGCGTGACGACGCCGACCTGCTCGACGACCTGGCCGCCGACCTGCTCGCCGAGGTCTCGACGGTGCCGGCCGGCGAGCCGGACGGCACCGGGCCGGGCGGCGGCGGGGCCGCCGGCGCCGGGCTCGTGCTCGACGCCGAGGCGCTGGCCGGGGCCGCCCCCGCGCTGCGGCGCCGCGCGCTGCGAGCCGCGGCGCTCGCCGTCGGCTGCCCGCCCGGGTCCACGACGGCGCGCCACGTCGACGCGCTCGACGCCCTCGTCGTCTCGTGGCGTGGGCAGGACGCGGTCCACCTGCCGGGCGATGCTCGCGCCCGGCGTGCGTGTGGCAGTCTTTTCCTGCGACCGGCCGGCCCCCGACCGGGCCGGGCCACCTCGGCGGTCCCCTCGACGCCGTCGCACCAGCACGTCCCCCAGCCCCGCCCCGAAGAGGAGTAACCCGTGGATCAGTCGGACGTCTCCGGCGACCTCGCCAACGTCCTGCTCACCGAGGAGCAGATCGGCGCCAAGCTCGACGAGATCGCCGCCCGGATCGACGCGGACTACGCGGGCAAGGACCTGCTGCTGGTCGGTGTGCTCAAGGGGGCGGTCATGGTGATGGCCGACCTCGCGCGGCGCCTGCACCACCCCGTGCAGATGGACTGGATGGCCGTGTCCTCGTACGGCTCGGGGACCAAGTCCTCGGGCGTCGTGCGCATCCTCAAGGACCTGGACGCCGACCTGTCCGGCCGCAACGTCGTGATCGTCGAGGACATCATCGACTCGGGGCTCACGCTCTCCTGGCTCGTGGCGAACCTGCGGTCCCGCGGCCCGGCGTCGGTCGAGATCGCGGCGATGCTGCGCAAGCCGGACGCCGCGAAGGTGGACGTCGACGTGCGCTACGTCGGGTTCGACATCCCCAACGAGTTCGTCGTGGGCTACGGCCTCGACTACGACGAGAAGTACCGGAACCTGCCGTTCGTCGGGACCCTCGCCCCGCACGTCTACAGCTGACGTCGCACGCCGGGGCCGCCGGCCTCACCGCCTGCGTCGTCGCCCCACGGCCCGCGTCGCGCCGTGGGCGAACACCCACCGTTCGTCCACATCCAGCGTGTAGCGTCGTGGACACACATTGCCCGGACGGAAGGGAAACGGGGAGCCGCCCCCGTCGCCGATGAACATCAAGAAGATCCTCACTGGCCCGATCATCTGGATCGTGGTCGGGCTCCTGCTCGTCTCGCTGGCCTTCAGCGCGTTCAACACGGAACGGGTCTCGCGGATCGAGACCTCGCAGGGCATCGAGCTGCTCTCGGGTGACACGGTCGAGCACGCGCTCCTGGTGGACGGGGAGCAGCGCGTCGAGCTCGAGCTGAGCGAGAAGTACGTCACCGACGCCGGCTCGGACGACGAGCAGGACCACGGCACCAAGGTCGAGTTCTTCTACGTCGCCCCGCAGGGTGACGAGGTCGTGTCCGCGGTCAACGGTGCCGACCTCGCGGACGGCTTCGACTCCGAGGTGCCGCAGCCGAGCTTCTGGGGCTCGATGCTGTCCTTCATCATCCCGTTCCTCATCATCGGCGTGGTGTTCTGGTTCATCCTGTCCCGGATGCAGGGCGGCGGGAAGAACGGGGTCATGGGCTTCGGCAAGTCGAAGGCCAAGATGATCACCAAGGACATGCCGCAGGTGACGTTCGCGGACGTCGCGGGTGTGGACGAGGCCGTCGAGGAGCTCCACGAGATCAAGGAGTTCCTCTCCGAGCCCGCCAAGTTCCAGGCCGTGGGCGCCAAGATCCCCAAGGGCGTGCTGCTGTACGGCCCGCCCGGCACGGGCAAGACCCTGCTCGCGCGCGCCGTCGCGGGCGAGGCGGGCGTGCCGTTCTACTCGATCTCCGGCTCGGACTTCGTCGAGATGTTCGTCGGCGTCGGTGCCTCCCGCGTGCGCGACCTGTTCGAGCAGGCCAAGAACAACGCCCCCGCGATCATCTTCATCGACGAGATCGACGCCGTCGGCCGCCACCGCGGCGCCGGCATGGGCGGCGGCCACGACGAGCGCGAGCAGACGCTGAACCAGATGCTCGTCGAGATGGACGGCTTCGACGTCAAGACGAACGTCATCCTCATCGCGGCGACCAACCGCCCCGACATCCTCGACCCCGCCCTGCTGCGCCCGGGCCGCTTCGACCGTCAGGTCTCGGTCGAGGCCCCGGACCTCAAGGGCCGCGAGCACATCCTCAAGGTGCACGCCCAGGGCAAGCCGATGGTCGAGACGGTCGACCTGGCCGTCGTCGCGCGCCGCACGCCGGGCTTCACCGGCGCCGACCTGGCGAACGTCCTCAACGAGGCCGCGCTGCTCACGGCCCGCAGCGGTGCCCAGCTCATCGACGACCGCGCCCTGGACGAGGCGATCGACCGCGTCATCGCGGGCCCGCAGAAGCGCACCCGGGTGATGAAGGTCAAGGAGCAGAAGATCACCGCGTACCACGAGGGCGGGCACGCCCTGGTAGCGGCGGCGATGCGCTACACGGACCCCGTCACCAAGGTGACGATCCTGCCGCGCGGCCGGGCGCTGGGCTACACGATGGTCATGCCGCTGGAGGACAAGTACTCCACGACGCGCAACGAGCTGCTCGACCAGCTCGCGTACGCGATGGGCGGCCGGGTCGCCGAGGAGATCGTCTTCCACGACCCGACCACGGGCGCCAGCAACGACATCGAGAAGGCGACGGCGATCGCCCGCAAGATGGTCACCGAGTACGGCATGAGCGAGAAGGTCGGCGCGATCAAGTACGGCACCGGGTCGGGCGAGCCCTTCATGGGCCGCGACATGGGCCACCAGCGCGACTACTCGGAGGCCGTGGCCGGCGCGATCGACCACGAGGTCCGCATGCTCGTCGAGGCCGCGCACGACGAGGCCTGGGAGGTGCTGACGCAGTACCGCGACGTGCTCGACGACCTCGTCCTGCGCCTCCTGGAGTCCGAGACGCTGAACCAGGCCGAGCTGGCGGAGATCTTCGCGCCCGTGGTCAAGCGCGACCCGCGCGACGTGTGGCTCTCCAGCGAGCAGCGCACGGTGCACACCCGCGGGCCGATCCTCACGGACGCCGAGAAGTCCGCCGCGTCGGACGGCAACGGGCAGTCGGCCGTCGTGCCGCAGGACGAGGCCGCCGTCGTGGGCGAGGACTCCTCGCAGTCCGGCCCCGACTTCGGACCGGGCCTGGGCCCCGACGCCGACGGCCCTGCCGGAGGGGCGCGGTGACCGAGGCGTCGTTCGGCGTCCGGCGCGCCGCCGACGTGCCCCCGTACGACGAGGCGCGCGCCGAGGCCGCCGTGCGCGAGCTGCTGCTCGCGGTCGGGGAGGACCCCGACCGCGAGGGCCTCAAGGAAACGCCCGCCCGCGTGGCGCGCGCGTACAAGGAGATCTTCGCGGGCCTGCGCCAGGAGCCCGAGGACGTCCTGACCACCACCTTCGACCTCGGCCACGAGGAGATGGTGCTGGTGCGCGACATCGAGGTGTACTCCACCTGCGAGCACCACCTGGTGCCGTTCCACGGCGTCGCGCACGTGGGCTACATCCCGAGCACCGACGGGCGCATCACCGGGCTGTCCAAGATCGCGCGCCTGGTGGACGTCTACGCCCGCCGCCCGCAGGTCCAGGAGCGCCTCACGACGCAGATCGCGGACGCGCTGGTGCGCATCCTCGAGCCCCGCGGCGTGCTCGTCGTGGTCGAGTGCGAGCACCTGTGCATGTCCATGCGCGGCGTGCGCAAGCCCGGGTCCCGCACCGTCACGTCGGCCGTGCGGGGCGGGCTGCAGAACCCCGCGACGCGTGCCGAGGCGATGAGCCTCATCACGGGGCGTTGACCGTGCCGGCGACGGGGCACCCGCGCGACGGGGAGGTCGCCGGGCTGCCGGAGCTGACCGCCGTCGGGCGGTGCCTCGTCATGGGGGTCGTCAACATCACCCCCGACTCGTTCTCGGACGGGGGCGAGTGGTTCGAGCCCGACGCCGGCGTCCAGCACGGGCTCGACCTGCTGGCGGACGGCGCGGACCTGCTCGACGTCGGCGGCGAGTCGACCCGTCCCGGGTCCGCGCGCGTCAGCGAGGACGAGGAGCTGCGCCGCGTGGTCCCGGTGATCGAGCGGCTCGCCGCGCACGGCGCCGTCGTGTCGGTCGACACGACCCGGTCGGCCGTCGCGGAGCGGGCCGTCGCCGCCGGCGCCCGGCTCGTCAACGACGTCTCGGGCGGCCTCGCCGACCCGCGCATGGCGCACGTCGTGGCCGAGACCGGCGTCGCGTACGTGGCGATGCACTGGCGGGGGCACGCCGACGTCATGGATGACCTCGAGGTGTACGACGACGTCGTGGCCGAGGTCGCGGGCGAGCTCGCCGCGCGGCTGGACGCGCTGACCGCCGCGGGCGTCGACCCGCGGCAGGTGGTCCTCGACCCGGGCCTCGGGTTCTCCAAGGCCGGCACGCTCAACTGGCCGCTGCTCGCGCACCTCGACGCCCTGCACGCCCTCGGGCGGCCCGTGCTCGTGGGCGCGTCGCGCAAGCGGTTCCTCGGCCACCTGCTGTCCGGGTCGCACGGCCTGCGCGACGACGCACCCGCGCCGCCGCTGGCGCGCGACGAGGCGACGGCCGCGGTCTCGGCCCTCGCCGCCGCCTCGGGGGCGTGGGCCGTCCGCGTCCACGCCGCCCGGGCCAGCGCCGACGCCGTCCGAGTCGCGGACGCCTGGACGTCGGCGGGGGTCGGCGGGGAAGATCTGCGGGTGCCCGACGCCGGTCCGCCCGGCACCGGCACGACAGCACGCACCACGACCAGCACCAGCACAGGCGGGGCCGCCGCCGAAGGAGAGGGCACCTCGTGACTTTCGCCGCAGCCGTACCCGGCCCTCAGGGACAGCCGCTCGACCAGATCCGCCTCGACGGCGTCACCGCGACGGGCCACCACGGCGTCCTGCCGCACGAGCGGACGGACGGCCAGGAGTTCCGCGCCGACGTCGTCATGCACCTGGACACCCGCTCGGCGGCGTCGTCCGACGACCTCGCCGCCACCGTGAGCTACGCCGACGTCGCCCAGGACGTGCACGACGTCCTCGCCGGGTCGCCGGCGGACCTCGTGGAGACCGTCGCGGAGCGGATCGCCGCCGCCGTCCTCGCGCGGCCTGCCGTGCAGGCCGTCGACGTGCGCGTGCACAAGCCGCAGGCCCCGATCGAGGTGCCGTTCGACGACGTGTCGGTGGTCGTGCGCCGGGACCGGTCGCACGCCCCCGTCGTCGAGCCTGTCGTCGAGCCCGTCGCGGAGCCGGTCGTCGAGCCCGTCGCGGAGCCGTTCGCGTCGTCGGCGGAGCCCGCGGGCGCCCCGGCCGCCGTGGTGGCGGCCGAGCCGGTCCCGGTGCCCGTCCCGGCCGCGCCGCCCGTCCCGGCCGTCGACCCGCTCGACGCGGCGCCCGAGCAGCCCGTCGAGGCGGTGCTCGCCCTCGGTGCCAACCTCGGTGACGCCCAGGTGACGCTCCGCGAGGCGGTCACCGACATCGACCGTGTCCCGGGCGTCCAGGTCACCGACGTCTCGCCGCTCGCGCGCACCGCCGCCGTCGGCGGCCCGGAGCAGCCGGACTTCCTCAACGCGGTGCTGATCGTGCGCACCACGCTCGCCCCGCGCGACCTGCTGCGGGCCCTCCAGGACGTCGAGGACCAGCACGGCCGCGTCCGTGACGAGCGCTGGGGCCCCCGGACCCTGGACGTGGACATCGTCCAGTACGGCACCCTGACGTCGACCGAGCCCGACCTCGAGCTGCCGCACCCGCGCGCCCGCGAGCGGGCGTTCGTCCTCGTGCCGTGGGCGGAGGTCGCCCCGGACGCCGTGCTCGGCGGCCTCGGTGGCGGCGTCGTCGGCCAGCTCGCCGTCACGGCGCCCGACCGCGCGGGCATCCGCTGGCTCGCGCTCGACTGGCTGACGGGGCCCACCCAGAGCACCGGGCAGGTCGCGACGGGCGACGCCCCGGCGCCGTCCGCGCCCGTGCCGCAGGCCGACCCGGCGCCGGCCCAGGTGCACGAGCAGGCGCACGAGCCGCAGGCTCCCGCCCAGCCGCAGGCGCCCCAGCCGCAGGCGCCCCACCAGCCGCCGCCGGCGCAGCCGCAGGCGCCGGAGGCGTACGCCCCGGAGCAGCAGGCCCCGGAGGCGTACGTGCCGCAGGCCTACGTCCCGGAGCAGTACGCGCCCGAGCCGGAGCCGTACGCGCCCCGGCCCTACGCGCCGTCGGGCGAGACGCCGCTGGCGCAGCCCGGACCCGGCCTGGCCCCCGCACCGGCGGAGCCGCCGTACACGCCGCGGGCGGCGGAGCCGCCGTACACCCCGCCGGCGGAGCCGGGGCACCCGTTCCCGCCCGTGGCGGACGCGGAGCCGCCGTTCCCGCCGACGCACGACGCGCTGCCGCAGCGGTCGCCCGCCCCGCACGCGCCGGAGCACCCGGATCGCCCGGAGCCGGTGTTCCCGCCGGTCAGCGCCGGCCAGGCTCCGCCCGAGCCGGCTCCGGCCGGGCCGATCCACGACGTCCCGGCCCCGCCCGCACCCGTCGAGCGGCCCCGGCAGGGTGACGACGGGCTGGTGTCGGGCGTCCCGGCCGACCTGAGCCCGCACGCCCCCGTGCCTCCGGCGCCCCCGGAGGCGGACGTGTTCCCGCCGTACGGCGGCGAGCCGGCGCAGGCCGACCCGTTCCCGCCGTTCGGGGCGGGCGACGCCGGGCAGGTGCGCGACGAGGAGCGCGACGAGGGTCGCGACCGCTGACATGCGCCGCACCTCCGTGGGGACCCTCGCGCTGGTCGCGGGCGTGGTGGCCGTCGTCGGCGCCGTCGTGCTGCGGCTGCTCGAGACGCGCGGCATCTACCTGCCCGCGGTCGCGTGGGTCGAGGACGCCGCCATGCTCGCGCTCGCCGCGGGGATCTTCTGGGCGGGCTGGGCGGTGCGCGCCTACCAGCGGGGCGACCGCCCGGACCTCGACCCGTTGCGCGCGGCGCGCACCTTCGTGCTGGCCAAGGCGGGAGCACTCACGGGGGCGCTGCTGACGGGCCGCTACCTCGCGACGGTGCTCGTGGTGCTCGGCCAGCTCGAGATCGAGTCCCGGCGCGAGCAGGCCGTGGCCGCCGGCATCGGTGCCGTGTGCGCGGTCGTGCTGGCCGTCGTGGGGCTCGTCGTGGAGAAGTTCTGCGAGCTGCCGCCGTCGGACGACGACGACGGGGACCGCGAGGAGAGCGTCGACCCGCTCCCGTCGTGACGTGCCCCGCCCGGCGGCCGGTGGAGCGCCGAGTCATGCTTCCGGCGGACCCGGGTGCCGGGAGACCAGCCCGACGGACGATGTCGCGACGTGCGGGCCGGATGGAAGGATGGGAGCCATGACCAGCATCCCCACCGGGCCGGAGCCGTCGCCCGCGCCGCCGGCCACGCCGTCGACCGGACCCTTCGACCCGCCGGGCGTCACCTGGCAGGGCGTGTCCCCGCGCCTGGTCCAGGCCCGGCTGATCTCCGCGACCGCCACGACAGCCGTGCCGGTGGTGGCGGGCGTGGTGCTGGCCCTCGTGCTCTCGCCGTGGTTCTGGCTGCTGGCGGGCGTCCCGGCGGCGCTGCTGCTGTGGGCGGTGCTGCTCGTGCCGCGCCAGGTGCGCGCCATCGGGTACGCGGAGCGGGACGACGACCTGTTGATCCGCAAGGGCATCCTGTTCCGGTCGCTCGTGGTCGTGCCCTACGGGCGGATGCAGTTCGTCGACGTCGAGGCGGGCCCGCTCGACCGGAAGCTGGGCATCGCGAAGGTCCAGCTGCACACCGCGTCGGCGAACACCGACGCGGACATCCCGGGCCTGGTGCCGGACGAGGCCGAGAGGCTCCGCGACCGGCTCAGCGCGCGGGGCGAGGCGAGGCTGGCGGGCCTGTGAGCACCGAAGAGACCGCCGGGCCGGCGGCGGGCGCCGGCCTGAGATGGCGGCGGGTCCATCCCGTCACCCCGTTCGTGCGGGGGTGGGCCGTGATCGTCGCGGTGCTCGTCATCGGCAGCCAGCAGGTGCTCGACGACGTCGCGGGGGCGCTGGAGGCGGCCGGCGAGATCGGCAGCTTCTGGTGGATCGTGGTGCTCGCCATCGTGCTGTTCGTCGGCATCGTCTTCGGGTACGCCGCGCTGGCGTGGCGCATGACGGCGTACGCGGTCGACGACGACGCGGCGCACCTGCGCAAGGGCGTCCTGTTCCGCCAGCAGCGGCACGCACGGCTCGACCGGCTGCAGGCCGTGGACGTGCGCCAGCCGCTGCTCGCGCGGCTCTTCGGCCTGGCCGAGCTGCGGCTCGAGGTCGCGGGCGGCGCCGACTCGGCCGTCGCGATCGGCTTCCTCAAGGAGGCCGAGGCGCAGCGGCTGCGGGCCGACCTCCTCGCGCGCGCCGCGGGCATCCGCGCGGGGAAGACCTCCCCGGCCCGGCCGTCGACGGCGGACGCGCACGGGGCGCCCGTCCCGGCCGCGGAGCCCGTCGCGGGCGTCGACCTGCCGGTGGCGCCCCCGGGCGGTGACACGGCCGCCGCGCCCGGAGCACCCGGTCCGGCCGCCGAGACATCGTCCGTCGGCGGGCCCGCTGGCGAGCCCGAGGACGCGCCGGCGGCAGGGGAGGACGTCGCGCCGCCCGAGGCGCCGGAGCGCCCGGTCTACGAGGTGCCGCCGTCACGGCTGCTGCTGTCGCTGCTGCGGCTGCCGGGCCTGTGGGTCGCGGTGCTCTTCCTGGTGGGGCTCGGCGTCGTGGTCGCCATGACGGGGAGCTTCGGCGTCCTCGTGTCCGCCGCGCCGGCGGTGCTCGGCGTCGGCGGCTACCTGTTCCAGCGGTTCGCGGGCGAGTTCGGCTTCCGCGCGGCGCTGTCGCCGGACGGGATCCGTCTGCGCCACGGGCTGCTGGAGACCCGCGCCCAGACCATCCCGCCCGGCCGGGTGCAGGCCGTCTCGCTCACGCAGGGCCCGTGGTGGCGCGGTCCGGACTGGTGGCGCGTGCGGGTGACCGTCGCCGGGTACGGCGGCGCCGAGGGCTCCACCGACGAGTCGCAGAACGTGCTGCTCCCGGTCGGCCCGCGCTCCGAGGCGCTCACCGCGTTGTGGCTGGTGCTGCCGGACCTCGAGGTGCCGGGCGGACCCGACGAGACGCTCGCGCTGCTCGACGAGGCGCTGACGGGCGACGCGCGCACCGACCGGTGGTTCGTCACCAGCCCGCGCCGGGCGCGGCTCCTGGATCCCTTGAGCTGGCGGCGCAACGGGTACGCGGTCACCGGCCGGGCCCTGTTCGCCCGCGGCGGCAGGTGGGTGCGTCACCTGGAGGTCGTGCCGCACGAGCGCACGCAGTCCCTCGGCCTCGACCAGGGGCCGTGGCAGCGGCGGCGGGGGCTGGCGTCCGTCGCCCTGCACACGACGCCCGGCCCGGTCAGCCCGGCCGTGCACCACCTCGACGCGGACGAGGCCGCGCGGCTGCTCGGCGAGCAGTCCGTGCGGGCGCGTGCCGCGCGGGCGCACGCCGGCCCGGAGCGCTGGATGGAGGCGCGGCAGTGAGCGTCCCGGCGCCGGGGGCCTCGCGACCGGGGCGTCTCGGCGTGGGCGTCGTCGGCGCGGGCCGCGTCGGCGCGGTCCTCGGCAGCGCGCTGCGCTCCACGGGTCACGTCGTGGTGGGCGCCAGCGGCGTGAGCGACGCGTCCCTGGAGCGGATCGAGACCCTGCTGCCCGGCGTCCCGCACCTGGAGGTGCCGCAGGTCGTCGAGCGGGCCGAGCTCGTGCTGCTGGCGGTGCCGGACGACGAGCTCGCGGAGGTCGTGGCAGGCCTCGCGGCCCTGGGGGCGTGGCAGCCGGGCCAGCTCGTCGTGCACACGTCGGGCCGGTACGGCACCGCGGTCCTGGAGCCGGCCCTCGCGGTCGGCGCGATCCCGCTGGCGATCCACCCCGCGATGACGTTCACCGGCACCTCGCTCGACCTGCACCGCCTCACGGGCAGCACCTTCGCGGTCACCGCGGCGGCCACGGTGCAGCCGATCGGCCAGGCCCTCGTGGTCGAGCTGGGCGGCGAGCCCGTGATCGTCGACGAGGCGGCGCGCGGCCTGTACCACGCGGCGCTGGCGCACGGCTCCAACCACCTCGTGGTGCTGGTCGCGCAGGCGGCGCAGGCGCTCGAGGCCGCGGGGATCGAGCGGCCGGGCCAGGTGCTCGCGCCGCTGCTCGGCGCGGCGCTCGACGGCGCCGTCCGGTCCGCCGACGTGCGCGAGGGCGTCGGCCCGGGGGCGATCGCCGCCCTCACGGGCCCCGTCTCGCGCGGCGACGTCGGCACGGTCCGCGCCCACCTCGACGCGCTGGCCGGCCTCGGCACGACCGCCGGCGCCACCGACGTCCCGACGTCGTACGCCGAGCTGGCCCGCGCGGCCACGCGGCGTGCGCTCGCGGCGCACCGGATCGACGCCACCGCGGCGCGCACCCTGCTCGACACGCTGAACCCGCCGCCCGCGGACCCACCCGACGAGCGCCCCGACCCTCCCGACGAGAACCCCGACGAGCCCCACCAGGAGCGACCGTGACCGACGAGACGCCGAGCGCCGAGGCGACGAGCGACCCGACCGCCCCCGCCGTCGTGCGCACGCGCGAGGAGCTGCGCGACGCCCTCGCGACGTGGACGATCTCGGGTGCGGAGCCGACCGACCGGCGCGCGGTCGTGATGACGATGGGCGCCCTGCACGACGGGCACCTGCGGCTCGTGCGCCGCGCGCGCGAGGAGGCCGGCCCGACCGGCCAGGTGGTCGTGACGATCTTCGTCAACCCGCTGCAGTTCGGGGCGGGCGAGGACCTCGACCGCTACCCCCGCGACCTGGACGGCGACGTCGCGAAGCTCGCCACCGCCGGCGCCGACCTCGTGTTCGCGCCCACGCCCGACGTCGTGTACCCGGACGGCGACCCGATCGTGCGGGTCTCGGCGGGGCGCATCGGCGAGGTGCTCGAGGGCGAGCTACGACCCGGGCACCTCGACGGGGTGCTCACGGTGGTGCTCAAGCTGATGCACCTGGTGCGGCCCGACGTCGCGCTGTTCGGCCAGAAGGACGCGCAGCAGCTGCTGGCGGTGCGCCGGATGGTGGCCGACCTGGACCTCGACGTCGAGGTCGTGGGGGTGCCGACGGTGCGCGAGGCGGACGGCCTCGCGATGTCGTCGCGCAACGCGTACCTGTCCGACGAGGAGCGCGCGCTGGCGCTCGCGCTCTCGCGTGCGCTGCGCGGCGGGGCCGACGAGGCCGCCGCAGGTCACGGCGCCGCGGCGGTGCTGGGGGCGGCCTCGGGAATCCTCAACGCCGCCGGCGGTGTTGTGGTGGATTACCTCGCGCTCGTCGACCCGGCTACCGTTGACCCGGTGCCCGCGGACCATCGCGGTCCCGCGCTCCTGCTGGTGGCGGCGCGCGTGGGCGCCACCCGACTGATCGACAACCAGGCCGTGGACGTCACCGCCGCCCCCGACGAGGGCCGCGAGCCGGACGACACCGCAGGCCAGGAGGCAGACCGTGACTGACCGCCCCTCGACTCCCGCGTCCCTGCAGCGGCCGATGATGATCGGCAAGATCCATCGCGCCACGGTCACGCAGGCCGACCTGCACTACGTGGGCTCCGTCACGGTCGACACCGACCTGCTGGAGGCGGCCGACCTGCTCCCCGGGCAGCAGGTCGACATCGTGGACGTCACGAACGGCGCCCGCCTCACCACGTACGTCATCCCCGGCGAGCGCGGGTCGGGCCAGATCAGCATCAACGGCGCGGCGGCCCACCTGGTGCACCCGGGCGACATCGTCATCATCATCGCCTACGGCATGCTGTCCGACGCCGACGCGCGCACCTTCGACCCGCACGTGGTGTTCGTCGACGCCGCCAACCGCATCGTCGAGGCCGGTGACGACCCGGGCCAGGTGCCGGCGGGCCACGGCCTGCAGGCGAGCGGCCTGCCGTTCGCGTCGGTGCGGTGACCGCTCGGTGAACGGGCCGCGGCTCGCCCGCGCCCTCGCCGCCCCCGCCCCGGGCTGGACGACCGCCGCCGACGCGGTCGTCGTCGGGTCCGGCATCGCCGGCCTCACCGCGGCCCTGGAGCTGCGCACCCGCGTCCCGCGCGTCCTGCTCGTCACCAAGGGCGAGCTCTCGTCGGGCTCGACCGTCTGGGCGCAGGGCGGCATCGCGGCCGCGCTGCACCCCGAGGACACCCCCGACGCGCACCTGACCGACACGCTCACCGCGGGCGGCGGGCTCAGCGACCCGGACGCGGTGCGCGTCCTCGTCACCGAGGGGCCGGACCGGGTGCGCGAGCTGGTCGCGCGCGGCACGACGTTCGACCTGGGGCCGGACGGCGGCATCGCCCTCACCCGCGAGGGCGGGCACCGCGCCGACCGCATCGCGCACGCGGGCGGCGACGCGACGGGCCGGGAGATCTCCCGCGCCCTCGTGGCGCAGATCGACGCGGTGCGGCACGACCCGGGCATCGAGGTGATCGAGAACGCGCTCGTCCTGGACGTCCTCACCGGGGAGCCGGGCGCGGGCGGTCCGGGCTCCGGCGGGCGCCCGCCGGTCGCGGGCGTGACGCTGCACGTGCGCGGCGCGGGCACGCGCGACGGCGTGGGCGCTGCCCTGGCGCCCGTCGTCGTGCTGGCCACCGGGGGAGTGGGCCAGGTGTTCCGCTCGTCCACCAACCCGCCCGGTGCGACGGGCGACGGGATCGCGGCGGCCCTGCGGGCCGGGGCCGCGGTCGGCGACCTCGAGTTCGTGCAGTTCCACCCGACGGTGCTGTGGCGCGGGCTGGGCGCCAAGGGGCAGCAGCCGTTGATCAGCGAGGCCGTGCGCGGGGAGGGCGCCCTGCTGCTCGACGTCGACGGCGTCCGGTTCATGCCGGCGGAGCACGAGCTGGCCGAGCTCGCGCCGCGCGACGTCGTCGCGCACGCCATCGTGCGGCGCACGGCTGCCACCGGCGCCGACCACGTGCTGCTCGACGCCCGCCACCTCGGCGCCGCGTTCCTGCGCCGCCGCTTCCCGAGCATCACCGCGCGGCTGGCCGGCCACGGCATCGACTGGACCGAGGAGCCGGTGCCCGTCGCGCCCGCCCAGCACTACCACTCGGGCGGCGTCGTCACCGACGCGCGGGGACGCACCGACGTGCCGGGCCTGTACGCCGTCGGGGAGGTCGCGTGCACGGGGGTGCACGGCGCCAACCGGCTCGCCTCGAACTCGCTGCTCGAGGGGCTGGTGTTCGCACACCGCGCCGCGCGGGACGTGGCCCGGCGCTACGACGACGGCGAGCTGCGCCGCGCGCCGGACCCGGTCGCGCGGCCCGGCGGCACGGGACTCGTGGCCGCCCCCGCGCGCTCGCGCGTGCAGCGGGCGACGTCCGACGGGGCCGGGCCGGTGCGCTCGGCGGAGTCGTTGGCCCGGGCCGCCGCCGACCTCGCGGCCGTGCGCACCGACGCGCACCGCGCGAGCGACGTCGTCGCCGACCCGCAGGCCGCCGAGTGGGAGACGACCAACGTGCACCACGTGGCGACCGCGCTGGTCCACGCGGCCGCGCTGCGCACGGAGTCCCGCGGCGGGCACTTCCGGACCGACTTCCCCGCGCCGGACGCGGCCTGGCGGCGGCGCGTCGCGCTCGCCCTCGACGACGACGGCGCCCTCGCCGAGGCCGTGCCGGCCGTGGCGAGGTAGGAGGCGAGGTACGGGGCCAGGTGGTCGGGGCCGCGCCGGGCGGTGCGGCTAGCTCGCGGGGCGGAGGTCGAGGGCCAGGTCGAGGATCGGCGCCGAGTGGGTCAGGGCCCCGACGGACAGGTAGTCGACCCCGGCCTCGGCGACCTCGCGGGCGCGGTCGAGCGTGAGGTTGCCGGTGGCCTCCAGCTCGACGTGCGCCGGCACGCCGTCCCGCCCCTGCCGGGCCCGCACGGCGGACACCGTCGCGGCGAGCACCGGCGTCGGCATGTTGTCCAGCAGGAGGAAGTCCGCCCCGGCGTCGAGCGCCTCCATGGCCTGCACCGTCGTGTCCGCCTCGACCTGGACCGCGACGTCGAAGGCGGCGCGCACCGCCGCCACGGCGGCCGCGACGGAACCGGCGGCGACGACGTGGTTGTCCTTGATCATCGCGACGTCGTACAGGCCCATGCGCTTGTTGGTGCCGCAGCCCGCGCGGACCGCGTACTTCTCGAGCGCGCGGAGGCCCGGCGTGGTCTTGCGCGTGTCGAGCACCTGGGCGCCGGTCCCGGCGAGCTCACGGGCCCACGCGGCCGTCGCCGTCGCGACGCCCGACGCGCGCGAGGTGAGGTTGAGCAGCGTGCGCTCGGCGACCAGCAGCACCTGGACGGGGCCCGCGAGCGAGGCGAGCACCTGGCCGCGCGCGATGTCGTCGCCGTCCTGGGCGTGGAAGGTCACGGCCGGGGCCGGCAGGCCGAGCCGCGTCGCGACCTGGCGCAGCGTCTCGGTCACGACGACGAGCCCCGCGACGGTGCCGGCCTCGCGCGCGACGAGATCGGCGGTGCCGGTGGCCGACGCCGGGACGGTGGCCTGGGAGGTGACGTCGCGGCCGGGGGCGGGGCCGAGGTCCTCGTCGAGCGCCGTCGTCACCGCCCCGGCGACCCACGCCGGGTCGAGGCCGGGCTGGACGGCGGACGGTTGGTCGACGACGGGCAGGTCCCGCTCTGGAGTCGTGCTCACGGCGTGCCACGCTACCGGGCGGGGGCGGGCGTGCGGCTGTGCTACGGGCCACACGTAGAATCGACGGGTGACCTCCCCGCAGAATCCCGCTCCCGCCGTGCCCGAAGACGACCTGCCCGAGCAGCTCCGGGTCCGTCGGGAGAAGCGCGACCGGCTGCTGGAGGGCGGCACCGACGCGTACCCCGTGAGCGTGCCCGTCACGCACCGGATCGACGCGGTGCGCGAGGCCTACGGCCACCTGGCGGCGGGCGAGGAGACGGACGACGTCGTCGGCGTCGCCGGCCGCGTGGTCTTCCTGCGCAACACGGGCAAGCTGTGCTTCGTCACGCTGCAGGACGGCGAGGGGAACCGGCTGCAGGCGATGCTGAGCCTCAAGGAGGTCGGCGAGGAGTCGCTGGCCTCGTTCAAGGCCGACGTCGACCTCGGCGACCACCTGTTCACACACGGCCGGGTGGGGGCGTCGCGGCGCGGCGAGCTGAGCGTCTTCGCGGACGAGTGGCGGATGGCGGCCAAGGCGCTGCGCCCGCTGCCGGTGCTGCACAAGGACCTCTCGGAGGAGGCGCGCGTCCGCCAGCGGTACGTCGACCTCATCGCGCGGCCCGCGGCCCGCGACATGGTGCGGCTGCGCTCGGGCGTCAATCGTTCGCTGCGCGACAACTTCCACCGCCGGGACTTCCTCGAGATCGAGACGCCGATGCTGCAGACGGTGGCGTCGGGTGCTTCTGCGCGTCCCTTCACGACGCACATGAACGCCTATGACATCGACCTGTTCCTGCGGATCGCGCCCGAGCTCTTCCTCAAGCGCGCGGTCGTCGGTGGTGTGGAGAAGGTTTTCGAGATCAACCGGAACTTCCGTAACGAGGGCGCCGACTCCACGCACTCGCCGGAGTTCGCGATGCTCGAGTCGTACGAGGCGTACGGCGACTACAACACCATCGGCGCGCTGACCCAGGACCTCGTGCAGAAGGCGGCCGAGGACGTTCTCGGCACCACCGTGGTCACCCTTCCCGACGGCGAGGAGTACGACCTGGGCGGCGAGTGGGCCCAGATCACGATGTACGGCTCGTTGTCGGAGGCGCTGGGGGAGGAGATCACTCCCGCCACGAGCGTCGAGCATCTCCTGGTCCTCGCCGAGAAGGCGGAGATCTCCCTCGACCCGAAGAAGGCCAACCACGGCAAGCTCGTCGAGGAGCTGTGGGAGCACCACGTCGGCGACGGGCTGTACGCCCCCACGTTCGTGCGCGACTTCCCGGTCGAGACGTCGCCGCTGGTGCGCGACCACCGCACGGTGGACGGCGTGGTCGAGAAGTGGGACCTGTACGTGCGAGGCTTCGAGCTGGCCACGGGGTACTCCGAGCTGGTCGACCCCGTGATCCAGCGCCGCCGGTTCGAGGCACAGGCCGTGCTCGCGGCGGCCGGTGACGACGAGGCCATGGCACTGGACGAGGACTTCCTCGAGGCGATGGAGTACGCGATGCCGCCCGCCGGTGGCATGGGAATGGGAATCGACCGGCTCCTCATGGCGCTCACCGGGCTCGGAATTCGCGAGACCATCCTCTTCCCCCTCGTCAAGCCGACGCTCTGAAACGAGACGAGATATTCGATGAACACGTTTCTCGCCGTGCTGGCCGGTCTGATCCCTTCAGTCGGGGTCGGGCTGCTGTTCTGGCTCGCCATGCGAAAGATCATGCACGCCGACCGGAACGAACGGCTCGCGCTCGACCGAATGGACGCCGAAGAGAACGAGACCGCGAAGGGCACCACCGCCTGAGACGGCTCACCATTCTCGTCGCCGTCATCGGCCCCGCCGAGAAGTCGCATTGACAAATGCGCTCCCGAATGGGCATCGTTCGTATTGTCACGCACAATTCGACGGAACCGAGAAGGAGCCCAGAGTGGTTCAGAAGCAGCAGATCGTGCTGATCGACGATGTCGACGGCGGCGAGGCGGACGAGACCGTCACCTTCGCGCTCGACGGCGTCGCCTACGAGATCGACCTCACGACCGCGCACGCGGCCGAGCTGCGGGACTCGTTCGCCACGTGGATCGGGCACGGTCGCAAGACGTCGGGCCGCGCCGCGGGCGCCGCACGTAGCGGGGGCCGCCGGACGGGCACCGACCGCGCGCAGCTCGCCAAGATCCGCGAGTGGGCCCGCGACAACGGCCACCAGGTCAGCGACCGGGGCCGTATCCCCGGTTCCGTCCTCGCCGCCTACGAGGCCGCGCACTGATCGAGCACTGACGCGGCGCCGCCGCACCCACGACGCACGCCCCGGCCGGGACACCCCGGCCGGGGCGTGCGTCGCGTGCGTCCTAGGCTGGTGCCATGACCGACGCGACCTCCCGCCCGCTGTGGATCGGCACGTACCCCCGGCCGGGCACCGCCCCGGGCAGCGGCGAGGGGGTGCACCGCGTCGACGTCGACCCGGCCGACGGTACGGTCCGGGCCGAGCGGCTCGTCGCGACCGTCCCGTCGCCCGCCTTCCTCGCCCTGCACCCGACCGGGCGCACGCTGTACGCCGTCTCCGAGACGCCCGCGGGCACGCTCTCCGCGTTCCGGCTCGACGGCCCGGAGGGCGACGCCGCGCCGGTCGTGTCCGGCGCCGTCGCGTCGGGCGGCGACGACCCCTGCCACGTCCTCGCCCTCCCGGACGCCGTCTGGGTCGCGAACTACGGCGACGGCGTGGCCGCCGCGCTGCCGGCCGACCCGGGCTCCGGCGACCTGGGCGCCGAGGCCGTCACGACCTTCCCCGGCGCAGGGTCCGGCCCGGTCGCCGCGCGCCAGGGCGGGCCGCACGCACACTTCGTCGCGGCGGCCGGCGACGACGTCGTGGTCAGCGACCTCGGCGCCGACGTGCTCCGGCGCTACCCGGCGTCCCCGGCCCCCGGCGGGTCCGTTGACGGGGGTGCTGACGAGTCCCCCGGGGACGTCGCGGCGACCCTGCCGCCCGGCACGGGGCCGCGGCACCTGGTGACGCTGCCGGACGGGTCGCTGGTCGTGGTGGGCGAGCTGGACGCGCGCGTGCACGTGCTGACGCCCGACGGCGACGGGTGGGCGCCCTCGTCGGCGGCCCCGGTGAGCGCGGGCGCGGCGGCCGGCACGGACTTCGCCTCCCACGTGACCCTCAGCGCCGACGGCATGCGGCTGCACGTCGGCGTGCGCGGCTCCGACGTGCTCGCCGTGCACCGCGTGCGGTACCCCGCCGGGTCGTCCGGGGCGCCGACGCTCGAGCACCTCGCCGACGTGCCGCTGGGCGAGGGCGCCTGGCCGCGGCACCACGCCGTCGTGTCGACGCCCGCCGGCACGGGCGGGGCGGCCGGCGCGACGCCCGCGACGGAGCTGGTCGTCGTCGCCCTGCAGGGCACCTCGGAGCTGGCGACGGTCCGCGTCGACACGACCACCGGCCGGGGCGAGGTCGTGAGCCGGTACGGGCTGCCCACCCCGCCGGCCTGCGTGCTGGAGGCGTGATGCGTGACGCGCACACCACGGGTGCGGGCCGTCCGGGGCCGCGCGTCGCGATGCTGTCGGTGCACACGTCCCCGCTCGACCAGCCGGGCACCGGCGACGCCGGCGGGATGAACGTCTACGTGCTCGAGCTGTCCCGGGCGCTCGCGCGCCGGGGCGCGGAGGTGGAGATCTTCACGCGGGCGACGTCCTCCGCCCAGCCGCGCTGGGTGGACGTCGAGCCGGGCATCCGGGTGGCGCACGTCGCGGCGGGCCCCTTCGAGGGCCTGGACAAGCACGACCTGCCCGGCCAGCTCTGCGCGTTCGCGGCCGGGCTGATGCGGGCCGAGGCGCACCGTCCGCCGCACTGGTACGACGTCGTGCACAGCCACTACTGGCTCTCCGGCCAGGTGGGCTGGCTGGCCGGCGAGCGGTTCGACGTCCCGCTCGTGCACACCATGCACACGATGGCGCGGGTCAAGAACGCGGCGCTCGCCCCCGGCGACACCCCGGAGCCGCTCGGCCGGGTCGTGGGGGAGGAGCAGGTCGTCGCCGAGGCGGACGCGCTGGTGGCCTCGACGCGCGAGGAGGCCGACGAGCTGGTGCGCGAGTACCGGGCCGACCCGGACCGGGTGCACGTGGTGGCGCCGGGAGTCGACCTGGACACGTTCACGCCGCTGCCCGCCGGGCCCGACGGCGTTCATGACGCGGCGGCCCACGACGCGGCGAAGCGGGCGCTGCGCGAGCGGCTCGGGCTGCCGACCGACCGGCCGGTCGTGCTGTTCGCGGGCCGGGTGCAGCTCCTCAAGGGGCCCGACGTGCTGGTGCGCGCCCTCGGGGTGCTGGCCGACCACGCGAGCGAGTCCGCGGGCCGGGGTCCGCTGCCCGAGGGCGCCGCGGCCGACTGCTGGCGCGACGGCGGCGGCGCGCAGGTGCCCGCGCTCGTCGTGGTCGGCGGGGCCAGCGGTCGGCCGACGGCCGTGCGGGAGCTGGAGGCGCTCGCGCACCAGATGGGTGTGACCGACCACCTGGTCGTGCGTCCGGCCGCGCCCCGCGAGGAGCTCGTCGACTACTTCCGGGCGGCGGACGTCGTCGCCGTCCCGTCGCACAACGAGTCGTTCGGCCTCGTCGCCGCGGAGGCGCAGGCCGCCGGGACGCCGGTCGTCGCGGCCGCCGTCGGGGGCCTGCAGACGGTGGTGCAGGACGGCACCTCCGGCGTCCTCGTGCCCGACCACAGCCCGTGGACGTGGGCGCGCGTGCTCGGTGACCTGCTCGCCGACGACGAGCGGTTGCGCCGGCTCGCGGCGGGGGCGCGGCGGGCGAGCGAGCGCTTCTCGTGGGACGCGGCCGCGACCGCGATGCTCGACGTCTACGCGCAGGCCGCGAAGGTGCACGGGGCGCGCCGCGCCGACCCGCCGGCCTGACGCGCGCGCCGGGTCTTGCATCCGACCCTGCATCCGACCCTGCACCCGACCCTGCACCCGACCCTGCACCCGACCCGGCGTCGCCCCGCTCGTCCGTCCGGCCGTGGTCAGAGCATGCCGCGCTCGCGGGCGACGGCCGCGGCCTCCGTGCGGGACTGGGTGCCGAGCTTGGTGTTGACGTGCGCGAGGTGCGACTTCACGGTCGCGACGGACACGAACAGCTCGCGCGCGATGGCGTCGTTCGACCGGCCGGCGGCGACGAGCCGCAGCACCTCGAGCTCGCGCGCACTGAGGGACTCGCCCGGGTGCCGCATCCGCCCGAGCAGCCGCCGCTGCACGTCCGCGCCGAGCGCGACCTGCCCCGCCGCGGCCGACCGGACGGCGCCGGCGAGCTCCTCGGTGGGGGCGTCCTTGAGCAGGTAGCCGGTGGCGCCCGCCTCGACGGCGGCGAGGATGTCGGCGTCCGTGCCGTAGGTCGTCACGACGAGCACGGGGGTCGAGTGGTCGCGGACGACCGCGCCGGTCGCCTCCGCGCCGCCCATCCGGCCCGCGCCGAACCGCAGGTCGAGCAGGACGACGTCGGCGCGGCCGCCGTCCGCGAGCCACCGCAGCAGGTCCTCGGCGCTCGACGTCTCGTGCACCACCTGCATGTCCGGCTGGGTGTCGACGACGGCGCGCAGGCCGGCGCGGACGACCGGGTGGTCGTCGGCGAGGACGACGTCGATCATCGGGGGGCCTCCGTGGGTCCGGCGGGCTGCGTGGTCGGCACCGTGACCGCCAGGGCGGTGCCGCCGCCCGGGGTCGTCTCCAGCGCGAGCGTCCCACCCAGCTCGGCTGCGCGCGAACGGATGGCGGGCAGGCCGAACCCGCGCCCGCCGTGCCTGTCGGTCTGCCTGCCTGCCTGCCGGTCCGCGGGCGTCGTCGCGGCGTCGAACCCCTTCCCGTCGTCCACCACGTCGAGGGTGACCGTCTCGGGGGCGTAGGTGAGCGTCACCTGCGCGCGGGCGGCGTCCGCGTGCTCGGCCACGTTGGCGAGCGCGGACTGGGCGATGCGCAGCAGCCCGGTCTCCAGCGGGACGCCCAGCGGCCGCGGCGTGCCGCTGGTGCGCACCGTCACCGTCAGCGGCCGCCCGGTGCCCTCGTCCTGGCTCGCGTCGTGGCTCGCGTCGTGGCTCGCGTCGTGGCTCGTCTCCCGGTGGGTGGCCTCCGTCCGTTCCGCGACGCGGCGCAGCGCCTCGAGCAGCGTCGTGGTGCGCTCCAGGTCGGGCGGGGTGAGGTCGTGCACCACGCGGCGCGCCTCGGCGAGCCCGTCGCGGGCGGCGCCGCGGGCGTCGGCCAGGAGCGCCCGCACCCGGTCGTCGTCGGTGCCGACGGTGTTCTCCGCGGCGCGCAGCAGCAGCTCGATCGCCGAGAGGGACTGCGCGAGGGTGTCGTGGATGTCGCGCGCCAGCCGGGCGCGCTCGTGGGTGACCGCCCGCTCGCGCTCGGCCTGTGCGAGGTGCTGGCGGACCTCGGTCAGCTCGTCCACGGTGCGCTGGCGGGCCTGCGTCTCTCGCACGAAGGCCTCGATGCCCAGCACCACACCCACGGCGACGGCGCCCCCGAGCACGGGCCCGAGGACGTAGCCGGTCCAGGAGTCACCCGGCCCCACCTGCACCAGCAGGCCCTCGGCGACGGCGACGACGGTCGTGGCGGCGACCGCCACCACGCCCCGGTGCGGCCCGAGGACGTGCATCTGCAGGAACATGAACGGGAACGCGATCCACAGCGCCGCCGGCGTCAGCCACAGCAGCGCCACCCAGGCGAGGGCGAGCCCGGCGACCCACGCGGCGTCCGGCCACCAGGCGCCGCGCGGGGTGTCCACCGACCTCTCGTGCACGCGCACCACGATGCGTCCCCAGACGTAGACGCCGAGCAGCACGGCCGCCACGGCGACGGCCGGCCCGGTCCGGCCGGAGGGCGCCTGCACCACGGCCACCACGACGAGCACCGCGAGCAGGACGTCCAGCCCCAGGAACAGGCCGCGCGTCGCGGAGGGCACCCGGTGGCGGATCACCCGTCCACCGTAGCCGCGGGGAGCCGGCGCGCATCGTCCGAAAGGTGGAGCGCCGGGCCCACCCTTCGGCGCCGCGAGATCACCCCGGGTCCCGATGATCGCGGGGCCCTCGCAGCGGAGGCTGGAAGCAGTCCGGCAGCCGGTCCTGCGCCGCCTGCTCCCCGCGTCCCCGCAGCATGGAGGTACCCGTGTTCGTCGCCCTGCGCGATCTCAAGAACGCCCGCGGCCGGTTCGTCCTCATGTCGGTGGTGATCGTGCTGATCACCTTCCTCGTGACCTTCCTCGCGTCGCTCACCGCCGGCCTGGCCCGCGAGTCGACGTCGGCGGTGACGGACCTGCCGGCCGACCACGTCGCGTTCTCGATGCCGACGGCCGGCGACGACCCGGAGTTCACGGCCTCGAGCGTGACGTCCGACCAGTGGGAGGCCTGGGCGCAGGTGCCGGGCGTCGAGTCCGCCGAGCCGCTGGGTCTGGCCACCACCCGGGCGCAGTCCGACAGCACCACGGCCTCGGTGACCGCGCTGGGGGTGGCCGACGGCTCCGGCCTGGTGCCCGAGGGCGCCGGTGATGTCGAGGAGGGGACCGTCGTCCTCAGCCCGGGCGCGGCGGACGCGCTCGGCGCGCAGGCGGGGGACACGGTCTCCCTGGCCGGCACCGAGCTCACCGTCGCCGCGACGACCGGCGCGGACCAGTCGTTCTCCCACACTCCGGTCGTGTGGACCACGCTCGACGACTGGCAGACGATCGGCGCCCGCGGCCCCGCCGCCGGGTCGGACGAGCCCGTCGCGACCGTCGTCGCGCTGACGACCACGGGGGCCGACGCCGCCCTCGCCGGCGCCGACGACGACCTCGGCACCACCACGGTCACGACGTCGGACGCCCGGTCGGCCGTGTCCTCGTTCGCCGGGGAGAACACGTCCCTGACGACCATGCAGGCCTTCCTGCTCGTCATCTCCGCCCTCGTCGTGGGCGCGTTCTTCACCGTCTGGACGATCAGCCGCTCCGGCGACATCGCCGTGCTCAAGGCGCTGGGCGCCTCCACGCGCTACCTGCTGCGCGACGCGCTCGGCCAGGCGGCGGTGCTGCTGGTCGGCGGCGTCGCCCTCGGCACCGGTCTCACCGCCGCCGGCGCGGCGCTGCTGCCGGACGCCGTCCCGGTCGTCGTCACCACCGCCACGACCCTCGTGCCCGCCGCGGGCCTGATCGTGCTCGGCCTCGTCGGCGCCGGGATCTCCGTCGCACGCATCACCCGCATCGACCCGCACGCGGCGCTCGCGGCCCGCTGAGCCGCGTCACCACCCGCGTCACCACCGCACGTCACACCCACCGAAGGAGCAATCCCGTGGACCTGCACCTGGAGCACGTCACCCTCGTCTACCCCGACGGCGACAGCACCCTGACGGCCGTCGACGACGTCGACCTGCACGTGGCCGCCGGCACGACGACCGCGCTGCTCGGCCCGTCGGGCGCCGGCAAGTCGAGCCTGCTGGCGGTGGCCGCAGGGCTGACCCGTCCCACCGGCGGCACGGTGCGGATCGGCGACGACGTCGTGCTCACCCCCACCACGACCGTCGCGGCGTCCACCCGCGTGCGGCTCGAGAGCATCGGCATGGTCTTCCAGTCGCCGCAGCTGCTCGGCTCGCTCACCGCCCTCGAGCAGCTGGAGCTGCACGCCCACCTGCGCGGCCGGCGGCCGGCGAGCGTGCGGGAGCGCGCCCTGGAGCTGCTCGACGCCGTCGGGGTGGCCGACCACGCGGGCAAGCGGCCGGCGCAGCTGTCCGGCGGGCAGCGGCAGCGCGTCGCGATCGCGCGCGCCCTCGTCGGCCGGCCCGAGGTCCTGCTCGTCGACGAGCCGACGTCGGCGCTCGACCACGAGCGCGGGACGCGGGTCGTCGAGCTCATCACCGGGCTGGCCCGCGAGACCGGGGCCGCGACGCTGCTCGTGTCGCACGACGCCTCCACCCTCGCGACCGTCGACGCCACGGTGCGGATGCTCGACGCCCGGATCGAGGAGCCGGCGCCGCTCGCGGCGCGCTGACCCGCCCGTCCCGTCACTGCCTGTCCCCGTGCCTGTTTCCGGTTCCCCGTCCCGTCCTCGTCAGAAGGAGACCTTCGTGAAGAAGCTCTACGTCGCCGCGGCCGTCTACGCGACCCTCGGCCTGCTCGCCGGCCTGTTCTACCGGACCTACACCGTCGCGCAGGACTTCACCGGGAGCACCCAGCTCGCGGTGACCCACACCCACCTGCTGGCGCTCGGCTTCATGGTGATGCTGATCGTCCTCGCCCTCGACGCCACCCTGAAGATCTCCGGCTCCCGGTCGTTCTCGTGGTTCTTCGCCACCTACAACGCGGGGCTCCTGCTCACCGTCGGGGTCATGGTCTGGCACGGCATGCTGCAGGTGCAGGGCGAGACGGAGGTCAGCGGCGCCGTCCCCGGGATCGCCGGGCTCGGGCACATCCTGCTCACCGTCGGGATGGTCGCGCTGCTGGTCTCCCTGCGGGCGCCGGTGCGCGACGCCGTCGCCCGCCGTCAGGCCTGAGGCCCGGGCGCCGGCCGTCGTGACGCCCGCACCACCGCGCCGGACGCGACCAGGCCGAGGACGAGGAACACCCCGGCCACGAGCAGCGAGCCGCGGGTGGCGTCCGCGAAGCCGGCCGACAGGGCGTCCACGACCGCCGGCCCCTGGTCGCCCAGGTCACCGTGGGTGCCCTGGGCCCGCAGGCCCGAGATGACGTTCCCCGCGGAGCCGCTCGTCGCGTCGGCGAGCCGGTCGACCTGGCCGGCGGGGAGACCCTGGCCGTCGAGCGCCGCCGGCACCGTCGTGGCGAGCGAGACGGCCAGGGCCGTCCCGACCAGGGCGGTGCCCAGCGCCGAGCCGACCTGACGCACCGTGGACTGCGTCGCCGAGCCCTGGCCGGACTGCGCGGGCGGCACCTGCGCGAGCGTGGTGCTCGTGAGCTGGGCGGACGCGAGCCCCAGCCCCACCCCGTAGACGACGAGGACGCCGGCCAGCAGCCACGGCGAGACGGTCGGCGTGACGACGAACGCCACGGCCGCCACGCCCACGACCTCGAGCACCAGGCCGATCACGACGACGAGCGGGGCGCCCACCCGCTCGGCGAGGTGGCGGGCGGAGGCCCCGGAGGCGAACGCGCCGATCGCCATCGCCGCGAGGACGAGCCCGGCACCCATCGTGGACAGGGCCAGCACGTTCACCAGGAAGAGCGGCAGCACGAAGATGATGCCGAACTCGCCCACGGCGACGGTCGTCGCGGCGACGTTGCCCCACCGGAACGTCGGGATGCGGAACAGGTCGAGGTCGAGCAGGGCCGACCGGCCCACGCGGGCCCGGTGCCGCTCCCACACGACGAACAGGACCAGCAGGCCCAGCCCGAGCGCGATGAGCACCGGCACCGCCGAGACGGGCGCCGTCGCCGGCCACGTGAGGCCCAGGACCTCCAGGTCCGCCTCCGGCGCCCACCACCCCAGCGTCTGGCCCTCGATGAGGCCGAAGACCAGCGCGCCGAAACCCAGGCCCGACAGCAGCAGCCCGTCGACGTCCAGCCCGGGCACCGTCACGGTCGCGCGGGTCTCGGGGACCCACAGGTATGCGCCCACCACGACCAGCACGCCGATCGGCAGGTTCACGAGGAAGATCCACGGCCAGGTGAACGACGTCGTCAGCCAGCCGCCCGCCAGCGGGCCGATCGCCGCCGCCCCGGAGATCACCGCGCCCCACACGCCGAACGCGGCGGCGCGGTCCTTGCCCCGGAACGTCGCGTTCACCGTCGACAGCGTCGACGGCAGGATGGCGGCGGCCCCCAGGCCCTGCACCAGGCGTCCGCCGATCAGCGTGCCGCCGTCGTCGGCCGCGGCGGACAGCAGGGAGCCGACGAGGAACGCCGCCACGCCCACGACGAGCAGCCGGCGCCGCCCCAGCCGGTCGCCCAGGCGCCCGGCGGACAGCAGCAGCCCGGCGAGCACCACGGCGTACGACGCGCTCACCCACTGGGCGTCGCTCAGGCCGAGGTCGAGGTCCGCGACGATGTCGGGGATGGCGACGGCGACGATCGTGCCGTCGATGACCACCATCGACAGCGCCACCGACAGCACCACCAGGGCGCGCCACCGGTGGTCGTGCGCGCGGTCGTCCACCTCGGGCTCCTCGTCGGGGCGCCCGCCCGCGGCGCCGGTCGTCGGATCAGCGTTCATCCCTCGTCCCTCGTCGGCTGCGGTGCCCGGTGGTGCCGGTCCCGTGGCGTGATCGGGGCCTCCGGGTCGACCTGGCTGATATGACACCACGTCAGAAGCCTCGGGGCACCTGCGGCGGATCGGCCGCGGCGGGAATGCTCGGCCGCGGCTCGTCATTGCAGCAGGCATGCCGATCACCGGAGAGTACGCACCCAGCCCGTCCGCCCAGGCCGCCCGCCAGGTCGAGCTCTACGAGAGCTCCGGCGGCACGAAGGGCACGACCATGCGCGGCATGCCCGTCGTCATCCTCACGACCGTGGGCGCCAAGACCGGCAAGCTCCGCAAGGTCCCGCTCATGCGGGTCGAGCACGAGGGCGCGTACGCGGCCGTCGCCTCCCTCGGCGGCGCTCCGAAGCACCCGGTCTGGTACTTCAACGTGCTCGCGAACCCCCGCGTGGAACTGCAGGACGGCCCCCAGGTGCACGAGTACGTCGCCCGCGAGGTCACCGGCGACGAGAAGGCGCTGTGGTGGGAGCGGTGCGTCGCCGCGTACCCGGACTACGCCGACTACCAGACGAGGACCGACCGCCAGATCCCCGTCTTCGTGCTGGAGCGCGCCGACGCCTGATGCGACCCTCCGGCCCGGCGCCGGTCCGGGATCCGGCCCGGCGGTGCGACCCGCCGGGCCGAGAAGGCAGGATGGACCCATGACCTACACCCTCGTGCTGCTCCGCCACGGCGAGAGCGAGTGGAACGCGAAGAACCTCTTCACCGGCTGGGTGGACGTGCCGCTGTCCGAGAAGGGCACCGCGGAGGCGACGCGCGGTGGCGACCTGCTCAAGGAGGCCGGCGTCGCTCCTGACGTCGTGCACACCTCGCTGCTGCGCCGCGCCATCAACACGGCCAACCTGGCGCTCGACGCCGCGGACCTGCACTGGATCCCGGTCAAGCGCAGCTGGCGCCTCAACGAGCGCCACTACGGCGCCCTGCAGGGCAAGGACAAGAAGCAGGTGCGCGACCAGTACGGCGAGGAGCAGTTCATGCTCTGGCGCCGCTCCTACGACGTGCCGCCGCCGGACATCGAGCTCGGCTCCGAGTTCTCGCAGGACGCCGACGTGCGCTACGCCGGCGAGCCGATCCCGCGCGCGGAGGCGCTCAAGCAGGTGCTCGACCGGGCGCTGCCGTACTGGGACGGGGAGATCGTGCCCGACCTGCAGGCCGGCAAGACCGTCCTCGTCGCCGCGCACGGCAACTCCCTGCGCGCCATCGTCAAGCACCTCGACGGCGTCGACGACCAGACCATCGCCGGGCTGAACATCCCGACGGGCATCCCGCTGGTGTACGAGCTCGACACCGAGACGCTGAAGCCCACCAACCCGGGCGGCACGTACCTCGACCCCGAGGCCGCGAAGGACGCCATCGCGGCCGTCGCCAACCAGGGCAAGTGACACCCGGCGCCTGACACCGACCGACCCCGGGTCTCCGAAAAGAGGCCCGGGGTTCGTCGTGCCTGCTGGCAGCATGGCCCCGTGCACACCGGGACCGGCCTCGCGCGGGCCTATTACGACGACGTCGTCCGCCCTCTCCTCGACGCGTGGCGGCCGGGCCTGCCGCACGCGGCCGCCCGGCTGGGCAGCGGGTCCGACGTGCTGGGGCTCGACGACGCGACGTCGCGCGACCACGACTGGGGCCTGCGGCTGACGCTGCTGGTCGACGCCGCCGACGTGGCGGACGTCGACGCGCACCTCGAGGCGGCGCTCCCGGCCGAGCACGCGGGGCTGCCCACCCGGTTCGCGACCACCTGGGATCCGGTGGTCCGCCAGCGGGCCGAGGTCGCGACGCCCGCCGGGTTCGCCCGGTCCCGGCTGGGTCTTGACCCGACGACGGAGCTCGACGCGGTGGGCTGGCTGTCGCTCACCGGGCAGAGCGTCCTCGAGGTGACGGCGGGGCCGGTCTTCGCCGACGGCCCCGGCGAGATCACGGCGATCCGGGAGCACCTGCGCTGGTATCCCGACGACGTGTGGTTGCACGTGCTCGCTGCCGAGTGGGCGCGCGTCGGGCAGGAGCTGCCGTTCGTCGGGCGGACGGGCTCGCGCGGCGACGACCTGGGCTCGCGGGTCCTGGCGGGCCGCCTCGCCGGCTCGCTGATGCGCCTCGGGATGCTGGTGGAGCGGCGCTGGCCGCCGTACCCGAAGTGGCTGGGCACGATGGCGGCGGGCACGGCGGCGGGCGCCGCCGCGGGACCGCACCTCGCCGCCGCGCTCGCGGCACCCTCCTGGCAGGAGCGCGACGCGGCCCTCGGCCGGGCGTGCGACGCCCTGCACGAGCGGCAGCGCGAGCTGGGGCTGCCCGCCGTGGACGGCCCGGCCACCGAGGTGTTCTACGACCGCCCGTTCCGCGGGCTGCGCGGCATCCCGGAGGCGCTGCACGCCGCCGTGCCGGCCGGCGTGCGCCGGCTCCCGGCCGCCGTGGAGCAGTGGGTCGACGCGGTCGACGTCCTCATGGACCCGGAGCGCCGGGTCGCGGTCTCGAGGTCGGCGGCGCCCGGCTGAGCGCCGGGGCGCACTGAGCGGTTCTGAGCGAAACCTTGTCGTACGGATCATTCCGGGCCACAGTGGGCCGCGGGCATCCACGACGACGTGGGTGGCCGGGACCGCTTCGACGACGAGAGGGACGCCCATGCGAGCGCAGCACCCGACGGACCGTACCGGACCGGGCCTCACCCGCCGCCACCTGCTCCTGGCCGGGGCCGCGGTCCCCGTCGCGGCCGGGCTGCTCGGCTCGCCGTTCGGCGCCCCCGCCGCCCGAGCCGCTGCCCGAGCCGCCGGCAGCGTCGACGACCTGCGTGCCCGCTGGGCGGACTACCTCACCGGGGGCGCCGACCTGGACGTCGCGCACCCGCAGATCGCGGCGCAGCTCGCGGACCTGTCGACCGAGGCCGCGGACGCCCTGGCGAGCGCGGTGGCCACCCCCGCCGCCGGCGGCGACCTGTGGCCCGACCTGCCGATGGCCGGGCCGAAGGAGGGCAACATCTCCCTCACGTACTCCCGGATCCTGGTGGTCGCGACGGCCTGGGCCACGCGCGGCACCGACCAGCACGGCGACGCGGCCGTCGCCGAACGGCTCGCCGCCTGGTACCGCCACATGAGCGCGCACTGGTACAACCTGACCATCCGGAAGTCGGGCAACTGGTGGTTCTGGGAGATCGGCATCCCGCGCACCCTCGGCGACCTGTCCGTCCTCGTCGACGCGCTGCTCACCGACGCCGACCGCGCGGCCGCCGTCGCCGCCGTCCGGCGGTTCACCCCGAACCCGAACTACCGCGGCACCGGGACCTCGCCGGAGACCGGCGGCAACCGCGCCGACAAGGCGCTCGCCTGCCTGCTGCGCGGCATCACCGCCCGCGACGACGCGGACATGGTGCTGGCCCGCGACGCGCTCAGCGACGTCGCCGGCGGCGGTCGCCACAGCCTCTTCCGCTACGTCACGTCCGGGAACGGCTTCTACGCGGACGGCTCGTACATCGACCACTCGTACCTGCCGTACGTGGGCACCTACGGGAACGTGGCGCTCGCGGGCGTCGCGCGGTCGCTCATGCTGGTCGCGGGCAGCCCGTGGGACGTCACCGACCCGGACGTCGACGTCGTCCTCGACGCGCCCGAGCGGTCGTTCGCGCCGTTCGTCTGGAACGGCCGGATGCTGGAGACCGTCCGCGGCCGTGCCGTCTCGCGCGAGCACGAGCACGACTTCCACGACGGCTTCACGACGGCGGGCTCGCTGCTGCTGCTCGCCACCCAGATGCCCGCGCCCTACCGCGACACGTACCGCGCGCTGGCGAAGGGCTGGCTGTCGCGGTGCACCGAGGACTACACCGCGTCCGCCACGATCAGCGACCTCTCCCGTGCGCTGCCGCTGCTGGCCGACGACGGCGTCGCCGGAGCGCCGGAGCCGGTCGGCCACCGGCAGTTCGGCGCGCAGGAGCGGATGGTGCACCGCGGCGACGGCTGGGCGTACACCGTCGCGACGTCGTCGCGGCGGATCGGCCGCTACGAGTGGGGCAACGACGAGAACAACCTGGGCTGGCACCAGGGCGACGGCGCCGCGTACCTGTACGTCGACGGCGACCAGGGCCAGTTCGCGGACGACTACTGGCCCACCGTCGACCCCTACCGCCTGCCCGGTACGACGGCGTCGCTCACCACCCGCGAGTCCGGCGCCTCCGGCGCGGGCACCGGCATCCCGCGGGCCCAGAACGCGTGGGGCGGCGGCGTCGGCCTCGCGGGGCGGTGGGGCACCGCGGGCATGGACCTGACCAACAGCCTCGGCACCCTGACGGCGAGGAAGTCGTGGTTCCTGCTCGACGACGCGGTGGTGGCGCTGGGCTCGGGCGTGGACGTCACCGGCGACGACGCCGAGACCGTGGTGGAGAACCGCGCGTTCGCGCAACACGCCGACCCGGTGCTCGCGCTCGACGGCGCGCGCGTGACGACGCCCGTCGAGGGTGCGACGCCGTCGTGGGCGCACCTCGAGGGCGTGGCCGGGTACGTGCTGCTGGGCGGTGGCCAGGCGGTCCGCGCGGCCGTGGCCGACCGGTCCGGGTCCTGGTACGACGTGAACTCCGGCGCCGACACGGGCGGGTCCACCGACGTGCGCACCCGCCGGTACGCGACGGTGAGCGTCCAGCACCCGGCCGGGACCGCCGGCGGCCGGTACGGGTACGTGATCCTCCCCGGCGCGAGCGCCGAGCGGACCGCGGAGGCGGCGGCCGACCACGCCGAGGAGCTCGGCGTCGAGGTGCTGCGCCAGGACGCCACGGCGCACGTCGTGCGGGCCGTGCGGCAGGGCCGGTGGTTCCTGTTCGCGCACCTGTTCGCCGCGACCGACGAGGGGCCGGTGCGCGCGACCGGGCCCTGCGCGGTGCTCGTGTCGGGCACGGCGCGCACCGCCGACCTGGCCGTCTCGTCGCCGTCGAGGTCGCTCGAGCGCGCGACGGTCGAGATCGACCTCGACCGGCCGCTGCGCCGGGTGACGGCCGCCCACGAACGGCTGACCGTCACGGGCGGGAACGTCGTGCGGGTCGAGGCCGTGCTCTCGAACGCCGCCGGCGCGTCGTTCGAGGCCTCCCTGGCCGGCTGACGGCGGTCAGACCTCGGGGCGGGCGTGCTCCGCCTCGAAGTCGCCCGTCACCAGGAACGTGATGCGGCGGGCCACGGACACGCCGTGGTCGCCGAAGCGCTCGTAGTACCGGCCCAGCAGGGTGACGTCGACGGTCTGCTGCGGCGTCCCGGTCCACTCGGGCGAGAGCGTCGCCGCGAACGTGTCCTGGTGCAGGGCGTCGAGCAGGTCGTCGTCCTGCTCCAGCTGGGCGGCGTCCTCGAGGTCGCGGGTGGCGAGGAGCGACGTCATGCGCTGCGCGACGTGGACCGCGGCGTCGTTCATCTTGACGAAGGTCTCGCGGGCGGACGGCGGCACCGCCTGGGCGGGGTAGCGGCCGCGCGCGATCTCGGCCACGTGCCGGGCCAGGTCGCCCATGCGCTCCATCGTGGCGCTGATCCGCAGCGCGGTGATGATGACGCGCAGGTCGGTGGCGACGGGCGCCTGCTGGGCGAGCAGGTGCACGCACCGCTCGTCGAGCGTGCTCTCGAGCCGGTCGATGGCGTGGTCGGAGGCGATGACCTCCTGCGCGAGCTGGTGGTCGGCCTCCAGCAGCGCGGTCCCGGCCCGGGTGATGGCCGACTCGACGAGCCGGCTCATCTCGATGAGGTCGTCGCCGACCTGGCGCAGCTCGGCCTCGAAGATCTCTCGCATCAGGTGTCCTCTCAGGAAAGGCGGGTCTGCCCCCAGGTTGCCACGCGCCGGAGACGCGGCGTGGGCCGCAAGGTGAACTCGGAGCGCCCCGAAGGTGAACAGTGGACGACGGGTCGCTGAGCAGTTCGGATTCCCGACGGTTGCGGGGCGCGCGCCGACCTACCCTGAGGTCGTGGACGAAATCATCCAGGGCGTCACGGCGGTCCTCGCGGGCGTCCTCGGCGTCGTGGTGGGCGTGGTCGCGACCCTCGCCTTCCGCATCTCGGAACGGGTGCAGCGCAAGCCCGCGGAGGCGCCGGCCGCCGAGCTCGACGAGGGGCTGGTGCGCGTGCTCGCCGTGCTGCGCTCCGCCGCCGTCGTGCTGGACGCGGAGGACGACGTCGTGCGGGCCTCGCCGCCGGCCTACGCCCTGGGGGTGGTGCGCAACGACGCGCTCGCGCACCCGGCGATCGTCGACCTCGTGCGGCAGGTGCGCCGCGACGGCGTGATCCGCGAGGAGGAGCTCGAGCTGCCCCGCGGACCCATCGGGTCGGGCACCGTCCTGCTGCAGGTGCGCGTGGCCCCGGTGGGGCCCGACCAGCTGCTCGTCCTGGCGGAGGACCGCACCGAGGCCCGCCGGGTCGAGGCCATCCGCCGCGACTTCGTCGTCAACGTCTCGCACGAGCTCAAGACGCCGGTCGGCGCGCTGGCGCTGCTGGCCGAGACGGTGCAGGACGCGGCGGACGACCCCGTGGCCGTGCGGCGGTTCACCGAGCGCATGCAGGCGGAGGCCACGCGCCTGTCGGCGCTGGTGCAGGAGATCATCGAGCTCTCGCGGCTCCAGGTCGCGGGCGCGCTGCAGGAGGTCTCCGCCATCCCCGTGCGCGACGTCGTCGACGAGGCCGTCGACCGGGCGCGCACCACCGCGAACGGAAAGAACATCGCGATCACGGTCGGGGGTGCGGCCGACTGCCTCGTCTACGGCGACCACAACCTGCTCGTCACGGCCGTGCGCAACCTGCTGGACAACGCCGTGTCGTACTCCGAGGAGAACACGCGCGTGGGCGTGGGCGTGCGCGAGCGCGGCGGCCTGGTGGAGATCGACGTCGTCGACCAGGGCGTCGGCATCTCGGCCGACGAGCAGGACCGCGTCTTCGAGCGCTTCTACCGGGTGGACCCGGCGCGCTCCCGCGACACCGGGGGCACGGGCCTGGGCCTGAGCATCGTCAAGCACGTCGCGGCCGACCACGGCGGCGACGTGCGGATCTGGTCCGAGCCGGGCAAGGGCTCGACGTTCACCCTGCGCATCCCCGCGGCGGACCTGCCGCACGACGACCTGCCGGCCCTGCCCGGCACCGGCCCGCACCCCGGTCCCACCGGCGCGGGCAGCACGGACAGCACGGACAGCAGCATCCACAGCAGCCCGGCGGGGGGCGCGGGGACGGACCCGGCCCGCCACCGGACGACGGACGAGGAGGTAGGCGCGTGACGCGCATCCTGGTGGTCGAGGACGAGGAGTCGTACCGCGACCCGCTGACGTATCAGCTCACCCGTGAGGGGTTCGAGGTCGTGGAGGCCTCGAACGGGGTCGATGCGCTGGCGGCGTTCGACGACGGCGGGGCGGACCTGGTGCTGCTCGACCTCATGCTCCCCGGCCTCAGCGGCACGGAGGTGTGCCGCGAGCTGCGCCAGCGCAGCGACGTCCCCGTCATCATGCTCACGGCGAAGGACTCCGAGATCGACAAGGTCGTGGGCCTGGAGCTCGGCGCCGACGACTACGTCACCAAGCCGTACTCGTTCCGCGAGCTGCTGGCGCGGATGCGGGCGGTCATGCGTCGTCGCGGCCCGGCGGCCGCCGAGGCGCCCACGAACGGGCACGACGACGACGGCGAGGCGGTCCTCGAGGTGGGCCCGGTGCGCATGGACGTGGAGCGGCACACGGTCTCCGTCGGCGGGGACACCGTGTCGCTGCCGCTCAAGGAGTTCGACCTGCTGGAGCTGCTGCTGCGCAACGCGGGCCGCGTGCTGACCCGCGGCCAGCTCATCGACCGGGTGTGGGGCGCCGACTACGTGGGCGACACCAAGACGCTCGACGTCCACGTGAAGCGGATCCGCTCCAAGATCGAGGCCGACCCCGGCAGCCCGACGCTGCTCCTCACGGTGCGCGGCCTGGGGTACAAGCTCGCCGACGACGAGGTCTCCCCGACGTCCTGACGGCGGGACGAGGCGCTCACGACGAGGCGCTCGTGACGGGTCCGCACGGCGTGCCGTGACTGCCCCCGATCGAGCGCCTCGCACTGTTCACCTGTCGTTCACCTGCTCCTGGGGCCCGGGCCACCTTGCCTCCTTAACGTTCCCAGCGAGGCCGGCGGTCGCCGGCTCGACCAACGCGTGAACAGGATGGAACGACACGTGAAGCTCAGCCGATTCACCCGTGCTGGATCCGTCGTCGCGGTAGGCGCTCTGGCTCTCTCGCTCGCAGCGTGCGGCTCGGACCCGGAGACGTCTGCGACAGAGGGCACCACCTCTCCCGACTCGGGCGAGTCGTCCCTGTCCGGTGAGCTCAGCGGTGGTGGCGCCTCGTCCCAGGAGGCCGCGATGGAGGCCTGGCGCGCCGGTTTCCAGCAGGCGAACCCCGACAGCACCGTCAACTACGACCCGGTCGGCTCGGGCGGCGGCCGCACCGGCTTCGGTGACGGCACCTACGCCTTCGCCGGCTCGGACGCGGCGCTCGAGGACGACGAGCTCGCCGCCGCCGAGGCCCAGTGCGGCGCCGGCGGGGTCATCGAGTTCCCCGGGTACGTGAGCCCGGTCGCCGTGGCCTTCAACCTGCCGGGCGTCGAGGAGCTCAACCTCAAGCCCGAGGTGATCGCCGGGATCTTCGCCGGCGACATCACCACGTGGGACGACGAGGCGATCGCGGCCGACAACCCGGACGCCGCGCTGCCCGCCACCGACATCACGGTGGTGCACCGTTCCGAGGAGTCCGGCACCACCGAGAACTTCCAGGAGTACCTGGCGGACACGGCCCCCGACGCCTGGACGCACGAGGCCTCGGGCGTCTGGCCGATCAAGGGCCAGGAGTCGGCCCAGGGCACCTCCGGGGTCGTCGCGGCCGCGCAGGCCGGCGAGGGCACGATCACGTACGCCGACGCGTCGCAGGTCAGCGGCCTCGGCACGGTCGCGGTGGGCGTGGGCGACGAGTTCGTCCCGTACAGCGCGGACGCCGCCGCCGAGGTCGTGGCCCAGTCGCCGCGCACCGAGGGCACCGCCGAGGGCATCTACTCCATCGACCTGCAGCGCGACATCCCGGGCACGTACCCGATCGTGCTCGTGTCCTACTCGCTGGCCTGCGGCACGTACGAGGACGAGGCCACCGCCGAGCTGGTCAAGGGCTTCATGAGCTACCTGGTCAGCGAGGAGGGCCAGCAGGCCGCCGCGGACGCCGCGGGCTCGGCCCCGCTGTCCGCGGAGATCCGCGACGCGGTGCTGCCGTCGATCGAGGCGATCGCGGCGGGCTGACCCCGATCGCACACGGACACCGACGCCGGACAGTCCGCTGGTCGGGCCTGAGGAGACCGCAAGGTCTCGACAGGCCCGACCAGCGGATTCCGTCGGACCAGACAGGAAGCAACGAGGAGCACGAGTGACCACGACCGTCAGCCCACCGCCCGCCGAGGCGCCGGGGCGACGACGCACCCGCCGTCGCACGACCGACCGAGGGTTCAACCGGGTCTTCCGGTGGATCGCCGTCGGCGCCGGCGTCCTGATCCTGGCGGTCCTGGCCGCCGTCGCGCTGTTCCTGCTGCAGCAGGCGTGGCCGGCGCTGACCGCGGGCGAGGACGAGCTGGCGTCGGCGGTGCCGCGCTTCCCGGACGACACCTCGCTGCTGGAGTACGTCGGGCCGCTCGTGTTCGGCACCCTCCTGGCGGCGGCGCTGGCGCTCGCGATCGCCACCCCGCTGGCGATGGGGATCGCGCTGTTCATCTCGCACTACGCCCCGCGGCGGCTGTCCCAGCTGCTCGGCTACCTGGTGGACCTGCTGGCGGCCGTCCCGTCGGTCATCTACGGCCTGTGGGGGATCTACGTGCTCGGCCCGGCGGTCCAGCCGGTGTGGGCGTGGCTGAACGAGTACGTCGGCTGGTTCCCGCTGTTCGCGGGTCCGGTCTCGCCGACGTCGCGCGTGCTCGCGACGGTGTCCGTGGTGCTCGCCGTGATGATCCTGCCGATCATCACGGCCGTGGCGCGCGAGGTGTTCCTCCAGACGCCGAAGCTGCACGAGGAGGCGGCGCTGGCGCTGGGCGCCACCCGCTGGGAGGTGGTCCGCACCGCGGTGCTGCCGTTCGGCCGCTCGGGCGTGATCTCGGCGGCGATGCTCGGCCTGGGCCGCGCGCTCGGGGAGACGATGGCGGTGCTCATGATCCTGTCGCCCGGGTTCCTGTACTCGTTCCGGATCCTCGACAGCTCCCAGCACCAGACCATCGCCGCCTACATCGCGGCCGACTTCCCGGAGGCCAGCGGCCTCGCGGTGAACACGCTGATCGCCACCGGCCTCGTGCTGTTCGTCATCACGCTGGCCGTCAACATGGCCGCACGCGCCATCGTCGCGCGGCGCAAGGAATTCTCGGGGGCCAACTGATGAGCGCGACCGCACCCACCACCCCCACGACGGACGCCGCCGACTCCACCGCCCGCACGCGGGCGCTCCTCACCGCGGCCGACCCGCGCCGCCGGCGCACCGACCGCACGATGCAGGTGCTGATCTGGGCGGCCTTCGCGGTGGCGATGGCCCCGCTCGTGTCGCTCATGTGGACCGTGGTGTCCAGCGGCATCGGGCGCATCAGCATGGACTTCCTCAGCCTGTCGATGCGCAACATCTTCGGCGGCGACCCGAACGGCGGCATCTACCACGCCATCATGGGCACGCTGATCATCACGGGGCTGGCGACGCTCATCTCCGTGCCGATCGGCGTGCTGACCGCCATCTACCTCGTCGAGTACGGCAAGGGCGCGCTGGCCCGGGCCGTGACGTTCTTCGTCGACGTCATGACCGGCATCCCCTCGATCGTGGCCGGGCTCTTCGCGATCTCGCTGTTCACCCTCATCCTCGGGCCCGGTGTGCGGATGGGGCTCATCGGAGCCGTCGCCCTGTCGGTGCTGATGATCCCCGTGGTGGTGCGCTCCTGCGAGGAGATGCTCAAGCTCGTGCCGAACGAGCTGCGCGAGGCGGCGTACGCCCTCGGCGTGCCGAAGTGGCTGACGATCATCAAGGTCGTGCTGCGCACGTCCGTGGCAGGCCTGACCACCGGCATCCTGCTCGCCGTCGCCCGCGTGATCGGCGAGACGGCGCCGCTGCTGGTCACCGTCGGGGTCACCGACTCGATCAACTTCGACCCGTTCGAAGGGCGGATGATGACCCTGCCGGTGTTCGCCTACCGGCAGTACAGCCAGGGCGTGGCGCCCTGCCCGGGCGGCGAGTCGGCCTCCTGCGTCGCCGACATCGCGATCCAGAACGCCTGGGGCGCGGCGCTCGTGCTGATCGTGATCGTCCTCGCCCTCAACCTCATCGGACGCCTGGTGAACCGCTGGTTCTCCCCGAAGCTGCGCTGACGCGCAGACGCACCTGCCCGCCGCAGCCTCCCCACGAAGGACACCCACGATGGCACAGCGCATCGACACCAAGGACCTGAACATCTACTACGGCGACTTCCTCGCCGTGCAGGACGTCACCATGACGGTCGACCCCAAGTCCGTGACGGCCTTCATCGGCCCGTCCGGCTGCGGCAAGTCGACGTTCCTGCGCACCCTCAACCGCATGCACGAGGTGATCCCCGGCGCCCGCGTCGAGGGCTCCGTGGAGCTCGAGGGCGTCGACCTGTACGGCGACGACGTCGACCCGGTGGCGGTCCGCCGCAACGTCGGCATGGTCTTCCAGCGCCCCAACCCGTTCCCCACGATGTCGATCAAGGACAACGTGCTCGCGGGCGTGAAGCTCAACAACCGGCGCATCAGCCGCTCGGACGCCGACGACCTCGTCGAGCGGTCCCTGCGCGGGGCGAACCTGTGGAACGAGGTCAAGGACCGGCTGGAGAAGCCAGGCTCAGGGCTGTCGGGCGGCCAGCAGCAGCGGCTGTGCATCGCCCGCGCCATCGCGGTGCGACCGCAGGTGCTCCTCATGGACGAGCCGTGCTCGGCCCTGGACCCGATCTCGACCCTCGCCATCGAGGACCTCATCGGCGAGCTGAAGCAGGAGTACACGATCGTCATCGTGACCCACAACATGCAGCAGGCGGCCCGCGTGAGCGACCGCACCGCGTTCTTCAACATCGCCGGCACGGGCAAGCCGGGACGCCTCATCGAGATGGACGACACGGCGACGATGTTCTCCTCGCCGTCGCAGCAGGCCACGGAGGACTACGTCTCCGGCCGCTTCGGATGACGCCGTCGAGCTGACGACCCTCGCCGGGACGACGAAGGGACGGACCGCCCGCGGGCGGTCCGTCCCTTTCTCGTCGCGGTGCGTGCCGCTCGCGTGCCGGCCTGCGGCCGGCTCGTGCGGCTCAGGAGCCGACGACGGCCTCGGGGACGAGGTCGGCGTACTCCGGCAGGGTGCCGTCGAAGACCGGCATGGGGAACTCCTCCTGCGCGCCGGCGCCGGACAGCGTGGTCTCCAGGTCTCCGCCCGGGATGGCCGCGACCTCGTCGATCAGGGCCTCGAGCCCCTCGCCCTCGGGGAAGCCCCCGCCGAGGTAGACCGTCTCGCCGGCCGGGACGGACACGGTCAGCGGCGCCGCGCCCTCGGGGGCGAGCTCGAACTCGACGGTCTCTGCGGAGTCGTTGGCGAGCGCGCCCAGGATCGTGCCCGGCTCGCCCTCGGCCGCGGACACGACCAGCAGGTTGAGCCCGCGCACGGTGTCGGTGAGGTTCACGCGCGCGCCGTCGGACGGGGCGTACGGCATCACCGTCGTGGTGGGGGAGCAGGCGGCCAGCAGCAGGGTGCCTGCCGCAGCGCTCGCGGCGACGACGACGGAACGTGCGGGACGGGCGGAGCGGGACACGTGCTCTCCTTCGCAAGGCGTGGCCTGGCGCGCGGGCTTCACGACGCGCACACACGGCAAGTGGTGACTGAGCCCGCAGGGGGCCCCGGCTCATCGTACCGATGCCGTGCGCCGATCGCCCCATCGGTTGGCGATCATGCCTCTGACCTGCGAAAACACCGACCGGACCGGCGCGTGACGACGCCCCGGGCCCGCGGGGGCGTCAGGCCCGCATGGTAGGATCGTCGATTGGGAAAGGGGACATCTGCAGATGACGTTCACAGTAGGCGAGACGGTTGTCTACCCGCATCACGGTGCCGCGCTGATCGAGGAGATCAAGACGCGCAAGATCCGTGGCGAAGAGAAGATGTACCTCAAGCTCAAGGTCGCCCAGGGGGACCTGACCATCGAGGTCCCGGCGGAGAACGTCGACCTGGTCGGCGTGCGCGACGTGGTCGACCAGCAGGGGCTGGACAAGGTGTTCGAGGTGCTGCGCGCCCCGTACACCGAGGAGCCGACCAACTGGTCGCGACGTTACAAGGCGAACCTCGAGAAGCTTGCCTCCGGCGACGTGATCAAGGTCGGCGAGGTCGTGCGCGACCTGTCGCGCCGCGACGCGGACCGTGGCCTGTCGGCCGGCGAGAAGCGGATGCTGGCCAAGGCCCGCCAGATCCTCGAGTCCGAGGTCGCGCTCGCGGAGGGTGTCGACGAGGAGAAGGCCGGCGCGATCATCGACGAGGTCCTCGCCAGCTGACGGCCTCCTGATCGTTCCCGCTGCGGATCCTCGAGAGTCGCCGCGCACCGTCCTCGGTGCGCGGCGACACTCATGTCCGGAGCCTTCTCCGGAGCCTCGTCCGCAGCGACCTCCTGCCCCGCCCGCCACGACGCCCCGCCACCACGCCCCGTCCGCCGCCCCGTCCACCGAGCCGAAGGCCAGCCCCCGATGACGACGCTCGCGATCCTCACCGCCGCCGGTTCCGGCACCCGCCTCGGCCGCGACCTGCCGAAGGCGCTCGTGGACCTCGCCGGCTTCCCGCTGGTGCTGCACGCCGCCCGCCGCCTCGCGGCCTCCGGCGTCGTCGACTCCCTCGTCGTCACGTGCCCGCCCGGCCTCGCCGTCGAGGTCGGCGAGCTGGTGGCGCACGACCCGCAGGTCGGCCTGCCCGTGCGGGCGGTCGAGGGCGGGAGCACGCGGCAGGCGTCCGTCGCCGCCGGGCTCCGGCTCGCCGCAGCCGACGTCGACGTCGTCCTCGTGCACGACGCGGCCCGGCCGCTGGCGCCCCCCGGCCTCGTGCGCCGCGTGGTCGCCGCCGTGCGCCAGGGGCACGCCGCCGTCGTCCCCGGGCTGCCGGTCGTCGACACCGTCAAGCGCGTCGTCCCCACGTCGCCGGACACCGTCACGCGGGCCGAGGGGCCGCTGGCCGAGCGGGTCGTCGAGACCCCCGACCGCGGGCTCCTGCGCGCCGTGCAGACGCCGCAGGGTTTCGACCGCCCCGTCCTCGTGCGCGCGCACGAGGACGGGGCCCGGCGGGCGGACGCCGAGCACCTGGCCGCGACGGACGACGCCGGGCTGGTCGAGGCGCTGGGGCTGCCCGTGCACGTGGTCGCGGGCGACGACGCGGCGATGAAGATCACCACCGAGCGCGACCTGCTGGTCGCGGGCCTGCTGGCCGAGGAGGAGTCGTGAGCACCGAGCACCGCCTGCCCCGCACCGGGATCGGCGTCGACGTCCACGCCTACGCCCCCGAGGGCGAGGACCGCGAGCTGTGGCTCGGCGGGCTGCACTGGCCGGGCGAGCGCGGCCTGGCCGGGCACTCCGACGCGGACGTCGCGGCGCACGCCGCCGCCGACGCCCTCTTCTCCGCCGCCGGGATCGGCGACCTCGGCAGCCATTTCGGCACGAGCGAGCCGCAGTGGGCGGGCGCGGCCGGGACCGTCCTGCTCGCCGAGGCCGCGCGCCGGGTGCGGGACGCCGGGTTCGACGTCGGGAACGTCGCCGTCCAGGTGATCGGCAACCGGCCCAAGATCGGCCCTCGCCGCGACGAGGCCGCCGCCGCGCTGACCGCGGCCGCGGGAGCGCCGGTGTCGGTCACGGCCACCACGACCGACGGCCTCGGGCTGACCGGGCGCGGCGAGGGCGTCGCGGCGGTCGCGACCGCGCTCGTCGTCCCCCGCCCCTGACGAGGCTGGTCGCCCCCACCACGGGGGTCAGCGGGGCGGGCCCAGGACCGTGTCGGTGTAGTCGTTGCGGAACACGCCGTCCGGGTCGACGACGCCGCGCACCCGGGCCACGTCGTCCAGCGGGTAGTGGTCGGCGAGGTCGTCGGCCGTCCGCGTGTGCAGCTTGCCCCAGTGGGGGCGCCCGCCGACGGCGGTGAAGACCTGCTCGGCGGCGTCGAAGTAGCGCCGGTGCGGCATCGGCGCGTACTGGTGCACCGCCACGTACGCCGTCTCGCGGTCGCGTGCCGTCGAGAGCCACACGTCGTCCGCGGCCGCGAAGCGCACCTCCACGGGGAACGGCACCGGCTCGCCAGAGCGGCGCAGCCAGCCGTCGAGCTCGGCGAGCGCCCCGCGCAGCTCGGCGCGGGGCAGCGCGTACTCCATCTCGGCGAACCGTACGCGGCGGGGATGGATGAAGACGTCGTGCGACGGCGCCACGTAGTCCCGCGCGCCGAGCGCCCGCGCGCTCACGGCGTTGAGCCGGGGCACCGCCCCGGGCGCCGCCAGGGCGATGCGGTTCACCACCCCGAAGGCGCCGTTGGACAGCACCTCGTCGTCGAGCAGGGCGCGCGCCCGGCCGGCCGCCGCGCGCAGCCTGCCGGCCGCGCCCGTGCGGCGCGCCGCCCAGGCGGCGACCTCGTCGGCGTCCGCGCGGTTGTTGCGCAGGGTCAGCGCGCGCCGGGTGCCGGGGAACCAGTAGAACTCGGCGTGGTCGTTGCCGTCGACGTAGTCCTCCAGGCCCTCCAGCACGCGGTCCAGGGGCCAGGGTTCCTCCCGGGCCCGGAGCCAGAAGGCGGGGACCACCTCGAGCGTCACGGCGGCCAGCACGCCCGCGGTGCCGAGCCCGAGGCGCGCGACCTCGAAGAGGTCCCGCTCGGGCGTTCCCGGTGCGGCGGCGTCGGTCGCCGTCCGGACGGTGCCGTCGGCGGTCACGACGCGCACGCCGCGGACCTGGGTGGCGAGCCCGCCGAGCCGCACGCCCGTGCCGTGCGTGCCGGTGGAGATCGCGCCGGCGACCGACTGCCGGTCGATGTCGCCAAGGTTGCGCATCGCGAGCCCCAGGACTGCCAGCAGCCGGTTCAGCGCGGACAGGCGGGTGCCGGCACGCACGGTGACGTGGGTGGTGCCGTCGGGCTGCGGCAGCACGGACTCGATGCCGCCGAGCCGGTCCAGGTCGAGGTGCAGCCCGTCGGTCACCGCGGCCGGGGTGAAGGAGTGCCCGGCGCCCATCGCGCGCACCCGCAGCCCCTCGGCGGACGCCGCCGCGACGGCCGCGGCGAGACCGGCCTCGTCGTGCGGGGCGACCCTCCGGGCCGGGGTCCACGTCACGGTGCGCCCCCACGTGCGCAGGGGGGTGCCGCCGCCGGCTGGTCCGGGGACGGCGGGTGGTGCGCTGGCGACGCTGCTCTGAGTCACGCGGACACTCTGCCACGGCACCGCCGTGCTCCGGGAGGGCGGGTGGGCAGGTCGTCGCGGGCGGGTGGGCAGGTCGTCGCGGGCGTGGGGCGCGCGTCGCGCCGGGTGTACGGTGCGGGCCATGACCCTCACGGACCGGTTGGGCCGTGCGACGGCGCGGGTCTCGGCGCCCGTCGCCGTCGTCGACCTGGACGCCTTCGACGCGAACGCCGCCGACCTGCTGCGCCGGGCCTCGGGGACGCCGGTGCGGCTCGCCAGCAAGTCCGTCCGGGTGCGGGCGCTGGTCGGCCGGGCGCTGGACGCCGGGTTCACGGGTGTCATGGCGTTCTCGCTGGCCGAGGCGTTGTGGCTGGTGGGCACGGGGGTGCGCGACGTGCTGGTCGGCTACCCGAGCGTGGACCGGGACGCGCTGGCGCGCCTCGCCGGCGACGCGACCGCGCGCCGCGAGATCACGCTCATGGTCGACGACGTCGCGCAGCTGACGCTGCTGCGCGGCGCCCTCGAGCAGGGCCCCTCGGACCCGCTGTCGGACGTGCAGGTCTGCCTGGACGTGGACGCCTCCCTGCGGGTCGGCGTGGGGCCGCTGCAGGTGCACGTCGGCACACGACGCTCGCCGCTGCGCACTCCGGCGGAGGTGGGCACGCTCGCGGCGCGGGCGGAGGCGGTCCCCGGCGCCCGGCTGCGCGGGCTGATGCTGTACGAGGCGCAGGTCGCGGGACTGCCGGACACCAACCCGGCCGTCCGCCTCGCCAAGCGACTCTCCGTCGCGGACGTCGACGACCGGCGCGGCGACCTGCTCGCGGCCGCGGAGACCGCCGTCGGGCACCGCCTGGACCTGGTGAACTCGGGCGGCACGGGGTCCCTCGAGACCTCCAGCGCCGGGCCGCACGTCACCGAGGTGACCGCCGGTTCGGGACTGTTCGTGCCCGGGCTGTTCGACGGCTACCGGTCGTTCCGGCCCCGACCGTCGGCGTTCTTCGGCCTGGACGTGGTCCGCGTGCCCGCCCCGGGGTGGGCCACGGCCTTCGGCGGCGGCTATCCGGCGTCCGGGCCTGGGGGCCGTGCGCGGCTGCCTCGCGTCGCCACCGCGGGCTGGGCGCTGACCGGCACGGAGGGCGCGGGGGAGGTCATGACCCCGCTGCGGCGTCGCTCGGCCGGCCAGCGCCCGCTGCGCGTGGGCGACCGGGTGTGGATGCGGCACGCCAAGGCGGGCGAGCTCATGGAGCGGTTCGACGCCGTGCACCTCGTGCGTGGCGACGAGGTCGTCGATGTCGTGCCCACGTACCGCGGCGAGGGGAAGACCTTCGGCTGAGGCGCGCGCGGCCGGGTCGGTCGCCATGATGGGCGGATGAACGACGTGAACCCCGCCGCGGGGCCGGCCGTGCCGGTGTCCCGGGTGCCGCGGGTGCGGCGGATGTCCGGGCGCGACCCCGGTGACGCGCACCGGCCGTCCACGCCCCTGGAGCTGCTGTTCGACCTGGCGTTCGTCGTGGCGTTCGGCGTCGCAGGGGAGCAGGCCGCGCACCTGGTGGCCGAGGGGCACGTGGCCGCGGGCCTGACGGGCTTCGGCTTCGCGATGTTCGCGATCTGCTGGGCGTGGATCAACTTCTCCTGGTTCGCCTCCGCCTTCGACACCGACGACTGGGTCTACCGCCTCACGACGATGGTGCAGATGGTGGGCGTCGTCGTCCTCGCCCTCGGCCTGCCGGAGATGTTCCGCTCGATCGACCAGGGCCAGCGGGTGGACAACGAGGTCATGGTCGCCGGGTACGTCGTCATGCGGCTCGCGATGCTCGTGCAGTGGCTGCGCGCGTCCCGGCAGGCGCCGCGGTGCCGCGCGATCTGCCTCACCTACGTGCGGGCGCTCGTCGTGTCGCAGGTCGGGTGGGTCGTGCTGGCGGTCGCGCCGGTCTCGGTCGGCACGTTCTTCGCGGTGGGCGGGGTGCTGATCCTCGTGGAAACGGCGGGCCCCTGGGTCGCGGAGCGGCTCCCCGCGGGCCCCGACGGGCGGCGTGGCACGCCGTGGCACCCGCACCACATCGCGGAGCGGTACGGGCTCCTGGCGATCATCACCCTCGGCGAGGGGGTCATCGGCACGGTCGCGTCGCTGTCCGCCGTCGTCGAGACGCAGGGCTGGAGCGTCGACGCCGCGCTGGTGGCGCTCGCGGGCACCGGGCTGACGTTCGGCCTGTGGTGGACGTACTTCATCACCCCGGCCGGCGACCTGCTGGCGCGTCATCCGGAGCGGTCGTTCGGTTGGGGCTACGGGCACCTCGTGGTCTTCGCGGCGCTCGCCGGGGTGGGGGCGGGCCTGCACGTGGTCGCCTACGACCTCGAAGGGCACTCGGCGCTCGGGCCGGTCGGCGCGCTGCTGGCCGTCGCGGTGCCGGTGCTGGTGTTCCTCGTCGCCGACTACCTCATGTTCTGGACGCTGGCCCGCACCGTGGACCCGCTGCACCTGGCGCTGCTGGCCGGCGGGGTCGCGACGGTCGTGCTCGCGGTCGTCGTGGTCGCCGTGGGGGCGCCGACGTCGGTCGGGCTGCTGGTCGTCATGCTCGCCCCGGCGGTGACGGTCGTGGGCTACGAGACGCGCGGGCACCAGCACGTGGCGGCGCTGGTCGAGGGGGCCGGGCCGGGGCAGGAGCAGGGGCAGGGCTCGGGGGGCGGCCGGTAGGCTGGACGGGTGACCCTCCGCCTGTACGACACCGCCACGCGCGACGTGCGCGACTTCGTCCCCCTGACCACGGGCGAGGTCGGCATCTACCTGTGTGGCGCCACCGTCCAGGCACCCCCGCACGTCGGTCACCTGCGTCCCGCGGTCGCGTTCGACGTGCTGCGCCGCTGGCTCGAGCGCCAGGGGTACCGCGTCACCCTGGTGCGCAACGTGACCGACATCGAGGACAAGATCCTCGCGAAGGCGGCGGCCGCGGGCGTCCCGTGGTGGGCGCACGCCGCGCGCTACGAGCGCGTGTTCACCCAGGCGTACGACGCGCTCGGCATCCTGCCGCCCACGTACGAGCCGCGGGCCACCGGCCACGTGCCCGACATGGTGGCGCTCATGGAGCGCCTCGTCGAGCGCGGCCACGCCTACCCGACGGGGGACGGGGACGTCTGGTTCGACGTGCGGTCCTGGCCGGCGTACGGCGAGCTGACGCGCCAGCGCCTGGAGGACCTCAGCCCGGAGCCGACGGGCGACCCGGACGCCGCGGCGTCGAGCAAGAAGGACCCCCACGACTTCGCGCTGTGGAAGGCGCCGAAGCCGGGCGAGCCCGGCACGGCGTCGTGGGACACGCCGTTCGGCCGCGGCCGGCCGGGCTGGCACCTCGAGTGCTCGGCGATGGCGCAGCGCTACCTGGGCGAGTCGTTCGACATCCACGGCGGCGGCCTCGACCTGCGGTTCCCGCACCACGAGAACGAGCAGGCGCAGTCGCGTGCCGCGGGGTACGGCTTCGCGCAGCGCTGGATGCACTGCGCGTGGGTGACGCAGCAGGGCGTGAAGATGAGCAAGTCGCTCGGCAACGGGCTGCTCGTCTCGGAGCTGCTCGCGCAGGCGCCCGCGCCGGTCGTCCGCTACGCGCTCGCTGCGGTGCAGTACCGCTCGATGCTGGAGTGGACCCCGGACACGCTCGACGAGGCGGGCGCCACCTGGGAGCGCCTCACGGGCTTCGTGGAGCGCGCACGGGAGCGGGTCGGCGAGGTCTCCGACCAGGAGGTGGCCAAGGTCGAGCTGCCGGCGGACTTCGTCGCGGCGATGGACGACGACCTCAACGTCCCGGCCGCGCTCGCGGTCGTGCACGAGCACCTACGGGCGGGGAACTCCGCGCTGGCGTCGCGTGACGACGCCGCGGCGCGCGACGAGCTGGTCGCGCTCCGTGGGATGCTCGACGTGCTCGGCCTCGACCCGGGGTCGCCGCAGTGGGCCGGCGGCGCGGACCGCGGGTCGTCGCGGGCCCGTGCGGCGCTGGACTCCCTCGTCGCCGCCGAGCTCACGGCGCGGGCCGAGGCGCGTGCCGCGAAGGACTGGGCCACGAGCGACGCGATCCGCGACCGCCTGGCCGCGGCCGGCGTCGTGGTGCAGGACTCCGCGGACGGCGCCCGCTGGACGCTCACCGACTGAGCCGGAGGTGAAGCAGAGGGTGAGGGCCGAGGAACGAGGCACTCGCCCGCCGCGGAACCGCATGCTCAGGCGGCAAAGAACCCGACTGAGCCGGAGGTGAAGCAGAGGGTGAGGGCCGAGGAACGAGGCACTCGCCCGCCGCGGAACCCCATGCTCAGGCGGCCGTTACTCAGACTGAACCTGAACCGCTGAGAAGAGAGACACGATGGCAGGCAACTCGAAGCGTCCCGGCGCGGTGCGCAAGGACGGCAGCAAGAAGGGCGCCCGCGTCGGTACCGGCGGCCACAGTCGCAAGTCCCTGGAGGGCAGGGGACCGACGCCGAAGGCGGAGGACCGCACGTACCACGCCGCGCACAAGCGGAAGGTGGAGGCCGAGAAGCGCAAGACGTCGCAGGCCGGCAAGGGCGCGGCCAAGGGCGTGGTGCGCGGCACGCGGCGGGCCACGGGCGGCGCGGAGGTCGTCGCGGGTCGTAACGCGGTGCTCGAGGCGCTGCGGACCGACGTCCCGATGACGGCGGTGCACCTGGCGTCGCGCATCGACCACGACGACCGCACGCGCGAGATCCTGGAGCTGGCGTCGGTGCGCGGGCTCCAGCTCCTCGAGGTGAGCCGCACGGAGCTCGACCACCTCACGGAGGGGTCGGTCCACCAGGGTGTCGCGGCGCAGGTGCCGCCGTACGCGTACCGGGACGTGGAGGACCTGCTCGACGCGGCCGCCGAGGCGGGCGTCCCGCCGCTGCTGGTCGCGCTCGACGGTGTCACGGACCCCCGCAACCTCGGGGCGGTGCTGCGTTCCGCGGGCGCGTTCGGGGCGCACGGCGTGATCGTGCCGTCGCGGCGTTCGGCGGGCGTGACGGCGTCGGCGTGGAAGACGTCGGCGGGCGCCGCCGCCCGCGTGCCGGTGGCGAAGGTGACCAACCTGTCGCGGACGCTGGCCGACCTGAAGAAGTCGGGCCTGTTCGCCGTGGGGCTCGACGCGGGCGGGGACGCCGAGGTGCACACGCTCGCGTTCGCGACCGACCCGGTCGTGATCGTCGTCGGCTCGGAGGGCAAGGGGCTGTCCCGCCTGGTGCGCGAGTCGTGCGACGCCGTGGCGTCGATCCCCATCTCGTCGGACGTCGAGTCGCTCAACGCGGGCGTGGCCGCCGGCATCACCCTGTACGAGGTGGCGCAGGCCCGCCGCTCGGCGGGGTAGCCCGCCCGCGGGTGGTGCGTGCCTGCGTGCGGCAGGGCGCACCGCCCCGGCGTCAGGTCGACAGGTGGAAGTGGTCGTCCTCGGGGTCGCCGGGCTCGGCGACGTCGTCCGGGTCCTCCTCGCCCGGGGCGAGCCCCAGGATCGCCTTCTCGTCCGGCCGGTGCCGCAGCACGTGCTCGACGTACGACCGCGTCGTCTCGGGCATGGGGACGTCGTGCCCGGCCTGCTCGGAGATGAACCACCGGTGGTCGAGGATCTCGTGGAAGAGCTGCGCCGGCTCCAGCTTGCGCCGCAGGTCGCGGGGCACGGCGCGGACGGTGGGGTGGAACACGTTCTGCAGCCAGTCGTGCGCGACGAGCTGCGGGTCCTCCTCCTGCCGCTCGGTCGCCGCCTGGTAGGAGTCGAGGTCGTTGAGCAGGCGCCGCGCCTGGTTGTCCTGCACGTCCAGCCCGGTGAGGCGGAACAGGCGGCGCGAGTGGTGACCGGCGTCGACCACCTGCGGCTGGATGCGCACGGTGGTGCCGTCGATGTCGGTGGTGATGGACAGCTCGCCGACATCGAAGCCCAGGTCGTTGAGCCGCTCGATGCGGGCGGCCACGCGCCAGCGCTCGTCGGAGGCGAACGACTCCACCCCGGTGAGCGCCTCCCACAGCTCGGAGTACCGCGCGATGAGGGCGTCGCCGATGCCGACCTCGTCGACCTCGTCGTCGAGCAGCTCGCCCGCGGCGAGGTCCATGAGCTCGCCGATGATGTTGGTCCGGGCCAGGTCGAGGTCGTACTCGCGCTGGCCCTGCGACAGGGTGCGGTGCAGGTCGCCCGTCTCGGCGTCCACGAGGTAGGCCGCGAACTGGTGGGCGTCGCGCCGGAACAGCGTGTTCGACAGGGAGACGTCGCCCCAGTAGAAGCCGACGAGGTGCAGGCGGACCAGGAGCACCGCCAGCGCGTCGATGAGCCGGGTGGCGGTCGCGGGCCGCAGCGCCTGGCTGAACACGGCGCGGTACGGCAGGGAGAACGCGAGGTGCTCGGTGACGAGCGCGGCCTCCAGCGGCTCCCCGTCGTCGTCGCGGCGCCCGGTGACGACGCCCAGCGGCACGACGCCGGGGATCTCGAGCTTGCGCAGCTGGCGCAGCAGCCCGTACTCGCGGAACGCGACCGACTCGCTGATCTCCTTGATCGCGAGCACGCGCCCGTCGAGCCGCACGAAACGCACCACGTGCCGCGAGATGCCGCGGGGCAGCGCGGCGAGCACGTCGGTGGGCCAGTCGGCGAGGGGCAGCCGCCACGGCAGGTCGAGCAGCGCCGAGTCCGGCGTCGCCGAGGTGATCTGCAGCTGCTCGGTCTCCACGGTCGCCCCCACCTCCTCGGTCGCTCGCCCTCGGTCGCTCGCCATGGTCACGACGACGGCAGGTCGCGACGAAGATCGGACGCCAGCGTAGACGAAGGGCGGGCCCGGCAGCAGCCGGACCCGCCCCTCGTGCGACGACGTCGGTGGAACGTCAGCTCAGGCGGTTGCCCGTGGCGGCCGAGAAGACGTGCGCCTTGCCCGGCTTGATGGCGACGTGGATCGTGTCGCCCTTCATCGGGACGTCGCGCGGGTCGATGCGCACGATCACCTGGTCCTCGCCGGCGCCCGAGCGGACCTCGGCGTCGTGCGCGAACTCGCCCGTCAGGGTGCCGTAGACGAACGCGTCGGAGCCGAGCTCCTCGACGAGGTTCACGAGCACGGGGATGGCGTCCGCGTCGGTGCTGGAGACGATGTCCAGCGACTCCGGGCGGAACCCGACGGTGACCTTGCCGCCGTCGGCCTCGGTGAGCTGCGCCACGACCTCGCGCTCCAGCTTGATGCGCGCGGGGCCCACGTGCGCCACGCCGTCGTCGACCTTGAACGTGGCGATGTTCATGGCCGGGGAGCCGATGAAGCCCGCGACGAACACGTTCTGCGGGGTGTCGTACATCTCGCGCGGGGTACCGACCTGCTGCAGGAGGCCGCCCTTGAGCACCGCGATGCGGTCGCCCATGGTGAGGGCCTCGGTCTGGTCGTGGGTGACGTAGACCGTGGTGACCCCGAGGCGGCGCTGCAGCGACGCGATCTGCGTGCGGGTCTGGACGCGGAGCTTGGCGTCGAGGTTCGACAGCGGCTCGTCCATGAGGAACACCTGCGGCTGGCGCACGATCGCGCGGCCCATGGCGACACGCTGGCGCTGACCGCCGGAGAGCGCCTTCGGCTTGCGGTCGAGGTACTCGGTGAGGTCGAGGATCTTGGCGGCCTCCTCGACGCGCTCGCGGATCTCGGCCTTCGGCTTGCCCGCGATCTTCAGGGCGAAGCCCATGTTGTCCGCCACCGACATGTGCGGGTACAGCGCGTAGTTCTGGAAGACCATCGCGATGTCGCGGTCCTTCGGCTGGACGTCCGTGACGTCGCGGTCGCCGATGTAGATGCTGCCGCCGTTCACGTCCTCCAGGCCGGCGAGCATGCGCAGCGACGTGGACTTGCCGCAGCCGGACGGGCCGACGAGGACGAGGAACTCGCCGTCCTCGACGTGCAGGTTGAGCTGGTCGACGGCGGGGCGCTCGGTGCCCGGGTAGATGCGCGTCGCGTGGTCGAAGGTGACCGTTGCCATGATGTGCTTCCCTCCACCGGCAGGTACGTGCCGGACGATCCGTTGTGGGTGGGTGCCGTTGCGCTCTCACGACTGGCGTGTCGGCGGTGACACATTCTGTTGTCGTGCGCGCCCGGCCAGGGACGTCACCGTGCTCCGGCCGGGTCGTGCGGGATGATCGTACATGCCTGTGACGAGTGTCTCGTCCAGCCGCTGGTGGCGGCCGGTAACGGCCGCCGCACGGCGCGGGTCCGGTCAGTGCTCCAGGCGGTCCGCGAGCGTCCTCAGCAGCGCGGCGAGCGCGTCGGCGTCGGCCACGCGGTGCGCCGCGAGGGTGGGGCCCGGCCCGACCTTGACGCCGAGGTCGCCGGGCCGGAGCACCGCGAACGCGGCCTCGTCGGTGGTGTCGTCGCCGGCGTAGAGCAGCAGGGTGCGCAGGCCGGTGTCCTCCTCGGTCTCCTCGCGCAGCCGTTCGACGGCGATCCCCTTGGACGTGGGCACGACGGCGACCTCGACGACGTCCTTGCCGTGCATGGCGTGCAGGCCCAGGCGCGACGCGACGGCGTCGGCAGCGGCCACCGCCGCCTCGGCGTCGGGTGCGGGGGACAGGCGGGTGTGCAGGACGGCGGCGCTCGGCTTGTCCTGCACCCACGCGCCGCGGCGGCCCGCGGCGGCGTCGGCCATCCCCGCCCGCAGGGCGGCGAGCGTCGCGTCCTGCTCGGGGCTCAGGTGGAGGTCGGCAGCGTCCACGCCGTGGGAGGTGACCCGCCCGGTCTCGGCGCCGTGGCTCCCGACGAGCCAGGTGCCGGCGGGCGCGGCCGACCGGGCCGCGAGGTCGGTGAGGTTGCGGCCCGAGACGAGCGCGAGCCGCAGCACGTCGCCGGACGGCGGCACGGGGCGGGCGGCGAGCGCGGCGAGCCGGTCGACCGCGGCCCGCGCGGCGGGCGTCATCGTCGCGGCCGACGGGACGTCGACCAGCGGCGCGAGCGTGCCGTCGAAGTCGAGCGCGACCAGCCGCGCGCAGCGCGCGGTCGCCGGGTCGGGCGGGTCGACACGGTCGGGCGGGTCGACACGGTCGGGCGGGCCGGCGAAGCGGAGCGCCGCGACCGCGGCGTCGTCCGTCGGCGTCACACGTGGCTCGTTCGGGGCGGCATGGCGGTGAGGACGCCGAGGAAGCTCTGCGACCACTTCGCCACGTCGTCCGCCATGACCTTGCGTCGCAGCCGGCGCATGCGGCGGCGCTGCTCCCGGGGCTCCATGCGCGCCGCCGTGACGATGATGTCCTTCATCCCGTCGATGTCGTGCGGGTTGACCAGCAGCGGTCCGGGGGCGAGCTCGTCGGCCGCGCCGGTGAACTCGCTCAGCACCAGCACCCCCTGCTCGTCGGAGCGGGCGGCGATGTACTCCTTCGCCACGAGGTTCATGCCGTCGCGCAGCGACGTGACGAGCATGACGTCGGCGGCCAGGTAGAGCGCCGCCATCTCCTCGGCCGGGTACGAGTGGTGCAGGTAGTGGATGGCGGAGTGGCCGAGCTCGCCGAACTCGCCGTTGATGCGGCCGACGAGCCCCTCGACGTGCTCGCGCAGGTCCTGGTAGGCGCCCACGTTCTCGCGGCTGGGGCTCGCGACCTGCACCAGCGTGCAGTGCTCGACGTCGAGGCGGCCGTCCTGCAGCAGCTCGCCGTAGGCCTTGATGCGGTGCCGGATCCCCTTGGTGTAGTCCAGGCGGTCCACGCCCAGCATCATCACCTTCGGGTTGCCCAGGTCCGCGCGGATCTCCTTGGCCCGCGCCTGCACCTCGGGGGTGCGGGCCAGCTCGTCGAAGTGCTGGGAGTCGATGGAGATGGGGAACGCCGCGGCGCGCACGTGCCGGCCGGGCTTCCCGTCGGCGTCCGCCACCGTGATGATCGGGCCGCGGGTGGTGTGCTTCGTGAGCCGCCGCACCGACCGCACGAAGTTCGAGGCGTCGCCGCCGCGCTGGAAGCCGATGAGGTCGGCGCCGAGCATCCCCTCGACGATCTGGGTGCGCCACGGGAGCTGCTGGAAGAGCTCGACCGCGGGGAACGGGATGTGGTCGAAGAAGCCGATCCGCAGGTCGGGGCGCAGCTCGCGCAGCATCGCCGGGACCAGCTGGAGCTGGTAGTCGTGCACCCACACGACGGCGCCGGGTGCCGCCTGGGCGGCGGCCGCCTCGGCGAAGCGGCGGTTCACGCGGCGGTAGGCGTCCCACCACTGCCGGTGGTAGGTGGGCGGCGAGATGACGTCGTGGTACAGCGGCCACAGGGTGTCGTTCGCGAAGCCCTCGTAGTAGCGCTCGATGTCGGACCGGCTGAGCGTGACGGGCACCAGCAGCATGCCGTCGGCCTCGAAGGGCTCGTGCTCGACGTCGGGGGCGCCGGACCAGCCCACCCAGGCGCCCTCGGCCTCCCGGGTCACCGGCTCGAGGGCCGTGACCAGGCCGCCCGGAGAGCGGTGCCACTCGACGTGGCCGTCCTCGTCCGTGGTGAAGTCGACGGGGAGCCGGTTGGCCACGACGACGAGGTCGGACCGGCCCTTGTCGTTGCTCTTGGCGCCGGACTTCTTTGACGATCCTTGACCTGTCAACGGAGATCTCCCCAAGCGTTGTTGGACGACTTCCTACCCTGGCAGGGTACGAGACGCCCTGCGCACACCCTAGCCACGGGTGTGCGTGCATGCCCTCGCAGCGCGCGCCCGCAGGTGCGGGGGCGACTACGGTGTGCGCATGGGTGAGGTCGACGCGGTGCAGGTCCCGGGGCCGGGTCGTCCCTCGGTCGCCCCCGCCGTCGGTCACCGCGGCGGCAGCGGCACCGACGGCGGCGACGGCGCCGAGGGCAGCGCGGTCGTGCGGGCGGGCACGCCCCCGGAGGTGCCCCGCGACGGCGGGCTCGCCCCCGGCGCGGAGGTCGGCGGCTACACCGTCGTGCGCCCCCTGGGGCGCGGCGCGATGGGCGCCGTGTACGAGGCCGTCGACGGCGGCGGAGACTCCGTCGCGCTCAAGGTGCTGCACGCCCACGTCGACGCGGACCCCGCCGGGCGGGAACGGCTGCGCCGGGAGGCCGCGGCCCTGCAGCGCCTGCGCCACCCGGCCGTCGCGCAGGTGCTCGACGCCGAGCTGGACGGCCCCTACGCGTTCGTCGTCACCGAGCTGGTCGACGGCGTGACCCTCGAGGAGGAGGTCGACTCCCGCGGCCCGCTGGACGCCGCCGACCTGTACTCCCTGGCGGACCAGCTCGCCGACGCCCTCGAGTCCGTGCACGACGCCGGCGTCGTGCACCGCGACCTCAAGCCGTCGAACGTCATGATCACCACGGCGGGCCCCGTGCTCATCGACTTCGGTATCGCCCAGGGGCCGGGGGACACGCGGACCACCTCGGTGGGGTTCGTCATGGGCACCCCCGGCTACATCGCGCCCGAGCTGCTGGACGGCGCCGCGCCCGTCGCCGAGTCCGACTGGTGGAGCTGGGCCGCGCTGCTCGCCTTCGCCGCCACGGGGCGCTCGCCGTTCGGCGTGCGGCCCACCGAGCTCGTGCTGCGCCGCTCCCGGGAGGGGCGGCCGGACCTCGTCGGCCTCCCGTCGCGCACCACGCGGTCGCTCGCCGGCGCGCTGCAGGCCGACCCGCACCGGCGCTGGGGGCCCACCGAGGTGGTGCGCGCCATGCGCCGCGACCTGGACGACGCACTCGGCGTCGCCGCCGCGCCGGCCGAGGACCACGGCGGGACGCAGCGGATCGTGCAGGGCTTCGAGACGCAGCGCCTGGGGGTGCCCACGCAGGCCGTGGGTCCCGCCGCGGCGGGCGCCGCGGCTGCCGCCGCGTCGACGCCGCCTCCTCCGCCGCCGCCGAGCGTGCCGCCCACCGGCAGCGTGGGCAGCGTCGTCGTCGACCCCCAGGACACCGGCCAGACCATGACCGCGCTCGAACGGGACCGCCTGCAGGCGCAGGACGGCGGGACGCAGGCGATCCCGGTCGGTGACGCGCGCTACAAGGGTTACGACCAGCTGATCACCGAGCTGCCCGTCGAGCCGCAGCCGTACGAGCGGCCCGTGCACCCGCGGCGGCCGGGGGCCGCCGTCGCCCTCGCGGTGCCGCTGGTCGTGCTGGCCGCGACCCGCCCGCTGATCGGGTTCGGGCTGCTCCTGGCGATCGTCGTGCTGTCCCGCGTCGTGGCGACGTCGGGCGACGCGCTGCACCACCGCCGCGAGCGCAAGGGCGTGCGCGGCTCCGACGGGGTCGTGGGCACGCTCCTGTTCCCGTGGCACGCGCTGGTCGGGACGCTGGGCGTTATCCCCGCGGCACTGGTCGGGGCGTGCGCCGGCGTGCTGTGCGTCGTGGCGGGCTGGTGGTTCTTCGGTGCCGGCCACGTCGTGATCCTGCCGCGCGCCGACGTCGAGGCGCGGTCGGTCGGCGGGATGAATGAGGAGATCGTCTTCAACGGGGTGCTGGCCGGGTCGATGGTCGTGGCGCTGCTGGCCACCTGGTTCGGCCCGGCCGGGCGCACGGCCCGTGAGGGCGGGCGCACGCTCCTCGCCCGCGTCGCGCCCGGACGCTGGGGGCCGGTGGTCTTCGTCGCGGTGTGCCTGGTGGCCGCCGCGCTGCTCGCGCAGCCGCTCCTCGACCAGCCGCCGCTCATCGACTGGTGGCCGATGAGCGGCGCCCCCGACCTGCTCTGAGCCCGCTCCGGCGCGGCCCCCGGCGCAGGTAGTCTGGACCGCGTCCCGCCTCTCGCTCGACGCGGCCGGGGGGCCGCCTGTCTCGCACTGCCCGAAGGGATCCCCGAGGACACGATGTCGAACAACAACCCGAACATGACCAAGGCACAGCGCCGTGAGGCGGCGCGCGCCGAGGCGCTCGCGCTGCGCGAGAAGGAGCAGCAGCGCGACAAGCGCAACCGGGTCATCACCCTCTCGGTGCTGGCCGTCGCCCTCGTCGCCCTCGGCGTGGTCGTGTGGATGATCCTGCAGCAGGGACAGAAGAACAGCGTCGACGACGTTCCCCTGGCGGACGTGACGCGGCCCGCGGCGGCGCAGGAGGACGGCGGCATCCCGGTCGGCGCGGACGGCGCGGCCGGCACGTCGAACGAGGGGGCGCCGGTGATCGACGTCTACCTCGACTACATGTGCCCCGTCTGCGGCCAGTTCGAGCAGGTCAACGCCGCGAGCATCGACGAGCTGGTCGGCGCCGGTGACGCGACCGTCGTCTACCACCCGATCTCGATCCTCGACCGGCTGTCCGCCGGGACCGACTACTCGACGCGCTCGGGCGCCGCGGCCGCATGGGTCGCGGACAAGGCGCCCGAGGCGTTCCCCGCGTTCCACCAGGCGCTGTTCGCCAACCAGCCCGCGGAGAACAGCGAGGGCCTCACGGACGAGCAGCTCGCGTCGTTCGCCGAGGAGGCGGGCGCGCCCGCGGACGTCGCCGCCGGCATCTCCGACGGCACCGCCCGGGAGACCTTCGGTCAGTACGTCCACTCGGCCACGATGGAGATCCAGGAGACCGAGGGCTTCACCGGCACGCCGTACGTGCTGGTGGACGGCGAGGTCGTGCAGAACTGGAACGACCCCGCGGCCCTGCAGGACGCCGTCACGGCTGCCGCCGGCGGCTGACCGGCAGCCGATCAGGTAGCGCGGCACGGCCCCGGCCCCGGCCGGTAGGCTGTGTCGCGCTCCCGCCGCCTTAGCTCAGCTGGTAGAGCTCCCGTCTTGTAAACGGAAGGTCGTCGGTTCGAACCCGACAGGCGGCTCCACGCTCCGCACCACCTCGCGGGCCACCTCGCGGGCCACGTCGCGGCACCCGCCGCCCCGGAACTAGCGCGCGGACTCCTGGACGGCCTCGGCGTCGGGGGCCGGCCACGCCGCGGTCGGTGTCGGCCACTTCGGCTCGCGCCCGTCGCCGCTGGACGTGTGCTTGATACGGCGCTGCACCCATGGCACGACGTGCGTGCGCGCCCACTGCGCGTTCGCGCGGGCACGCTCGACGAACGCCTGCGGCGGCAGCGGGTCGAGCTGGGCGGCGTAGGCGGCGTCGTCGGGCGACAGGCCGAGGCCGACGAGGGCGGCGTCCGCGACGCGGCGGTGCCCCTCGGGCGTCAGGTGGATCCGGTCGTCGGACCACATCCGCAGGTCGAACAGCGGGTTGAGGCCCCACAGGTCCAGCACGTGCGCGCCGTGCTTGCGGGCGATCGACCAGATGTTCGCGTTGTACTGCCCCACCCGGCCGCGCGTCCAGCTCAGCCCGGCGCCCGCCTTGAAGCCCGTGCCGAGCAGGACGTCGGCGCCCGTGGCGCGGATCGCGGACACGCTCTGCTCGAGGTGCGCGGACAGCACGTCCACGTCGGCCTGCGGTCGCAGGATGTCGTTGCCGCCGCCGACCACCGAGACGAGGTCGGGCCCGGCCTCGAGCGCCACGTCGACCTGCTCGGCGAGGACCTGCCGCAGCAGCCGGCCGCGGATGGCGAGGTTGGCGTACTCGAGCGGGGCCTGCCCGGCGGCGGCGCGCCGCGCGGAGAGCGCGTCGGCGAGCCGGTCCGCCCAGCCGCGCTGCTTCGCGTCCGACTCGGTGCCGGCGGGGGCGGGGGACCCGTCGGCGAACGGGTACGGGTCCCACAGGCCTTCCGTGAACGAGTCGCCGACGGCGACGTAGCGCGACCAGCGGGGCGCGCCGCCGACGGCGGCCTCGGTGGCCGGGCTGTCTGTCCTGAGGCTGTCGATGGGCTCGGAAGTCACCCGGTCATTCTGCCCCCGCCGACGGGCGGGGTGCTCGCGGTCGCGGTCGCGGGCGTCAGACCAGGCGCCAGTCGACGGGCGCCGCCCCCTGGCTCTCCAGGAGCGCGTTGACCCGGGAGAACGGCCGGGAGCCGAAGAACCCGCGGTACGCCGACAGGGGGCTGGGGTGCGGGCTCTGGACGCTGGGCACGTCGCCGAGCCACGGCTCGAGCGACGCGGCGTCGCGCCCCCACAGGAGGGCGACCAGGGGCCCGCCGCGGGCGACGAGCGCCTTGATCGCCGCCTCCGTGACCTGCTCCCAGCCCTTGCCGCGGTGCGACGCGGGCGCGCCGGGGCGGACGGTCAGCACCCGGTTGAGCAGCATCACGCCCTGGTCCGCCCAGGGCCGCAGGTCGCCGTTCGGCGGCGGCGGGGCGCCGACGTCGTCGGCCAGCTCCGTGTAGATGTTGACGAGCGACTTCGGGACGGGCCGCACGTGCGGCTGCACGGAGAAGGACAGCCCCATCGGGTGGCCGGGCGTGGGGTACGGGTCCTGCCCGACGACAAGCACGCGCACGTCCGCCATCGGGCGCGCGAACGCCGCGAAGACGTCGCGGCCCTCGGGCAGGTACGTGCGCCCGGCCGCGACCTCCGCGCGCAGGAAGTCGCCCATGGCGTGGATCTGCGGCTCGACCGGCGCGAGCACCTCGGCCCAGTCCGGGGCCATCACCTGATCGAGGGGCGGGCGGGCGCTCGTCGTCGTCGCGGTGTCCACGTCGTCGACGCTAGCGCACCGTCGCGGGGGTGCGACGCGCGGGGCGAGGTCGACGGTCGGGGGCCGTGGGCGCGCCATACTGGGACGCCATGAGCGAGATGACGGTCCAGCAGGTGCCCGGGGTCCCCGAGGCGTCGGGGACGACGGCGGACGCGCCCGCCGTCGCGGCGGAGAGCGAGCTCTCCGACCGTGACCGCGAGATCCTCGCCTTCGAGCGGCAGTGGTGGAAGTACGCCGGCGCGAAGGAGCAGGCCGTCCGCGAGCTCTTCGACCTCTCGGCGACGCGCTACTACCAGGTGCTCAACGCCCTCATCGACTCGCCCGCCGCGCTCGCGCACGACCCGATGCTGGTCAAGCGGCTGCGGCGGATGCGCTCGACGCGGCAGCGCGCCCGCTCCGCCCGGCGCCTTTCGGACGCCCAGGGCTGATCCCGGAGGGTTCTTGTGAAGCGGCTGGACGGCTCGCACCGGCGAGCGGATACCCTGTCCGCCGTGAGCAAGAGCCAGTACTCCTACCCGCCAGACGAGTTCGACGTCCGCGGGCCCGAGGGCTCGCCGGTCGGCGTGCACCGCGAGCCGCGCAGCGGGTGGAGCTCGGTGTGGCCGTTCCTCCTGGTCGCCGTGGTGTGCGGCGGCATCGCCGTGGGCGCCGTGACGTTCCTGTCCGACGACAAGGAGCCCAGCTCGCCCCCCGCCGCGGAGCAGTCCGAGGGCGGAGCCGCCGAGGGGGACGCCGAGGGCACCGAGGAGGCGCCCACCGACGAGGAGTCGGACGCGGCCACCGAGCCCGAGGACGAGGCGGCCGAGGGGGAGGGCGAGGAGTCCGGCGAGGAGGAGCCCGCCGACGTCGACGCGCTGTTCGCCTCGGCCGACCCGACGGCGCCCATCCGCGTCGTGAACTCGTCCGCGTACGCGGGCGAGGCGGTCGCCGGTCTCGCGGGCAAGGGTGCCGGGGCGCTGGAGGCCCAGGGCTTCACCGACGTCACGCCCGCCGACGCCGAGTCGAGCGACATCACCACCGTCAACACCGTCTACTACGTGGGCGACCGCGCCGAGACAGCCGCCGCCGTCGCCGGGGTGCTGGGCATCCCCGCCGAGAACACGCAGCAGGTCGACGCGCTGGCCAACGAGGCCGAGGTGACCGCCGTGCTCGGCGAGGACATCGACGCCGCTCCCTGACACCGACGTGTCGGGGACGGGCCGGGACGCGCCCCCGCCCGCCCGGCAGGCGATCGTCTCGGTCAACGAAATCGTGGTCGCCGGTGCTTCCCTCGTCGTGAGGTGCGCCACTAGGCTCGCTCTCACCGTGGGGCGCCGGCCTTGCGGCCCGAGGGAAGCACAAGGAGAAGTACATGGCCCAGGGCACCGTCAAGTGGTTCAACGCGGAGAAGGGGTACGGGTTCATCACCCCGACCGCAGGCGGGCAGGACCTGTTCGTCCACTACAGCGCCATCCAGAGCGACGGCTACCGGAGCCTCGACGAGGGGCAGCCGGTCGAGTTCGAGGTCGGGCAGGGTCAGAAGGGGCCGCAGGCCGAGCAGGTCCGCCCGCTCTGACCTCTCCCCGCACCGCCCCGGAGGCCGGCACCCGACGACGCACGGACGCGTCCCGGGTGCCGGCCTCCGGCGTCTCCGCCGGGCGTGGGCGGAAGGACGCGGGCGCGCCGTCGGGCCATGTCCTCCACGCCCTGGGCGAACGTCTTGCACTCGGCACCCGAGAGTGCCAATAATGACTTAGCACTCTCGAGGGTCGAGTGACAGTCCCGCTCCGGCGGGCCGTCAGGAGACGCCGAGGGTGAAGCACTCGGGTCGACAGGTGAGGCCCCCGCGCGTGCGTGACGTGAACGCCGCGGGGTGGGTCGTCCGTCGCGGGCACCGGCCGGCCGATACAGCCACCAGCGGAGGATCAGTCCCCATGGCCAAGATCATCGCCTTCGACGAGGAAGCTCGTCGGAGCATGGAGCGCGGGCTCAACCAGCTCGCCGACACCGTGAAGGTCACGCTCGGCCCCAAGGGCCGCAACGTCGTCCTGGACAAGAAGTGGGGCGCCCCCACGATCACCAACGACGGTGTCTCCATCGCCAAGGAGATCGAGCTCGACGACCCGTACGAGAAGATCGGCGCGGAGCTCGTCAAGGAGGTCGCCAAGAAGACCGACGACGTCGCGGGTGACGGCACCACCACCGCCACCGTGCTCGCCCAGGCGCTCGTGCGCGAGGGCCTGCGCGTCGTCGCCGCCGGCGCCAACCCGATCGCCGTCAAGCGCGGCATCGAGAAGGCCGTCGAGGCGGTCACCGAGCAGCTGCTCAACGCCGCCGTCGACATCGAGACCAAGGAGCAGATCGCCGCGACCGCCGGCATCTCCGCCGGCGACCCCGCGATCGGCGAGCTCATCGCCGAGGCGCTGGACAAGGTCGGCAAGGAGGGCGTCGTCACGGTCGAGGAGTCGAACTCCTTCGGCCTGGAGCTCGAGCTCACCGAGGGCATGCGCTTCGACAAGGGCTTCCTCGCCCGCTACTTCGTCACCGACGAGGAGCGCCAGGAGGCCGTGCTCGAGGACCCGTACGTCCTGATCGTCGAGTCGAAGATCTCGAACGTCAAGGACATGCTGCCGCTGCTCGACCAGGTCATGAAGGCCGGTCGCCCGCTGCTCATCATCGCCGAGGACGTCGAGGGCGAGGCCCTGGCCACCCTCGCGCTGAACAAGATCCGCGGCACCTTCAAGTCCGTCGCCGTCAAGGCCCCGGGCTTCGGCGACCGCCGCAAGGCCATGCTGCAGGACATCGCGATCCTCACCGGCGGCCAGGTCATCACCGAGACGGTCGGCCTCAAGCTGGAAAACGCCACGCTCGACCTGCTGGGCACCGCCCGCAAGGTCGTCGTGACGAAGGACGAGACCACGATCGTCGAGGGTGCCGGCGACGCCGACCTCATCGAGGGCCGGGTCAAGCAGATCCGCGGCGAGATCGACAACTCCGACTCGGACTACGACCGCGAGAAGCTCCAGGAGCGTCTCGCCAAGCTGGCCGGCGGCGTCGCCGTCATCAAGGCCGGCGCGGCCACCGAGGTGGAGCTCAAGGAGCGCAAGCACCGCATCGAGGACGCGGTGCGCAACGCCAAGGCCGCCGTCGAGGAGGGCATCGTCGCCGGTGGTGGCGTCGCGCTCATCCAGGCCGGTGCCGCCGCGTTCCCGAAGCTCGAGCTCGAGGGCGACGAGGCGACCGGTGCGCAGATCGTCTCCGCGTCGATCTCCGCCCCGCTCAAGCAGATCGCCATCAACGCCGGCCTCGAGGGCGGCGTCGTGGCGGAGAAGGTCCGCAACCTCACCCCGGGTCACGGCCTCAACGCCGCGACCGGCGAGTACGAGGACCTGCTGGCCGCGGGCGTCAACGACCCGGTCAAGGTCACGCGCTCCGCGCTGCAGAACGCCGCGTCGATCGCCGCGCTGTTCCTCACCACCGAGGCCGTCGTGGCCGACAAGCCGGAGCCGGCCGCGGCCGCTCCGGGTGGTGACGGCGGCATGGGCGGCATGGACTTCTGATCGACAGCTGATCCGAGGTCCGCTGCAGCCTGGCGCTGACGCGAACGACGGCGGCCGGTCACCCCTCGCGGGGTGGCCGGCCGCCGTCGTCGTCGCTGCGGGAGGTGTGCCGGGGCGCCGTGGCTCAGCCGGGCTGTCTGTCGGCCGAGTCTGCGGCTCCGCTACGGGCGCGTGCCTCGTCCCTCGGCCCCCACCCTGCGCTGCACCTTCGCCTCAGCCGCAGTCGTCGCAGACGCCCGTCGCCGGGAGCGTCATCGAACAGGTCGGGCAGATGGCCGGCTCCGGTTCGGGGACCGCGTTCTGCCGCTGGGGCGCCGGTCGCTTGCGCGCCGTCGGCGTGCTCGGCCGCGGGGCCGCCTCGAAGCCGCACTTGCGCAGGATCTTGCCGGTGTCGACCTTGCCGCCCGTCAGCTCCTCGGTGGTCGCGGCCCTGCCGGTGGCGTACCGGTGCGCGACGCCGAGGACCGCCTTGGTGTCGTAGGTCCGGCCCTCGTGGGCGAAGGTGTCGCGGGACGCCGCGAAGCCGTAGACGCCCAGGAGGTTCTCGGCACCGCGGGAGTCGTACTCGGTGATCGCCTGGAGGATGTGTTGCCGGGTCACGGCGGAGAAGGTAGCCACACCACGAGAGTAGGCGCACCGGGAGCACCTCCCTGCCGCTCGGGCTTGCCCAGGGGCGTGAACCGCGACACGCGGCGCGGCCCGGCCGTCAGGGACCGGACCGCGCCGGGGGTCAGCGCGCGAACAGGCGGGACGCCTGGGCCTCCGCGTCCGCGTAGGTGCGCGACGCCGAGGACAGCGCCGCGGTCACCGCGTCGAGCGCCGCCTCGACCTGCGTCTGCGTGGTCTGCCACTGCCCCATGACGCCCGCGAAGGACGTCGCGGCGCTGCCGTGCCAGCTCGACTGCAGGTCCTGCAGGTGGCGCATCATGGCGCCCACCTCCGAGCGGATCGCCCCGACGGACCCGTTGACCGCGGCGCTCGCCTGCGCCACCCGCTCGCTGTCGACCTCGTACCGCACGTGCTCCTCCTTCGTCGTCCCACCCGTGCTCGGGCTGCCGACGACGACGCTAGGCGGAACGCGACCCTGCCGGCGGCCGTCCTCCACAGCCTGTGGACGACGGTGCCGGGCGAGCGGTGCGGGGTCGCTTCAGGAGCGCTCGGGGCCCGCGGGCGTCTCGGCCTCGAGCCGGGAGCGTTCCTTGAGCAGCCGGTGCAGCTCCGCGTCGACGTTCTGGCGGGCCGGCTCCTCCCACGCGGCGCCGAGCGGGCTCCAGTACAGCGACGGGCGCTTGAGCAGCTTGGTCAGCACGCGGATGCGGGCGTCGAGAAAGTCCGGCAGGGGGATGTGGGCGTACTCCGCGCGCACGTCGGCGATGTACTCGCGGTAGCGCTGGGGCTCGGCCGCGAGCATCCCCAGGTCGGCGTCGTTGAGGACGGCGGAGTCGACGTCACCCGCGAGCGGCTTGTGCCGGGCGAGCGAGTCGACCAGCTGCGCCACCCGCTCCGCGGAGGCGGCGGGCACGCCGAGCCCCGTGAGCTGGGAGCGCGCCAGCTCGGCGCTGACGGTGGTCTGCTCGCCGCCCTGCGTGGCATAGGCGACCTTGCGCGCCGCGTCGAACACGGCCCCGTGGTACCAGGCGGCGAGCCGGACGAGGTCGGGCTCGTGCGTCTCCTCGGACAGCTCGTCGACCCGGTGCAGGACGTCGGCGAGGTGGCGCAGGTTGTGGAACCGCCGGTCGGGGGCCGACCACCGGCCCACCAGGTCCCCTCCCACCTCGCGGACCGCGTCCACGTCGGCGGTGGCGCCGGCGCCGCGAGCGGCCCGGACGAACGCGGAGAGGAACCAGGCAGGTGCGTCGGCGCTGATCACGCCCATCGCTATCAGGCTTTCGGTCGTCGGGTGGTGCGGCTCGTGCATTCTGCCGCACCTGCCGTCAGGTTACGACCACCGGGGGCAGCGCGACACGGACCGTGAGCCCGCCGCCCGGCGTGTCGGCGACGGACACGTGCCCGTCGTGGGCGCCCACGATGGCGGCGACGATCGCCATGCCCAGCCCGGAGCCGCCCGAGGTGCGGTTGCGCGACGAGTCGGCGCGGTAGAACCGCTCGAAGATCCGGGCCGCCTGCTCGGGGGCGATGCCGGGCCCGTGGTCGCGCACCTCGACCACCGCGCCGCCGTCGGGCGCCGTGCCGACCGCGAGCTCGGCGGGCGAGCCGGCGGGGGTGTGCCGGGCGACGTTCCCGACCAGGTTGGTGAGCACCTGGCGCAGCCGGTCCGGGTCGCCGGTGGCGGGCACGGCCGTGGGCGGGGCGCCGTCGTGCAGGCCGACCACGGCGACCTCGCGCGACGGGTCGAGGGCGTGCAGGTCCTGCACCGCGTCGCGGGCCATCGCGGCGAGGTCGACCTCCTCGCGGCGCAGGGGGCGGCCCTCGTCGAGGCGGGCGAGCACGAGCAGGTCGTTCACGAGCGTGCTCATCCGCCGCGCGGAGTCCTCGATGCGGCCCATCGTGTCGTCGACCTTCGCGGGCGTGTCGAGCGCGCCCATCCGGTACAGCTCGCCGTAGCCCTTGACGGTGGCCAGCGGCGTGCGCAGCTCGTGGCTCGCGTCGGAGACGAACCGGCGCATGCGCCGCTCCGACTCCTCCTGGGCGGAGAACGCCCGCTCGATGTGCGCGAGCATCGTGTTCAGCGACCGGGACAGCGAGCCGACCTCCGTCGTCGGTGGCAGGTCGGGGACGCGCTGGGAGAGGTCGCCGTCCGCGATCTCTGCGGCCGTCGCCTCGATGCGGCGCAGCGGGCGCAGGGACCGGTGCACGAGCAGCAGCGCCGTCCCGCCGCCGAGCAGCACGATGCCGAGGCTGGAGATCATCAGGGACCGGGTGAGGAACGAGATCGTCTCGTCCACACCGACCAGGGGCAGGGAGACGTACGCGGAGCCGACCGGCTCGCCGCCCGAGGTGTACACGAACGGCACCACCCGCCACTGCGCGTCGTCCTGGCCGCCCGTCGAGGAGACCGTGAACGGCTCGCCCTCGTGGGCGGAGACCTCGTCGAGCGTCTCGCGCGGGATGTTCGGCGTGCCGAGGAGCTCCTCGGTCTGCGGCCAGGCGATCGTCCTGCCGACGCCGTTCGCGTCGCGGATCGTCACGGCGTAGTCGGTGGGGATCTGGGGGGAGGGGGAGTCGGGCGCGCGGAACGTGATGTTGGCGACCGCCGTCGCCGACTGCTTGAGCTGCTGGTCCACCTGCCGCACGAGGTAGTCGGAGACCACGGTGCGGGTCACCGCCGCCGCCAGGATGAGGCCCGCCGTCAGCAGCAGCACCGTGACGGCGACGAGGCGCGTGCGCAGCGGCACGCGCTGCAGCCAGCCCGGCCGGGCGTCGTCGGACACCGGCTTCCCGGTGGCCGACGCCTCGGTCACGGGCTCCTCGGGCGTGCCGGGCGGCGGGAGCGCGCTCATCGCGCCTGCGGCGCCCGCAGGAGGTAGCCCACGCCCCGCTTGGTGTGGATCAGTGCGGGCAGCGTGACGTCCTCGCCGTCGGGCCCGGTGACGGTGAGGTGGTCGATCTTGCGGCGCAGGTAGGAGATGTACGACTCGACGATGTTGGCGTCGCCGCCCCAGTCGTACTGCCACACGTGGTCGAGGATCTGCGCCTTGGACAGCACGCGGCCGGCGTTGAGCATGAGGTAGCGCAGCAGCTTGAACTCGGTGGGGGACAGCTCGACCTCGACCCCGGCGCGCCGCACCTCGTGCGAGTCCTCGTCGAGCTCGAGGTCGCCGACGCGCAGGACGGCCTCGTCCTCCGGCTCGCCCGCGTGCGTGCGGCGCAGGACGGCGCGGATGCGGGCCACGACCTCCTCCAGGCTGAAGGGCTTGGTGACGTAGTCGTCGCCGCCCACGGTGAGCCCCTGCACCTTGTCCTGCGTGTCGTCGCGGGCGGTGAGGAAGAGCACGGGCGTGTGCCGGCCGGTGGAGCGCATGCGGCGTGTCACGGTGAAGCCGTCCATGTCGGGCAGCATCACGTCGAGCACCACGAGGTCGGGCTCGACGTCGCGGACCAGCTGCAGCGCCCCGTTCCCGTCGGCGGCCGCGTGCACCTCGAACCCCGCGAACCGCAGGGAGGTGGACAGCAGCTCGCGGATGTTGGGCTCGTCGTCGACGACGACGAGGCGTGCCTCGGGTGCGCTCATGCTCCCCATGGTGCGTCCGGTTCCTGGAGGATGCCTGGGAACGTGCTTGGACCCACCCGGTCGTCCCGGGGCCGGTACCGCGCCGGCCCCACGCGCGGCCCCGCGCGTGGGGCCGCGGGTGTCGGTGGCCTCCGCGAGGATGGGGGCCGTGCGGATCACGGGGGACCAGCGGCGACGGCGGCTCGTCGCGCATCAGCTCGCGCTCGGCGTCGACCGGCCGGGGCTGCCCGCGGCCAGGTCGCCCGAGGACGTCACGCGGCGCCTGGTCGCGCTGCACGCCACCGACGCGCCCAGCGTGCACCTCGCCGTCCTGGCCCGGGTGCCCGGCCTGACGCTCGACGACGTGCGCGACGCGCTCTTCGAGCGGCGCGACCTCGTGCGGGTGCTCGGCATGCGCCGCACGATGTTCGTGGTGCGCCGGGAGATGGTGCCCGTGGTGCACGCGGGGGCGGCGACGGCCGTGGCGGGGCGCCTGCGCGCCCGGCTGCTCAAGGAGCTCGCCACGCTGCCCACCGACCCGCCGGTCGCCGACCCCGAGGCGCTCCTCGCGGCGGCGGAATACCAGGTGCACGCGGCCCTCGTGGAGCACGGGCCGCTCGACGGCGCGCAGCTCTCGCGGGCGGCGCCGCTGCTGCGCACCGCGTTCCTGCCCACCACCGACAAGGCCTGGGACGTGCGCCGCACCATGACGTCGCCCCTGCTCGCCGTGCTGTCGGCCGAGGGCAGCGTCGTGCGGGGCGAGCCGCGCGGGGCGTGGACGTCGCCCCGGCACGTGTGGGAGCTCATGACCGACTGGTTCCCGGACGGCATCCCCGCGCTCGACGAGGACGCCGCGCGCGTCGAGCTCGCGCGCGCCTGGCTGGAGGCCTTCGGCCCGGCGACGGTGGCCGACCTGAAGTGGTGGACCGGGTGGAACCTCGGTCAGGCCCGCCGCGCGGTCGCGGCGCTCGACGTGCGCGAGGTGGAGGTCGAGGTGGGCGCGCCCGGCGCGGACGTCCAGGTCGCCGACGGCGTGATGCTGCGCTCCACCGACCTCGACGGCCTCGGCCCGGCAGGCCCGGCCGACGACGTCGCGCAGGGCCACGCGGCCCTGCTGCCGACGCTCGACCCGACGACGATGGGGTGGACCGCCCGGGACTGGTACCTGGGCCCGCACCGCCCGTTGCTGTTCGACAGCGCGGGCAACGCGGGCGCGACCGTCTGGTGGCAGGGGCGGGTGGTCGGCGCCTGGACGGCCCGGCCGGACGGCGAGGTCGTGTGGCGGCTGCTCGAGGACGTCGGCCCCGAGGGCGAGGCGGCCGTCGCCGCCGAGGCCGCGCGCATCGGCGCGCTGCTCGGCGGCGTCGGGTTCACGCCGGGGTACGTGACGCCGCTGTACCGCGAGCTGCGGGCCTGAGCCCGCCGGTCAGAGGTAGCGCAGCGGGTCGAACTCGTCGAGCGGGATGATCCGCACGCGCGGCAGCGGGGCGGTGAACGCGTCGGCGTCGCCCTCCAGGTCGAAGGTCTCGAGACCCTTCTCGACGAGCGGGGTGAACTGCGCGTTGACGAACTCGCGGAACGCGAGCAGCCCGACCCGGCGGTCGGTGCCGAGCAGGGCCTCCATCTGCGGCAGGAAGTCGCCGTCGTGGCTCGCCAGGAGCACGTCGCCGTCGCGGTCGGCGAGCGCCTCCAGCGTGCGCTGGATACCGACGTCCACGACCTTCTCCGTGCCGGACGACGCCAGCGGGATGGGCTTGTAGCCCATCGCGAGCAGCGCCTGCACGAACGCCATGGGCATCTGCCCGCTGCTGGCGTTGAGGAAGAAGAGGGGGACGACCTCCTGGTCCCAGACCCGGTGCGCGAAGGAGGAGACGCGGTCCCAGCGCGGGCGCTCCTCCGGGTTCGGGCGCCTGCTCAGCACGTTCATGCCGAGGGTGGCGTCGATGTTCTCCCCGTCCACCAGGAGGTACGTGCGGCGGGCGGGAGCCTCTGCGGGCGCGGACGGCGTGGAGGAGGGCGCAGCCGTCGGCGTCGGGCCTGCGAAGGAGGGGGACATGGGCCCAGCGTATCCGCCCGCCCCCCTGCGCGACGCGGCGCGGACGGTGCCGGGGCGGTGCGGACCCGCACCGCCCCGGCGGCGGCTCAGGCCTGGTCGGAGCCGGTGCCGATCTGCGGCGCGGGCGAGCCGCCCGACTTCAGCGCGGCGAGGCGCGCCTCGAGCTCCAGCTCCGCGCCCGCGTCCTCGAGCTCCGAGAACTGCGCGTCGAGCGACGACGCCGCGATCTCGGCCTGGCCCATCGCCATGGCCTCCTCGCGGCGCACGGTCTCCTCGAAGCGGGACAGCTCGCTGGTCGGGTCCAGCACGTTGATGGAGCTGATCGCGCCCTGCACGGTCTGCTGCGCCTCGGCGGCCTTCTGCCGCGCGACGAGCTGGTCGCGGCGCGACTTGAGGTCGACGAGCTTGTCCTTCATCGCCGCCAGGCCCGTCTTGAGCTTCTCGACGGTCACCCGCTGCTGCTCGATCATGGGCTGCGCCTGCTTGACCTCGGACTCCGCGTCCATCTGCTTGCGCAGCGCGACCTTCGTCAGCTGGTCGAAGCGGTCCGCCTCGCCGGCGTTGCCCGCGGCGCGGTACTCCTCGGCCTTGCGCGACGCCGCGAGGGCCTTCGTGCCCCACTCGCGGACGGCGGTGACGTCCTCCTGGTAGTCCTGCTCCGCGAGGCGGAGGTTCCCGATCGTCTGCGCGATCGCCTGCTCGGCCTCGGCGATGTTGTTGGTGTAGTCGCGCACGAGCTGGTCCAGCATCTTCTGCGGGTCCTCGGCCCGGTCCAGCAGCGAGTTGATGTTCGCCTTCGCGAGCTGGCTGATGCGTCCGAGGATGCTCTGCTTCTGGGTCATCGTCGTGCTTCCTTCCGCCTGGTCCGTCACTGTCCGTGGCACTCGCGCCCGGAGGCCTCGGGGGTCGTCGTCGGAGCGTTCGTCAGAACCGTCCACCACGGGAACGTCCGCCACGGCCTCCGCGGTTCCCGCCCGCGCGGCCTGCGCCCCGGCGGCTGCGCCCGCCGCCGCCGAAACCGGCGCCGCCGAAGCCTCTGCCGACGCCGCCGGACCGGCCGCCGAGGCCGCCCGCCCGGCCGCCGAAGCCCCCGAACCCGCCACCGAGCCCGCCGGGCCGGGCGCGCCGGCCGCCGGAGCCGCGCAGCACCTCGCCGAGCAGGATCCCGCCCAGCACCATGCCGGCGGAGCCGGAGCCCGAGCCACCCTGGCCCGGGCCCTGGTTCATGCCCCAGCCGTCGGTGTCCTCGCGGGCGAGGCGGGCCGCGTCCTGCGCGCGCGACTCGGCGCGGTGGGCCGCGTCCAGGGCCGCCGACGGGTCGGTCCGCTGCAGGGAGCGGGCCTCGTCGGCGAGCCGCGCGGCCTCGGCGAGCCGGGTGCGTGCCTGCGGGCCGACGGCGCCGCGGCGGGTCGCGACGTAGTCCTGCGTCGCCGCGACCTGCGCGTCCACCCGGGCGAGCACGTCACGCAGGAGCGCGTTCGCCCGCGCGTCGGTCTCGGCCTGCTGGCGCGCGCCCGCGAGTGCCGCGTCCAGCGCCGCCTCGGCCGCGGTGATCCGCCGCAGCGCCGCGAGCGGGTCGCCGCCCGACCGGGCGTCGCGCGCCTGGTCGACCGCGGCCCGCGCCTCGGTGACGGCGGCGCCGACGGCCGGGTCGCCGGGGGCGAGGCGCTCGGCGTCGGACACGTCCTGGGTGATCGACGCGATGCCCTTGTCGAGGTCGGCGCTCGCCGTCGCGAGGGCGGTGCCCGCCGTCTCGACCGCCTCCAGGAGGGTGCCGGCCTGGCCCAGCGCGTTCTGGGCGGCGCGCAGGTGCCCCACGGCGGAGTTCCGGGTGCGCTCGGTGAGCGCCTCCTGCCCTGTGGCCACCGCGTCGCGGGCGTTGGCCACGAGGGCGGCCGCCTGGTCGGGGTTCTCGCGCACCGACGCGAGCGCGGACGCGGGGTAGGTGGTGGTCAGCCCGGCCAGCGTCTGGCGGGCGACGTCGACGCGGGAGTCGAGCTCGTCGGCGCGCTGCGCCGTCTCCGTGAGCAGCTCGGGTGCCCGGGCGTGCAGGTCGCGCAGCTCGTCGAACGCGTCGGTCTGGGCGTCCAGGGCTGCCGCCGCACGCTCGCAGCGGGCCAGGACGTCGAGCAGGATCCCGCGACGCTGCGCCTCGTCCTCGGGCGTCTCGTCGTCGAGCTCCTGCTGGCGGCGGAACGCGCCCGTGACGTCGCCGCGGGCGGTCTCGAGGGCGGCGGCGAACTCGCGGGTCGCCTCCACGCCGAACTCGGCCTGGGCGAAGCCGAGCTCCTGCTCGCTGGTGCGCAGGGCGTCGTCGACCTCGACGAGCGCCGCCCCGGCCCGCCGCTCCAGCTCGTCGGTGTCGAGGCCCGCCAGCGCGGCCTCACCGGGCACCGGGGTCCCGTGCCGCCCGATCGTCGTCGCACCCTGCGTCGCGGACCGCCGGCGCGACCGGAACCAGAACCAGCCCGCGACGGCGAGGAGCCCCACGACCAGGACCACGGGGACGACGCCCCACGCCGACCCGCCGCCGGAGCCCGGGGCACCGTCCAGCACGGTGTCCGCCGCGGCGATCGCGGCGTCCGCCCAGGCGCCGTCGCGCAGCTCGTCCTCGGCGGCCGACTCGACGGCGTCCAGCCGCTCGTCGCTCAGCGCGATGCTGCTGTCCACGGACAGGCCGTACGCGCCGTCCTCGGTGGCGACGGCGAGCAGCAGGTCGTCGACGCCGAGCGCGGCGTTCGTGGCGGTGGCGTTGGCCCAGTCCCTGCCGGCGACGCCGTCGAACGAGTCCACGTAGACGACGAAGAGCTGGTAGGGCGTCTCGTCCGCGAGCCGGTCCAGCGACTCCTGGACCTCGGCGGCGTCGTCGCCGAGCACCCCCGCCGGGTCGGTGATCTCGTCCTCCAGCTCCGTCAGCGGGGGGACGGCGTGGGCGGCGGGCGCGGCCGCGCCCGCGAGCCCGAGCGCGCCGGCGAGCGACAGCAGCACGGTCAGCAGGACGGTCAGCGACCCCGGCGGCAGCAGGGGCAACGGTCGGGAGGTGCTGGTCGTCGCCGCACGACGTGGAACGGCTGGTCGGGCGGGATTCACGCCCTGATCGTGACGCGGGGCGGGCCCCGACGCAATCGCGCCCGGCGCCGCGTCGGTCACACCGCGGCCGGTCACACCCCGGCCGGTCGCGACGCGGCGGTGCGCCTGCCGTGCGCCTGCTGCGCTTGTGCCCCGTGTCTCCGGAGCGTCAGCCGTGCGGCGGCTGCCGGTCCTCGCCCTCGCGCCGCTCGTCGACGGCCCGCGCGGCCTCGCGGGCGGCGCGACGGTTGGCGCGGCGCCGGCGCGACGTCCCGCCCGTGGCGTCGTCGGCCTCGCTGGTCTCGCCGGCCTCGGTGGTCTCGGCGCCACCGGTGCGCTCGGGGTCGGACAGCAGGTGCGACTCGACGAGCTCGTAGCGGTGCAGGTAGGTGTTGCCCACCGCCTGGATGGTCGCGGCGATCGGCAGGGCGAGGAACGCGCCGAGAGGCCCGAAGACGGCGCCGAAGGCGAGCACCGCGACGAAGCTCACGGCGGGGTTCATCTCGAGCGCGCGCGCCGAGACCTTGGGGGAGAAGACGAGGTTCTCGAGCTGCTGGTAGGCGATGACGAACACCAGCACCCCTACGGCCTGCGGCAGGCCCTGGGAGGTGAGCGCGACGGCGACGGGCAGCGCCCCCGCGAGGTAGGTGCCGATGGTCGGCACGAACTGCGAGACGACGCCGGTGAAGACCGACAGCGGCAGCGCGTACGGCGTGTCGATGATCAGCAGGAAGACGAACGTGAACGCCGCCGACAGCGCCGCGAGCACGATGCGGGAGTTGATGAAGTCCGACACCTTCAGCTGCGTGATCTCCCACATCCGCAGCACGTCGGTCTGCCGGTTCGGCGTGAGCCACCGGCACACCGACGCCCGGAACTGCGGCCCGGCCGCGAGCAGGTAGTACGTGACCAGCAGGATCGTCAGCGCGGCGAACACCACCCCGACGATCGTGGTGCCGATGAGGAGGGTGCCCGTCGCCACGTCGGTGCCGAACTGGTCGACCGCCTGACGCAGCAGCGCGTCCGACTCCGGCAGCGTCGCCCCCCACGTGCCCTGGGCGTAGTCGCGCAGCTGCGCGTACAGCTCCGGCAGCGACTCCACGAGCTGGATCAGCTGCTGCACGAACAGGTTCCCGAACAGCGCCATCACGACGAGCACCACGACCAGCGACCCGATGAGCGACACGAAGGCCGCCAGCCCCCGCCGCCAGCCGTGCCGCACCAGCCACAGGACGATCGGCTCGAGCGCGAGGCCCACGAAGAACGCGATGACGAGGTTGACGATCAGCCCGCGCAGCTGCCCCAGCGCGTACCCGACGGCGAGCGCCGCGAACACGGCGACGGTGGCCATGAGCAGGGCGCGCGGCACCCAGCGCGGCGGGCGGCGGGAGTCGTGCAGCACGGGCGGCTGCGCTGCGTCCTCGGGCGCACGTGTCATGGGAGCGAACGTAGCCTCCGTGGGCCGTCGGGGCGCGTCACGACGCGGGGGGAGGCCGGCCCGCGTGCCCGGGGGCCGGCCGTCCGGCGGTCACTCCACGGTCATCCCTCGGCGCCCGAGGGTGCCGCCTCCCGCAGCCTGGCGAGCAGCGGGCCCGCCGCCTCGTCGAGGAACTGCTGCTGCTTCTCGTCGCCGATCTGCACCAGTGCGAGATCGGTGAACCCCGCCTCCCAGAACGCCGACGCGGCCTCCACGACGCCGTCGAGATCGGGGCCGCAGGGGATCGACGAGGCGACGTCCTCGGGCCGCACGTACGCGGTCGCGCGGTCGAACGCCTCCGTGGTGGGAAGGTTGGCGTTCACCGGCCAGCCGAGGCCGAACCAGCGGAACTGGTCGTGGGCGCGCGCGACCGCGGCGTCGCGGTCGGGGTCCCACGAGATCGGCAGCTGCCCGATCTTGCGGGAGGCGGGCAGGCCCGGTTCGGCTCGCGCCGCGTCCCACTGCTGCAGCAGCTCGGCCTTCGGCTCGGTCGCGACGAGGTGGTCGACCTGCGGCGCGAACTGCTCCACCGACCGGCCGCCGGACACGGCGACGGCGAGCTCGACCGGCTCGTCGGGCAGGTCCCACAGGCGTGCCGAGTCCACCTGGAAGTGGTCGCCGCGGTAGCTGATGAGGTCGCCGGCCAGCAGGGCGCCGATGATCTCGACGGCCTCGGCGAGCAGCTCGTGCCGCTCGTCCACCGCGGGCCAGCGCTCGCCGGCGACGTGCTCGTTGAGGTTCTCGCCCGCCCCCAGGCCCAGCACGAAGCGCCCGTCGGACAGCAGGCCCGTCGTCGCCGCCTTCTGCGCGACGACGGCGGGGTGGTAGCGGACGGTCGGGCACGTCACGTACGTCATGAGCCCGACGCGCTCCGTCGCCTGCGCCACGGCGCCCAGGACGCTCCAGGCGTACGGCGCGTGCCCCTGCGCCCGGAGCCACGGGAAGTAGTGGTCGCTGCAGACCTCGAAGTCGAAGCCGGTGCGCTCCGCGGCCGCCGCGTACCGCACCAGCTCCCGGGGGCCGGACTGCTCGGTCATGAGGGTGTAGCCGAATCGGGTCATGCGGCCACCGTGCGGCGGCGCCCGGATGCCCGCACCCGGGGCGGCGGACCGCCCGGTAGTGCCCTCCGCGCTCCGGTAGGGCCCGCCGGGCACGACCGGAGCGCGGGCGGCACTACCTCGCGGTGTCGGTGGCTCCCAGGTCCTCCGCGTCGACGATGCGGTAGGCGTACCCCTGCTCGGCGAGGAACCGCTGGCGGTGCGCGGCGAAGTCCTGGTCGACGGTGTCGCGCGCGACGACGGCGTAGAAGTGCGCCGTCCGCCCGTCGGCCTTGGGCCGCATGACACGCCCGAGGCGCTGTGCCTCCTCCTGCCGCGACCCGAACGACCCGGACACCTGCACCGCGACCGACGCCTCCGGCAGGTCGATGGAAAAGTTCGCGACCTTCGACACCACGAGCCGGGAGATCTCGCCCTCGCGGAACGCGGCGAACAGCTTCTGGCGCTCGCGGACCGTCGTCGCCCCGGTGATGAGCGGCGCGTCCAGGTGCTCGCTCAGCTCCTGCAGCTGGTCGAGGTACTGGCCGATGACGAGCACCTGGTCGTCCGGGTGGGAGGCGACGATCTGCTCGACGACGCGGTTCTTGCCCGGCGCGCACGCGGCGAGGCGGTACTTGTCCTCCGGCTCCGCCGTCGCGTACAGCATCCGCTCGTGCTCGGGCAGCGTGAGGCGCACCTCGACGCAGTCGGCGGGAGCGATGTAGCCCTGCGCCTCGATGTCCTTCCACGGGGCGTCGTACCGCTTGGGCCCGATGAGGCTGAACACCTCGTCCTCGCGCCCGTCCTCGCGCACGAGCGTGGCGGTGAGGCCGAGGCGGCGGCGCGCCTGCAGGTCCGCCGTCATGCGGAAGATGGGCGCCGGCAGCAGGTGCACCTCGTCGTAGAGGATGAGACCCCAGTCGCGGGCGTCGAGCAGCTCGAGGTGGCTGTACACGCCCTTCCGCTTGGTCGTGAGCACCTGGTACGTGGCGATCGTGACCGGCTTGATCTCCTTGCGGGAGCCCGAGTACTCGCCGATCTCGTCCTCGGTGAGAGTGGTGCGGCGCACCAGCTCGTCGCGCCACTGCCGGGCGCTGACGGTGTTGGTCACGAGGATGAGCGTCGTGGTGCCGGAGCGCGCCATCGCCCCCGCGCCGACGATCGTCTTGCCCGCCCCGCAGGGCAGCACGACGACGCCGGAGCCGCCGTGGAAGAACCCGTCCACCGCCTGCGCCTGGTAGGGGCGCATCTCCCAGGTGTGGGGCTCCTCGGTCGGGGTGCGCGGGGTGGTGGGGGAGGCCAGGTCGATCGGGTGCTTCTCGCCGTCGACGTACCCGGCCAGGTCCTCCGCGGGCCAGCCCAGCTTGACCAGCACCTGCTTGAGGTGGCCCCGCTCGGACGGGTGCACGACGACGGTCTCGTCGTCCACGCGCTCGCCCACCAGGCCGGCGGTGCGCTTCGACTTGAGCACCTCCGCGAGCACGGCGCGGTCGGTGGCCTGCAGCACCAGACCGTGCGTGGGGTGCGTGGCGAGCGTGAGGCGCCCGTACCGACCCATCGTCTCCGCGAGGTCGACCAGCAGCGCGTGCGGCACGGGGTAGCGCGAGTACTCGAGCAGCGTGTCCACCACCTGCTCGGCGTCGTGGCCGGCGGCACGCGCGTTCCACAGCCCGAGGCTGGTGAGCCGGTAGGTGTGGATGTGCTCGGGTGCCCGCTCCAGCTCGGCGAACGGGGCGATGGCGCGGCGGGCGTCGTCGGCGCGCGGGTGGTCCACCTCGAGCAGGATGGACTTGTCGCTCTGGACGATGAGCGGGCCGTCGGGCATGCGGTTCCTCTCGGTGCGCCGGACGTGGGGACGGACGCCGGGGTGCGGACGTCCAGCATGCCAACACCACGTGCCGGCCGCGTGTTCCGGGGTGGCTGGCCGTCCGTGGCGCAAGCAGAGGGAGCCTCGGCCGGTCAGCCGTCGGCGGGCTCGACCCCGGCGATGCGGTGCACGGCCACCGTGAGCTCGGCCTCGCGGACGGGGTCGAGGGCGCGCAGCCGGCCGCCGTCGAGCCGCAGGGGCTTGAGCTCCCGGCGCTCCAGGGCGCCGCGGGGGCCGACCATCTCGATCCACACGCTGCGACCGTCGCGCAGGGCGTCGTGCAGCACGGCCATCGTGTCGCCGGGCAGCGGCCCGCCGTGGCGCGGTCGCGAGGTGCCGGCGCGCGGGGCGGACCGTCCGGGCCCGGCGTCGGCCTCCGGGCCAAGGGCGTGGGAGGGCCGTGCGGCGGCACGGGCGGCGAGCCGGTCGACCGCGGTCTCCTCGCCGCGGTCGGTGGCCCGCAGCCGGGCGACGAGCGCGGCGCGGGCCTCGTCCGAGGTGTCCCCGGACTCGACGCGTGCGGTGTCGACGCGCGCGACGGGGCCCCGGCGGCGCGGGTCGGCGTCCCGCTCCAGGCGGGGCGGGCGCCGCCACCGCGCGCTGAGCACGCGGCCGTCCGGCCCCTCCAGCGCGGACAGCAGCCCGCGGGTGCGCAGGGCCTCGTGCAGCTCGCCGGCGGGCACGGAGGAGGCGAGGACCGTCGGGGCGAGGCGCACCAGGCCGAGGTGGGCGAGCCGCGGGTCCTCGGCCAGGCCGGCGAGCGTCGTCGGGTCCGCCGACCGCACGTACGATCCGGCCGCACCCACGCGCACCGCCTCGTGCCGCCGCGCCGTGTCCCGCACCAGGTAGGCGAGCGGCTGCGGCACGGGGACCCGCGAGCGGTGCGCGAGGTCCGCGAGCAGCTCGTCCGCCGTGGTGCCGTGGTCCAGCGCACGCGTGACGGACGCCGTCGAGAACCGGACCGTCGTCGCCGCGCCGCGGGACTCGGTCTCCGCCGAGCGCTCGAGCAGCCGCGCCAGCGACTGCGACGGGCGCCCCGGCACGATGCCGGTGAGGTCGCCCTGCAGCAACACCTCGTCCACCTCGTCGGGCAGCGCTGCGCGCATCGCCCCCGCGAGGCCGCCGGCCGCCGGGAGGGGCGCGGCGCCGGGGGCGGCGTCCGGGTCCGGCTGCGCGAGCAGCGCCCGCCCCGGCCCGGACAGCGCGCCCGCGCCCGTGACGCCCAGCAGCGCGGCCTCGGCGAGCAGCCCGCCGACCGCCTGCTCCGGCGGCACGGTGCGCGGGGTGCGCCAGCGCAGCACGGCCATGACCGCGTCGAGGTCCAGCGCCGTGCCGGGCTGCGCGGCCAGCACGCCGAGCACGTGGCGGCGCAGCCGCGGCACCCACGCGCGGTGCAGGTCGGGGGCCAGGGCCGCGCGCACGGTGCCCTTCTCGTCGCGCGACCCGACGAGCCACGGCGTGCGGCGCGACGGCAGCCACGCCGCCGCGAGCAGCGCCCAGCGGTCGGCGTCGTCCAGGTCGTCCCACGTGTCGGCGACGGTCGTGGGCCGGTACGACGGCGGGGCGTCGCCGTCGTCGGCCACCACCCCGGCCGTCGCGGCGAGCTCCACGACGAACGCCGCGACCGGCTCGTCGCAGCCCAGCGCCTGCGCGGTGCGGCGCAGCTCGCGCACCCCGAGCCCGCCGCTGCGCAGCACGGACGGCGGCGTCTCCTCCCAGGCCGCGACGAGCAGATCGACGTACCGCACGAGGTCGAGGGCGGCGCTCGCGGACTCGGTGTCGGCGGTCTCGGCGCCGATCGCCCGCCCCGCGGGGCGCGGGGGCGCGAGCTCGGGGGAGCGGTGCGTGCGGCCGCCGCGCAGGGCCAGCCCGAGGTCGCGCGGCAGCACGACGTGCCGGGCGTCCGTGCGCTGCAGCAGCCCGGTGCCCACCAGCGCGTCGACGGCGGCGCGGGCCGGGGTGCCGGGGGCCGGGACGACGCCGACCGGCGGGCCCCACGCCAGCGCCTCGAGGACCTCGCGGCCGCCGCGGGGCAGGTCGTCGAGGCGCGGGCCCGCCGCGCGAGCGTCGGGCACGCCCGACGGGTCGGGACGCGCGCCGGGGTCACGACGAGGGCCGAGACCCGCGGGGTAGGGGCCGAGCGCGTCGTCGAGGCCGGGGCACACGCGCAGGTCGGGGCGGGCGGGGGTGCCGGCGTCCCACAGGAGGCCGGCGGCGAGCGCGTCGTCGACCACCTGCGCGACCGCGGCGCGGGCGTCGGGTCGGTCGGAGCCCTCAGGGCCGCCGGGCGGGTCGACGTCGTCGGCCCCGACCGCCCGTGCGACCTCCGGCGCGCCGACCGGCCCGGCGTCGGCGAGCGCGAGCACCGCCTCCAGGACCTGCAGCGTCCGGGCGTCGGCGTGCGCGAGCGCGCGCTCGAGGCTGGTGCGGCTCGACGCGCGGGCGGCGAGGGAGCGCAGCGTGGAGGGCGACGGCGTCGCCAGGTCGGGGCGGGCCCGCAGCAGCGCGACGAGGCCGGCGTCGTCACGGGATCGCAGCGACTCGGTGAACGTGAGGGGGCCCGCCGGGGCACCGGCGCCGTCGGGGACGTCGGCCACCGCCGTGGGGCTCCCGGGCGACGTGCTGGCCATCTGATCGATGCTACGCGCCCCGCTGTCACTGCCGCGCCGTCACTGCCGGGCCGTGCGGCGGCAGACCTCCTCCCAGGGGGTCGGGGCGATGCCGAACTGCTGCTGCGCGGCGGTGGAGTCCATGACGTACGGGCGCTCGAACTGGTAGGCGAGCTCGCGCAGCTCCCGCATCAGGGGAGAGACCAGCCCGGCCGCCCGCAGGGCGGGCCCGCGCAGCGAGCCGACACGCACCGGCGGGCGGCCGGCGGCGGCGAGCACGTCGGCCAGCGCCCGGGCCTGGGTGCGCGGGGCGTTGCTGGGCACGTGCCAGGTGCGTCCGTGCGACGCCGGGTCGTCGGCCGCGGCGACGAGGGTGCGGGCGACGTCGCCGACGTCGGTGAAGGAGTGCGGCAGGTCGGTGCGGCCGATCATGGTCACGCGCCGGCCCGCCAGGGCGGCCGGCAGCACCCGGGACACGTGGCCGTTGGCGCCCACGCCCGGGCCCAGGTAGTCCGCGGCGCGCACCTCGACCGCGCCGCGCAGCCGGCCGGCCTCGGACGCCGCGCGGGCGTCGGCCCACATGCGGGTGCGCAGGCGCGCCTTGGGGCCGGTGGCGGCGTCGGGGAGGTCCTCGGTCATCGGGCCGTCGACGGGGCCGTAGGGGTAGAGGTTGCCTGTGATGGCGTAGACGGCGCCGGCGCGCTCGGCCGCGGTCAGCAGCGCGGCGGCGAGCGGCGGCCAGGCGCGCTGCCACTGCGTGTAGTCGCCGGGGTTGGCGCAGTTGTGCAGGACGTCGACGCCGTCGGCCGCGCGGGACAGGGCGTCCGCGTCCGTGGCGTCGAGGGCGACGTGGGTGACGCCGTGGACGCCGGTGTCCCGCCCCGAGCGGGTGACGACGGTGACCTGCGAGCCGCGGGCCGCGAGGAGGGTCGCGACGTGGCGGCCGACGGGCCCGGCGCCGACGACGAGGTGGCGGTCGGTCATGGCTGATGCTCCAATCCGAGAGCGGTGCTCTCTGTCGGGTCGAGCATGACAGGGCGCCAGCGGTCTGACAAGAGCGGTGCTCGCGTTTGTGGTCGGTGATCTCGGCGTGGCATCCTCGGACGGTGACCCCCGAGACCCACGAGCCCGCTGTCACCGGTGGCGCCCCCCGCACTGCGCGCGCGCTCGCCCGCGCCACGATCACGCGCGAGATCCTCGCGGCCGCCCGCGCGCGGCTCGCCACGGAGGGCGCGGCCGGCCTGTCGCTGCGCGCCGTCGCCCGCGACGTGGGCATGGTCTCGTCCGCGGTCTACCGCTACTTCCCGAGCCGCGACGCCCTGCTCACCGCGCTGATCGTCGAGTGCTACGACGAGCTCGGCGCCGCCGTCGAGCAGGCCGAGGCCGGCGCCCGGCGGGACGAGGACGACGTGGCGGCGCGCTGGCTCGCGGCCTGCCGGGCCCTGCGCGCCTGGAGCGTGGCCCACCCGGCGGAGTTCGCCCTGCTGTACGGCACGCCCGTGCCCGGGTATGCGGCTCCGCGGGACACGGTCGGGCCCGCGACGCGGGTCGTGCGGGTGCTCGTGGCGGTGGTGCTGGACGCCCACGTCCGCGGCGCCCGGCCGGTGGGGGCGCCCGCGGGGCCGGCCGCCGAGGCTGACGGGGCCGTCGGGACCGGCGAGGGCGACCTCGTCGCCGCGGCGCGGGAGTTCGTCGTCGAGCGCGGGCTGTGGCGCGGGCGCGCGGCCGACGTGCCCACGGAGCCGGTGGTGCGCACGATCATGGCGTGGACGACGCTGTTCGGCACGGTGTCGTTCGAGCTGTTCGGGCACCTCGTGGGATCCGTCACGGACACGGCGCGCTGGTTCGACCTCGTCGCGGGGCGGCTGGGCGCCGACCTCGGCATCGTCGCAGGTGGCGACGTCGCCGGCGGGGGCGACGGGACGGATGCGACGTCGCCCGCCGGCGGCCGGTAACCTGGGACCTTCCGGCCCCGGGCACCTGCGCCCGCGGCCGTCACATCCGACGAGCACGAAGAGGTTGAGGTGCCCACCGGCAAGGTCAAGTGGTACGACGCGGAGCGCGGGTTCGGCTTCATCGCGGGCGACGACGTCGGCGAGGTCTTCCTGCACGCCTCGGCGCTGCCCCCGGACGCGAACCCGAAGCCCGGCACGCGCGTGGAGTTCGGTGTCGCCGACGGCCGCCGCGGACCCTCCGCCCTCTCGGTGACGGTCCTCGACCCGGCACCGTCGGTGGCCAAGGCGAAGCGCAAGGCCCCGTCGGAGATGGCGGGCATCGTCGAGGACCTCATCACGGTGCTCGACCGTGTCGGCGACCAGCTGAAGCGCGGCAAGTACCCTGAGGCCGCGACCGGCAAGCGCGTGGCGACGCTGCTGCGCGCCGTCGCCGACGACCTCGACAGCTGACGAGAACCCGAGACAGAGACCCGCGAGAGGGAACATGGTGACTGCTGCCGCTCCGGCGCCCGCGCGCACACCGCGGGTCAGCGCCCGCGCACGGAACGACGCCGTGCTGCTGGCCGCTGCCGACCAGGCGCGCGAGGCCGCGCAGGAGGTGGCCTCGTCGCCGTCCGACGTGGGGGAGCACCTCGGGACGGTGGCCGAGGGCGAGCGCCTCATGTCGCACCGCTTCGCCGCGACGATGAAGGGCTACCGCGGGTGGCACTGGACCGTGACCCTGGCCCGCGTGCCGCGCGGGCGCGTCGCGACGGTGTGCGAGGTCGAGCTGCTGCCGGGCGACGAGGCCGTCCTCGCGCCGGAGTGGCTGCCGTGGTCGGAGCGCCTGCGCCCCGGCGACATCGGCCCGGGGGACACGCTGCCGTTCCGGGCGGACGACCCGCGCCTCGAGCCCGGGTGGACGCCCACCGGCGACGAGGAGCTGGACTCCGTCGCGATCGACGAGCTGGCCCTCGCCCGTGCGCGCGTGCTGTCGCCGCAGGGTCGTGACGAGGCGGCCGAGCGCTGGTACCGCGGCTCCCGCGGGCCCACGTCGCGCGGCGCGGTGGCGTCGAAGGCCGAGTGCGGCACCTGCGCGTTCCTCGTCCCGCTGGCCGGCCCGCTCGGTCAGCTCTTCGCGGTCTGCGCCAACGAGTGGTCGCCGGACGACGGCAAGGTCGTCTCGCTCGACCACGGCTGCGGCGCGCACTCCGAGACGGACGTCGAGCCGTCCGGCACGGACTGGCCGGCGGACGCCCCGCTCATCGACGAGGTGAGCGTCGAACGGATCGATCCCGCCGACGACAGGCGGTGAGGGCGACGGTGGTCGCACATCGACAGGCTCAGGGGCCGCCCGTCGCGACCACTGAGCCGGACACCGACGCACGCACGAAGGGTCCGGCCGGCGCGACGCCGGACCCCTTCGGCGCCGCCGCGCTGCGGGACGCCGTGGTTGCGGCGTGGCTCGCCTCCGGCACCCGCTTCCGGGAGGACGCGAACGCGGAGGAGGACCACGCCCGCGGCTACTACCGCGACCGGGTGGTCGTCGAGCTCGCCCAGAACGCGGCCGACGCCGCCGCGCGCGCCGACGCCCGGGGGCGCCTGCGCCTGAGCCTCGAGCGCGTCCCGGAGGGCGGCTGGCGGCTCGTGGCGGCCAACACGGGCGCCCCCCTGGACGCCGACGGCGTCGCGTCGCTGGCCTCGCTGCGCGCGTCGGCGAAGGTGTCCGGCCCGGCGGACGAGCCCGCCGCCGGGAGCGGCCCGGTCGGCCGGTTCGGGGTCGGCTTCGCCGCCACCCGGTCGGTGTCGGACGACGTCGCGGTGCGCTCGACGACCGGCGGCGTGCGCTTCTCCCTGCGCCGCACCCGGGAGCTGCTCGACGCCGTCACCGCCCCCGCCGAGGGCGCGGGCGAGGGTGCCGAGCGCCTGCGGCGCGCGGTCGCCGAGCGGGGCGACGACCTGCCGGTGCTGCGGCTGCCGTTCGAGGCGCCGGCGCTGGCCGACGCCGCCCTCGACGCCCCCTCCGACGCCCCGGAATGGGCGGTCACCGTCGTCGAGCTCGCGCTGCGCGACGACGCCGTGGACGCCGTGCGCGACCAGCTCGCCGCCGTCGACGACGCGCTCCTGCTCGCCCTGCCCGCCCTCGCGGAGATCGTCGTCGAGCTGCCGGACACGGACGGCGAGACCCGGCGCACCACGGTGCGCGACGTCGCCGAGCGGTGGGCGGTGCGCCGCCGCGCGGGGGTCGTGGACGCCGACGACGTGGCCGACCTGCCGCGCGAGCAGCGGCGCACCGCGTGGTCCGTCACCTGGGCGCTGCCGCGGGAGGAGCCCGCGCGCGCCGGCGTGCTGCACGCGCCCACGCCCACGGACGTCCCGCTGACGCTGCCGGGCCTGCTGGTCGCGTCGTTCCCGGTCGACCCGGGTCGCCGGCAGGTGCTGCCGGGCGCGGTCACGGACCGGCTGGCGGCGGAGGCGGGGACGGCGTTCGCCGAGGTGCTCACCGACCTGGCCGCCGGGGAGTCGGGCCTGCACGGTGCGGCGGTCCTCGACCTCGTGCCCGCCGACCTGCCCGCGGGCGAGCTGGACGCCGCGGTCCGGGAGGCGGCCACCGACGCGCTGCGCACGGCGCCGCTGCTGCCGGCGGGGCCCGGCCCGGACGGCTCGGGCCCGGACGGCTCGGGCGCAGGTTCGCGGGTGGCCCCCGAGGACGCCACCGTGCTCGCCGGGCCGGCGGGCGAGGACGAGGCGCTCGTCGCCGCGCTCGCGGGGGTCGTCCCGGGGCTGGTCGCGCTCGCGCCGTCCCGCCAGGGCGTCGCCCGCCGGCTGGGCGCCACGACCGTGCAGCTCGCCGACGTCGTCGCCGAGCTGCCCGCGGCCCTGCCGCCCGCCGGCTGGTGGACGCTGTGCGAGGCGCTCGAGCCGCACGTCTCGGACGCCGGGGTGCTGGAGGCGCTGGCGGGCGCGCACGTGCCGCTCGTCGACGGGCGCCGGGCGTCGGGCGTGCGCGGCACGGTCGTGCTGCCGGAGGACGACGACGACCCCGCGCTGGTGGCGATCGCGCGCACCCTCGCCGTGCGCGTGGTGCACCCCGACGCGGCGCACCCGCTGCTGGTGCGCGCCGGGGCCACGCCGACCGACGCCCGCGCGCTGCTCGACGACGACGGGGTGCGCGCGCTCGCGCTCGCCGCGTCGGAGGCGCTGCTGGACGGGGCCGCCGAGGTGCCGCCGGTGGCGGACTGGCCGGCACCGACGACGCTCGTCGGGCCGGTCGACGCGCGACCGCGGGAGGTCGTGGAGACGGCGCTGGCGCTGGCGCGGCTGGCGCTGCCGGCGGGCGCGGAGGGCTTCCCGTTCTGGCTCGGCGAGCTGCCGCTGCCGACGGCCGACGGCGAGCTGGCTCCCGCGCGCGAGACGTCGGTGCCGGGCTCGTGGGCCGCCGACGCGATGGACGGCCTGGCGCCGGTGACGCGGGCGGCGATGGCCCGGCACGGGGCCGAGCTGCTGCGCGCGGTCGGCGCCCGCGCCGACCTCGCGGTGTACCGCGTCCCCGACGTGCTCACCCCCGACGCCGACGACCCCGAGCCGGAGCACGGCCCGGACGACCCGGCGGGCTGGCTGGCCGGGTGGGCCGACTACCTGCGCTTCCTCGGCGAGCGGCTGGGGCCCGGGGTGGACCTGGGCGACGTGCTCGCCGTGGCCGACCTGGACGCCGTCTCCGTCCCGGAGGCGGCGGACGGCGTGCCCGAGGACGACCGGGCCGACGACGACCCGGCCGACGACGACCGGTGGGCCGAGGTCCTGGCCCACCTGGCCGCCGACCCGGACGCGCGCCGCGCGCTCGTCACGCCGGTCTCCGGCGCGCCGTCGTACACCGCGTGGTGGCTGCGCCGCGCCCTGGGCGCGCCGTTCGCGCGCCACGCCGGCGTCCCGCTGCTGCCCCTGCTGCCGGAGGCGATGGCGGGGCTGGACGACGAGGTGCAGCGGGCGCTCGGCGCCGTCGACGGGCTCGGGGCGCTCGCGGCGGGGGACTGGCCGGCCGCGCTGGAGCGCCTTCCCGGCGTCGGCGAGGCGCTCCCGCTGCCCGTCGCCCTCGGCGTCTGGCGCGGTCTGGCCGGGCTGGCGGTGCGGCTCGGCCGGGCGGCGCGCGCCGCGGCCCTGGACCCGCTGCCCGACAGGCTTCCTGCGCTCGACGCGAGCGACGTCGTCGTGCGGCGGGCCGACGACGTGGAGGTGGCGGGCACCGCGCGCTGGGCCGTGCTCGGGCCGGTGCTCCCGGTGCCGGAGGTCGAGGTCGAGGCCGTCGCCGACCTGCTGGACCTGCCGGTCGTGGGAGAGGACGGGCTGCCCTCACCCGACGGTCAAGGGCAGGAGCAGCCGCTCGACCCGCGCGTCGTCGCGCTCGACCCGCGCCTGCCGGAGACCTGGCACTCCCACGAGCGTCTCTCCGTCGCCGGGGCGCCTGTGCCGTGGTGGGTGGACGCCGACGGCCGGGTGCACGCCACCGACCGGGCGGGGCTCGCGGCCGCGCTGGCCGACCGGCTGGGGCGTCCGGACCGTGCCGCGCTCCTCGCGACCGTGCTCGCCGCCCCCGAGCGGGCCACCGAGCTGTGGGTCACCACCGCCTGGGGCTGAGGATCAGTCCTCGCCGCGGTAGGCGCGCCGGTTGCGCCGCTCCCACAGCAGCCCCAGGCCGCCGAGCAGGACGCCGACGGCGCAGGTGACGACGACCTCCGGCGTCGCGCGCCCGAGGGCGAGCAGCACCACGGTCACCACCAGGACAACGGCCCAGGCTGCGATGCCGGCGAGGAGCACCCGGCGCAGGTCCACCCGCAGCGGCGGGGGCCCGGGACGACGACGCTCCGGGTGGAGCAGCAGGCTCATGATCGACGGCACGAGGTCAGTCTAGGCGGGCGGGCGCCCGTGCGGCGCCCCGTGCGGCGGCCGGGAGTCAAGGATGAAGGCCGGGTGACAGCGCTGGTCAGCGCCGTTTTCACCCCCGGGTGAAGCACGGGTGAAAGCCTGGGTGAAAGGACCACGAGAACGTCCTCCGCGCCGACATGGCGCTCCTACTGTGGTGATCGACCCGGCCGCACGAGAGGGAGGAGCCGCCGTGATCACCATCCCCGTCAACGGCCAGGCTCCGCGCTCGCGCCGGGCCGCCGTCCGTGCCGCGCAGCTCCGCGAGGTGCGGGACTCGTTCCGCGGGGAGCCGTGGCAGGCCGTGTACCGCCGCCGGCTGATCCGCACGGACGTGGCCGTCGTCCTCGCGACCGCGGTGCTGGCCGCCTGGGTGCGCGGCCTGGCCGTGCCGCAGAGCGTGACGCCGTGGGTCGTCCTCGACCAGCTGATCCTCGCCGTGGTGCTCGCAGCGGCGTGGTGCTGCAGCCTCGCGCTGGGCCGGGCCTACGACGTGCGGGTCTTCGCATCCGGGCCGGCCGAGTACCAGCGCGTCTTCTCCGCGTCGTGGAAGCTCGTCACCCCGCTGGCGCTGCTGGCGCTCCTCCTGTCGTGGCCGGGGGCGAGCTGGTTCCTGCTGGTCGCGGTGCCGACCGGGATCGGGCTGCTGCTCGCCGGCCGCTGGGCGAGCCGCACGTGGCTGCACCGGCAGCGCCGGGCGGGCGGATGCGTGACGCTCGTCCTCGCCGTCGGGCTGCGGGACCAGGTGGAACGGCTCGTCCACGAGCTCAACGAGCGCCCGTCCGGCTACCGGGTGGTCGGGGTGTGCGTACCCGTGACCGACGACGTGCGGCCGGGGGAGGAGATCCTGGGCGTGCCGATCGTGGGAGACCTGCGCACCGCCGGCACGATGGCGACGGCGGTCGGCGCCGACTGCGTGGCCGTGAGCGGGTCGGACTGCGTCACGGCCGACGTCGTGCGCCGCCTCGGCTGGGAGCTCGAGCCCGTGGGCGTCGACCTCATGCTGACCGCCGAGCTGGCCGACGTCGCCGGCCCGCGCATCACCGTCACCCCCGAGCAGTCCGTGTCGCTGCTGCACGTGGACGCCCCGCGGTTCACCGGGCCGCGGTACGTGCTGAAGTCCGTCGTGGACTGGATCGGGGCGGCCGTCATCACGCTCGTGCTGCTGCCGGTGCTGGTGGTCGTCGCGGTCGCCGTCAAGCTCACCAGCCCGGGGAAGGTCCTCTTCCGCCAGGACCGGGTCGGGCGCGACGGGCGCACGTTCCGGATGCTGAAGTTCCGCTCCATGCGCGAGGGCGCCGACCGTGAGACCGCCGTGCTCGCCGGCCCCAGCGACGGCGCCGGCGTGCTGTTCAAGCTGCGCGACGACCCCCGCGTGACGCCGCTGGGCCGCGTGCTGCGACGCTGCTCGCTGGACGAGCTGCCCCAGCTGTTCAACGTGCTCGCCGGCCAGATGTCGCTGGTCGGGCCGCGACCGCCCCTGCAGGCGGAGGTGTCGAAGTACGAGGCGCGCATGCGCCGCCGGCTGCGCGTGAAGCCGGGCATCACCGGGCTGTGGCAGGTGGCCGGGCGCTCCAGCCTCTCCTGGGAGGAGGCCGTGCGGCTGGACGTCTACTACGCGGAGAACTGGACGCTGATCGGCGACTTCCTCATCCTGCTGCGCACCGCCAAGGCCGTCGTCACCGGCTCCGGCGCGTACTGAGCGTCGCCCTTCCGCCCGTCGCCGTGGTCACCGGGGCCGGGGCGTGCCGACCGCGCCCGCGCCGCCGTGCAACGAGGTCACCAGACGACCCACCTGACGTCGGAGCCAGGCGTACGACCGCCAGTACTCGTCGTCGGGACGCCCGTAGGGGTCGCGGATGTCGTCGTCGCCGTCCTGCCCGAGGAACCGGGGACGGAGCGCGAGCGCGGCGGGCACCAGGGCGGCGAGACGTTCGGCGTCGGTGGCGCCCTGCACGCTCCCGCCGGGGAGCTCTGCCGCGAGGCGGGACAGCTCGCCGAGCGTGACCGTGTGCCGCACGGCGGAGGGGTGGAGCGCGAGCGCCGACGCCCGGTGCGCCGCGGTGACCGTGAGGACCAGGTCGGCGCCCGCCATCATCTCCCCCGTCAGAGGGCGGGACCGGAACGGGCCGAGCTCCACGCCGTCGTCCCTCAGGTGGGCGGCCATCCGCTCGTCGACCGGCCAGCCGGGCAGGCCACGGGTGCCGGCGCTCGAGACGGCGACGCTGTCGTCCAGCGCGCGGTCGAGCAGGTGCTGCGCCGCGGGCGAGCGGCAGATGTTGCCCGTGCACACGACCAGCACCGAGTACGTCATGCCACCTCCTCCACGGAAAGGCTCCACCGAGCCGGGCTCGGGCGCCGCGGGTAGCGTGACGGCGATCGACCGCTGCCCGAACCCAGCAGACGACGGGAGAGCTCATGACGCATCCCGGATGGGGCGAGCGGTGGGCGAACGCCCCGACACCGATGGTCGACATGGACGAGGACAGGGCGCCTTCCGGGCACGGACGCCCCCGCCGGCCCCGGACCCGGCGTGCGGTCCGCCGCCGTCGGGTGCGTATCGCGATCTGGGTGCTGGTGGTCGTCCTGCTCCTGCTCGCCCTCCTGCTCGCGCGCGTCGTCACGGACGCCCTGCGCGCCCGGGACTCGCTGGAGCAGGCGGCGACCAAGATCGCCGCGCTCTCGTCGGACGCCGTCGCGGGACGGTCGGACCAGGTCGACGCCGGCCTCGCAGGGCTCCAGGAGGACACCGCCGAGGCGGTGCAGGCGACGTCGGGCAGCCACTGGTCGTTCGCGGCGCGCCTCCCGGTCGCCGGCTCCACAGCCGAGGCGGTGGCGACGCTCGCCGAGGTCTCCGACACGCTGGCGCACGGCCCCCTGGAGGACCTGGCGGCCGCGGTCGCCGTGGTGAATCCCGGCGCGCTGGCGCCCAGCGACGGGCGCCTCGACCTCGAGCCGCTGCGTCAGGTCGCGCCGACCGTGGTCGACGCGGACCGCGACCTCGCGAGCGCCCAGGAGACGGTGACCGCGATCGACGACACCCTGCTCCCGCAGGTCGACGATGCCGTGGCGCAGGTCGGGGCCCGGCTCGCCGAGGTCCGGTCCACGACCGCCACCGCCGCGCGGGCCGCGGAGCTCGTCCCGGCCATGCTGGGCGCGCAGGAGGAGCGGCGGTACCTCGTCCTGGTGCAGTCCAACGCCGAGCCCCGCGCGCTCGGTGGCATCCCGGGCTCGCTGATCCAGCTGCGCGCCGACGACGGGGAGCTGGTGATCGAGGACCAGCGGGCGGCGTCGTCGCTGGGTGTGTTCGACGAGTCGGTGCTCCCGCTCGACGACTCGGAGTCCGCGCTGTTCGGCGACAAGCTCGCCCGCTTCGCTCAGAACGTCACGATGACCCCCGACTTTCCCCGGGCCGCCGAGCTCGCCCGCGAGATGTGGCGCGAGCGCACGGGCGTCACGGTCGACGGCGTGCTCTCGATGGACCCGGTGGCGCTCGCGGACGTCCTCGCCGCGGACGGCCCGCTCCAGGTGCCGGACGGCGACGAGCTGGCGGGGGAGCAGCTCGCCCGGTACCTGCTCCACGACGTCTACGTCCGGCACCCGGAACCGGACGACCAGGACGAGGTCTTCGCCGACGTCACCCAGGAGGCGTTCGAGCGTGTCATGGCCGGCGAGGGCGACACGGCCCGGCTCATGGACGCGTTGGCGGGCAGCGCCCGCGAGGGGCGCGTCATGCTCTGGTCGGCGGACGGCGCCGAGCAGGCCCAGCTCGACGGGACGGTGCTGGACGGGGCGCTGCGGGGGGTCCAGGGGGACGAAACCCCCGTCGTCGGCGTGTATGCGCAGATGACCCGCGCGGCCAAGATGGGCTGGTACCTGGACTCGGACGTCGACGTGGAGGTCGTGGCCGACCGGCCGGACGGCTCGCACGAGCTCGCCGTGACCGTCACGCACACGAACTCCGCGACCGCCGACGAGGTGCGCGGTCTGCCCGCATATGTCACGGGAATGGACGAGGAAAATCCTGGTGAGCTGCGGATGAACTCGCTGGTCTACGCCCCCGCCGGGGGGCGAATTGTGTCCGCACGCGACGCAGAGGGGAATGTCGGTCTTTTCCCGCAGGTGCATCATCACCTCATTGTCGGAGCGCGTTCATTGAGTTTGTCTCCTGGCGAGACAAGCGCTGTGACCTATGTCATGATCACCGGGAAGCATCAATCCGATGATGTCGTCGTCAGGTCGACCCCGGGTGCCCGCGCAGAGCGTTGAGGCGATGCCTTTCCAACTGATTTGGTTGAGGAGCGCCCCGTTGGGCGCCAGACGGGTGCGCCGAGCCGCGCACTTACCCCACACTTCGCCACACAGGGGACAGAGAGCATGATCCGACGTCTTGTCGCCTTTGTCGGGGCACTTGCCACATTGATGGTGATCCCGACCGCGGCTGCCATTGCAGACACCGACGACTTCACCTATTCGCCCGACGAGTACTCCATGACCGTCAGCGTCACCACCGCGACGGTCGGTGTGCCGTTCGCGGTCAACCTTTCCGGTCCCGCCGGAAATGCGTCGTTCACGCTCGAGATCCCAGGGGTCGACGACGACGCGATCGAGGTCGCCGGCGCGCAGACCGCCGTGACGACCGACGGGGCGGCGTCGTTCTCCGTCACCCTCCCGGAGGAGGGTACGTACACCCTCACCGGGACCGACGCCGAGGGGCAGGTCGTGGGCTCCGCGAGCGTGACCGCGGTGGCGGCAGGCTCCGACGGCGGGGGCGTCGGGTCCGTGACCGACGACGGCACCGTCGGCGTGAGCGCCGAGGACGGCTCCGACGGCGGCATCCTCGCGGTGACCGGTGCGTCCAGCGCGCCGTACCTGCTCGCGGCAGCCGGCCTCCTGGTCGCCGGCCTGGTCGCCCTCCTCGCCGCCCGCGCCCGGAGCCGCCGGGCTGCCCGGTCCGAGCCGGGTCGCAGCGGCAGCTCGTTGTGAGGTGAGCGGGAGGAACTGTCCCGATGACGGTCGAGAAGGACGTCACGCCCGTCCAGGGCAGCTCGGTCATCCATAAACCCCAGGTCTGGGGCGGCGTCGCGCCGGTCGCGCGGCCGCCCCGGGCCAGGGAAGCCTGGCAGTCGGCGCTCGTCTCGCGGGCGCTGCTCGTCGACGTGGCGGCGATCGTCGTCGCGGTCGCGGCGGCCTACCTGGTGCGCTTCGACCTCGAGGTCGACGTGGGGCTGCTGGAGCCGCGCGGCGGGCAGTACCTGCTGATCTCCGTGGTCCTGGTCGAGGCATGGGTGCTCGCGCTCGGCGTCGGCGGCGCCCGCAGCCACCGGGTGCTGGGATCCGGTCGCGAAGAGGTCGTGCGCGCCGTGCGAGCCTCGCTCGCGCTCTTCGGGCTCGTGGCGGTGATCTGCTACCTGCTGAAGTTCGACCTTGCCCGCTCGTACGTCGCGGTGGCGCTGCCCGTCGGCCTCGCCCTCCTGCTGGCCGGCCGGGCGCTCCTCGCACGGCGCCTGCACGCCGATCGCGCGCGAGGGGAGTACCGCCGGCGCACCCTGCTGGTCGGCGCGCTCGACACCGTCCACGACCTCGGTGTGCGCATGCGTCGCGCGCGCGCGGCCGGCTTCGACGTCGTCGGGGTCTGCGTGCCGGGCGGTGCCGCGGTGGCGTCGCCGCTGCCCGACGTCCCGGTGCTCGGAGACGTCCGGGAGGCGCCGGACATCGCGCGGAGGTCAGGCATCGACGCGGTCGCCGTCACTGCCTCCGACACGGCCACGACCCAGATGATCAAGCAGTTCGCGTGGGACCTCGAACCGACCGGGGCGGACCTGCTGGTCGTCCCCGGCCTCGCGGACGTCGCGAGTCCCCGCCTCCTGGTGACGCCGGTCGACGGGGTCCCCGTGGTCCAGGTCGCCCCGCCCGGCTACACCGGCACCCAGCACGTGCTGAAGCGCGCCTTCGACGTCGCGGTCGCAGGGATCGGCCTGGTGCTCGTCGCGCTGCCGCTGCTCCTCGTCGCCGGCGTCGTCCGCCTCACCAGTCCGGGCCCAGCCCTCTTCCGGCAGGAGCGCATCGGGCTGAACGGTGAGCCGTTCACCCTCTACAAGCTGCGCACCATGCGCCTCGGCGCCGAGGCGCAGCTCGCCGAGGCCCTCGACGGTGTGGCCGGGGTCTTCTACAAGCCCAAGGCCGACCCTCGGGTCACCCGCTTCGGCCGATTCCTGCGCCGGTACTCGATCGACGAGTTCCCTCAGCTGCTCAACGTGCTCAAGGGGGACATGAGCCTCGTCGGACCGCGGCCGCAGGTCGCGTTCGAGGTCGCGCAGTACGACGACGCTCTACGACGCCGGCTTCTCGTCAAGCCCGGCCTGACGGGGCTCTGGCAGGTGAGCGGTCGTAACGACCTGCCGCTCGACCAGAGCACGCGACTGGACCTGTATTACGTGGAGAACTGGACGCTCGTCGGCGACATCGGGATCCTGCTCCGCACCGCACGGGCGGTGCTCAGCCCTGACGGGGCCTACTGACGGCCTGGGCCGGAGCCCTCAGATCCGGTGGAACGCCTGAGGAGCCGTGTGCTGCGCCAGACGGTCGCGAGGTCACGGCGCAGCGTCGGCCAGCTCAGCGCCACGACGCCGAGGGTCGCGACGGTGCTGCCGAGGCCGACCGCGATCTCTGCCCATGGTCCGGCGAGGTCGAGTCGTGACGCGACGACGCTGCCCACGGTGGCGGCGGTCCCGTGCGCGACGACAGCACGGAAGGCGACGCCGAACAGCTGGCCGGCCGGGGCGTCGTTCGTCCGACGGATCCAGAGCAGGCCTGCCAGCCAGGTGACGACGGCCGACGCGGCCACGCCACCCGCCACACCTGTCATTCCGCCGACCGATCCGACGACGATGGCAACCAGCAGCAGCGGGCGGGTGACGAGGGTGAAGACGAACAGCGCGCGTGTACGACCCGTCGACAGCAGGACCCAGGTGGTCGGCTGTGTCGCCGTCTCGAAGACAGCGGCGATCATCAGCAGCGTCAGGACGGGCGCTGCCGGCGCCCAGGAGGGCCCGAGCACGATGTCGACGAGCGGTGAGGCCATCGCTGCGGCCACCGTGCAGATCGGTGTGAGCGCGTGCAGCAGGATCGTCTGGCCTCGTCGCACGAACGGCCAGAACTCGTCCTTCTCGTCCTGCAGGCGGGCCAGGATCGTCAGGGCGACGCGCTGCGCCGGGTACGTGAGCTGCCGCATGGGAAGGGCCATCAGCTGGAACGCCCGGTTGTAGAGTCCGGCCGAGACCGCGCCGAACCGGAAGCCGACCACGATCGTGTCGGCGGCGCGACACGTCTGCTCGACCAGCTGGCTGGCGAGAAGATGGAGGCCGTAGGACACGAGCGGGCGGATGCTCACCCGGCGATGGGGGAGACGCGGTACCCAACCCGCGACGCCGGCCGAGCCGACGCAGATCACCAGGGCGATCGCGAGGTTCTGCCCTACCAGGGCCCAGTAGGCGCCTCCGAGCAGGGCGATGGCGACCGCGGTGACGAGGCCGGCGACCTGGCCGACGACGTCGATCCCCGCAGCGGCCGTGAATCGCATCTCCCGCACGATGCTTGCGCTGTACTGGGTGGTCATTCCCCCCAGCACGAACGTCAGGGCGAGCCACCGCGTGACCTCGGTCAGGGTGGGCTCGCCGTAGAACGCCGCAACCAGCGGCGCGAGGAGGTAGAGCGTCGCTCCGGTGGCGCAACCGAGTGCCGTGTTGAGCCAGAACAGGTTGTCGCGCTCCTCCTCGGACAGCGTCGCGGCCTGGATCGCAGCGTTCGCCATCCCGCCCTCCCGCACGACGTCGCCGATACGCACCACAGCGGCGGCCATCGCCACCAGCCCGAAGTCCTCGGGCAGGAGGAGTCGGGCGAGGACGACCAGCGATATCCCCTGAACGCCTGCCCGCACGAGCTGTCCGACGAGTGTCGAGACGCCGCCGCGGGCGGCGATTCCTCCGAGGCGGCGCGGGCCACCCACAGCGCCGCCCGTCATGCGGTGGAGGCGGCACGTGGTGTTGCGGGCGGGTTGCCGTACGCGAGGGCGATGGGCACGGCGAGGCCGACGACGAAGTACAGCTCGTTGTGGCTCGAGTAGAGCGACGTGGCGACGACCAGGGCGACCAGAAACATGGCCATCACCCATTCCCTTCTGCGAACGAGGGCGAGCGCGGTCCGTGCCAGGACCGCGAGGTACAGGAGCGCGACCCACAGCGGGAACTCCAGGACGATCGAGCCCAGCGTCGAGTGGAGCGGCGCCGTGCCCTCCAAGATGGCCTGGTAGACCAAGGGATCCTTGACGGCGATGCTCGTGAGGTCGACCTGGCTCCCTGCCACGGAGTTCGAGAAACCCCCGGGTGTAACTCCGAGCAGCAGGTTCCATGCACTGTCCATCTTGAGCTGTGCGCCGAGCGAGAGCAGCTCGAGGTGAGAGGCCGTCGATGCGGACGTCGACTCGCCCGGAGCCAGCACCCGCTCGAAGACGGTGAACTGCGCCGCCGCGCGCGCTGCAAGCAGCCCGGGGAGCACGACGGCGGCGAGCAACACGAGATGCGCCCCGTACACCTGCCACACCTTGACCGCGTGGGCGCGAACCAGGCGGTACTCGGTCACGAAGGCCAGCGCGAGCAACGGAGCGAAGAAGAAGGGCATCCTGGAATAGGTGATCAGGGCGAGGGCGAAGAAGCCGAGGGCGACGAGCAGCCGGAGCGGCGTGCGGAGGAATCGCAGCGAGGCGAAGGCGAGAAAGCACGCTGCCACGGCGGCGTGCGAGTTGTCGTCGAAACCGAGGTCCGGAATCTCGGTTCCCGTCCAGCGGTCGTGGGCGAGCATCGCCACGAGCACCACCGCGGTCACGGGGATGGCGTGGCGGACCCCGTGCGACAGGGCGTCCGCGGCGCCGTGGTCACGGCTGGCCCGGTAGACGGCGACCAGGTAGACCGTGGCGAGCACGAAGTAGATCATGTGCGTAGGCAGGATCCGGGCGCCGTACTGCAACGAGATCGACAGCGACGCGACCGCCACGGAGGCGACGCCCGCCAGGATCAGGATCACGTCGCGGGCTCGCAGGAGCCGGGGATAGGCCACGAAGAGCAAGGCGATCCCGACGACCTGCGCGATGTTGGAGACGGCGAGCCGGTCCGCCAGCTTCATCCCGAAGAGCATCCCGACCATCACGATCACGGTCGACGCCGCGACGAGTCGCGCCGCGCGGTCGACGTCGTGAGGTGCCGCCGCCTGCACCGGGTCGGCGACGGCTGTCATGCAGATCCTTCGACGCGTACCGCACGCGCCCGACCGACCGTGGTGCGGACGGAGCGCAGCGCCGGCCGGACCAACCCGCGGGCCGTGGTGCGTGCGAGCGCGACGGGGTCTCGCGCGAACAACCGCCAGTGTCGCCCCATGATGCGACGGATGCTGGCGTCTCTGACCCGAGCGTCACCGCGGGTGATGGAGTCCTCGGACATGAACTTGTCCGCCACGACGACCGGCACGTGCAGAAGCCGGGCGTTCGTCCTCTCGATCAGGGACAACCACAGGTCCCAGTCCTGGAACCGCCGGAGGCCATGGTCGAATCGCACGACCTGGAGCAGGGCTGCGTCGAGGATCGCGGACTGGGTGGAGAACCGGTTCGTCAGCCGGAGCGCACGCCGGGGATCGCCGACGGGGCGTGGTGGCTCGAGCCTCGGGCTCGACCCGGCCCACGCCCGGCACGTCCCGAAGACCACGGTGTCGGGGCCGGCCCAGGGCCGCAGGTGCTCCACGAAGGTGGGCATCCATCGGTCGTCGCTGTCCTGGAACGCGACGAGGTCGCCCTCGGACTCGGCGATGCCCCGGTTCCGTGCGGCGGTCGCACCGAGGTGCGGCTGCTGCACCAGCCGGACGCGGGAGTCCCTCTCTGCTGCTTCCGCCACGATCGCGGGAGTGCTGTCGGAGGACCCGTCGTCGACGACGACGAGCTCGTGCACGGGGACGGTCTGCTCGAGCACACTGTCGATCGCTGCGGGCAGCGTCTCCGCGCGGTCGTAGGTCGGCAGCACGACGCTGACCCGGTCGTGCGTCGCCCTCGACGTCTCGCTCATGAGCCCGCCACCGCTGCCCTGGAGCGAACGGCGGCCCTCGACACGTCGGCGGCCTGCACGAGACCGCTCACCGCGGTGGAGAGCGCGAAGCGCAGCCAGATGCCCAGGACGACGCCTGCGTCGACCAGCGGGTGCCCCCGCTGATGCTTGAGGTAGAAGAGCACCATGCTGCGGTGGAAGTGGAAGTTCAGCCGCAACGGTCGTGTGCGGCCGGACGAACCTCCCTTGAGGTGCGTCGCGGAGACCCGGCCGTCGTAGACGATCCTCCAACCCTGGGACCGCATCCGCACGCACCAGTCCAGGTCTTCGGCGTACATCCAGAACCGCCCGTCGAGGGGACCGACCTCGCGGACAGCCTCGGAGCGGACGAGCATGAAGGCCCCGTTCACGGCTTCGACATCGGCGACGTCGAACTCGCCGACGTCCGGCGCGGTGTACGCGGTGCCGGTGCGTCCGACGAGCCTGAGGGCGAAGTACCGGGCAGCGGTCCAGGGCCTAGGGATCCGTCTCTTGGCAGCATGGTCGAGCGTTCCGTCGGCCGTGACGAGCCGGCATCCCACGATGCCCACGTCGGGCGCCCCGTCCATCCCGTCGAGGAGCTGATCGAGGATTCCGGGAGATATCTCGGTGTCGGGATTGAGGAGAAGCACGTAATCGGCAGAGATGTCGGAAAGGACCTCATTGTTCGCCACCGCGAAGCCGTCGTTCGACTTCCGGCGGTGCAGGATGAACTCCGGAAATCGTGCCGCCACCACATCGGGGGTGTCGTCGGGGGAGCAGTTGTCGACGACATGCACCGTCGTTTTATCCGGTGCAGAGAGGCGGACCGAGGAAAGGCACCGTGCGACAAGATCGGGCCGCCCGTAGGTCACCACGATGATCTGAAGCCGATCCACGGGACTGACCTCCTCGACGCGTCGCCGAGCATTTCGAGCCGAGCGGGACGATGTCACACTATCCACGCACCACAGCGAGTGCAGCGTGAGCGCGCGGTGCGCACCCTTCGCAGTTAGGCTCGCTGATGGTTCAACTTCGACAATCCGACCGACGTGCGACGACTCGGGTGGTTCGAGCGAGGTGACGACGGGGGTGCCATGGGGCTGGCCGAGTATCTGAGCGTCCTCCGTAAGCACTGGCTCGTGATCGCCATCTCGGCGGTTGCGGGGATCGTTCTTGCGGGACTGCTGTCGACCGCCACCACTCCGCAGTACCAGGCCCAGTCCCAGGTCTTCGTGTCGACACGGTCGGGAGAGTCTCTGGGTGACCTCGTCGCCGGGAACTCCTTCACCGCGAACCAGGTCTCGTCCTACACGGCGTTGGTGTCGAGCCCTCGAGTTCTCCAGCCGGTGATCGACGAGCTCGGGCTGGCAGACTCCGTCGACACCTTGGCGGAGAGGGTGACAGCGGAATCCCCCGAGGAGACTGTTCTCATCACCATCAGCGTCACCGATCCACAACCGCAGGGTGCGGCCGAGACGGCGGACGCGATCGCATCGAGCCTTGCGACCGTCGTCGCCGAGCTGGAGCGCCCTTCGGGCGGCGAACCCTCGCCGGTCCAGATCAGCACGGTCCGGGAGGCGCAGGTCCCGGAAGGCCCCGTCACGCCGCGCACGACGTTGAACGTCGCGTTGGGCCTCGCCCTCGGTCTCCTCATCGGCGTGGGCATCGCGGTGCTCCGAGCGACCCTCGACACCCGTGTGCGGTCGGACGAGGACGTCCGTGCTCTGACCGATGCACCGCTGCTCGGGACGATCGCGTTCGACGAAGAAGCGGTGAGCCAGCCGCTCATCGTCCAGGGCAGCCCGCACAGCCGTCGCGCCGAGTCGTTCCGGAGGCTCCGGACCAACCTGCAGTTCCTCGAGTTCGACGACGACCGACGGCGGGTGCTGGTCACCTCCTCGCTCCCGGGGGAAGGGAAGTCCACCACCGCGATCAACCTCGCCATCACCTTGGCGCACGCGGGTACGCGGGTCGTGCTCGTGGACGGAGACCTGCGACGTCCGAGCGTGTCCCGGTACCTCGGTCTCGAGGGGTCCGTGGGTCTGACGACCGTGCTCATCGGACGGGTGCCCCTGGAAGCAGCGGTGCAACCGTGGGGAGACACCAACCTGTTCGTGCTCCCGAGCGGGGAGATCCCCCCGAACCCGAGCGAGCTCCTGGGCTCGGCGCAGATGGAACGGCTGGTCGCCCAGCTCGACGAACAGTACGAGGTGGCCGTGATCGACAGCGCCCCGCTCCTTCCGGTCACCGACAGCGCGGTGCTCGCGAGGCTCACCGGCGGGACGATCCTGGTCGTCAGGGCGGGCGAGATCCACAACGCCCAGGTGCAACAGGCACTCCGCGTCCTGTCGACCGGCGGGGCAAGTCTCCACGGGGTCGTGCTGAACGGGGTGGCACAGTCCGATGCGTCGGAGTATCGCTACCAGTACTACGAGCAGGACGGTGGGTCCGACGGCAGATCAGGGGTCGGTGCACCGAGCCACCCGGGGGACCAGATGCTGCACGGGGCGCACTCCTCCGGTCGTACTCGTAGCCGGGTCGGGCTCGGAGGACCGTGACCATCAACGGGCGGGTGAGGTGGCCCGGGGCAGCCAGACCGTCGTCTGGGCCGCCTTCGACTTGCTCGGCGCAAGGCCCCGGATCGTGACGTGACGGTGCCTGCGGGCGAGCTCGAACGTGGGGGCGTACCGCGACCTCTCGGAGTCGTCGAGCAGCAGCATGCCTCCGGGACGGACCTTGGGCAGCGCGTGCTCGAAGCACCGGACGCGCTGCCTGCCGTCAACGACGACGACGTCGAAGTGCTCGTCGGGGTAGTCGTCGATCGCGGGAACGTAGTCGGCGTAGTCGTCGGCGGCGCTCCTGACGAGGAGGTCGACGTTCGAAAGGGCGGCCGTCCGTTCCCGTAGTGCCTCCGCCCACTCCGGGTCGTGCTCGACCGTCACCACCTCGCCGGCCCGTTCTGCCATCCACAGCGTCGAGCCGCCGCCCCCGTACTCGAAGACCGAGGACTCGGGGGTGAGCACCTCGTCGAGCCGGTCGATGATCTGGAAGGGTAGCCAGGGGAGCCTGAGCTCCAGGGTGGTGCGCTCGACCGTGGGGATCCATCGTCCGAGGTAGCCGACCTGGCGCGGGTCCCGGACGATCTGGCCTCCGACGCGAGCTGCGCCGCGGACCGCGATCCACAGTCGTCCCGGGTCGCGGACGAGCATCTTGGCAACGCGCGACGACGCCGAGGTTGACTCTCGCAGCATGGATTCGACTGTACGAGCGCGTGCTCAGCGGCGCGCGCTCAGAACGTCGGTATCGCAAGGCCTCGCGGCATTCCCGTCCCGATCTAAGTCATTTCGTCCCGACAAAGACGCGTTCGCCACGGACCAGGCCGTATCGTCGGCAGTCCGCCGGGCTGGCGACGAATTCGGAGAGCTCGAATCCCGCGGACTTGATCCGGTCGCGCAAGTCTTTGCCGAAATACCGGACATGGTCGGTCTGACCGAACTCGATCTTGCGCTCCCGGGCGTCCGTCACGCCGGTGTTCTCATGGCTGCGGTCCCAACCCTCCACGATGGGAACCATCACGATCAGGCGGCCCCCGGGAGCCAGGACGCGGTACAGCTCCCTGAGAGCCGATCGGTCGTCGACGTGTTCCAGGACGTGTGAGCACACGATCGCGTCGAAGGAGTCGTCTTCGAGGTCGATCGCCTCGATGTCGACTCGGATGTCCGCGACGGTCTCGTCGATGTCCGCGGACACGACGAGGCCCGGCGAGATCTCGTGGAGAAGCTGCGCTACCTGCATCTCGGGAGCGAAATGGAGGACGCGATCGCCCGGCGCGACGAGCGCTTGCCGCTGGACGGCGAGCAGGAGGAGCCGGTGTCGTTCGAACGACCGGCAGACCCGGCACTTGGCGTCGAGCCGCGGCGGGTCGCCCGCGGGCGAGAATCTTCCTCGATATCCGCAGAACGGACACTCGCGTGGTGCGACACCCCGGAGCATCCGGACGGTCGACCGCGCGACGAACCTCGCGTCTGCCGCGACGCTCCGGACCTGACCTGCGGCACGTCGCCTTCGCGGGGTCGACTGCGATGGTCGTACGGACCGCACGTGCGCCACTTGTTTTGATTCCATGCCACCGGCCTTCGCGCGTGTCGCCTGTGATTGGTGTGCGTGCATTTCGTCAGCCCACCGGAGGGAGACAATTCATTCCCGTCGATGTCCGGCATTCCCGCTGCAGCGAGCGTATCGCCGGACCTCGAGTTCGACCTCCCAGGGGAATTACGACACATGGATTGCGGCACACCGTTCGTGGCGCCGATGTCGAGTGCCGGAGGTAGTGTCGGCAGACGCCTGCCTCGGCAGCCGACGGGAGGTGCGCAGGTGCGGATCTGGCCGAGCTCCGGGGGCGCCACCGTGGGCCGACGCAGACAACACGGTGTTCGTTCCGCGCTCGTGCTGGTCCCCGCGGCCGTCGGCCTGTTCGTGGGCTGCGGCCTCACCGGCGGGCCGCCAGAGAGGACGGGTCCGTCCACGCCGCCGGGTCGCACCGCATCCGTCACCCCTGCTGCCGACCTCGAGAGGCTGGTGAACGTCGCACGCGAGGACGCGGGCGTCGAGGTGCTGGAGCACGACGACTGTGCCGCGCGGGTGGCCGCGGAGCGTGCGCAGGCCCTCGTCGGCGCACAGGAACTGACGCACGGTGACCTGGACGACGTGCTCGACGAGTGCGGCGTCGCGCGGGCGGGCGAGAACCTCGCCCGGTCGGAGCGACCGCCGCAGGAGGTGGTGGACGCGTGGCTCGCTTCGCCGGGGCATGCATCGAACGTCCGTGACCAGGGCTTCGACCGTGGCGCGGTGGCGTGCGTGCAGGACGGGGAGGCCGAAAAGAGGCCGCAGATGCTGTGCTCGCACGTGTTCCTCGAGAGCGACGACGCCGACTGAGCGGCGGCGCCCCTCCGGTGGACCGGCCGATGTGAAATCGGCGTCACGGACGGGATTCCATGAAGGAATCCTTCACACGGTCTGCCATGATTCTGCTCATGGCGAACCAGACCACCGCGCCGCCGGCAGGCGACCTGAGCGCGATCGACCGCTTCTTCAAGATCACCGAGCGAGGCTCGACCATCGGGTCGGAGATCCGCGGCGGGCTGGTGACGTTCTTCGCGATGAGCTACATCATCGTGCTGAACCCGCTGATCATCGGCACGGTGCCGGACGGCACGGGCCAGGTGCTCGGCGGCGGTGCGGAGGCGACGCCCGAGAGCCTCGCCATGGTCGCGTCCGCCACGGCGCTGGTCGCCGGTGTCGTGACCATCATCATGGGCGTCGGCGCGAACTACCCCCTCGGCCTCGCGGCGGGCCTGGGCCTCAACGCCGTCGTCGCGTACTCGATCGCCGGCCTGCCGAACGTGACCTGGGCCGACGCGATGGGCCTCGTGGTCATCGAGGGCATCATCATCCTGCTCCTGGTGCTCACCGGGTTCCGCGAGGCGGTGTTCCGGGCCGTCCCGGTGGAGCTCAAGACGGCGATCAGCGTCGGCATCGGCATGTTCATCGCGCTCGTCGGCCTGGTCAACGCCGGCTTCGTCGTGCCGGGCGACGGCACCGTCCTCGCGCTGGGCAACCTCGGCACCTGGCCGATCCTCGTGTTCGTCGTCGGGCTCGTGCTGACGATCGTGCTGTTCGTGCGCAAGGTCCGCGGCGCCATGCTCGTCGCGATCATCACGGCGACGGCGCTCGCGGTGGTGCTGGAGAACACGCTGCACATCGGCACCAAGGCCGAGGGCAACCCGAACGGCTTCAACCTCAACGCCCCGGCGTTCGACGGCGTCGTGACCACGCCCGACCTCGGCCTGATCGGCGAGTTCTCCCTGCTGGGCTCCTTCGAGAACATCGCCGCGGTCTCCGTGGTCCTCATCGTGTTCTCGCTGCTCATCGCGGACTTCTTCGACACGATGGGCACGATGGTCGCCGTCGGCGGCGAGGCCAAGCTGCTCGACGCCGAGGGGAACCCGCCCCGCACGCGCGCCATCCTCGTCGCGGACTCCGTGGCCGCCATCGCCGGCGGCGTCGGCAGCACGTCGTCCAACACCGCCTACGTGGAGTCGACGACGGGCGTGGGCGCCGGCGCCCGCACCGGCTTCGCGGCCGTCGTCACCGGTGTCGCCTTCCTGCTCGCGACCTTCCTGTCGCCGGTGGTCGCACTGGTGCCCTACGAGGCGGCCGCCCCGGCCCTCGTCTTCGTGGGCTACCTGATGATGGCGCAGGTGGCGGGCATCTCCTGGCGCAACGTGGAGATCGCCATCCCGGCGTTCCTCACGATCATCATCATGCCGTTCACCTACTCCATCGCCGACGGCATCGGCGCCGGCTTCATCTCCTTCGTCATCATCAAGCTCGCGCTGGGCAAGGTGCGGCAGATCCACGCGCTGATGTGGATCGCCGCGGCCATGTTCGTCGTCTACTTCACGCTGGGGCCGATCCAGGCGGCGCTCGGCCTCTGACCTGAGGGCCGACCACCTGGGACCGTCGTCGCCCCGGGGAGTGCCCGCGCCCTAGGCTGAGCGCGACACCGCCCGGACAGGCCTGCCCGGGCGGCGCCTGCGACGAAGGGCGGCACGCGTGAAGGTCTCGGTGATCGGCCTCGGTTACCTCGGGGCGGTCCACGCCGCGAGCATGGCGAGCCTGGGGCACGACGTCGTGGGGGTCGACGTGGACGCCGGCCGCGTGGCGGCGCTCGCGGCCGGCAAGGCCCCGTTCTTCGAGCCAGGGCTGGACGACCTGCTGGCCCGGGTCGAGGCCACGGGGCGGCTCACCGTGTCCACCGACATGTCGGCGGTCGCGGGCGCCCGGGTGCACTTCATGTGCGTCGGGACGCCGCAGCGCGACGACGGCAACGCGGCCGACCTGTCCTTCGTCGACACGGCGACGGCCGCGCTGGCGGCGCACCTCGGCCCGGGGGAGGTGGTCGCGGGCAAGTCGACGGTCCCGGTGGGGACGGCGGCGCGCCTGGCCGAGGCGGTGGCGGCCGCGGCGCCGGGCGCCGTCCTCGCGTGGAACCCGGAGTTCCTGCGCGAGGGCCTCGCCGTGCAGGACACGCTGCACCCCGACCGGCTGGTCTACGGGGTCCCCGAGGGCCCGGCGGGGGAGCGCGCGGCGGCGGCCCTCGACGAGGTGTACGCCGCGCCCCTGGCCGAGGGCGTGCCGCGCATCGTCACCGACTACCCGACGGCGGAGCTCGTCAAGGTGGCGGCCAACTCGTTCCTCGCCACCAAGATCTCCTTCATCAACGCGATGGCGGAGCTCTGCGAGGTCGCCGGGGGAGACGTGACCCGGCTGGCCGACGCCATCGGGCACGACGCGCGCATCGGCCGCCGCTTCCTCAACGCCGGGCTCGGCTTCGGCGGCGGCTGCCTGCCCAAGGACATCCGCGCCTTCATGGCACGCGCCGACGAGCTCGGGGCGGGTGACGCCGTCGCGTTCCTCGGCGAGGTGGACGCCATCAACACCCGCCGCCGGGCACGCATGGTCGAGCTGGCGACCGAGGTGCTCGGGGGCATGGTCGACGGCGCCGAGGTGACCGTGCTGGGGGCCGCGTTCAAGCCCGACAGCGACGACGTGCGCGACTCCCCGGCGCTCGACGTGGCGACGCGGCTCGCCGAGCTCGGTGCGGCCGTCACGGTGCACGACCCGCAGGCGATCGACAACGCGCGCGCCAAGCGGCCCGACCTGCGGTACGAGCGCGACCTCGAGGAGGCCCTCGCCGGCGCGGACGCCGTCCTCGTGCTGACGGAGTGGCAGGACTACAAGGAGCTGGACCCGGAGCGCGTGGGCGTCCTCGTCGCGCAGCGCACGGTGCTCGACGGTCGCAACGCGCTGAGCCGGTCCGCGTGGACCGCGGCGGGCTGGCGGTACCGCGCCCTCGGCAGGCGCTGAGGGGCCCCCGGTCGCCACCCCGCGGCCGCGGGAGCCGGCGTCCCGGCTGTGGCCCGGGTCTCTCCACGGGTGGGAATAGAACGATTCGATCGTTGGTTGACCAAGGCGTCCACCCCCCCGAGGAACAGGAGTCCTGTGGCACCCGTGAGTGACGACCACCTCCGGAGCATCGACCGATGAGCGCCACGTTCTCCTCCCTCAAGTACGCCAACTACCGCATCTGGTTCGCGGCCGCCCTGGTGGCCAACGTGGGCACCTGGATGCAGCGCGTCGCGCAGGACTGGATCGTCCTGACCGACCTCAGCGACGAGTCGGGCGTCGCCGTCGGCATCACCACGGCCCTGCAGTTCGTGCCGTTCCTGCTGCTGTCCCCGTGGGCCGGCGTCCTGGCCGACCGGCTGCCGCGCCGCCGCCTGCTGATGGCGACCCAGGGCGGCATGGGCCTGCTCGCGCTCGGGCTCGGCGCCCTCGTGCTGTCCGGGCGGGCGGAGCTGTGGCACGTCTACGTCTTCGCGCTGCTGCTCGGCGTGGTCTCGGCGCTGGACAGCCCGGCCCGGCAGACGTTCGTCGCCGACCTGGTGCCCGTGGAGAAGCTGCCCAACGCCATCGGCCTGAACAGCGCGTCGTTCAACGGCGCCCGCCTCATCGGCCCGGGCGTCGCCGGCCTGCTCATCGCCGCCGTCGGCGCGGGCTGGGTCTTCATGATCAACGGCGTCACGTTCGCCGCGACCATCGCGGCGCTCGCCCTGATGAACGTGCGCCAGCTGCGCAGCCGCCCGGCCACGCCCCGCGCGAAGGGCCAGATCCTCGAGGGCGTGCGCTACGTGCGGGGCCGCACCGACATCGTCGTCATCATGGTCGTGATGTTCGTGGTCTCGGTGTTCGGGCTGAACTTCCAGCTCACGTCCGCGCTGATGGCCCGGGTCGAGTTCGACCGGGGGGCGAGCGAGTACGGCATCCTCGGCTCGGTGCTGGCCATCGGGTCGCTGACGGGGGCGCTGCTCGCCGCGCGCCGCGACCGGCCGCGGGTGCGGCTGGTCATCGGCTCCGCCTTCGCCTTCGCGGTGTCGACCGCGGTGCTGGGCCTCATGCCGACCTACTCGACGTTCGTGGTCGCGTGCATCCCGGTGGGGCTCGCGTCCCTGACGATGATGACGGCCGCGAACAGCGCGCTGCAGGTCTCCACCGACCCCGTGATGCGGGGGCGGGTCATGGCGCTGTACGTCATGGTCTTCCAGGGCGCGACGCCGATCGGCGCGCCGGTCGTCGGCTGGATCGGCGAGGCGTGGGGGCCGCGCTGGTCCATCCTGGTCGGCTCGATCGCGACGTTCGCGGTCGCGATCGCGGCGACCGTCTGGGCGATCCGGCGCTGGCGCCTGCGGGTGCGCTACCGCGTGCTGCAGCGCCCGCACCTGCAGATCGAGTACCTCGACCGCGACCGCGACTGCGCCGTCGAGCGGCCGGCGGCCGCGCTGGCCGCCTGACCGCGCGGCGGGGCCGTCCGGGCGACGACGTCAGACGCCGGCCTTGGCCTGCTGGCGCCGCTTGAGGCGCCGCTCGAAGGCGTCCCGCGACCGCATCTCGTCCTCGGTGGGCCACATCATCACGATGAAGATCAGGGCCACCGTGAGCGCCGCGATCCCGAAGATGAGCGGGCCGAGGAGGTCGATCGGGTTGGTGCCGCCCGGCGGCACGCCGGGCGTGCCCTCGATGTTCAGCGCCGCCATGCCGGTGTAGTGCATGCCGCTCACCGCCACGCCCATGATCATCGCGGCGCCGGTGGTGGCCTTCCACCCCTTCACGTGCACGCACAGCCACAGGGCGGCGGTCGCGGCGACGATCGCGATGACGACCGACACCCCGACGATCCAGGTGGTGTAGGTCATGTGGCCGGACATCCGCATGGCCGCCATGCCCATGTAGTGCATCGCCGCGACGCCGAACCCGGCCACGAGCCCGCCGATGAGCAGCACCCAGGCGCGGTCGCCGGCGAAGCCCACGAGGAACAGCCCGATCGCGACGACGACCACGGCCACCAGGGCGCTGAGGACGGTCATCGGGACGTCGTAGTAGATCGGCATGCCGGTCACGGTGAAGCCGAGCATCGCGATGAAGTGCATGACCCACACGCCGGTGCCGCCGATGGCGACCGCGCCGATCAGCAGCCAGATGCTGCGGGTGCGGGCGTCCTTCGACGCTCGTGCGCGCGACGTCGCGGACAGGCCCGTCGCCGCGCCCACGCAGGACGCGAGGTACGCGAGGATCGGGGTGATGATCCCGTACGTGAGGTGGTTCATCTCCAGCATTGGTCGCCCTCCCTGGCAGCATTGCCCGGGACCCTGGCTCCAGCGTGGTGGGTCCACTCGGCGGCCGCACGCTAACAGGAAGTCGACCGGGTGAAAAAGCCGGTGATTCCGGGCGCGTCCGGTCCGGGGTGTGGTATGCACGTCCGCCGGACGGCGCCGCCCCTCAGAGGTGGGCGACGACGTGGTCGACGCACGCGGTGAGGGCGCGCACGTCGTCCGGCTCGACGGCGGGGAAGAGCCCCACGCGCAGCTGGTTGCGGCCCAGCTTCCGGTACGGGAAGACGTCGAGCACGCCGTGGGCACGCAGCGTCGCCACCACCGCGGCGGCGTCGATCGCGGGGTCCAGGTCGACGGTGCCGACGACGGTCGACCGCGCGGACGGCTCGGTGACGAACGGCGTCGCCCAGTCCCGGGCCTCGGCCCACCCGTAGAGGGCGCCGGCCGACTCCGCGCAGCGCGCCGTCGACCAGGCCAGCCCGCCCTGCTCGAGCATCCACTCGACCTGCTCGGCGAGCAGCACGAGGGTGCCGACCGCGGGGGTGTTGAGGGTCTGGTCCGCGCGCGAGTTGGCGAGCGCCGTCGTGAGGGAGAGGAACTCCGGCACCCAGCGCCCGGTCCGGTCCGCCGCTCCCTCCACCCGGGCGGCACGCTCGACGGCCGCGGGCGAGCAGATCGCGAGCCACAGGCCGCCGTCCGAGGCGAAGACCTTCTGGGGCCCGAAGTAGTACACGTCGGTCGCGCCGACGTCGACGGGCAGGGCGCCGGCGCCCGACGTCGCGTCCACGAGCAGCAGGGCCCCGTCCGCCCGCGCGTCGGGCACCTGCGCGGCCGGGGCCATGGCGCCGGTCGAGGTCTCGTTGTGCACCGTCGCGTAGGTGTCGACGCCGTCGGCCGTCGCGAGCAGGGCGACCGAGCCCGGCGCGGCGTCACGGACCTGGGACGGCTCGAGGAAGGGGGCGCGTCCCGTGGCGGCGGCGAACTTGCCGCCGAACTCGCCGAAGACGGCGTGCTGGGCACGGCGCTCGACCAGGCACGCGGTGGCCACCTCCCAGAACGCGGTCGACCCACCGTTGCCGAGCGCGATCTCGTAGCCGTCGGGCAGGTCGAACAGGGTGGCCAGGCCCTGGCGGACCCGACGGACGAGGTCCTTCACCGGCGGCTGACGGTGGGACGTGCCCAGCACGGGCGCAGCCGGGTCCCCCGCGGCGGCCAGGGCGGCGACCTGCGCGGGGCGCACCTTCGACGGGCCGGAGCCGAAGCGGCCGTCGGAGGGCAGCAGCGACGGCGGGATGGCGAGGGTGGGCTGCGTGGGCATCGGCTCTCCGTGGTCTGGGTGGTGGGATCCGTGGGAATCGGCGTGCTCGGTGTCGGTGGCGTGGGGCAGGATGTCGCGAGCGCCGCGCCAGTCGTGCGCCAGGACCGGGCCTGGGCGGACGGGGTGCGAATAGACTAGGCCCGGGCCTGAAGACGGGAGTGGACGTGACGGACCTGATCGACACCACCGAGATGTATCTCAAGACGATCTACGAGCTCGGCGAGGAGGGCATCCCGGCGCTGCGGGCGCGCATCGCCGAGCGCCTGGGACACTCCGGGCCGACGGTGTCGCAGACGGTCGCCCGCATGGAGCGTGACGGACTCGTCGTCGTGACCGGCGACCGCCACCTGGAGCTGACCGACGCCGGCCAGACGAAGGCGACGCGCGTGATGCGCAAGCACCGGCTCGCCGAGCGGCTGCTGACCGACGTCATCAAGCTCGACTGGGAGCACGTGCACACCGAGGCGTGCCGCTGGGAGCACGTGATGAGCGACCTCGTCGAGAAGCGGCTCGTCACCCTCCTCGACCACCCGCACATGGACCCGTACGGCAACCCGATCCCGGGGCTGTCCGAGCTGGGGGAGCAGTACGAGGACGTCCCCTTCCTGGCGGGCGTCCAGTCGCTGCCGGCAGTGCTCTCCGCCCCGGCCGCCGGCGGTGACGCGGACGGCGACGGCAGGTCGCTGGTGCTGCAGCGCATCGCCGAGCCGCTCCAGGTCGACGTCGAGCTCCTGGCCCGGCTCGCGGAGTCCGGCCTCGTGCCCGGGGCGCAGATCGTCGCCCGCCGCGCGGGCGCGGACTACGCGGTGCAGGTCGAGGACGGGCCGACCGTCCTCGAGCTCCCCGAGGACCTGGCCAAGCACCTGTTCGTCGCGGCCCGCTGACCACGGCGTCCGTCCCGCGTGCACGGATCGTGCGCGTGTCGTGACCGGAGCGTGACATGGGCCCTGTCCTTCGGGTACGGTCGGGACGCTCGTCGGAGATCGATCTGGCGGGCGCTCGTCCGGACGCCGAATCCTGCCACCGGTCGAGCTCCCACGGAACATCGCAAGGCAGGAGCGGGGGACCCACTTCCGGGCGTCGGTAACGGCGCCCTCGGGGTGAAGCCGCACGGCCCGGTCTGGACGACGGGTACCGGCGGCCGGGTGATTTCTCCCACCCGAACCCGACAGCTGACCTCGTAGGCGACAGGAGAGGTTGACACGTGACCGCACGCACGACTCGCGGCCGGCACCGCGCCGCCCGCCGCCCGATCGCCATCGCCACGAACGGCAACGCCGGCCGTCGCGCGGCAGTCGTCGCGACCGCCGGTGGCCTGCTGGTCTCGACCTTCGCCAGCGCCGGTGCCGCACAGGCCGCGCCGGTGGACTCCGACGCCGCGAACAAGCTCAGCACGGTCGACCTCGGTGCCCTCACGGACCAGGCCCGCAGCGCGCTCGAGGCGGCCCCTGTCGTCACCGTCGACGCCCAGGCAAAGGTCGCCGTCGAGAAGGTCACCCCGAAGATCGCCGCCGCCGCGGAGATCACCCCGGCCCCCGAGCCGGAGCCGGAGCCCGTCGTCGTCGAGGCCTCGTACGAGGCGAGCGCGACCGAGGACTCGGCGGCCACCGAGACCACCGACACCGCGTCGCGCTCCGCCGAGCGCGAGGAGGTCGCCGAGGCGCCCGCGTCGGCCAACGGCTCGTCGATCGTCTCGATCGCGATGCGCTACGTCGGCGTCCCGTACGTCTCCGGCGGCACCAGCCCGTCCGGCTTCGACTGCTCGGGCCTGACGCAGTACGTCTACGCCCAGGTCGGCATCAGCCTCCCGCGCACCACCTCGGAGCAGCGCTACGCGGGCACCGTGGTGTCCGACCCGCAGCCGGGCGACCTGGTCTGGACCCCGGGCCACGTGGCGATCTACGCCGGCGACGGGATGCAGATCGACGCCCCCAAGCCGGGCGACGTCGTCCAGTACCGCTCCATCTGGCAGTCGAACCCCACGTTCATCCGCGTGGGCTGAGCCGCCCTTCACGGCAGGCGCCACGACGCCTCTCCGACGCCCCGTCGCGCATCGCGCGGCGGGGCGTCGGCGTGTCGGAGAAAAGCTCGTCAGAGGGGCCAGGAACGGCGTCCTGGCGCGGTTCGTGGCGCGGTTCGCCGCCTGCTGTGATCGAAACGTGACATTGCCGTTCTCGTCCGCTACGGTTTCAACCACTCGCCGGTCATTCGGTGAGTCTCGACCGGAACGCCGAGCCCTGCCGCCGGTCGAGCACCGCTATCCCCGGCAGGGACGGGGGACCCACTTCCGGGCATTGGAAACGGTGTCCTTGGGGTGAAGCCGCACGGGTCGGTCTGCATGTCAGACCCGGACGGCCGGGTGCTTTCTCCCACCCGAACCCGACAGCTCACCTCGTAGGCGACAGGAGAGGGAACACGTGAACGCACGCACCACGCGCGCCCGGCACCGCGCCGCGCGCCGTCCGATCACGCCGCTCAGCGTCGGTTCCGCCGCTGCAGGGCGCCGGGCAGCTGTTGTCGCCACCGCCGGTGGTCTGCTGGTCTCGACCTTCGCGAGCGCGGGCGCTGCCCAGGCCGCGCCGGTCGACAGCGACGCTGCCAACAAGCTCAACACCGTCGACCTCGGCGCGCTGACCGACCAGGCGAAGAACGCCCTGCAGTCGGCCCCCGTCGTCTCGGTCGACGCCAAGGCCAAGGTCGACGTCGAGAAGGTCACCGCCAGCATCGCGCAGAAGGCGGAGATCACCCCGGCGCCGGAGCCCGAGCCGGAGCCCGAGCCCGTCGTCGAGGAGGCCGTGGAGACGGTCTCCGACACCGCCTCGCGCACCTCCGAGCGCACCGAGGTGCCCGAGGTCGCGGCCTCGTCCTCCGTGGGCTCCCAGGTCGTGTCGATCGCCTCGCGGTACATCGGCACCCCCTACGTCGTGGGCGGCGGCTCGCCCGGCGGGTTCGACTGCTCCGGTCTGGTCAGCTACGTGTACGCGCAGGTCGGTATCCACCTGCCGCACCAGTCGACCGGCATCCTGGAGGCTGCGAACACGCACGAGATCTCGGAGGCCGAGCTCCAGCCTGGTGACCTCCTCTGGTCGCCGGGGCACATCGGCATCTACATCGGCAACGGGCAGCAGATCGACGCCTCGCGACCCGACGGCTGGGTCACCAAGGTGCGCGACATCTGGCAGTCCAACCCGACGTACCTGCGCGTCACGGGCTGACCTCCCGTACCCACGGCCCCCGACGCTCCGCCACGGAGCGTCGGGGGCCGTCGCACGCCCGCACTCTTTGCTGGGACTTGCGCGTATCTTTCGCTAGGCTTGAACGTGCCCGGTCGTCTCGACGGTGAGGCGGCGCGACGGGAGCGTTCGAGGGAGGCTCGTGATGACACGTCCTGAGGTCGTCCTGGTGGGTGTCGACGGCTCCGCTGCGAGCCTGCACGCCCTGGACTGGGCCGCCGGCTACGCGCGGCGGACCGGCTGGGCGTTGCACATCGTCTGTAGCTACTCCCTCCCGTCGTTCACGGCGGCCTCCCTCGACGGGGGCTACGCCGCGCTCGACGACACCGCGATCCAGGAGGGTGCCCGGGCCGTCCTGGCCGAGGCTCAGGAGCGGGTCGCGGACTGCGGCGTCCCGGTGACGTCGGCGGTCGCGTCCGGGGACGCGGCCGGGGTGCTCGTGGAGCTGTCGCGCGAGCACGGGCTGGCCGTCGTCGGCACGCGCGGCAAGGGCGGGTTCACCGAGCGCCTCCTCGGCACGGTCTCGTCGGCGCTGCCGGCTCACTCGCACTGTCCCACCGTCGTGGTGCCGTACCGCGGGCCGGGGACGGGGGAGTCGACCGACCCGGAGCGGCGCGACGGCGACGTCGTGCACGAGGTGCGCCGCATCGTCGTCGGTGTCGACGGCTCGCCGTCCGCGGAGGTGGCGCTGCGGCACGCCGTCGCCCAGGCGCAGGTCTGGCGGGCGGAGCTGGTGGCGGTCGCCGGGGTGCCGCTCGCCGGCGGCGCCGGGGTGCTCGCCTGGCTGCCCTCGCAGATCGACCACGAGCAGGTGCTGGCCGACGTCAAGGAGGGCCTGGACGTCACGGTGGACAAGTTCGAGGCCCAGAACCCCGGGGTCACCATCAAGCGGCACGTGCTGGACGGCTCGGGGGCCGAGCTCCTCACCGAGTTCTCGACCGGCGCCGACCTGATCGTCGTCGGCTCGCGCGGCCGCGGCGGGTTCCGCGGGCTCCTGCTCGGCTCCACCAGCCAGGCCGTGCTGCACCACTCGGCCTGCCCGGTGCTCGTCGTGACGCGCAAGTGCGACGAGGAGATGCGGCACGACGCCGAGCCCGCCGCCTGACCGAGACGTGGGAGGGACGAGTCCGGCGTGGTTTCCCCCTCGGGACCACGCCGGACTCGTGCCCGCACCGGGTCAGTGGCGGGTGCGGTACAGCCGCATCGTGATCGGTCCGAAGACGGCGGTGAGCACCACCGACGCGACGAGCACCCACACGATCTCGCCGCTGTCCGGCTGCCCGGCCATGAGGCCGCGGACCGCGGTGACCAGGTGCGACACGGGGTTGACGTCGACGAAGCGCTGGAGCGCCGCGGGCATCGTCGACGGGTCGACGAAGATGTTCGACGCGAACGTCAGCGGCATCAGCACCATCATGGACACGCCCATCACGGCGTTCGGCGTGCGCAGCAGCAGGCCGAGGATGGTGAAGATCCAGCTCAGGGAGAACGCGAAGACCAGCAGGAGCAGCACGCCGAGCAGCACACCGACGACGCCGCCGTCGGGCCGGAACCCGAGGATCAGGCCGAGGCCGATGCACATCACGGACGCGATGGAGTAGCGGACCGTGTCGCCGAGCAGGGCCCCCACGATCGGGGCGGGCCGCCAGATCGGCAACGAGCGGAACCGGTCGAAGACGCCCTTCGTGATGTCCGTGTTGAGGGTGTAGCCCGTGTAGACGGTCACGATGATGATCGTCTGCACGAGGATGCCGGGCAGCAGGAACTGGATGTACGCCGACGTCGACCCCGCCAGGGCACCCCCGAACAGGTACGTGAACATCAGGGTGAAGATGACGGGCGAGACGAGCACGTCGAAGAGCTGCTCGGGCACGTGCTTGATCTTCAGCAGCGCCCGCCAGCCGAACGTGAACGTGGTCGACAGCGCCGACGGACGCGACGGACGCTCCTGCAGCGCGACCGCCTCGCGCAGGCTCGTCGTCGTGATCGTGGCCTCGTGGTCCGTGGACTGCGCGGTCATCGGGACACCTCCTCGGCAGCGACGTTCGCGCGACGCCCGGCGTCGCCGTCCGCCCCGGGCTCCGCGGAGTCCTCGTCGGGGAGCGGCCTGCCCGTGAGGGTCAGGAACACCTCGTCCAGGCTGGGCTGGCCGAGAGAGAACTCCGGGACCGCGATCCCGGCGTCGGCCAGGGCGGGAAGGATGCGCGCCACCGCGTCGGCGCCGTCGTCGGGCACCCGGGCGCCGAGCGCGTACGGGTCGGTCGGCAGCGTCGGCGAGGTGCCGAGCAGCTTCTCGAGGATCTCCGCCGCCTCGGCCCGCCGCGCGGAGTCGGCCAGGCGCAGGTCGACCGCACCCTGCCCGACCGACCGCTTGAGCTCGTTGGTCGTGCCCTCCGCGATGACCTTGCCGTGGTCGATGACGGAGATGCGGTCGGCGAGCTGGTCGGCCTCCTCGAGGTACTGCGTGGTCAGCAGCACCGTGGCGCCGTCCTCCACGAGCACCCGCACGATGTCCCACACCTGGTTGCGGGAGCGCGGGTCGAGGCCGGTGGTGGGCTCGTCGAGGAACAGCACGCGCGGCGCCAGGACGAGCGACGCGGCGAGGTCGATCCGGCGACGCATGCCGCCGGAGTAGGTCTTGACCTGGCGCCCGCCCGCGTCGGACAGGCTGAACGCCTCGAGGAGACCCTCGACGCGGCTGCGTGCCCCGGCGCCGGTGAAGCCGTAGAGCCGGGCGAGCATGAGGAGGTTCTCGGTGCCGGTGAGGTCCTCGTCGACGGAGGCGTACTGGCCGGTCAGCCCCACGGCGCCGCGCACCGCGTCGGCGTCGCCGACGACGTCGTGGCCCAGGACCCGGGCCGACCCGGCGTCAGGGCGCAGCAGGGTGGCGAGCATCCGGACGACGGTCGTCTTGCCGGCGCCGTTGGGGCCGAGCAGGCCGAAGACGGTGCCGGTCGGGATCTGCAGGTCGACGCCGTCGACCGCCTTCGTGACCTGCTTGCGGGTGGAGAAGTGCTTGACGAGGCCGGTGGCCTCGACCGCGAGGGCCGAGCCGGGAGGGGCGTGCGCGGGCACGGCGCTCGCGTGGCGGCCCGGAGGCCGGTCGGGTTCGGGGGCGTCCATGGGTGAGGTCATGAGCTCTCCTGGGGTGACGTGGGCCACGTTAGACGCTAAGACAGGCCACCGACAGAGAATTCATCGCTGGGCGAATCCACGGGTGAATTCCGGACCGGGACGTCCGGCCGGGGCCCCCGGGCCCCTGGCTAGGGTGTCGCCATGAGCGACGACATCGACCCTGGTTACCTCGCGCAGTGGGTCGCGACGCAGGCCGGGCTCGCGCGCGTGCCGGGTGTGCAGTACGCGGTGCTGGTCGGCGACGACGTGGTCGCCGGGGGCGCGTGGGGCGTCGCCGACGTCACCACGGCGGAGCCGTTGCGCACCGACCACCTGTTCCGCGTGGCGTCGCACTCCAAGACCTTCACGGCGTCGGCCGTGGCGCGGCTCGTGGAGGACGGGACGCTGCGGCTCGACGACCCGTTCGCGACCCACCTGCCCGAGCTGGAGGAGGCGGCGGTCGGCCGGGTGACGGTGCGGGAGGCGCTCGGCCACACGGGCGGGGTGCTGCGTGACGGGCGGGACGCGGACTTCTGGCAGCTGGGCGCCCCGTTCCCCGACCGGGCGGCGCTGCTCGCGTCGGTCCGCGCGGACGGCGAGGCGCTCGGCCGCGGCGAGCGCTTCAAGTACTCCAACCTGGCGTACGGGCTGCTCGGCCTCGTGATCGAGGCGGTGACCGGCACGTCGTACGCCGACCACGTGCGGCGGACGCTCGTGGAGCCGCTCGGCCTGCGCGACACGGCCCCCGAGCTCGACGACGGGCTCACCGGCCGGGCGGTCGTCGGGCACTCCGCGCGGGGCGTCGCGGACGACGGCCGCCTGCCGGTCGCCCCGGTGACCACCGGTGCCCTGGCGGCGGCGACGGGGTTCTGCTCCACGGCCCACGACCTGGTGCGCTGGCTCGCCACCCACTTCGACGACGACGGCGGCCGCGACGGGATCGCACGCCTGCGGCCGGAGTCCCGGCGGCTGCTGCAGCGCGAGGAGTCGGTGATCGACGTGCCGCACGCGCGCCGGCGCGCCTACGGCCTCGGGTTCGAGGCGCGGGAGATCGAGGGCCGGCGCGTGGTGGGCCACTCCGGCGGCTTCCCCGGCCAGCTCACGCGCACGTGGGCCGACCCGGCGGGGCGGGTCGCCGTCTCGGTGCTGACGAACGCGGTGGACGGGCCGGCGGACGCGATCGCGACCGGGCTGTTCACGCTGGTCGCCACGGCCTTGGACGGCGGGGCGGCGGACGCGCCGCCGGTCGCCGAGCTCGACCGCTGGACGGGACGCTTCGCCAACCTGTGGGGCCAGACCGACATCGTGCGGCTGGGCCGCCGGCTGTGGCTGGTCGACCCGCGGGAGGCGGACCCGCTGGCCGGCGCGGACGAGGTCACCGTCGACGGCGCGGTGCTGCGACCGGTCGCCCGCCCCGGGTTCGGGCCGGTCGGCGAGCCGGTCGAGGTGCTCCGGGACGACGACGGCCGACCGGCGGCGATCGTCGTGGGCGGGATGACGTCGTGGCCGGTCGAGGAATACGAGCGCGAGCGCCTGGCGCAGCTCTCCCGCCCCCGCTGACGCGGGCCGGTCGGGACCGGCCCGGTCAGGACTCGGCGAAGGTCGGGGTGATGGGCTCCAGCCGCGGCGCGGGGGAGGGTTTGGGCTCGTCGAAGGTCTCGATCTCGACGCTCTCCGGGGCGAGCAGCCGCACGACGGCCTCGTCGAGGCTGGCGCGGATCGCGGCGACGAGGCCGTCGGCGTCGCGGGCCTCGAGGCGCTCCACCAGCTCGAGGTGGGACTCGGCGGCGTCCTTGCGCACGGCGTAGTCCTCGCTCGTCGTGAAGCTGGCGATCCGCACCTCGACGATGAGGGTCGACATCCAGCGCAGCAGCCACGGGTTGCCGCTGGCCGCGACGATGCTCCAGTGGACGTTGAGGTCGGTGTCGCCGATCCGGCGGGCGTCCTCGCTGTGCTCGGCGGCGACCAGGGCGTCGTGGGCCCGCCGCACCGCCGCCACCTGGGACGACGTGGCCCGCTCGACGGCCAGCGGGGCCGCGGAGGTCTCCACGAAGGTGCGGGCCTCGTACAGTGCCCGCACCCGGTCGCTGCCGATCCGCACGACGCTGAGACCCCGGCCTGGCGTCGACAGGAGCAGGCCCTCCTGCACCAGGCGCTGGGCCGCCTCGCGGAACGGGCCGCGGCTCACCCCGAGCTGGCCCGACATCTCGACCTCGCGGATCGGCGCCCCCACCGGGAGCGCCCCCGAGTAGATGGCGTTGCGCAGCTCGACGGCGATGAGGTCCACCGTCGAGGGTCGTGTCACCGGCGCCCGGAACGGTGCGCTGCCGACGGGGACCCGTGACGACGAGGTCATCTGCTCTCCTTCCACGCGGCCAGGGACGCCGCGTCCCGGCCGATATCATCCCGCAATCCGGACACACACCAGATCGTGACCAGACTGTGACGGAGCGTTTTCCGTGCGCTGACGCCCGCGTGACAGCCGGCATGTCGCCCACGAAACGTCGCTGACCTGCACCGTCATGGGGCGACCGGGGCGAGGTCGGGGCGCATCCCGAGATTGTAGACAATCGGACAGGCTGACACGTAGATTGTCGCACCATCAGCATCGACGCTACGGTGTCCGATCGTCCACGTACCTCAGGCCCGTGTGACGCAGTTGTGACGCCGGGCCACGGAAGGGAGACACCCGTGTCGTCCACCACGACCAGGAACGGCCGGCGAGCGATCGTCGCCGCCGGCTCCGTACTTGCCATGACGGCGCTCGCCGCCTGCTCGAGTGTCGACGAGGGGGGTTCGGGCGACGGCGGTGGCTCGACCCTGAGCCGGCTCCAGGACGAGGGCACCGTGAACGTCGCGTACAACGGCGAGAAGCCCTACAGCTACGACGACGGTGGCGAGCTCACCGGCGCCACCATCGAGCTCGACCGGCAGATCTTCGGCGCGCTGGGCGTCGACGAGGTCGAAGGCACCCAGACCGAGTGGAACTCGCTGATCCCCGGCCTCACCGCCGAGCGCTACGACACCGTCAGCGCGGGGATGTCGATCCTGCCGGAGCGCTGTGAGCAGGCGGCCTTCGCAGAGCCGACCATCATGTACACCACCGCGTTCCTCGTGCCCGAGGGCAACCCGGACAAGCTCACCGACTGGCAGTCGGTGGAGGGCTCCGACCTCACCGTGGCCGTGACCAGCGGCGCGATCGAGGACGGCTACGCGAAGGACACCGGCGTCAAGACGATCACGGTCGGCGACTCGACCGACGGCCTCAACGCCGTGGTGGCGGGCCGCGCCGATGCCTTCGCGCTGACCGGCATCTCGATCCGTGCCCTCGCCGAGAGCACCGACGAGCCCGTCGAGGCCACCGAGGCGTTCGTCGCGAAGATCGACGGTGTGTCGCAGGTCGGCGCCGGTTCGGAGGTCTTCCGCAAGGGCGACACCGAGCTGCTCGAGGCCTACAACGAGGAGCTCGCGAAGTTCACCGGCGACGAGGCCAAGTGGCTCGAGGTCATGGAGCCGTTCGGCTTCACCGAGGCGGAGTTCCCGCCGGAGGGCCTGACCGCGGAGATGCTGTGCGAGGGCGACCTGGAGAAAATCTCCAACGAGCTGGGGCTGGACTCCTGACCGCATGTCAGATGATCTCCAGCTACTGATCGACAGTCTTCCCGACCTCGGCAACGGCGTCCTCGTCACGCTCCAGATGACGCTCGGCGGCGCCCTTCTGGCGATGGTTGTCGCGCTCGTGCTCGGGTTCGGCGCACGCACCCCGTCGCTCTGGGTGCGTGCGCCCTCCCGCGTGGTCATCGAGTTCTTCCGGGGCACCTCGCTGGTGGTCCAGATCTTCTGGCTCTTCTACGTGCTGCCGCAGTTCGGGTTCAAGATGGAGGCGCTCGCGGTCGCCATCGTGGCTCTGGGGCTCAACTACGGGGCTTACGCCGCCGAGGTCGTGCGCGGTTCCATCGAGTCCGTCCCGACGGGCCAGTGGGAGGCTGCGACGGCGCTCAACCTGGGATGGCTGCACAAGGTGCGGCGCGTGGTCTTCCCCCAGGCGTGGGCGCTGATGATCCCGCAGCTGGCCAACCTGCTGATCCAGCTCCTCAAGGGGTCGGCGCTGGCGTTCTACATCACCCTGCACGACGTGTATTGGTGGACGGACGAACTGCAGCGAGACACGAGGGACACGTTCTTCAGCTTCGGCTGCGGTCTGATCGTCTACTTCGTGATCGCCTACATCCTCACCTGGGGAATGAACTGGCTCGAGGAGCGAGCAAAGCGGCGTCTCGGGCGCGGAACGCGCCCGCGGCTGCGTGACGTCTTCGGCCTCAAGCCGGGCGTCCCGTCGGAGATCGCCCGGATGAAGGGGGGCACGGCATGAACGACGAGAGCATCTGGAGCTGGGAAACCGCCTGGGACGTTCTGCCAGCGCTCCTTCGTGGGCTGGTCGTCACCATCGAGGCGACGGTCGTGGGGATGGTGATCGCGTCGATCCTGGGGCTGCTCATCGCGCTGGCGATGCGCGCACCGACGCGGTGGGTCCGAGGACCCTTGCGGTTCATCGTCGACTTCATCCGCATGACGCCGCTGCTGGTGCAGCTGGTGTTCGTGTACCTGCTGTCGCCGCCGGAGATCCCCGCCCTGGTGATCGGGTTCGTGGTGCTGGGCATCCACTACGCGACGTACATGTCCGAGGTGTACCGCGCGGGGATCGAGGCGGTCCCGCAGGGGCAGTGGGAGGCGGCCACCGCGCTGAACCTCCCGAAGGCCCGCACGTGGCGCGCGATCATCCTGCCGCAGGCGATCCGCAACACCCTGCCCGGGCTCGGGAACTACGCGGTCTCCATGTTCAAGGAGACGCCGTTCCTGTTCGCCATCTCTGTCGTCGAGATGTACACGGAGGCGCAGAGCTACGGCGCCAACACGTTCTCGTACATCGAGCCGCTGACGATGGTCGGGCTGCTCTTCCTCATCGTGAGCTACCCGACGTCGCTGCTGGTGCGCAGGATGGAGATCCGCCTTGCCTGACCCGAAGACCCCCGCTGGGAGCCACACCATGACCACATCGACCAGCAGCACGGGCGACGTGCCCGCCATCGAGTTCAAGGACGTCGTCAAGCGCTTCGGCGACAACGTCGTGCTCGACAAGCTGAACTTCAGCGTCGCGCAGGGCGACCGCGTGACGCTCATCGGCCCGTCGGGATCCGGCAAGACGACGATCCTGCGCCTCCTCATGACTCTCGAGGAGGCGAACGGCGGGCTCATCCTCATCGACGGCGACCCCTACACCCACGAGTACAAGGGGCAGAAGTGGGTCGAGATCCCGGAGAAGCGGCGCCGCGTCGTGCGCAACCGGGTGGGGATGGTGTTCCAGCAGTTCAACCTGTTCCCCAACATGACGGTCATCGAGAACATCATCGAGGCGCCGATCCACGTGCTCGGCAAGTCGAAGGCCGAGGCCGTCGCCCGCGGGGAGGAGCTGCTCGAGCAGGTCGGCATGTCCGAGAAGCGGGACTTCAAGACGAACCAGCTCTCAGGCGGCCAGCAGCAGCGCGTGGCGATCGCCCGCGCGCTGGCCATGGACCCCGAGATCCTGCTGCTCGACGAGGTCACGTCGGCGCTCGACCCCGAGATCGTCGCCGACGTCCTCGGCGTCCTGCGCGAGATCGCGGAGACCACGGACATCACGATGCTGCTGGTCACGCACGAGATGCAGTTCGCGCGGGAGGTCTCCAACCGCGTGCTGATGTTCGACCAGGGGCAGATCGTCGAGGAGGCCGACCCGGAGACGATGTTCACCAACCCGACCCACGCGCGCACGAAGGAGTTCCTCAAGGCCGTGCTGGGCTGACCGCACGGGCCGGAGGGCCCTGGACACCCCGCTCCCGGCGGGTGGCGCGAACGACGACGGCGAGGACCCGCGAAGGGTCCTCGCCGTCGTCGTGCCTGGCCGGCCTGGTCAGGAGGCGGGGGCCTCCTCGACGGTGCCGCCCAGCGTGCTGCCGGAGCCGCCGCTGCTCGTGGCGTCGTCGCCGGACGTCCCGCCGCTCCCGGTCTCGGGGGCCACGCCACCGTCGCCGGAGTCCGTTCCCGTGCCCGTATCCGTGCCGCCGGTGTCGGTCCCGGTGCCGCCCGAGCCGCCGTCGGTCCCGGTGTCGCCGGATCCACCGGTCCCGGTGTCGGTCGACCCGTCCGTCGAACCGTCGGTCGAACCGTCCGTCGAGCCGTCGGTCGACCCGTCCGTCGAGCCTCCGGTCGACCCGGACCCGTCGGTGGTCGGGGCGGTGGGGTCGGTGTCGGGCACGGTCGCCGGGTCGTCGGCGGGGGCGTCCTGGTCCTGCTCCTGGCGGCCCTGGCCGTCGTCGCCCGAGCGGTCGCCGGTGGAGTCGCGCCCGTCGGTGTCGTCGGTGCCCGCCGGCGCGTCGGAGCCGGAGCCGCCACGCATCGTGCTGATGGACGTGCCGGAGCCCTCCTGGCCGCGGACCGCGTCGGAGATCGGCTTGCCGATGGCCAGCTCGATGGTCAGCACCACACCCATCACGACGGCGAACAGCGCCAGCGCGCTCACGGTGAGGACCTTGACCTTGCCGTGCCGGTCGATGAGCCGGAGCCAGCGGTTGCGCGGCTCCGGCGCGTCGTCGGCGTCTGCCGGCAGGTCCGCGGGCTCGCCGGCCGCCGACACCTGCCCGAGCGGCACGGTCTCGGATCCTGCGGCCGTGAACGCCGCGGTGTCGGACGCCGTGCCCGACGTCGCCGTGTCGTCGGCCGTACCGACCGCCGTACCGACCGCCGTGCCGGTGGCCGTGCGGCGGGCGCCGGCCGACCAGTCGGCCCCGGTCGTCGAGAGCGTGGTCCGCGGGCGCAGCCCGGGCCGGATGCTGGCCACGACGGGCTTGAGCTGGGCCTGCGTGCGCTCGATCGAGCGCGTGTACAGGAAGTTGCCGACGACGGTGACGACGCTCGCCAGGCCCGCGCCGATGATGGTGCCGGCGACGCCGAAGAACGACATCAGCACGGTGGCGCTGACGGCCGCGAGGCCGCTGGCCACCACCTGGGTGAGCGACAGTCGGGTCGTGCTGGCCGGTGCCTCCTGGTCGGCGCGGCCCTGGGCGGGCGTCTCGCCGGTCGGGGCGTCGTGCTGGTGGCCCGGGATGGCGGGGGAGCGGGAGGAGGGGGTCACAGGGCTCGCGTCCAGGTCGGCGGTGGTCGGTCGGACGCCCGAGCTCCGCCGGCGTGTGGTGCCGCGCGCCGCGGGGCTCCGGCGTCAGCCGCGGGCGTCCCTCCCAGCCTAGGACGACCTTGTGCGCGCCGCGCCGGGCAGGCGTGACCCGCCCCGTGAGGAAGGGCGAAGATCCTGTGATGCCGGGACGACAGGCCCTGGCGAGGGCCCGCGAGAGCGCCGGCCGGGCCCGGCCGGTGTCAGCCGGCAGCGGCCTCCGCGGCGGCGAGCAGGATGCAGGTGGCGACGCCGTCCATCGCGACCCGGACCTCGTCCAGGGGCGGCATGGTCGGGGCGAGGCGGATGTTGCGGTCCTGCGGGTCCCGGCCGTAGGGGAAGGTGGCCCCGGCGGGGGTGAGCGCGATGCCGGCCTCCTTGGCGAGCTGCACCACGCGCGACGCGGTGCCGGCCGTGACGTCGACCGAGACGAAGTACCCGCCGGCCGGCTCCGTCCACGTCGCGACGCCGAGGTCGCCGAGGCGGTCGGCGAGGATGCCCGTGACGGCGGCGAACTTGGGGGCGAGGATCTCGCGGTGCCGGCGCATGTGGGCGCGCACGCCCTCGGCGTCGCCGAAGAACATCGCGTGCCGCAGGTGGTTGATCTTGTCGGGGCCGATCGACCGGATGCCGAGGTGCTTCGTGAACCAGGCGACGTTCGCGGGGGACGACGCGAAGAAGGCGACGCCGGACCCCGCGAAGGTGATCTTCGACGTCGACGCGTACATCAGCACCCGGTCGGGGTGCCCGGCCTCCTCGGCGAGCGCGATCGCGTCGGCCGACTTCGCCTCGTGCGCCGTGAGGTGGTGCACGGCGTAGGCGTTGTCCCAGAAGATCCGGAAGTCGGGTGCTGCCGTGGGCATCGACACCAGCCGGCGGGCCACGGCCTCGGAGACGACGGACCCGTCCGGGTTGCCGTACGTCGGCACCACCCACATGCCCTTGATGCTGGGGTCGGTGGCGACGAGCTCGGCCACCGCCTCGGCGTCCGGCCCGTCGGAGGTCATCGGCACCGTGACCATCCGGATGCCGAGCTCCTCGCAGACGGCGAAGTGCCGGTCGTAGCCGGGCACCGGGCACACGAACGTGATCTGCTCCTCGCGCGACCACGGGCGCTCGGACCCGGGGACGCCGAACAGCAGCGCCTGCACGACGGTGTCGTACATGAGCGTCAGCGACGCGTTGCCCTGCGCGAGCAGCTGCTCCGTGGGCACGCCCAGCAGCTCGGCGAAGATGCCGCGCAGCTCGGGCAGGCCGGCCAGGCCACCGTAGTTGCGGGTGTCCGTGCCGTTCTCGCTGGTGTGCACGCCCTCGCCGGGCAGGGCGAGCAGCGCCTCGGAGAGGTCGAGCTGCTCGGCGGACGGCTTGCCGCGGGTGAGGTCCAGGCGCAGCCCGCGGGCCTGCAGCGCGGCGTACTCGCCGCGCAGCTCGTCGAGGCGGGAGGCGAGGCCCTGGGCGGGGACCTGGGCGGGGACCGGGGCGGGCTCGGGCGACGGCACGGTGCTCACGCCCGCGACTCTACCGGCCGCGGCGCTCCAGCAGTCGGCCGAGCCTGGACAGCGAGACGCGCATCATGACCCACAGCCCCAGCCTGAGCAGCGGGTCGGTGAGGGAGCGGGGGAGCGGGCCGGCGGCGCGCGCGGCGAGGTGCGCCTCCTCCCACCACACGACGCGGCTGCGGCGGTCGTCCACGGGCACGACGTCGAAGCCCGCCGCACCCAGCAGCACCGGGCCGAGCTTGCGCAGCCGTGTGCGCCCGACCCGCGCCGCCGCGGTCGAGGGGCGCTCGATCGTCTCGACCTCCATCCGGTCGGTGACGGGGCCGCTGACCATCGTGAACCGGTCGCCCGGCTCGGGCCCGCGCGTCGCCGGCGACACCAGGTGCGTCAGCGGGATCCAGCGCGGGTGCGTGCGCAGGTCGGCGACCCACGCGAAGGCGACGGACGCCTCGAGGGGCAGCAGCCGCGCCACCTCGACGCGGCGGGCCGGACGCTGCGGGTCGGTCATCGCGGCACCCGCTCGTCAGCCATCGGCCGGTCCGCCGGTGGCCTCGCCCGCGGACCTGCCGCGGCGACGCGGCAGCCAGCGGCTGACCCGGGTGCCGCGCGGCGCGGTCCCGGTGCCGGGCGCGGCGTCCAGGGCCGGCAGGTCGGACGGGCCGGACACGTCGCCCTCGACCACCCGGGGGAAGTGGTCCGGCGGAGGGCCGAAGGCTCGGCGCGACTGCGCGACCACGCCGTGCCCGAGCGCGCGACCGCCCGCGACGCCCACGACGACGCCGACGCCGAACGGCAGCAGCCGGCCGAGCGCGAGCGAGCCCTGCTTCGCGACCTGCCGCTTGAGGAACTGGCGCGCGAGCGTCTTGTTGACCCGCTTGATCGTGGTCTGCGGCATCGACGTGAGCAGCACCTTGCCCCACGCCACGGTCGAGCCGCCGACGGCGTTCTCCACGTCGCGCGCGCCCCTGTCGCCCAGCACCGTCGCCAGCAGCAGGGCGCGGCGGCGCGGCACGTCGTCGATCTCGATGCCGTGCACGTCGGCGACCGCCAGCGCGAAGGCCGACGACGCGGCGAAGTACGTGGCGACGTCGCCCGTGGTGAGGGCGGTGGCCGCCGCCGTCCCGACCGCCGGCGCGGCCGCCGCGGCGCCGACCGCGCCGCCCGCCGTCGTCAGCAGCGTCAGGTACTCCCGCTCCAGCAGGCGGATGATCTGCGCGGGGTCGGCCTCGGGGTTGCGGGCCCGCAACCGGTCCACGTGCCGGTGGATCGACGCCGACGGGATCGTCACGGCCTTGTCGAGGAGCATGTCCAGCAGCGGCGTCCGCCGGTACGTCAGCCACTCCTCCCGGCGCGCCGAGACCTCGCGGTCGCCGGCACCCGGCTGCGTGCCGTCGTCGCCGCGCACCACCTCGCCGCGAGCGTCGTCGACCCCGCGGCCGGTGGTCACGGCCGGCCCCCCGCCGGGTCCCCGTCCCCGCGCGCGGTGTCCGGCGCGGGCGGGTCGAACACTGCCGGCGGCACCAGCGCACCGGCCTTCAGCGTGCGGCCCACCGTGCAGGCGCGGTCGATCGAGCGCTGCGCGAGCAGGAGCGTCTTGTTGCGTGCCGCCTCGTCGAGCCCCGACAGGTCGATCTCGAACCGCTCGGTCAGGACCGGGTAGCGGTCCTCGTCCAGGTCCTTCGGGTCCTCGACGCGGATCGTGGTGCGGTAGTCGTCGCCGAGGACGCGGGCGAACTTCGTGTCGCTGCTCATGCCGGCGCAGGCGGCCAGCGCGATCTTCAGCAGCTCGCCCGGCGTGAAGACGGCGCCCGCCTCGGCGGGCCCGATCTCCACGCTCGCGCCGCGGGCCGAGTACCCGCGGTAGGTGCGGCTGCCGGTGCGCTCCACCCACAGGGGGTCCGTGGGCGACGGCGTCACGGGGGCCTCCGCGTCGGCGGCCGGGGTCTCGGGCGTGGTGTCCTCCGTCATGAGCCGATCCTCCCACTCCGGCCGCGGCCCGGGGTGTCACATCCGGCCGTCCCGCTCGGTCGGGTGGGTGGCAGGCGGCCACGGGCCGCACCCAGGAGAGGAGAACGTCATGAAGATCGTCGTCGTCGGTGGGACAGGCCTCATCGGCAGCCAGACCATCGAGTTCCTGCGCGACGCCGGGCACGACGCCGTCGCGGCCGCGCCCAGCACCGGCGTGGACACGCTGACCGGCCAGGGGGTGGACGAGGCGCTCGCTGGCGCCGACGTCGTGGTGGACGTGTCGAACTCGCCGTCCTTCGCGGACGACGACGTGCTGCGGTTCTTCACCACCTCCACGCGCACCCTGCTCGACGCCGAGGCGCGCGCGGGGGTGCGCCACCACGTCGCCCTCTCGATCGTCGGCGCCGACCGGACGCCCGACTCCGGGTACCTGCGCGCGAAGGTGGCCCAGGAGCAGCTGATCCGCGAGTCCGTCGCCGGGTGGTCGATCGTCCGTGCCACGCAGTTCTTCGAGTTCGCCGGCAGGATCGCGGACGGCGCGACCGTCGACGGCCGGGTGCGCATCCCGCCGGTGGCGTTCCAGCCGGTCGCGTCCGTGGACGTCGCGCGCACCGTGGCCGAGGTCGCGGCGGGGGAGCCCCGTGGCGGCGTCGTGGAGCTGGCCGGCCCGGAGCGCCTGCGCTTCGACGAGTTCGTCCGGGCGGCGCTCGCGGCCCGCGGGGACGAGCGCGACGTCGTGGCCGATCCCGCCGCGCCGTACTTCGGGGCGGTCCTCGCGGAGGGCTCGCTCGTGCCCGCCGGGGAGCACCGCCGCGGCGCCGTCACGGCGGGCGACTTCGCGGCCGCGCAGCGCCCGGCATGACACCCGGCCCGGGCGTAGCGTGACCGCATGACGTCGCGCCCGCCCGCGCCCGAGCGCCCCGGCGTCGGCGAGGCCACCACCCTCGACGACACCGGGGCGCTCGACACGTTCCTCGCCGTGCGGCCGCAGCTGTTCGGCATCGCGTACCGCATGCTGGGTGGCGTCGCGGAGGCGGAGGACGTCGTCCAGGACGCCTGGATCCGCTGGCAGGGGACCGACCGGACCGTCGTGGCGAACCCGGCGGCGTTCCTCACCACCGTGACGACCCGGCTCGCGATCAACGCGGCGACGTCGGCGCGCGCCCGGCGGGAGACGTACGTCGGGCCGTGGCTGCCGGAGCCGGTGGACACCTCCGACGACCCGGCGCTGGGCGCCGAGCGGGCGGAGGCGCTCGAGACGGCGACCCTGCTGCTCATGGAGCACCTCACGCCGGTGGAGCGCGCGGTGTACGTGCTGCGCGAGGCGTTCGGGTACCCGCACCGGAAGGTCGCGGAGATCCTCGACCTCAGCGAGGCGAACGCCCGGCAGCTCGCCCGTCGCGCCCGCGACCGGCTCGGCCGCCGGGAGGCCGTGCCCGTGGACGCGGGGGAGCACCGTCGCCTGCTCGACGAGTTCGTCGCCGCCGCGCACGAGGGCGACCTGGCGCGCTTCGAGCGCTACCTCGCGGACGGCGTCGTCGCGCGGCCCGACGGCGGCGGGCGGGTGCACGCGTCGCGTGTCGAGCTCGTGGGGAGGGCGCGGGTGTCGCTGTTCTTCGAGAACGTGTGGCGCAAGTACTGGGACGCCGGCCGGGTGCGGTCCGTCGAGGCCAACGGGCTGCCCGCGATCGTCGTCGACCTCGACGGCGCCCCGTTCGCGCTCGTGTCGCTCGACGTCGTCGACGGCCGGGTCGAGCACGTGTACGTGCAGGTCAACCCCGACAAGCTCGGCGGGTACACCGCCGCGGGCTGAACCCGCGGCGGCGCGGCCGGGCGTCGTCGTCAGGCGGCGCGGACCGGCGTGCTCGTGCTCGTGCCCTCCTCCGCGGGGGCGGGCGCCTCGGCGACCCGCACCGGTGGGGCCGCGGCCGCGAACGCGGCACGTGGCGTCTGCACCGAGGCCAGCGACACGACGTCCCGGCCGAACAGCGCGGCCGTGAGCCAGACCGCCGCCACGCGGGCCTTGCGCTCCCACGTCGGGATGGCGAGCACGTGGTATCCGCGGTGCATGAGCCACGCGAGGCGGCCGCGCACCACGATCCCGCGGTACTGGAAGATCCCGGAGCCCAGGCCGAGCGTCGCGACCACGCCGAGGCTGCCGTGCACGTACGGGCGGGTCGCCCGGCCGCGGCGGGCGGCGACGAGGTTGCGCGCCAGCCGACGCCCCTGGCGCACGGCGTGCTGCGCGTTGGGGACGGCGAGCGCCCCCGGCCGCGGCACGGCGAGGTCGGGCACCGCCGCGCCGTCGCCCGCCGCCCACGCGTCGGCCACGGGCGCGCCGTCGGTGCCCACCCGCAGGTCGGGGCGCACGACGACGTACCCGCGGTCGTCCACCGGCATGTCGGTGTGGGTCGCGACCACGGGGTTGGCCGCGTTGCCCGCCGTCCACACGAGCAGGCCGGAGGGGAAGGACTCGCCGCTCGAGAGCGTGACGACGCCCCCCGCGGCCGACACCAGGCCGGTCTCGAGGTGGACGCGTGCGCCGCGCCGCTCGAGCCGTTCGGCGACCCAGCGGCCCTGCGGCTCGGTCACCTCGGGCAGGATCCGGGCGCCCCGCTCGACGAGGTGGAACGCCGGCTCCGACGCGTCGATCTCCGGGTAGCGACGCAGCAGGTCGTGGGCGAGGGACAGCAGCTCGGCGAAGCCCTCCACGCCGGAGAAGCCGCCGCCGACGAACGTCACGGTGAGCAGCCGCGCGCGCTCGGGCCCGGCGGGCAGGCTCGCCGCCCGGTCGAAGGAGGTCAGGAGCCGGTCGCGGATCGCGACGGCCTCCTCCACGTGCTTCATCCCGATGGCGTGCTCCGCGACGCCCGGCACGGGGAAGACGCGGGTGACGGCGCCGGCGGTGACGACCACGGTGTCGTAGTCCAGCCGGAACGGCTCCCCGGAGCGCGGCCGCACGACGACGACGCGGGCGGCGTGGTCGATGCGCTCGACGGCGCCGTCGACGAGCCGCGTGCGGCGCAGGTGGCGCCGGTGCGAGACCGCGGCGTGCCGTGCCTCGACGGACCCGGCGACGACCTCGGGAAGGAACGGCTGGTAGGTCATGTACGGCCGCGGGTCGACGAGGACGAGCTCGACCTCGCCGCGCCGCAGCTCGCGCCGCAGGCCCTTCTTGAGCTCCCGGGCCGCCGTGAACCCGGCGTAGCCGCCACCGACGATGACGATGCGTCCCATCACTGCCTCCTGTGCCGCGCCCTGCGGGCGCTCTCACTACGTCGACCGCGCAGCGCCGGGCGACGTGACACCTGATCGGTGTGACGTCGGCCGCGTCCGTGGGACGCACGCCGGGGCGAACCTAGACTGGCCGGCATGAGCGCGCCCACGCCGTCGAGCCCCGTCCCCACGCCGTACGAGGACCTCCTGCGCGACGTGCTGGAGCACGGCACGCACAAGGACGACCGCACCGGGACGGGCACGCGCAGCGTCTTCGGCCGGCAGCTCCGCTACGACCTGCAGCAGGGTTTCCCGCTGATCACGACCAAGCGGGTGCACCTCAAGTCGATCGCCTACGAGCTGCTGTGGTTCCTGCGCGGCGACAGCAACGTGCGCTGGCTGCAGGAGCACGGCGTGAGCATCTGGGACGAGTGGGCCTCCCCCCAGGGCGAGCTCGGCCCGGTGTACGGCGTGCAGTGGCGCTCGTGGCCGACGCCGGACGGCGAGCACGTCGACCAGATCGCGGGCGTCATCGACCAGATCAAGGTCAACCCCGACTCGCGGCGCCTGATCGTCAGCGCCTGGAACGTGGCCGAGCTGGCGGACATGGCGCTGCCGCCCTGCCACCTGCTGTTCCAGTTCTACGTCGCCGACGGCAGGCTCAGCTGCCAGCTCTACCAGCGCTCGGCGGACCTCTTCCTCGGGGTGCCGTTCAACATCGCCTCGTACGCGCTGCTCACGCACATGGTGGCCGCGCAGACCGGGCTCGAGGTGGGCGAGTTCGTGTGGACCGGCGGCGACTGCCACGTCTACGACAACCACGTCGAGCAGGTGCGCACCCAGCTGGAGCGCGAGCCCTACCCGTACCCGACGCTGCGCCTCGCGCCGCGCGAGTCGATCTTCGACTACGCCTTCGAGGACATCGAGGTCGAGAACTACCAGCACCACCCGGGCATCAAGGCCCCGGTCGCCGTCTGACCGCGGATCGGGCTGACGTGATCGGGCTGATCTGGGCGCAGGCACGCGACGGCGAGGGGCGGCCCGTCATCGGGGCCGCGGGCACCATCCCCTGGCGGGTGCCGGAGGACTTCGCGCACTTCAAGGCGACGACGGCCGGGCACCCGGTGGTGATGGGTCGCCGCACCTGGGAGTCCCTGCCGCGGCGTCCGCTGCCGGGCCGCACCAACGTGGTCGTCACGCGGCGGGCGGGCTGGCACGACGACGGCGCGGTCGTCGCCTCCTCGCTCGACGAGGCGCTCGCGACGGCGGCCGCCGCGGACGGCGGCGACGAGGTCTGGGTGATGGGCGGCGAGCAGGTCTACGCCGACGCGCTGGCGCTCGCCGACCGGCTCGTCGTCACCGAGGTCGACCTGGACGTCGCGGGCGACGCCTTCGCCCCGGTCGTCGACCCGGCCATGTGGCGGCTGGTCGACGACGGCGCGTGGGCGACGTCGTCCGGCCCGGGGAGCCTGCGTCACCGCGTCCGTGCCTACGGCCGGGCGCGCGCGTAGCGGGAAGAGGTCGTCAGGAGATCCACGACGGGTCGGACGCGAGCTCCTGGAGCTCGTTCACCAGCCGGGCCGTGTGGAACCCGTCGGCGACGGCGTGGTGCACCTGCACCGCCAGCGGGAGCACCGTGCGCCCGTCCCGCTCGGTGTACCGACCGAGGGTGAAGATCGGCGCGAAGTGGTCCCACCCGCCCGCGACCTGCAGCGTGAAGCCGGTGAACGACGTCCAGGGCAGGCTCGACACGTCGAACGTGTTGGCGGGGACGTCGTCCTGGGGGAAGAAGGTCGTGGCGCTCCGGTGCGTGGCCAGGAGGTCGGCCGCGACGTCGTGGAACCGGCCGAAGTCGGCGTCGAAGGGCGCCCAGACCGCGGCGAACGTCTCCCGCTCCGGGTTGAGCACGGTGAACATCGGGTGCAGCTCGTCCCACGTCGCCGGGGCGCCGTCGGCCGTGAGCGTCGTGCGGAACTCCGCGTGCCGGTTGACGAGCGAGGCCAGCGCCCACACCTGGGCGACGTAGGTCTTGCGGCCGGAGGCCCGCAGCGCGGCCGCCATCTCGGTCACGTCGACGTCGACCGTGACGGCGTAGGTGCACGGCACGCGGTCGCGGTAGTGCTCGAAGTGCTCGCGTCGGGGCCAGGTGGCGAGGTCGATCGGGCGCGCGGTGGTCACCAGCCGGAGCATGCCAGCCCGCGTCGTCGGGACGCCAGCGCATAGTCGGTCGCCGCCGCCGTGCACCCTCTCCAGGAGCGACTTGCACCCTGTCGGGCGCGCCGGCACCCACTCTGAGGCCGACGGCACCCATGCGCCTCCCCGCGCGCCCTGGGTGTCCTCTGGCCTGCGCGAACGTGGTCATACCACCACTTCAACAGGAGGAGACCATGAAGACCACGAGGACCACCAAGATGCTCCGCACCGGTACGTGCTTCGCCGCGGGGGCGGCCCTCGCGCTCGCCCCGGGCGTCGCGACGGCCGTGGGCCAGGAGTCCGGGACCGGAGCGGACGGCGTCGGGGGTGGCCTCGAGGTCGAGACGGCCCCTCCGGCCGAGGAGACCACCGAGACGGAGCAGCCGTCGGTGGAGCCGGAGCCGGTGGAGCCTGCGCCGGTCGAGCCTGCGCCGGTCGAGACGGCTCCTGTCGAGCCTGCGCCGGTCGAGACGGCTCCTGTCGAGCCTGCGCCGGTCGAGCCTGAGCCGGTCGAGCCCGAGCCCGTCGAGCCCGCGCCGGTCGACACGGCTCCTGTCGAGCCCGCGCCGGCGGAGACGGCTCCTGCCGCGGACGACGCGGAGGCCGCGACCCCGGACAAGGGCGAACCGGCCACCGAGACGTCGAAGCCCGCGGCACCGAAGCCGGAGACGTCGGAGCCGAAGGCCTCGACGACGCAGAAGGCCGACGAGCCCGCCGGTGCGGGCCCCGGGATGTCGAACGGCGGCTTCGTCGACGGCAACGACAAGTATCCGAACCCGGTCGACAAGATCGACGGGGACAGCTGGGAGGGCGCCGGCATTCCCGGTGTGACCTTCACGTTCACGAACAAGGGGACGATCGTCCTGACCTTCGGACCCGAGTTCAACCCGGAGACGCCGATCAACACCATCGTCCTGAAGGCCGGCAGCGGGCACGTCGTCTACACGGCCGACCGCCCGTTCCGGGCCGGGGACGTCGTGACCCTCACGACGGACCTGCTGCTCGAGGGCAAGGACATCAGCCACGTGACGTTCTACCCCGGTGGCGAGGACCCGACCGACCCGACGGACCCGACGGACCCGACGGACCCGACGGACCCGACGGACCCGACGGACCCGACGGACCCGACGGACCCGACGGACCCGACGGACCCGACGGACCCGACGGACCCGACGGACCCGACGGACCCGACGGATCCCACGGACCCGACGGACCCGACGGACCCGACGGACCCGACGGACCCGACGGACCCGACGGACCCGACGGACCCGACGGACCCGGTGGACCCGGTGGACCCGGTGGACCCGGTGGACCCGGTGGACCCGGCTGACCCCACGGTGCCGACCGACCCGACCGACCCGGCGAACCTGCCGACGTCGGACGTCACGACGGTGGCCCTGGACGTCGACACCATCGGCGCTCCGAGCCTGACCGAACCCGTGGCGGCACCGGTGGCCGAATCGGCGGCAGTGGTCGAGACGGACGGCGACGCACTCCCGCGGACCGGCCCGGACGGTGCCGGTGCGATGGCCGCGGCGGCCGCCGGACTGGTCGCCCTGGGCGGCCTGAGCCTGGCCGGGGCGCGCCGGGCGCGTCACGACGCGGACTGACTCGGGCTGACGAGGGCACGATGCCGGCCGGTGAGCGATCACCGGCCGGCATCGCGTTGTGCCGGAAGGGCGTCGTCAGCCGCGCAGCGCGGCGCGGACGCCGGACCGGTCGGTGACCCCGAGCTTGTGCAGCAGCCGGTTGAGGTGGTTCTCGACGGTCTTGACGGAGATCCCGAGGGCGCGGGCGATCTCGCCGTTGGCGAGGCCGTCCGCGACGAGCGTGCCGACCTCCTGCTCGCGGGCCGTGAGCGTGGCCCCCGGCAGCGGGTCCAGCAGGGCGTCCGGGTCGACCCCGGCCCGGCGCAGCGCACGGTCGACGTCCTGCTGCACGGCTCGTGCCTCAGCGTTCCGGTCCTCCGCCCGGAGACGGCGGACGGTCGCCCTTGCCGCGCGGACACCGAGCGTGACCTGGCCGGCGTCCGCGAGACGGCGGCCCAGCGTCGCACCCGCCATGACGTCCTCGTCGACGGTCGCCTCCGCGACCTGCACGATCGTCTCGACGAGGCCCGCGGGCTCCGGCCCGACGGCACCGCGCAGCGTCGCTACCCGCTCGGGGTCGGGGGCGACGTCGATCAGGTCCCCGGCGCGCACCGCCGCGGAGACGAGGTAGCCGCGCTCGAGCAGGTCGAGCACGGCCTCCCACCCCTGCTCGGGGTCGACGCCGTCGGCACCGTCCGTCCGGGGCACCCAGGACACCGACGGCAGCAGGGCGGCCCCGCGGCGGGACGTCCGTTCGGCCTGACCGGCCAACATCGCCGACGACGTCACGTGGCCGTCGCGCCGGGCGACGGCGGCGGCGACCTCGAGGATGGCAGCCAGGTAGTGGCGCTGCAGGGCGGAGCCGAGCCCGATCGCCAGGACCGACCCGAGCAGGCGGCGCAGCTCGCGCGTCCGTCCGAGCAGCAGGAGGGCGCTGAGCGCCACGAACGCGTGCCCGGGGACGGCCTCGACGTCGACGTGGGCCCGCGCGCGCTCAAGATGCGCCGAGCTCCAGGTCAGCGCGCCGTGCACGTCACCGTCGACGAGCATCGCCAGGCCCGTGAGCACCCGCGACCGCGTCGCGAAGTCGGGGTCGGTCCACTCGGTGGCGCTCAGCAGGGCGGCGGCGGCCTCGGGCCTGCCCGTGGCGAGCAGGTGCTCCGCGTCGACCGTCGACGAGAACTCGCGAGTGCGGGACCACACCGGGTCGGACGTCGCGGGCCACTCCCGCCACGCGGGGACCCGGTCGTACACGAGGGTCAGATGGTCCTCGACCGCGTGGAGCAGCCCCGACCAGGGGCCGACCTCGCCTCCCGCCCGGCGCAGCAGGGCACGGGCGGCGTCGGGGTCGTCGTCGGCGGTGGCGAGCGCGTGAGCCCGCCACCGGTAGAAGGCCGCCATCTCGGCCGGGTCGTCGGACGGTGGCGTTCCGTCGACGACCTCGTGCATCGCCTCGATGCTGCCGTTGCCGATCAGCAACGCCCGCAGATAGTGGGCGGCGGTGCGCGGCGACGGGTGGCGCTCCCACTCGTGGCGGCGCAGGAGGAGCTGCCGGCGCTGCTCGTCCGCGGTGAGCCGGTTGAGCACCGTGTCCGAGAGCCCGGCCCTGCCCGGCTCCTCTGTGGGCACCGCCGAGGCGTCCACCACGGGCTCGAACCACTGCGCCACGGTCGAGCGTTCACGCTCCTCCGGCTCGGTGCGAGCCCCCGGGTCGAGCAGCTGCGTCATCCGGTCGGCGAACCGCAGGCGGCGCGCACCGAGTGGCAGGTGGCGGTACCGCTCCTCGACGAGCGGCGGGTAGATGCCGACGACGACGCCGTCGCCCTGCGGGACGAAGCGCAGGAGCTGGCAGGCGTCCAGGTCCTCGAGCGCCTGCCAGCCGACGAGCTCCACCGCGGTCGGCAGGTCGACAGCGCCCGCGAGCGACAGGATCTGCACCGCCTCCACGCCGTCCGGGTCGAGGTCGGCGATCAGCGGCTGGACGACGCGGGTCAGGCCGGGGCTCCACAGGTCCGGGCCGGCGACCCAGGTGCCGTTCACCTGGCGGAGCCGGCCGCTGCGCCGGGCGGCCTCGGCGACGGCGACCACCAGCCCGGGCAGCCCGCCCGACGACCGGTTGATGCGGGTGACCACCTCCGGGTCGACCTCTCCCGGCAGGACCGCGCCCAGCAGGGCGGACACGTCGACGTAGTCGAGCACCGGCACGGTGAGCTGGACGCCGGGGCGGACCTCCGACGGCAGCGCGTACGGGTCCGCGGACCGTTCCGGCCGCGGGCGGGAGGCGGTGAGCAGCGGGAACGCGCGGCGCGCGTGCGCCGCGGTGACCGCACCGGCTGACGCCTGGTCGAGGTCGTCGACGTCGTCCACGACGAGCACGGTGCGGCCGTCGTCGACCGCCTTCTCGACGAGCCGCACGGCCGTCGTCACCGCCGACTCGCCGCGGTGGTCGCCACGACGGGCCAGGTCGGCGACCGCGAGCGCTTCGAGCGGCCGGTCCTTGAGCGTCGCGATCCCCTGGACGCGCACCACGTCCCAGCCGCGCTCCACCAGTCCGGAGGTCGCGTCGGCGACCAGCATGCTGCGGCCCGAGCCCTTCTGGCCGATCAGGTCGACGCTGGACCCGGCGACGAGGTGGTCGACGATCTCGTCACGCAGGTCCGTGCGGAACGCGTCCCGGCCGGCCATCGCACCACCTCACCCGTCGTCGTCACCCTGGATCGACGATGTCACGGACGGCGGCGTACTGCTCGCGCACCACGGGCCGGGGGTCGGCGTCCAGGGTGGTGGTGACCGTCGTGGACCATGCCGGCGCGGGTGCGCCCGCGTCGTGGGTCGTGGCCAGCACCCACGCGGCCTGGCGCGCGGCGCCGTCGGCGACGTACTCGCCGGGCTCGGGGATGCTCACCGGAGTCCCGAGCACCTGCGCGGCCACCTGTTGCACGGCGGGCGACTGCGCCGCCCCGCCGATGAGCATGACCCGCTGGACCGGGACGCCCTGGGAGCGCAGGGCGTCCAGACCGTCGGCGAGCCCGCACAGCATGCCCTCCACGTAGGCGCGGGCCAGGTGCTCGCGGGTCGACGTCGCGAGCCGGATGCCGTGCAGGGTCCCGGTGGCGTCGGGGCGGTTGGGGGTGCGCTCGCCCTCGAGGTAGGGGACCAGCACCAGGCCGTCGGCGCCGGCGGGCGCGGCGAGGGCGAGGCGCGCGAGCTCGTCGACGTCGACGCCGAGCACGGCGCGGGCGGCGTCGAGCACGCGGGCGGCGTTGAGGGTGACGGCCAGCATGAGGGCGTTGCCGGTCGCGTCGGCGAAGCCGTTGATGGCGCCGGTGCCGTCGGCGGTCCGCCTCGGGGCGACCGCGGACACGACGCCGGAGGTGCCGATGGAGACGGCGATGTCGCCCGGCTCCATCCCGAGCCCCAGCGAGGCTCCGGCGTTGTCGCCGGTGCCGGGGCCGATCAGGGCGCCGCCGTCGACGCCGGAGCCGGCGACCGAGGCGTGGGCGACGCCGCCGGACTCGGCCGGGCCGAGCACGCGGGGGAGGATCACGTCGTCGCGCCCGAGTGCGAGCCGCAGCAGGTCGCGGCGGTACTCGCCGGCCCCGTCCGCGCCCTCGGCGTCGTAGTAGCCGGTGCCGGAGGCGTCGGAGCGGTCGGTGACGAGCGCGTCGAGCCGCGGCCCGAGCGGCGACTCGCCCTCGGGCCCGTAGCCGGCGATGCGCCAGGTCAGCCAGTCGTGGGGGAGCGCGACGGCGGCGACGCGGGCGGCGTTCTCCGGCTCGGCGTCGCGCAGCCAGCGCAGCTTGGTGACGGTGAGGGACGCGACGAGGACGGAGCCGACGGCGTCGGCCCACGCCTGGGCGCCGGTGGCCCGGTCGCCGTCGCCGAGCTCGCGGACCAGGTCCTCCGCGGCGGGAGCGGAGCGGGTGTCGTTCCACAGGATCGCGTCGCGGATCACGCGGCCCTCGGCGTCGAGGGCGACGAGCCCGTGCTGCTGCCCGCCGACGGCGATCGCGGCGACGTCGTCCAGGCCGCCGGCCTCCTGCGCCGCGGTGCGGAAGGCGTCCCACCAGTGCTGCGGGTCGATCGAGGTGCCGTCGGGGTGCTTCGCGGACCCGGACCGGACCAGCCGGCCCGTCTCGGCGTCGCGCACGACGATCTTGCAGGACTGCGTGGACGTGTCCACGCCGGCGACGAGGGGCATCGTTGCTTCTCTCTCAGGCGGGCCGGAGCGTGGTGAGCGCGGGCTCGGGACGGTCCGAGGTCGGACGGCCCGGGCCCGCGCTCACCACGTCGGCGGGGATGTGGTCGGGCGTCAGCCGATGAGGTGGCGCAGCGCGAGCTGGTGCAGACGCACCAGACCGTAGTCGCGCTCCGCGACCGCGTCGACGTCGACGTCCTCGTAGGCGGACGTGTCGGCGAGGAAACTCTCGAACGACTCGCCCTCGGCCAGCGTCGGCTGACCCAGCTCGAAGATGCCGGCGTGCTCGAAGGCCTGCTGCACCTCCGGGTCCTCGCGGTAGGCCTTGGCCTTGGCGGCGAGCATGTCGTAGGTCTCCATGTTCGCCTTGGCCGACTCCCACACGCCGTCGAGGTACTCGGTGCGGCTGGGCTTGTAGTCGAAGTGGCGCGGGCCCTCGTAGCGCGGGCCGCCGTTCGGGAAGCCGTTCTCGAGCATGTCGACCGTGAAGAACGCGCTCAGCAGGTCACCGTGGCCGAAGACCAGGTCCTGGTCGTACTTCGGGCCGTGCTGGCCGTTGAGGTCGATGTGGAACAGCTTGCCCGCGTACAGCGCCAGCGCGAGGCCGTGCGTGTAGTTGAGGCCCGCCATCTGCTCGTGGCCCGTCTCCGGGTTGAGGCCGACGATGTCGCCGTGGTCGAGCGTGTCGATGAGGGCGATCGCGTGGCCGATGCTCGGCAGGAAGATGTCGCCGCGCGGCTCGTTGGGCTTCGGCTCCAGCGCGATGCGCAGGTCGTAGCCCTTCTCCTTGATGTACGCGGCGACGGTGTCGATGCCCTCGGCGTAGCGGGCGTGCGCGGCGTGCAGGTCCTTGGAGTTGTCGTACTCCGTGCCCTCGCGGCCGCCCCACATGACGAACGTCGAGGCGCCCATCTCCGCGGCGAGGTCGGCGTTGCGCAGCACCTTGCGCAGGCCGTAGCGACGCACCTCGCGGTTGTTCGAGGTGAACGCGCCGTCCTTGAAGATCGGGTGCGTGAAGGTGTTGGTGGTGACCATCTCGCAGACGAGGCCGGTCTCCTCGGACGCCTTCTTCACCGAGTCGATGTGCTTCTGCCGGTCGGCGCCCTCGGAGCCGAACGGGAACACGTCGTTGTCGTGGAACGTGAAGCCCCACGCGCCGAGGTCGGCGAGCTTGCGGATCGAGTCCGCCGGGTCCAGGTCGGGGCGGGTGGCGGTGCCGAACGGGTCGTTGGCCGGCCAGCCGACGGTCCAGAGGCCGAACGAGTACTTGATGTCGCTCACGGGGTTCTCCTCGTTGAGGTGGGGATGTCGAGTCGGGGGTACCGCGCGACGTCGCGGGCCACCGCGACGTTTTGTTGTATGGCTGAACTATTGCGCGCCGCTGGGCTAGAGTCAACACGTGCCAGCCACCCCGACGACGGCGCCGACCGCGCACCCCGCGCCTCCCACCGGCGCTGCCGCCTCGCGCCAGCACACGCTGCGCGAGCGCAACCTGAGCCTCGTCGCGTCCGCCGTCTACGAGGCCACCACACCACCGTCGCGCGCCGACGTCGCCGCCGCCACGGGACTGACCCGCGCGACCGTCTCCACCCTCGTCGACCGGCTCGTCGCCGGCGGCCTCCTCGCCGAGCTGCCGCCCGTCGTCGCGCAGCGCGCCGGGCGCCCCGCCGTCCCGCTCCAGCCCGCGCGGCGCACCCTCGTCGGCCTCGGGCTCGAGGTCAATGTCGACTACCTCGGGGTGCGGGCGCTGGACCTCGTCGGCGACGTCGTCGCCGAGCGCGTCGTCACCGGGTCGCTGCACGACTCCGACCCGGGCGAGGTGCTCGCGCGGCTCCGCGGCCTCGCGGCCGGGGCGATCGCCGAGCTCGAGGGCGCGGGCATGCGGGTGGCCGGTGCGCGGCTCGCGCTGCCCGGGCTCGTGGACGCCCGCGGTGCACGGCTCGAGGTGGCGCCCAACCTCGGCTGGTCGTCGGTCGAGCCCGTGCCCGTGCTCGACCTGCGCGCCGGTGACGGCAGCCCGCTCGACGTCGAGGTCGCCAACGAGGCCAAGCTCGCGGCCCTCGCCGAGCTCGCGGGCGATGTGCCGTCCTCGTTCCTCTACGTCTCCGGCGACGTCGGCGTCGGCGCGGGGATCGTCGTGGACCGGCAGCTCTTTCTCGGGCAGCGCGGCTGGAACGGCGAGATCGGGCACGTCGTCGTCGACCCCGCCGGGCCACGCTGCTCCTGCGGCGCCACCGGCTGCCTGGAGCAGTACGCGGGCAAGGAGGTGCTGCTGCGCGGCGCCGGGCTGCCCGCGTCTGCGCCCGTGCACGCCGTCGTCGACCTGCTGCGCGACGGGGACGACGCCGCGCTCGCCACCGTGCAGCGCGCCGGCCGGGCCCTCGGCTCCGCGCTCGCCACGTTCGTCAACCTTGTCGACGTCTCGACCATCGTCCTCGGCGGAACGTACGCCGAGCTGTTCGGCTGGGTCGGGCACGTCGTGGCGGGCGTCGTCGAGGAGCGCGCCCTCGCCGCGCCGTTCGCGCCCGTCGACGTGCGGCCCGCCGCCGCCGGCCCGCACGCCGCGCTCACCGGCGGCGCGCGCGAGGTGTTGCGGGCGGTCGTCGCCGACCCCGCGGTGTGGGTGTGAGTACTGCGGCGACGGCGTCGGACGGGTGACGTGGTCGCTCGGTTAGGGTTTCTCCCGTGTCTGGTGCTTCTGCCGCGGCCGCTGCCGCAGTGACGAGGGCGCTCCGCTAGCGGCGGGGCGTCCGACTCCTCACTTCAGCTGAACGCTCCGCCGCTCCGTGTCCACCCCGGAGCGGCCGTCTCGTGCTGCCCGGGATCCACTCTCGAGCAACGGAGCAACTCTCGTGTTTCCAGCCATTCTTCCCGCACGCCTGACCGGCCACCCTGCGGTGCGTGCGCGCTGGGTGCTGGCCTGCCTGGCCATGCTGCAGTTCCTCGTCGCGGTCGACGTGACCGTGGTCAACATCGCCCTGCCGTCGATCGGCGCCGACTTCGGCACGAGCGCCCGTCAGCTGACCTGGGTCGTCGTGGGGTACACGATCACCGGCGGCGGACTGCTGATGCTGGGCGGCCGCCTCGGCGACGTGCTCGGGCGGCGGCGCGTCCTGCTGGCCGGCACCGGCATCTTCGGGGCCGCGTCCCTGCTCGCCGGCCTCGCACCGACGTTCCCCCTCCTGGTCGTGGCGAGGCTGCTGCAGGGCGCCGGCGAGGCGCTGGCCCTGCCCGCCGCGATGGCCGTCATCGTGCTGATGTTCCCCGAGGGCCCGCGCCGGTCGCGCGCCCTGGGGGTGTGGGCGGCCGTGGCCAGCTGCGGCCTCGTGCTCGGCTTCGTGCTGTCCGGCGTCATCACCGAGCTGTTCGGCTGGCGGTGGATCTTCCTCGTGGCCGTGCCGTTCGTCGTCGTGATCCTGCTCGGCGTGGTCGCCCTCGTCCCGCCGGACGAGCCGGCCCGGCGCGCTCCCGTCGACATCCCCGGCGCGCTGCTGCTGACGGCCGCGCCCCTGCTGTTCGCGTGGGGGGTCGTCGAGGCCGGTGAGAGCGGGGCTGCCGGCTGGTGGCCCGCGGTGGCGCTCGTCGGCGCGGTGGCCGCCGCCGCGTCGTTCGTCGTCGTCGAGCGGCGCTCGACCGACCCGTTGGTGCCGCTCGGTCTTTTCCGCCACCGGCCGCGGGTCATGGCCAACCTCGCGACGGCGCTGCTGAGCGCCGCCCTCTCGACGTCGTTCCTGCTGTTCACCTTCCACCTGCAGGACCGGCTCGGGCTGAGCCCGCTCGCGGCCGGCGTCACGCTCCTTCCGCTCGCTGTGGCCCTCGTCGCGGCCGCCACGACCGTCCCGCGCCTGCTCGACCGCTGGGGTGCGCGCACCTGCGCGCTCGTCGGGATCGCGTGCACCGCGCTCGGTGTCGGCGTCATCGCCCTGGTCGCCCACGTCGGGGCGGGAGCGGTCGCGACGGTGCCGGCGATGATCCTGGTGGCCGCGGGGATGGGCTTCGGCATCGTCGGGCTGCAGTACGTCGCCGTGAGCGGTGTGACCGACGACGACGCGGGCGTCGCCTCCGGCGTCCAGCGTGCCGCCGACCAGCTCGGTGGCGCCACGGGCGTCACCCTCTACATCGGGATCGGTTTCGCTCCCGGGGTCGCCGATCCGTTCGTCGTCACCGGGGGCCTTGCCGTGGTGGGTCTGGTCGGCGCGGCGCTCGTCGCCCGGCGCATCGCCGTTCCTGCAAAGGCGCGAGCGGGCGACTGACCGTCCTGCGAGCCCGACCTCGCGTGCAGGGGCGTCGACGGCCGTGTCGTTCGCGGCCGTCGACGCCTCCACGGGGAGCGCAGGGCGTCCAAGCGCCGATTCCAAGGGCCCGACGTCGGACGCTAGGCTGTGGGGCGTCGCCGGCTCCTGGCATCGGAACTGACGACGGGTCGCACTGCGGCCTCGCCTGCGTAGCTCAGTGGATAGAGCAACCGCCTCCTAAGCGGTAGGTCGCGCGTTCGAGTCGCGCCGCGGGCACCTGACCTCGGCGCCTCGCAGTTCGCGTACAACCAGTGACGACGCGGTCGCCCGTACCGGTGAGTCGCTGGTCTCGACGTCCCAGTCGCCGCAGGACGGGGCCGAGCAGGCCTGATCCGCGTCCGCCGCCCGAACGGCCACGCCGTACGCTGCCGGCATGCCGCTCTCCGACGTCGAACCCCGCCTGGACTCTGCCGACCCGTTGGCGCAGTTCGCCGCCTACCTCGACTACTACCGCGGCGCGGTCGCGCGGAAGCTCGAGGGCATGACGGAGGACCAGCTGCGCACGAGCCTGGTCCCGAGCGGCTGGGCGCCGCTGGAGATGCTCACCCACCTGGTGCACATGGAGCGCCGCTGGTTCGTCTGGGGGTTCCTCGGCGAGCAGGTCGCCGACCCGTGGGGCGACCACACCGGCGGCGATCCCACGGGGCCGTGGCGGGTGCCCGGCGACGTCGGTCTGGGGGCGCTCGTCGACGCCCTCCACGCAGGCGGCGCGCGCACGCGCGAGGTCCTCGCGACCCACGACCTCGCCGAGCGTGGTGCCGTCGGCGGCCGGTTCGCGGACGACGGGACGCCGCCGCCGACGCTCGCCTGGATCTGCTTCCACGTGCTCCAGGAGTACGCCCGGCACGCCGGGCACCTCGACGTCGTGCGCGAGCTGGCGGACGGCGCGACCGGGGAGTAGGCGGCCGCCTCGCGGTCAGTCGGCGGACTCGGTGTGCGCGATGTGCGCCAGCTGCGGCCACACGAGCACGAGCGTCAGGCCCGCGCCGACGAAGCCGAACCACATCGGCGCGGTGAGGCCCCACTGCTGCGCGAGGACGCCGCCGAGGGCGTTGCCGACGACGATGCCCCCGAAGACGCACATCATGTAGACGGACGCCACCCGCCCCTGGAAGCGCGCCGGCGTCGCGCGCTGCCGGATCGTGTTGGACACGGTGCCCCACACGAAGCCGTACGCGCCGAACACGAAGAGCGTCGCCATCGCGACCCACCCGGTCGTCGCCAGCGCGAGCGCCAGGTGGAAGAGCACCTCGAGCGACAGGCACACCTTCATGAGGGTCGCGAGGGAGAACCGGCGCTCCAGCCGCCCGTAGGAGAACGTGCCGACCAGGCCGCCCACGGCGGACGCCGTCGTCAGCAGGCCGAAGCCGATCTCGCCCATGTGCAGGTGGTCGAGCGAGTACTTCACGAGGATGGCCCAGGGCGCAGCCCACGTGACGTTGAAGACGAGGATCACCAGGGCGAGCGTGCGCACGGGCGGGTGGTGCCAGATCCAGCGCAGGCCCTCGGCGACGTCGTGGCGCACGCGCGTGCGCTCGGTGGTGACGTCGCGGGCCACCGGCGGCAGGACGACGCGGGCGACGAGGAGCACCGCCAGCACGACGCACAGCACCTGGACGACGAACGGCCAGGCCATCCCGGCGGCGAACAGGAACGCGCCCAGCGGCGGGCCGACGAGCTGGTTCGCGGTGAGGAACCCCGCCTGGAGCCGGGAGTTGCCGGTGCCGAGGTCGGCGGGGCGCACGAGCATCGGCAGCAGCGTCTGCGACGTGGTGTCCGCGAACACCTCGGCCACGCCCATCAGCAGCATCGCCGTCAGGACCATGCCGATGCTCACGTGGCCGGTCACGATCACGACGCTCAGCGCCGCGACGACGACGGCGCGCAGCAGGTTCGCGACCACGACCAGCCGGCGACGGTCCAGCCGGTCGGCGAGCACCCCTGCCCACAGCCCGAAGACGAGCCAGGGGAGACGTTGCAGCATCGCGGCCAGCGCGACGAGGAAGGCGGAGTCCGTCTGCGACGCCACCAGCAGCGGCCCGGCGGCGAGCGCGACGCCGTCGCCGATGTTGCTCGTCCACGACGACGACAGCAGCCAGCGGAAGCTGCTGCCCATGCGGGCCGGGACCACCGCCTCGACCAGCCTCGTCATCGCTCCTGCCACGACCGACGAGCATAGTTGCCTCGGGAATCCCCTGGTCACGGGAATTTTTCGTCCTGAGGTTGCGAGGACGCCCGGTGCCAGGTATTGACGGAACCCGCCCCGAGCGGCAAACTCTCGATGGCAGCGCGCATCGCCCGCCCCCTGCGCGGTGCGCGCTGCCCTATGCCGGGCCAGCCCGGCCGCGACGCCCCTTCGGACCCCCCGCCGAGGGGGCGTCGACTCGTCTTCCGGCGCTTCACGCGGGCCTGTCGTGCCGCCGTCGGCGTGCCGGACCCCGTGCGGGACCCGCGCCGTTCTACCGTGCTGGCGTGAGAGCCGCCCGACGAACCACCGCCCCGACCGCGGTCACGCCCCCGGCCGCGGAGCCTGCCGAGCCGGTCGCCGCCCCGGAGGCGGGCCGGCGTGCCGACGCGGGGGAGAACGGCCGCGGGACGAACGGCGGTCGTGCGGGTGCTCAGCCGGCCGGCGGGCGGGACGCGCGCGACGGCTCCGGCCCGGTGCCCGGCCCGACGGTCCCCGACGCCGTCGAGGCCGCCACCCGCCGCTGGCGGGCGTCGCTGGTGGAGATGGTGGGCGGCTCGTCGCTCTCCGACGTGGGCCTGCTCGGCGAGGCCGTGGTCGACCTGTCGGCCGCGCACCCCTCAGGAGTCGCGGGCCTCTTCGCGGGCCGCCCCACGAGGCTCTCCAACCTGGTGCGCGAGGGCGAGGCCCTCCCGGCGGCACGACGCCGCGCCCGTGCGGTCGCGGCGCGCTCGGCCGAGCACGCGTCGAGGTACGGGGTGGCACCCACCTACCTGGCGATCGGCGTCGCCACCTGGGTGGAGCCCGACGAGGCGCCGGAGGTCCCGTTCGGCGGGGGTGGTCCGCAGCGCTACGACGTCGCGGCCCTGGCGCGGGTCGCGTCCGGCCCGGCCGAAGGTCCCCAGGCGGGACACGAGGCAGGCGACGCCCCCGACGGCGACCCCGCCGGCGACGCGCACGACCCGGCCGCCGACGGTCAGCCGGCCTCAGCCGCCGCCGAGGACGAGGGCCCCGCGCTCACGAGCTCGATCCCCGTCGTGTCGATGGCCGCCCGCGACTCCGGGGAGCGACCCGTGCCACCCGCGGGCGCGACCGGCCGCGTCGACGGCACGCCGGACGGCAAGGTCGACGGCGCCGCCGAGGCGCCGGCCCGCGGCCGGGTCGTGCACGCGCCCGTCGTCCTGCGGCCTGTGACGCTCACCCCGCGCGGCGACGGCGGCGCGGACTACGACCTCACGCTCGAGCCCACCGTCGAGATCAACCCGGTCGTCGCGCGCACCCTGCGCGCGCACGGTGCCCTGCTCGACCCGGCGGCGCTCGCGAAGGCCACGTTCACGCTCGCCGGCTTCGACCCGACGGACGTGCTCGCCCGCATCGCCTCGCTCGGGGAGGCGGTGCTCACCGACTTCACGCTCGACCGGCGGGTGCTCGTCGGCACGTTCGTCCACCCGGGGCAGATGCTCGTCGACGACCTCGACGAGCTCGCGCCGTCGCTGCACCGCCACGAGGTGGTCGCCGCGCTCGCCGGGGTGGACGACGCGGCGGACAGGCTCCGCTCGCTCGAGCTCCCCGAGGTGCGCCGCACCGACGCCGACCCGACGCGCGAACGCGGCGTGGGCGACCTCGACCCGCACCAGCGGCACGCGCTCGACGCGCTGGCCACCGGCGGCCACTTCTTCGTCGACGCCCCCGTCGGCTCGGACGTCGCGGGCACGCTCGCCGCCGTCGTGGCCGAGGCGACCTCCGCCGGCCGGTCCGTGCTGTACGTGACGGGGCACCGGCGGGCGGCCGACCGCCTGTCGCTGCGGCTCGAGAACCTGGGCCTCGACTCCCTGCTGCTGGACATCCCCCCGCACCCGACGTGGCGCGAGGAGGTCTCCCGTCGCCTGCTCGCGGCGATGGCCAGCGAGCCGGAGCAGGTCGACACCGACGCGACGGCGCGGGTGCGCGACGCACTGATCGGCACGCGCGCCCAGCTCACGGGGTACATCGAGGCGCTGCACGAGCGGCGCTCGCCCTGGCAGGTCTCCGCGTACGACGCGCTGCAGGCGCTCGCGCGGCTCACCTCGGAGCGGCCCGCGCCGTCGACCGGGGTGCGGCTCGCCTCCGAGGCCGTCGTCGCGCTCGACGGCCCGCGGCGCCGCGAGCTCGCGGCCGACCTCGTGCGCGCCGCCGAGCTCGGCGCCTTCACCCTGCGCCCGTCGTCGACGCCGTGGTTCGGCGCCCAGCTCGTCACGGACGACGACGCCCGCCAGGCGCTGCTGCGCGTCGAGCGGCTGCGCGACGTCACCCTGCCGCAGCTGCGACGCCAGATCGCGTACACGGTCGAGGTCACCGGCCTGACGACGCCGACGACCGTGCGCCGGTGGGGTGAGCAGCTCACGATGCTGGGCGGGATGCGCAGCACCCTCGACGTCTTCCACCCGATGGTCTTCGAGCGCACGGCCGCCGACCTGGTGCAGGCGACGGCGTCCCGGCGGTGGCGGGCGGAGCACGGCATCGAGATGGGCTGGCCGACGCGGCGCCGGCTGCGCAAGCGGGCCAAGGACATGGTGCGCCCCGGCGTGCGCGTGCCCGACCTGCACGCGGCGCTCGTCAACGTGCAGGAGCAGCGCGAGGTCTGGGCCGAGCACGCCCAGCGCGGCGGGTGGCCGACGCTCCCCGAGGGGCTCGCCTCCATCGAGGACACCTACGAGGCCGTGCGGATCGACCTCGAGGCGCTCGAGCCCGTGCTCGCCACGACGACGCTGGGCGGGCACCTGCTCGACCTCGACCTCGACGGGCTCGCCGAACGGCTCCAGCGCCTGGCCGGGGACTCCGTCGCGCTCGCCGCCCTGCCCGAGCGCACCGCCCTGCTTCGCCGGGCCCGCTCCGCCGGTATCGGGGACCTCGTCGACGACCTCGCCGACCGGCGCTCGCCGGCCACGCTCGTCCACGCGGAGCTCGAGCTCGCCTGGTGGTCGTCGGTGTTCGAGCAGCTCCTGGCCGCCGACCCGGCGCTGGCCGGGCAGGACGGCGCCGGCCTCGACGCGCTCGCCCGCCGGTTCCGCCAGCTCGACCGGGAGCACCTGGCGGCCCTGGCCCAGCCGGTGCGGGTCGCGACGCGGGCCCACCTGGGCGCGGTGATGCGGGAGGACCGCGACGGTGCGGAGGCGCTGTTCACCGAGCTCATCGAGGGCCGTCTCACGACCTTGCGCGACCTGGCCGAGCGGCACGGCGACGTGCTGCGGCGCCTGCGGCCCACGCTCATCGCCACGCCCACCCTCGTGCCGCACCTGCTGCCCGCGCACCGCACCGCCGACGTCGTGATCCTCGACGCCGTGCAGCACGTGCCCACGGAGGTCGTGGTGCCGGCGATCGCGCGTGCCCGCCAGGTCGTGGTGGTCGGCGACCCGCGGTCGGCGTCGGGCACGAGCGTGCACGACCTGGCCGGCCTGCTGCCCACCGTCACCCTGCAGCCGCACGACAACAGCCGCGACCCCGAGCTGACGCGGCTGCTCGCCGCCCACGGGTACGAGGGGCTGCTGCGACCGGCCCCCCTGCCGCGCGCCGAGGAGCTGGTGCGCCTCGACGTCGTCGACGGCACGGGGATGCCGGACCCGGTGTCCGGGAGCGTGGAGAGCACGCAGGCCGAGGTGGACCGCGTCGTCGAGGCGTCGATCGAGCACGCCCTGACCCGGCCCGAGGAGACGTTCGCGGTCGTCACCGTGACGGCCGCCCACGCGGACCGGGTCCGCGAGGCCCTGCTCGCCGAGGTGCGGGCCAACCCGGCGCTCGCGCCGTTCTTCTCCGGGTCGCGGCCCGAGCCGGTGGTCGTCGCCGACATCACGGGCGTCGCAGGACTGTCCCGCGACACGATCCTGCTGTCCGTCGGCTTCGGCCGCACGCCGCACGGTCGCGTGCTGCACCGCTTCGGCGTCCTCGGCGAGGCGGGGGGAGAGGCGATGCTGCTCGGGGCGCTGGGCGCCACCCGGCAGCGCCTGCACGTGGTGTCCTGCTTCCGGGCCGACGCGCTCGACCCGGAACGCCTGCGCGGCGCCGGGCCCCGGCTCCTCGCCGAGATGCTCGACCTCGCCGAGCGCCGCTCGGGGGCGGCCGACCAGGTGCGGCTCGGCAACGGCGTGGACGTGGGCCGTGCGCCCGACCGGCTCCTGGTCGACCTGGGCGAGCGGCTGTGGAAGCTCGGCTACCTGGTCGAGACCGACTACGGGGCCGAGGACGGCGACCGCATCCCGCTGGTCGTCGGCCACCCCGACCTGCCCGGCCAGCTCCTGGTCGCGGTGCTCACCGACGACGCCGCGTACGTCGCCGAGCCGTCGGTGCGGGTGCGCGACCGTCAGCTCGCCGAGCGCCTCGAGCGGGTCGGGTGGGTCGTGACGCAGGTCTGGTCGGCGGCCGCGTTCCTCGACCCCGACGGCGAGGCGGAGCGCGTGCGCGTGCTCGTGCAGCGCGTGCGCGACGAGCGGATCGGCACCGCGGGCGGTGTCGTGCCGCCGCGGGAGGTCGTCGTGCCGGTGCTGCCCGACGAGGACGACGAGGACGACGCCCCGCCGGTGGAGGTCGTCGCCGACGATGCCGAGCAGGCGCCCGAACCCGACGCCGGCCCGGACGTCCCGGACGCCGAGGCCGCGACGGACGACGCCGAGGCCTCGACGGACGCCGAGGCCGCGGGCGAGGGGCAGGACGCCGCCCGTCCCCTCGGGGACGACGAGCCGGCCCCCGCGGACGGGACGAAGGACGCCGTCACCGACTGAGCGCGAGCCGGTCGCGCCCGCGCGGGCCGGGCGACGGGTGGACAATGGCCTCCGTGAGCGAGCACGACACCGAGCAGGAGGAGCCGCGCCCCGACCGGGAGCAGCGGCCCGGGTCGCCCGAGCCCGGTGCGCGTCTTCCCGACGACCCGGCGACGGAGCGTCGTCGACGCGGCCCCCGCCGGGCGGTCCGGAAGGGCACGGAGCGGGAGAGCGGCTTCGGGGTGACGCGCGACGAGCGCGGCGGCCACGGCTCGAACGACGACCGGCTGCAGCAGGACGTGCCGCCGCACTGGTGAGGGGCCGACCGGGTCAGAGCCCGTGCGAGCTGTGCGGCGGCTCGGCCGACGTGGCGCCGGGCCGCTGGGCCGCGAGCAGGTCGCGGATCTCCTGCAGCAGGATGACGTCCTGCTCCATGGGCTCGGGCTCCTCCTCCTTGCCGCGCGCGCGGCGCTCGGCCAGGTGGTTGAGCGGCGCGACGACGATGAAGTACAACGCGGCGGCGACGATGAGGAAGTTCAGCACGGCGTTGAGGAACACCCCGATGCTGAACAGGGACTCGTTGATCTCGAACTGCCCCACCCCGGAGATGTCCGGCTGCCCGAAGATCGCGGCGATGAGCGGGTTGATGATGCCGTCCAGCAGCCCCGTCACGACCGCCGTGAAGGCACCGCCGATGACGATGCCGACGGCGAGGTCGACGACGTTCCCCCGCATGATGAAGTCCTTGAACCCGGACATCATGTTCTTCATGTCTTCCCCCTGAGTGCGTGTCCCCGGGCAGCTCGCACACGGCGGATGCCCGGATGGCCGTGGCCGATTCTCGCCGCGACGGGGCGGCCCTGCAACGGATGGCGCTTGCCCGGCGGGTCGGTCCACGCCGCTCACGGGACGAGGACGGCGCCCACCGTGCCCCAGCCGGACGCCGCTGACAGCGCGGGCGCGTCGTCGGGCGCGACGGCCACGAGCGTGACGTCCCGCCCGGGGGACGGGCCGGTGGCGGCGCCGCCCAGCAGCCCGCCGCCGGCCCCGCCGCCGTCGGCCGGAGAGCCCGTGCCGGGAAGCACCAGCGCCCGCCTCGCCAGGTAGTCGTCCTTGCCTGAGCCCGCGTCTGAGCCAGCGCCCGCGCCGCTCGTGCCGTTCGCGCCGTCCTCGCTCTCGACGCCGGCGGAGACCGGCGTCGCCCCGCCGTCGTCACGCGCGAGGAGGTCGACGCGGTCGCCGGGCCGCAGCCAGCCGGCGGCGGTCTCGTCGAGCCGGACGGGCACGACGACGGTGCCCTTCGGCGCCTGGGAGACGACCCCGCCGCCAGGCAGCAGCCCGGGGTGCAGCGGCAGGCCGGCGGGCAGCGTCACGGCGGGTGCCCGGCCGACGACGGCTCCCGCGTCGGTCAGCACGTCGGCGGGCACCATGGCCGCCGGCACGGTGCGCACGTCGAGGTCCGCGCGCCGCACGGCCTCGCCGGCGGCGAGCGGGTGCGCGGGGACGACGACGTCGACGGTGGGCGGCGGCTCGGGCCGCAGCGCCTGCACGACGAGCGCGGCCGCGATGCCACAGCAGGCGGCCGCGAGCACGTAGCGCAGCCGCCAGGACAGCGTCCTCAGCCGGCGGGCGAGCCGCCGCGGTGACGGGCGGTCGGGGCGCCCGGCGTCGCGGCGCGGGGCGGAGGGGCGGGTGCTCGGGGTGCGGTCGGGCATGGCCGTGACGCTAGGTCGCCGTGCACCCCGGCCTCCGTCGTCCGGACGACGCCTGTGGACGCGCAGGCTTGGGGGCAGGCTCGGCGCCGACCCTCAGGCCACAACGTCAGGCGGAGGCGTCAGGCGGAGGCGGCCTTGGACGACCCCGACGATCCGGACGAGCTCGAGGACGAGCCGCCCGACGAGCTGCTGCCGCTCGACGACGAGCCCGACGACGAGCCCGACGAGCTGCTGGACGACGAATCCTTGGAGCCGCCGGACGACGACGACCCGGAGCTCGACGAGCCCGCGCCCTTGCGCGAGTCGTTGCGGTAGAAGCCCGAGCCCTTGAAGGTCACCCCCACGGAGCCGAACTGCTTGCGCAGGCGGCCGCCGCACTCGGGGCAGACGGTCAGCGAGTCGTCGGTGAACGCCTGGTGGACGTCGAACGCGTGGTCGCAGTCGGCGCACCGGTACGCGTAGGTGGGCACGTGATCTCCTCGGGACGGATGCGGCGATCGGGCAGGATCGCTGGCACTCAGGTCTTGCGAGTGCCAATCATACGGGGCGGTAGTCTCGCCTGCGTGTCATCGACCGCGCCCCCCGCAGCACCTGGCAGCTCGCCCGACGACGACCCCACGTCGGGCCCCACGTCCGCCGGCATCCCGCCGGAGCTCGAGGAGTCGCTGGAGGACGAGCCGGCGCCGCGGCGCCGGTCCCGGCTGCGCAGCGTCGTCGTCGGGATCGCCGTGGTCGTCGTGCTCGCCCTGGTGGCCAGCACCGTGTTCGCCGTCGTCACCGTCCGGCGTCCGCTGCCCGACCACGAGGGCACGCAGAAGGTGCCGGGCCTCTCGGCCGACGTCGAGGTCCGTCGTGACGCGCAGGACGTGCCCCACGTGTACGGCGACTCCGCCGAGGACCTCTTCCTCGCCCAGGGGTACCTGCACGCGCAGGACCGCTTCTTCGAGATGGACTACCGCCGCCACGTGACGTCGGGCCGGCTGGCCGAGCTCGTCGGCAACGTCCCCGAGGCGGTCGAGGCCGACAAGGTCATCCGCACGTTCGGGTGGCGGCGCGTGGCCGAGGAGGAGTGGCACCTGATCTCCGACTCCACGCGCGAGTACCTCCAGGCGTACACGCAGGGCGTCAACGCCTACCTGGAGGAGCGCGACCCCGAGCAGCTCGCCGTCGAGTACACGGTGCTCGGGGCGAACGCCGAGGTCTCCGAGCCGGAGCCGTGGGACCCCGTGGACTCGCTCGCCTGGCTCAAGGCGATGGCCTGGGACCTGCGGGGCAACTACGACGACGAGCTCGACCGCGCGCTCGCCTACAGCACGCTCGGGGACAGCGCCCTCGTCGACGAGCTCTTCCCGGCCTACGACGAGAGCGGGAACGCGCCGGTCCTGCGCACCCGCGACCTGGCGAACCGGACGGACGACGGCCCGGCGGCCGGCTCCGAGGCCACCGGGCCCGAGGACGCCGACATCCTCGGCTCGGCCGGCGGCGAGGCCTCCGCCCGCCTCGAGAGCGCGATGGACGCCACCCGCACCGCGCTGGACGCCGTGCCGGTGCTCGTCGGCCGGGGCGACGCCTCGGGCTCCAACTCGTGGGTGGTGTCGGGGGAGCACACGGCGTCCGGCAAGCCGCTGCTGGCCAACGACCCGCACCTGGCGCTGTCCTCGCCGGGCATCTGGTCGCAGGTGGGCCTGCACTGCAACGAGGTGACGGCGGAGTGCCCCTTCGACGTCGCCGGCTTCTCGTTCGCCGGCTTCCCCGGCGTCATCATCGGGCACAACGCCGACCTGGCCTGGGGCCTGACCAACATGGGCGCCGACGTCACCGACTTCTTCGTCGAGCGCGTCCGCGGCGACACGTGGCTGCGGGACTCCGAGGCCGAGGAGTGGGAGCCCCTCGACGTGCGGACCGAGACGATCCGGGTCGCGGGCGCCAGCCCGGTCGACCTCACGGTGCGCAGCACCGCGCACGGCCCGCTCGTCTCCGACGTCCTCGACGTCGAGGACGTCGTCGGATCGCCCACCGAGTCCGGCACCGAGTTCGGGGAGTACGACGTCGCCCTGCAGTGGACGGCCCTGCAGCCGGGCCGCACGGCCGACGCCGTCTTCGCGTTCAACACGGCCCGCGACGAGGACGACGTGCGGGACGCCGCGGCCCAGTTCGAGGTGCCCGCCCAGAGCATCGTCTTCGCGACCACCGACGGGCACATCGGCTACCAGGCGCCCGGCCGCATCCCCGAGCGCGACGACGTCGAGGGGCCCGTGCCGTCCGACGGCACGTGGCCGCGTCCGGGCTGGGACCCGCGCTACGACTGGCAGGGCTGGGTCCCGGAGGAGCGGATGCCGCGCGCCCTCGACCCCGCCCAGGGGTACGTCGTCGCCGCCAACCAGGCCGTGCTGCCGGGGGAGTCGGGCCCGTTCCTCACCGAGGACTGGGACTACGGCTACCGCTCCGAGCGCATCCGCACGCTGCTGGACGAGCAGATCTCGACCGGGCGGCCGTTCGACGCGGCCGACATGAACCGCATCCAGAACGACGACTGGTCGCCGTTCGCCGCGGCGCTCGTCCCGGTGCTGCTCGAGCTCGACGTGGACGGGTCGTTCGAGTCCGCGGGCCTCGAGCTGCTGGCCGACTGGGACTACCGCACCGACGTGGACTCGCCGGCCGCGGCCTACTTCGCCGCGGTCTGGCGCAACCTCCTCGCCGAGACCTTCTGGGACGACCTGCCGGAGAGCATGCGGCCCGAGGGCGGCTCGCGCTGGCTGCAGGTCGTGCAGTCCATGCTGGAACGCCCCGACGACCGGTTCTGGGACGACCGCACCACCGTGAACGTCGTCGAGACCCGGGACGAGATCCTCACCCGCGCGGTCACGACGGCGCGCCGCGACCTGACGGTCGAGCTGTCCAAGGAGCCCGCCGACTGGACGTGGGGCACCCTGCACTCGCTCCGGCTCGAGCACCCCGTGCTCGGCGGCGCGGGCGTGCCCGCCTTCGTGCGCGACTACATGAACCCGGACCCGGTGCGGATGCCGGGCGGGTCGTCGATAGTCAACGCCACCGGGTGGGACGCCGGCACCGGCAGCTTCGCCGTGACGACCGGCCCGTCGATGCGGATGGTCGTGGACCTCGCCGACCTGGACGCCTCGACGTGGGTGACCGCCACGGGCACGTCAGGCCACCCGGCGTCGTCCCACTACGACGACCAGCTAGGGGCGTGGGCGGCGGGAGAGACGTTCGCGTGGCCGTTCTCGCGCGAGGCGGTCGAGGCCGCGGCGGAGGCGCGCAGCACCCTCACGCCCTGATCGCTCTCGGGGTCAGCCCCCGCGCGGGATCAGCCCGCCCGCGCCGGAGCGGGGGCGGGCGCCGGCAGCGGCTGCCAGCCCGTCGGCGTCACGAAGGCGTGCACGGGCACGTCGTGCTCCTCGAGCGGCAGCGGGCGCTCGGTGGCGTCGTAGACCTCCTCGGGGAAGACGAGCACCACCACCGGCACGCCGGGGCGGGCCATCTTGAGCGACCGGTCGTACCAGCCGCCGCCCTGGCCGAGGCGCACCCCGCGGTTGTCGACCGCGAGTGCTGGCGCGACGACGACGTCCGCCTGCGTGATCGCGTCGGCGCCGAGGGCAGGCCCGGACGGCTCGGGCGGCCGTCCGGGGGCGCGCTCGAGCAGGTCGTCGGCGCCGGCGTACTCGGCCCAGTCGCGGGCCAGCCCCGCACCCAGCACCGGCAGGAGCACGCGGGTGCCGCGCGCGGCGAGGCGGTCCAGCAGGACGCCCGTGCCCGGCTCGGTGGGTCGGGAGACGTAGGTGGCGACGACGGCCGCGTCGCGCACGGCAGGCACCGTGTCGAGGACGTCGGCGAACGCGACGGCCGCCTCGTCGCGCAACCGCGGGGAGCGCTCGGTGCGATGGCTGCGGATGGCTCTGCGCAGCTCCTCCTTCGCCTCGGCGGGCTCCATCCCCCCGAGGATCGGGTAGGGCTGGTGAGCTGAGTTTTCCTTGCGGTCGCCGCGCATGGGGCCATTGTGGCAGGGTCCCGTCGGGAGGGCCCCGGCGCGCGCCGGGAGGCATCGAGGGTGGCCCGGATCACTGGTCCGAGCGAAGGACGAGGGCCGGGCGACCGGCGGATCGGGGTGGCATGACGCACAAGCACGCCCGGGCGTGGAGCGTGTCGCGCTCCTGGCCGGTCACGCTGCGCGAGGACGGGGGCGCGGGCGCCGTGGTGCTGCGCCCGCTGCGTCGTCGCGACGGGGCGGAGTGGCAGCGGCTGCGCATCGAGAACGCGCGCTGGCTCGAGCCGTGGGAGGCGACCGCCCCGGGGGAGCGGCAGGGCGCGGCCACGTTCGTCGACTACCTGCGGGCCCTGTCCGCGCAGGCGCGCGCCGGCACCACCCTGCCGTTCGCGGTCGAGCTGGACGGCGCCCTGGTGGGACAGCTGACGGTGTCGCAGATCGTGTACGGGTCGCTGTGCTCCGCGAGCATCGGCTACTGGGTGTCCCAGGAGGTCGCGGGCCGCGGCGTGATCCCGACCGCGGTCGCGATGGCGGGCGACTACTGCCTCGGGGTGCTGGGGCTGCACCGCATCGAGGTGAACATCCGCCCGGAGAACGCCCCGAGCCTGCGGGTGGTCGCCAAGCTCGGGTTCCGCGACGAGGGCGTGCGGGAGCGGTACCTGCACATCCAGGGCGCATGGCGCGACCACCGCACCTTCGCGCTCACGACGGAGGACGTCCCCGAGGGCCTGCTGGCCCGCTGGCAGCGCGCCCGCGACGAGCTCTAGGTCGAGGCCGGGTCGAGGCCGGGTCGAGGCCGGGTCGGGTCCAGGTCGGGTCCAGGTCGGCGCTCGACCGGCACCGACACCGGACACGCCGTCCCCGGTGCCGTCCATGGGGTCAAGGCGTCCCCTACCGTCGCGTGTGTGGAATCGTCGGCGGCAGGGGTAGCAGCGCTCGCGCTGTTCGTCCTGTGGCTGGGCTTCTGGGTGCCGCACCGTCTACGGCTTCGGCAGCAGCTGGTCGACTCGCGCGTGGACGACAGGTTCTCCGCCGGGTTGCGGGTGCTGGCCGTGGCCGACGGCGGCCGGGTGCCCGCGCCGGCGATCACCACCGACGGGCCGGTGCCGCTCCTGGCGTCCGGGCCGTCGCCTGACGACGCAGGAGGGGAGCGACCGATGGGTCACGACGAGCACAGGGACGCGCCGCGCAGCCCGGCGCCTGCCGGGTCGTCCCGTCCGCAGCCCCGCGCGTCCCGCCTCGCGGTGCTCGAGCGCCGGGCCGCGCGCGCCCGCCGCCGGCTGGTGCTCACGCTGCTGCTGCTCCTGGCGACCGCGGCCGGCTGGGCCGTGGTCGCGACCGGCACGGCCGGTTGGTACGCGGGGGCGGTCCCCTCGGGGCTGCTGCTGGTCGTGCTCGTCCTCGGTCGCCTCGCGGCGCGGGCGGCACGCCGCACCGACGCGCGCTGGGTCGCGGAGCGTCGCAGCGCGCAGCGGGAGGCGACACAGGCCCGTGCCCTCGCCAACGGCGGGCCGTACGTGCCGCGCAACCGGGCGCGCGTCACGGGCCACGCCGTCCGCCCGTCGGCCACCCACACGCAGATGATCCCGCGGGTGAGCGCGTCGTCGTCGGGCCGGTCCGCGTCGAACGCCGCCGCGGACGACGCGACGTCGTCCCGACCGCTCGTCTCGCCCGCGCGACCCGACCGGGCCGACCCCGTCGAGGTCGTCACCACCGCGCAGGTGCGCCGTGAGCCCGCGGGCCGCGCCCCGGGCGGCTCCGGCCGGAGCGGCGGTGACGGCGACCGGGAGGTCGCACCGGCACCGCAGGCGCCCGCACCCGAGCAGTCCGCGCCCGCGCCGTCGGCTCCCGAACCGCCGGCGCCCGCGAAGGCCCGTCCCGTCGGGGGCGAGCCGTGGGACCCGGTCCCCGTGCCCCTGCCGACGTACGTCACCAAGGCCACGGCGCCGCCGCGCATGCCGCGGGTGTCGCCGGACGGGTCGTTCACGCTCGGTCGTCAGACGGCGGCCGGGTCGCTCGCCGCGACCATGGACGGCGCGCTCGGGCCGACCGCGACGCCCGCCCGTGGCGCCGCGGACCGTGCTGCCGACCGCGCCGTCGACCGCGCTGCGGCACCCGACGACGGCGCCGACCGAGGCGCCGGCCAGACGGCCGACCAGGCGTCCGCCACGGCGGGCGACGAGCCCCGGCCCCGGACCGAGACGCTCGGTCTGCCGCTGGAGCAGATCCTCGCTCGGCGCCGGGCCGCGGGCTGACCACGATTTGCCGACCTGCCGTGGCGGGGTGCTAATGTTGGCACCGCTCTTGGGGCTATGGCGCAGTTGGTAGCGCGTCTCGTTCGCAATGAGAAGGTCGGGGGTTCGAATCCCCCTAGCTCCACCGAAGGCGAAGGCCGTCGACCGTGAGGTCGGCGGCCTTCGTCGTCCCCGGACTGTCCCTACTCCCCTTCGAGAACGCCCTCGTGGACGAAAGTCGCGCGTGTTTCGACCGCGAGGACGTTCTCGAAGGGGGTCGGCATCGACCCTGGGTGGTCGGATGCGCAAAGATGTGCTCGTGCCCCTCCGGAACGCCCGATTCGTCCTGCCTGCCCTCGTCGCGACCGGTGCGCTGGTGCTCAGCGGGTGCAGCGCTCCGCAGACCGACGACGCCGCGAGCCCCGACGCGTCGGCGCCGTCCGTGGCGGTGCGCGACATCGAGCCGCACGCCGTGCTGCTCGACTCCGCCGACCCGGCCGAGCTGGCGCTCACGGCCAGCCAGACGGTGTACTCCCGCGCCGAGACGGTGGTGCTCGCCGACGCCGACGACGAGGAGGCCCGGGGGGCGCTCGCCGCGGCCGCTGTCGCGGTGCGGGCCCCGGCGCTGCTCGCCCGGGGCGGGACGTCCGACGGGGGGCTGGGCGAGGAGCTGCAGCGCCTCGGCGCCCGCGCCGCCGTGGTGGTCGGCGAGGAGGACGGTGTCGCGGCCGAGGCCGCGGAGGCGGCCGGTGTGCAGGTGGTGCACCTGGAGGCCGACGTCGTGACGACGCCCCCGGAGCCCGACCAGGCGGACCCGGAGGACGACCAGCCCGAGTACCCGGAGCTGGAGGAGGACGACCTGGCGGACCTGGTCGGAGACCTCGAGGACGTCCTCGGAACGCCTGTGGCGGCGGGCGCCGACGACGGCTCCGGTGAGGGGATGCTGCGCGAGGTCCTGGCCGTCGTCGACCCGCAGCCCGGGCAGGAGGCGGCGATCGCGTCGCTGCGGGCGGCCGGCGCGGTCCCCGCCGACGTGCCGGGCGGCGACCTCGGCGCGCTGAGCGCCGTCAGCACGCTGGACGAGGCGCAGGCGCTCACGGTCGTGGGGGTGGGTGCGTCGTTCGGCGACCCGGAGGAGTTCGGCTGGCGCGTCGCGGCGGCCGAGCGGGCCGCCCTCCTGCCGACGGGCTCCCAGCACCTGCTGCCCGCGCGGTACGTCACGACGTCGGCGTCCGTCTGGGACGACCCCGAGTCCGTCGTCGCGCGGGCGCAGGAGGCCGCCGCGGCCTACGGCGAAGTGCCCGACGCCACCGACGAGTCGGCGGGCGGCACGACGGACGACGCTTCGGACGACGCTTCGGACGACACGACCGGCGACACGACGGACGACGCCGGTGACGACGAGCAGGAGCCGCCGACGACGTCCGAGGGCGAGCTCGTCGTCCCGACCCTGGTCGTGACGGCGAGCGCGTCGTCCGGCTCCCCGGGGGAGGACGGGGACTGGGTGGACGAGGAGGAGCTCGACACGCTGCGGCCGCTCGTCGCCGCCGCACGGGACGAGGGGGTGTACGTGCTGCTGGACATCGGGGCGGGCGCGGCGCCGCTCGTCGAGGAGGTCCGGCACGTGGAGCCGCTGCTGCGCGCCGGGGGCGTGGGCGTGTCGGTGCACCCGGAGGGCCGGATCGGTGACGGCGTGCAGACGACGAGCCACGAGGTCCCGGTCGCCGAGGTGCAGGACGTCGTGGACCACCTGGCCGGCGTCGTGACGGGCGAGGGTCTGCCTCCGGCGATGCTCGTGGTCCACCAGACGCGCCCGGAGTCCGTCGTCGACCGCGCGGAGCTGCGGCCCGTGCCGCAGGTCGAGACCGTGGTGCTGGCCGACCGCACCGGCGGCCCCACCACCGGCGAGTGGGTGTGGGGGCAGGTGAGCATCGGTCTGCCCGACGGCGTCCACGCCGGGTGGTCCGGCCCGGCCGCGCCGTACCCGGGCGTGGCCGGGACGGTCCCGTCGGAGCCTGCGCCGGTGCTGGTCGCCGCGTCCTGACCGGGTCGGAGCAGGTCGGAGCAGGTCGGAGCAGGTCGGAGCAGGTCGGAGCAGGTCGGAGCAGGTCGGAGCACGGCGTCGAGCCGGGGTGGTCGCCGGTGGCGCGGCGTCGTTGACAGGGATTCGGCAGGGTCACTAACGTTTCATGTTCCGCGGCCCTGGCCGACCCCTGTCTGGAGACTGATCGCGATGCTGCCTCTGATCCCCTGGCCCACCGCCGTCGAACCGAGCGACGCGCCGCCGCTGCGCGCGGGGGCGGTGCGGATCACGGCGCCGGACGCCGAGCTCGCCGGGCTGGCCGCCGAGCAGCTCGCCGCCGCCGGGCTGCCGGTCGTGACCGGGGGCGACGCCTCCTCGGCCGACGCCCCTGCGGCCGCGGGTGCTGCGGACGTCGTCGGGGTCGTCGACGTCGTGCTGCGGCTGGACGAGAGTGCCGGGCCGGCCGGCTCCGACAACCCGGAGCGCTACACCCTGCGGGTCGCCGCCGACGGCGTCGTCGCCACGGCCCCCGAGCGGGTGGGCCTGCTGCACGCGGTGCGCACGCTGCGCCAGCTGGTGCCCGCGCCGGCCGGTGCCGGCGCCGCGCCGACCGTGCCCGCCGTCGTCGTGCACGACGCCCCGCGCTACGGGTGGCGGGGCCTGTCGTTCGACGTCGTGCGGCACTGGTTCGGGCCGGCGGACATGCGCGCCGTGGTCGACCTGGTCGCGGCGTTCAAGTTGCGCGTGCTGCACCTGCACCTCACCGACGACCAGGGGTGGCGCATCGAGATCCCGTCGCGCCCCGAGCTGGAGAAGGCGTCGGACAACCAGGTGGGCGGCGGCACCGCCGGCTTCCTCACGACCGAGGACTACCGCGAGCTGCAGGAGTACGCCGCGGCACGGTTCGTCACGATCGTGCCGGAGTTCGACATGCCGGGGCACATCAACGCGGCGACGCACGTCTACGGCCATCTGACGAAGGACGGACTGCCGACCGACTCGTACGACGGCATCGAGGTGGGCTTCTCCCGCCTGTGGTTCGACAACCCGGCCACCGAGCCGTTCCTGCGCGACGTCATCGGCGACCTGGCGGCGATGACCGTCGGCGAGTGGGTGCATGTGGGGGGCGACGAGGTCCACACGATGGAGGTCGAGGAGTTCGGCAGGTTCGTCGAGCTCGCGGCCCGGATCGTGCGTGAGTCCGGGAAAACGCCGGTCTTCTGGCAGGAGGGCGCGCGCGGCCCCGTCGAGCCGGGCACGCTGCTGCAGTACTGGGAGCCCAAGGGCGAGGAGTTCGACCGGTTCGTCGCCGCGGCGGGCGCCGGGGCGCGCTTCATCATGTCGCCGGGGAACCACGCGTACCTCGACATGAAGTACACGCCGGAGCACCCGCTCGGCCTCGCCTGGGCGGGCCATGTCGAGCTGCGCGACTCCTACGAGTGGGAGCCGACGGCGGTCATCGACGGGCTGTCGGCGGACGCCGTCGAGGGCGTCGAGGCCGCCGTCTGGACCGAGACGATCACCACCCGCGACGAGCTGTTCTCCATGCTGCTGCCCCGCCTGGGCGCGGTCGCCGAGGTGGCGTGGACCGCTCCCGAGCGCAAGGACTGGGAGGCGTTCCGCGCCCGGACTGCCGCGCAGGCCCCGGCATGGCGCGACGCGGGGTGGGAGTTCCACCCGACCCCCCAGGTCGACTGGCCCTGATCCGGGGTGCTGTGGGCGTGGGGCTCACGCCCACAGCCCCTCCGGCTCGTCAGATCCACGACTCCAGCCGCATGACGGACTGCCAGTACGGGTACGGCACCTGCATGCCCGACCACAGCGGGTAGAAGACCACCGACACGGCGACGATCATCGCCACGACCACGGTGATCACGGCGACGGTGCGGCCGCGGCCGGGCCGGTCCTCCGTCCGCTCGAGCGCGACGACCATCGGGTACAGCAGCGTGAGCACCACCCACGGCGTGAAGACGATCGAGTAGAACGTGAAGATGGTCCGGTCGCTGAACGGCGGGGCGTACGCGAACCACGGCAGCCAGCCGGCGACGGTGCCGCTGAGCACGGCGAGCGCCCGCCAGTCCCGCAGCCGGACCCCCAGCCACACGGTGGCGACGATCGCGAGCGCGGCGAGCAGCCACAGCAGCGGGTTGCCGAGCGACGTGACCGCCCGCGCGCAGGCGTCCGCGGCGTCGGCGGGGCACCCGCCCGTGCCGGGGGCGTCCTTCTCCCAGAAGAACGACGTGGGGCGCCACTGCACGATCCACCCCAGGGGGTGGGCGGCGTAGCCGTGCTCGGAGCTCAGCCCGGTGTGGAAGTCCCACATCTGGCGGTGGTACTCGACGAGGCTGCGCAGCGGGTCCGGGAGCCAGGTGACGCCGGCGCCCGGATTGTCCGCGGCCCACTGCCGCAGGTAGGCGCCCTGGTGGGTGAACCAGGACCACCACGACGCCACGTAGACGACGAGCGCGGTCGGCACGATCGTCACGAACGCGGGCACGGCGTCGACGACGAGGGAGTCCTCCCACCAGCGCCCGACGCCGGCGGCGCGCCGCGCGGCCAGGTCCCACAGCACGGTGAGGATGCCGAAGACGGCGACGAACCACAGGCCCGACCACTTGGTGCCGCACGCGAGGCCGAGGCTGACCCCCGCCGCGAGCCGCCACCACCGGAACCCGAGGCGCGGCCCGTACCGGGCCACCGTGCCGCCCGCGTCCAGGATGGAACCCACCCGGGCCGCGAGCCGCCGCCGGGCCTGCTCGCGATCCATCACGAGACAGCCGAACGCGACCAGCACCCACAGCATGAGGAACTGGTCGAGCAGCGCGACGCGCGAGTGCACGATCGCCTCGCCGTCGACGGCCAGCAGCAGGCCGGCCAGCACCCCCATCAGCGACGACGAGAACAGGCGGCGCGCGATCCGCACCAGCAGGAACACGGCGAGGATGCCGACGACGGCGCTCGCCAGCCGCCACGCGAACGCGCTGGTCGCGCCGCCGCCCGCCTCCATGCCGAGCCAGATCATCCACTTGCCGACCGGCGGGTGGACGACGTACGACGCCTTCTCGAGGAAGGTGAAGACGTCGCCCGACTCGAAGGCGGGGTTCGGCTCCTTGGGCCACTGCCCCTCGAAGCCGAGCTCGCCGAGCGTGAAGGCGTCCTTGACGTAGTACGTCTCGTCGAACACGAGGGTCTGCGGCTGCCCGAGCTGCCACAGCCGCGCGGCCGCCGCCACGAGCGTCACGACGAGCGTGCCGAACCAGCCCCAGAACCGGTCGCGCACGCGCAGGTCGAGCTGCAGCCGGCGACGGCCCAGCAGGCGCTCCAGCAGCCGGGTCTCGGTGGACCGCTCGTCGGCGGGCACGTCGGACGGGCTGACGAACGGCGGCACGGGGCGCGCCCACGGGTCGGGCGGCGGGGCGGCGCCGGCGGGCTGCGCCGGCTCCTGGTCGCCCTGCGGCTCGCGCTCGTGCGGCTCCTGCTCGTCCCGCGGCGGCGCGTCGGTGGCGAGGTGCCTGGCCCGGGTCGCGGGCGCCACGACGGGGGACGGCGGCTCTCCGACGGCGGCGGCGTCGGCGTCGGGTTCGGTCATCCGCGCCATCGTAGAGGCGTGGGACGCTGGTCTCCATGACCGCCCACCCGGCCGCCGAGCGTGGCCCCGACGCTTCCTCCCCCGACGAGCCGCCCGCCACGACGGTCCCGGCCGGTGCGCGGCGCGGTGCCCCCGACGCCGGCGCCCCCGAGGCGGGTGCGGTCGTGCTGGCGGCGACGCCGATCGGGAACGTCGAGGACGCGTCGCCGCGGCTGCGGCGGCTGCTCGCGGAGGCGGACGTGGTCGCCGCGGAGGACACCCGCCGGCTGCACGCCCTGGCGGCCCGGCTGGGCGTGACCGTGGGCGGGCGGGTCACGTCGTACCACGAGCACAACGAGACGGCGCGGGCCGACGAGCTGCTCGACGTCGTCGCGGGCGGCGGGACGGTGGTCGTCGTGTCGGACGCCGGGATGCCCGTCGTGTCGGATCCCGGCTACCGGGTCGTGGCGCGGGCGGTGGAGCGCGGGCTGCGGGTGACCTCGGCCCCCGGGCCGTCGGCGGTGCTCACGGCCCTGGCCCTGTCGGGCCTGCCCACCGACCGGTTCACGTTCGAGGGGTTCGTGCCCCGCAAGGCCGGGGAGCGTGCGCGCTGGCTCACGGCGCTGGCGGCCGAGCCGCGCACGATGGTCTTCTTCGAGGCGCCGCACCGCATCACGGAGACGCTGCGCGCGATGGCGGAGGCGTTCGGCGACGGACGCCCGGCGGCGGTGTGCCGGGAGCTGACCAAGACGTACGAGGAGGCGCTGCGCGGGTCCCTCGCGGAGCTGGTCGCGGAGGCGGAGGAGCGCGCCGCCGACGGCGACGGCCTGCGCGGCGAGATCTGCGTCGTCGTCGGCGGGGCGCCGCCGCGCGAGGCGCCGGGCGTCGAGGATCTGGCGGCCGAGGTGCTGGCCCGCGTCGCGGCGGGGGAGCGGCTGAAGGCCGCCGTCGCCGACGTCGCGACGACGGCGGGCGTGCCCAAGCGCGACCTCTACGCGGCGGCCCTCGCCGCGAGGTAGACCGGCGTCACGCGACGTCGTCGGGGGCGGCGACGTCGATGCTCCAGGTGACACCGTGCCGGTCGGTGAGCATGCCGAAACCCGGGCTCCATGCCGAGGCGGCGAGGGTCTCGACGATCGACGCGCCCTCGGAGAGCTTGTCCCAGTAGGCCCGGACCTCGTCGAGGCTGTCGCCGCGCACGGAGACGAAGAACGGCTGGTCGGTGACGGTCGTGCCGTTCTCTCGTCGCGTCGTACCCGGAGCGGACGTGTACCCGCCCGAGGTGCCCGGGACGTCGTAACCCATCACCCGGAACCCGTTGTCGGCCTCGACCTGCCCGAAGACGACGTCGTCCGCGCCGGGGGCGTCCTCCGGGGCTCCGAGGTCGCCGTAGGTCACGATCGTGAGCTGTCCGCCGAAGACGGACCGGTAGAGCTCCAGCGCCGCGCGCGCATCGCCGCGGAAGTTGAGGTGGGTGGTCGTTGTCAGGCTCATGTCCGCTCCAAGGTGAGGGTCTCGACGGGGCGCTTCCCCGGTCGAGAAGCCAGTCTTCCCACCGAGTAGGTCAGTTTCCGTCCTAGACCCGCCTATCGTCGACGGCGTGACCACGACCACCTCGCGGCTGCTGCGTCTGCTGTCGCTGCTGCAGACCAGGCGCCACTGGCCAGGCTCCGTGCTCGCGGACCGGCTCGGCATCAGCCCGCGGACGGTACGCCGCGACGTCGACCGGCTCCGGGAGATGGGGTACAGCATCCACGCCACGATGGGACCCGACGGCGGCTATCGCCTCGACGCGGGGAACGAGCTGCCGCCACTGCTGTTCGACGACGACCAGGTGGTCGCCCTCGCCGTCGCCCTGGGAGCCGCCACCGCCACCGGCGCAGGCATCGAGGAGGCCGCGGTCCGTGCGCTGACCACCGTGCGGCAGGTGATGCCCTCCCGCCTGCGCCACCGCCTGGACGCCCTCGCCTTCACCACCCTCGGCGCCGGACACGGAGACGCAGGGCCGGAGGCCGTGTCGTCCGAGGTTCTCACCGCGATCTCCACAGCCGTCCGTGCTCGCGAGGTGCTCCGCTTCGACTACGCGGGCGGCCACCAGGACGCCCGAGGAGAGCCGGCACCGCGGCGCCGCGGCGAACCGCACCATCTCGTCACCTCACGAGGACGCTGGTACCTCGTCGCCTGGGACCTCGACCGCGACGACTGGCGCCTCTTCCGCGCCGACCGCATCACCCCGCGCATCCCGACCGGGCCGCGTTTCACACCACGCGAGATCCCCGGAGGCGACGTCGTCGACTACGTGTCCGCTCGCTTCAAAGGCTCGAGCGAGCACGATCGCTGGCCGTGCACCGGCAAGGTCGTCCTCCGCCGGCCGGCCAGGGAGGTGGTCCCGTTCGCCGGCGACGGGACCGTCGAAGACCTCGGACCCGACCGGTGCGCCCTCGAAGCCGGCTCCTGGTCGTGGGTGGCCCTCGCGGCCTCCCTCAACCGCTTCGACACCGACATCGAGGTCGTCCACCCGCCCGAGCTCACCCGAGCGTTCGCACTTCTCGCCGTCCGCAACACAGCCACCGCCGCCGTGCGGCGCGCGGGCCCTCCCGGACCCGAGCCCGGGTGAGCACGGACCCACCGACCTGGTCGCGAGCGCGGCGTCGGGACCGATGCGTCTCGACGGCTCAGCCGGCGGTGGAGAGGCCCAGCTCGACGCCCGCGGCGGTGAGCTCGCGCCGGGCCTGCTCGCCCTGCTCGGGGCTCACGGGGATGGTGAGGTCGGTGAGCACGCGGGTCGCGAGCCCGAGGCCGGCGGCGTCCAGGGCGGTGCGCTTGACGCAGTGCGACTCGACGAGCCCGACGACGTCGGCGGCCTCGATGCGCGCGTCGCGCAGCGCCTGCTCCAGCGTGCGGCCGTCGTCGTCGGTGCCCTCGAAACCGGAGTAGCCGTGCGCGTACTGCCCCTTCTTCACGGAGACGTCGGGGTGCAGGTCGGCGAGGGCCGGGTGCAGCTCGGCGTTCGGGGTGCCGGCGATGCCGTGCGGCGGCCACGAGTCGACGAAGTCGGGGGTGTCGCTGAAGTGGTCGCCGGGGTCGACGTGCCAGTCCTGCGTCGTCACGACCAGCGCGTAGCGGCCCCGGTGCGCCGCGACGTACGCGGCGACGTCGCGTGCGACCTGGTCACCGCCGTCGACGGCGAGCTCACCGCCCTCGCAGAACGTGGGCTGCACGTCGACGACGACGAGGGCGCGCCGGGGGACCGGCGGCGAGGCGGTGGTGTCGCTCATGCGTCCACTCTGCCACCGTTCGTCCGGACGGCGTGAGTGGTGCACACCACGGGTGAACCGGGCGCCCGACGGCCGGATGCCGGTGCGCCCTGCGGCGCGGGCCAGCAGGATGGGCGGATGACGCGCACCCGAAGGCACGGCACCGTCGTCGCGGCGGCCGTCCTCGCGCTCGCCGCCGGGTGCACGAGCCCCGGCCCGCCGCCCGAGGACCGGATGCTGCTGCCCACCAGCGGACAGCCGCAGCCCACCCTGGAGCCGCGGGAACAGCCACGGGCCGCGGTCACGGGCGTCGTCGACGGCCTCGACGTGCCGTGGGGGCTCGCCGCGCTGCCGGACGAGCACCTGCTGGTGAGCCTGCGCGACGCCGCACGGCTGGTGATCGTCGACCTGGCCACCGGCACGACGACGCCGGTCACCGGCCCTGGCGCCGAGCGGCTCGCGGCCGAGACGGTGCCAGGCGGAGAGGCGGGCCTGCTCGGCGTCGCGGTCGCGCCGCAGGGCGCGGAGCGGCCGGGCGAGGTGTTCGTGTACCGCACGGGCGCCGACGACAACGCGGTGCTGCGCGGCACCCTGGACGGCACCGAGCTGGGCGAGCTGACCCCGGTCGTCGAGGGGATCCCGCGCGCCGCGAACCACGACGGCGGCGTGCTGGCGTTCGGCCCCGACGGCCACCTCTACGTGGGCACGGGCGACGCGGCGGACACGGCGAACGCCCAGGACCCGGGCTCGCTCGGGGGCAAGATCCTGCGGATGACGCCCGACGGCGAGCCCGCCCCCGGAAACCCGGAGCCCGGCTCGCCGGTGTGGTCGTCCGGGCACCGCAACGTGCAGGGCCTCGGCTGGGACCCGGATGGGCGGATGTTCGCGAGCGAGTTCGGGCAGAACACCTGGGACGAGCTCAACGTGATCGTCGCGGGCGGGAACTACGGGTGGCCGGACGCCGAGGGGCCGAGCGGGTCGGGCGGGTCCGGCGGCGACCTCGTCGACCCGGTCGCGTGGTGGACGCCCGCCGAGGCGTCGCCGTCCGGCCTGACCGTGACCGCCGACGCCGTCTACCTCGCCGGGCTGCGCGGCGAGACGCTGTGGCGCGTGCCGTTCCTCGAGACCGCCGACGAGACCGCCGACGAGAGCGCCGACGAGACCGCCGACGTCGAGCGCGACGGCGACCACGCCGGCCTCGGCCGGCCGCAGGCGCTGCTGCGCGGCGAGCTGGGCCGGCTGCGCAACGTCGGGGCCGTCGCCGCGACCGACCGCACCGGCCTGTGGCTGCTGACGAGCAACACGGACGGCCGCGGCTCGCCGCGCGAGGACGACGACCGGCTGGTGCACGTCACGCTCGGCTGACGGACCCGACCGGGCTGCGGGACGTCGGAGCCGCCCCGGCGTCCGGGCCCTAGAATCGCCCGCATGACCCACATCCTCTCGGCCGTGGCATGGCCCTACGCCAACGGCCCGCGGCACATCGGCCACGTCGCCGGCTTCGGCGTCCCCTCCGACGTCTTCAGCCGGTACATGCGGATGGCGGGTCACGACGTGCTGATGGTCTCCGGCACGGACGAGCACGGGACGCCGATCCTCGTGCAGGCGGAGCAGGAGGGCGTGACGCCGCAGGAGCTCGCCGACCGGTACAACCGCGTCATCGTGGAGGACCTGGCGTCGCTCGGGCTGTCCTACGACCTGTTCACCCGCACCACCACGCGCAACCACTACGCCGTCGTGCAGGAGATGTTCCGCACGGTCCACAAGAACGGCTACATGGTCGAGAAGACCACGATGGGCGCGATCTCCCCGTCGACGGGCCGCACGCTGCCCGACCGCTTCATCGAGGGCACGTGCCCCATCTGCGGGTACGACGGCGCGCGCGGCGACCAGTGCGACAACTGCGGCAACCAGCTCGACCCGATCGACCTGAAGAACCCGCGCAGCCGCATCAACGGCGAGACGCCGAAGTTCGTCGAGTCGGACCACTTCTTCCTCGACCTGCCCGCGCTCGTGGACTCGCTGGCGTCCTGGCTGGGTACCCGGTCGGGGTGGCGGCCGAACGTGCTGAACTTCAGCCGCAACCTCCTCGACGACGTGCGCCCGCGCGCCATGACGCGCGACATCGACTGGGGCATCCCGGTCCCGCTGCCCGGCTGGGAGGAGAACCCCACCAAGCGCCTGTACGTGTGGTTCGACGCCGTCATCGGCTACCTGTCCGCGTCGATCGAGTGGGCGCGGCGCACGGGCGACCCGGAGGCGTGGCGCGCCTGGTGGACCGACCAGGACGCGCGGTCGTTCTACTTCATGGGCAAGGACAACATCACGTTCCACTCCCAGATCTGGCCGGCCGAGCTGCTGGCCTACGACGGGCGGGGGAACAAGGGCGGCGCGCCCGGTCCGTACGGCGAGCTCCAGCTCCCCACCGAGGTGGTCAGCAGCGAGTTCCTCAACGTCGAGGGGCAGAAGTTCTCGTCCTCGCGCGGCGTCGTCATCTACGTGCGCGACATGCTGGCGCGCTACCAGCCGGACGCCTTCCGCTACTACGTCGCGGCGGCCGGGCCGGAGAGCCAGGACGTCGACTTCACGTGGGAGAGCTTCCTGCGCCGCACCAACGACGAGCTCGTCGCGGGCTGGGGCAACCTCGTCAACCGCACGGCGAGCATGGTCCACAAGAACTTCGGCGAGATCCCGACGCCGGGCGAGCTGGCCGACGTCGACCGCGACGTCCTGGCGACGACGTCGAAGGCGTTCGGCACCATCGGCGACCTCGTCGAGGCGAACCGGCAGCGGGCCGCCGTCGCGGAGGCGATGCGCGTGGTCGGCGACGTCAACCGGTACGTGTCGGAGACGGCGCCGTGGAAGCTCAAGACCGACCCGGAGCGCCTCGGCACGGTGCTGCACACGGTCACGCAGGCGGTCAGCGACTGCAACACGCTGCTGAGCCCCTTCCTGCCGCACTCGGCGCAGAAGGTGCACGAGACCTTCGGCGGCACCGGTACGTTCGCCCCGCAGCCGCGCATCGAGGAGGTCACCGACCTCGACGACGACTCCCGCGAGTACCCGGTGATCACGGGGGACTACCTGTCCGACCAGCATGGTGAGGGCGGGTTCCCGGAGTGGACGTCGCGCCCGGTGGCGCCCGGCACCCCGGTCGCGAAGCCGGTGCCGGTGTTCACCAAGCTCGACGACTCGATCGTCGACGAGGAGCTCGAGCGGCTGCGACGGACGGCCTGACCGGGTGGCGCGCAAGCGCGAGCGGGGCTTCCCCGCCGCCCCCGAGCCCCTGCCCCTGCCCGTCGTCGACAACCACACCCACCTGGACGTGATCGCCGCCGTCCTGCCGCAGGACGTCCCGGTGCCCACCGTGGCAGAGCACCTGGCCCGGGCCGCCGCGGCCGGCGTCGACCGGGTGGTCCAGGTCGGCTCCGACCTGCCGGCGATCGACTGGACGGACGCCCTGCTCCGCGGCGCCGACGCGGCGCGGGTGCTGGGTGCCGTCGCCATCCACCCCAACGAGGCGGTGCTGCACGCGGGGGTGCGCGAGGTCGGGCCCGACGGGCTGGAGCCGGACCCGGCGGCGCACCACGAGGTGTCGCTCGACGACGCGCTGGCCCGTGTCGCCGAGGTGGCCCGCGCCAACCCGCGGGTGCGGGCGATCGGCGAGACCGGCATGGACCTGTTCCGCACCGGGCCGCGGGGCGAGATCGCCCAGCGCGAGGCGTTCCGCGCCCACGTCGCGCTCGCCAAGGAGCTCGGCCTGGCGCTGCAGATCCACGACCGCGACGCGCACGCGCAGGTGATCGACGTCCTGCTGGCCGACGGCGCCCCCGAGCGCACCGTCTTCCACTGCTACTCGGGCGACGAGGAGATGGCGCGGCTGGCGGCGTCCCACGGCTGGTACCTGTCGTTCGCCGGCCCGGTGACGTACCCGAAGAACGAGCACCTGCGCGCCGCCCTGCGGGCGGTGCCGCTCGGTCAGGTGCTCGTCGAGACTGACGCACCGTTCCTGCCGCCCCACCCGTACCGCGGGCAGCCCAACGCGCCGTACGTCGCCGCGCACACCGTGCGGGCGATGGCGGGCGTCCTCGGGCGACCGCTGGACGAGGTCTGCTCGGCGGTCTCGGCCACGTCCGTGCAGGTCTACGGGTCGTTCGACGGTCCGGCGTGACCGACGGGCCCCTTCCTCCCCGGCGCCGGTTCCGCTACGGTCTGGTGCCCGTGCGGAGTGCGAGCAGGACGGCCGGGCAGGACGACCGGCGGCAGGGCCGGAGGGCCGGCCGGCGGCAGGGCCGTGACCCGCTGCCCACCCCGGCCCGCCATGCCGTGCACGGCGTGGTGCTGGTCGCCCTCCTGGGCGGCTCCCTCGCCGTGGCGCAGCAGCACAAGTCGGTGACGATCGACTACGACGGGCAGATCGCCACCGTCGACGCCTACGGCGACTCCGTGGGCGACCTGCTGGCCTACCACCACATCCCGGTGGGTCCCGACGACCTGGTGCAGCCCGCGGCGAGCGCGTCGGCCCGGGACGGCGGCGAGGTCGTGGTCCGCACGAGCCGCGAGGTGACCGTCGAGATCGACGGCGAGCTCACGACCTTCCCGACGACGGCGCACACCGTCGGCGAGCTGCTCGCGGCGCTCGGGCCGCGTGGCGACGGCGCGGTGACGTCGGCGTCCCGCTCGTCCGTGCTCGACCGCGACGCCGTGCGCGTGTCGACGGTCAAGACGGTGCACGTCGCGGTGGACGGGTCGGTGCTGCCCATCCGCACGTCGCAGGCCACGGTGCGCGACGTGCTCGACAAGGCGGGCATCTCCCTCGGCAAGCACGACCGCACGTCCGCGCCGCTCGACGGGGCCGCCGTGGACGGCATGGTCGTGCTGGTGAGCCGGGGCGACTCGAGCTCGGACACCACGACCGAGGTCATCCCGTTCGAGACGAGGACGATCGAGTCCGACGACCTCCCGAAGGGCTACGAGACGGTCCGCACGGCGGGGGTGCCGGGGGAGCGGGTCACGACGTACTCCGTCAAGACGCTCGACGGCGCCGAGATCGAGCGCACGGTGAAGAAGCGCGAGGTCACGCGCGAGCCGGTGGACGAGGAGATCCTCGTCGGCACCATGGACGTCGCCACGGCCACCCCGGACCCGGGCTCCGCCAAGGCGATCGGGCAGGCGATGGCGGCCGAGCGCGGCTGGACCGGCGCGGAGTGGCCCTGCCTCGAGAACCTGTGGGACAAGGAGTCCGGCTGGCGCTGGAACGCGGACAACCCGGCCAGCAGCGCGTACGGGATCCCGCAGGCCCTCCCGGGCTCGAAGATGGCGACCGCCGGCGCCGACTGGGAGACCAACCCGTCCACGCAGATCGAGTGGGGCCTGGGGTACATCGCCGGCCGCTACGGGTCGCCGTGCGCCGCGTGGGGCCACTCGGTGGACGTCGGCTGGTACTGACGACTACTGACGACCCGACGGGGCGACACGACGGGGGCGACACGCTGAGTGTGGCGTGATCGAACCCCGTGACTTTCCGGTCAACCGAGCACAGACCCGGGCATAACTACCACAGGGCGTCTTGGTGGATGGTCACGATCCGGTTACGGTCTCTGGAGCCGCCGGATCGATGACCGGACCCGACCGCCAGCCGGGAACCCGCCATCGTGCCCGGGACCACTGATGACTGGACCCGTGTGAACCCCTCGAACGACACCCCGACCCCGTCGTCCGCGCCGGCCTCCGAGGAGGCCGCCACCGCGGCCGGCACCTCGACCCGTACGCGCCGGCGCTGGCCGCTCGTCGCGGGCCTCGCGGCAGGCGCGATCGTCCTCGCCGGTGGTGGAGCCGCCGCCTACGGGCAGGCGCACAAGACCGTCACCCTCGACATCGACGGTGAGACCCGCACCGTCGACACCTACTCCGGTTCCGTCTCCGGGCTGCTCGAGTCGCAGGGCGTCCGCGTGGGCGACCGTGACGCGGTCACCCCGGGCGCGGACGCCGCGCTGCGCGACGGCTCCGACGTCGTCGTCCGCTACGGGCGCGAGCTCACGGTGGACGTGGACGGCGAGCGCGACGACGTCTGGGTCACCGCGCTCGACGCCGACGAGGCGCTGCAGGGCCTCGACGCCCGCGGCTCCGACGTCGCGCTCGTCGCGTCCCGCTCCGGCGACCGCGCGTCGCTGCCCCTGCGGCTGGACGCCGAGGAGCCCGTCGCGGTCGCCGTCGACGGCACCACGACCGTGGTCGACGACGCGAGCGTCGGCCTCGAGCCGATCCTCGCCGGCCTCGACGTCACGGTCGACGGCGACGACAACGTCTACGTCGAGCGTCAGGCGCCGAAGACCGAGGGCGACCCCACCGTGCGGGTCGTCGTCGAGCGCGTCGAGACGAAGAAGGTCACCAAGAAGGCCGCGATCGAGCACGAGACGCGCACCAAGACCGACGCCGACCGGTTCGCCGACCTGGGCAGCACCGTTGCCCAGGAGGGGAAGGACGGCGAGCGGACACGCGTCTTCCGCGTGACGACCGTCGACGGCAAGGTCACCGACCGCGAGAAGCTGTCGGACAAGGTGACGACGAAGCCGGTCACCGAGGTCGTGGTCGAGGGCACCAAGGAGCGCCCTGAGCCGGAGCCCGAGCCGGCGCCCGAGCCCGAGCCGGCCCCGGCCGAGGAGAGCACGGACTCGTCGTCCGACTCCGGCTCGTCGTCCGGGGGCTCCGCCCCTGCGGGCGTGTGGGCCCAGCTCGCCGAGTGCGAGTCGGGCGGCGACCCGACGACGAACACCGGCAACGGCTACTACGGCCTGTACCAGTTCTCCGCGGAGACCTGGGCCGCCATGGGCGGCAGCGGCCTGCCCTCGGACGCCTCGGCAGCCGAGCAGACGCAGCGCGCCCAGGCCCTGCAGGCGCAGTCCGGGTGGGGCCAGTGGCCCGCCTGTGCCGCCCAGCTCGGCCTGCTCTGACGTCACCGTCGTGACACCTGGGTCGTGACCTGCGGGTCGCGGCCGACGACGAGACCGCCCGGCCCCGCACGGGGCCGGGCGGTCTCGCTTTCCGGCCCCGCCGCGCCCGTGTCCTTCGTCACGGAGCGGGCGCTGAGCTAGGAACCTGATAACGAATCGGTTACGGTCGGATGTCCCGCGTGCGAGCCGCGCCCACAAGGTGTATGGCCGCGCGGGATGTCGACCGCCGGATCGGCGGGTCGAGTCCGTGATGGCACCACCCGGTGCCGACGTCGCCCGCGGGCGACCCCGTCCGCGGACGGGTGCGGAGGGCGCCCTGCCCGCACTCGACCGCCGTGGCCGGAACCCGCGACGACTGGACCCCTGTGACCCTCACCCCTGACACCACCCCCGAGACCGCCGCGACCGCGAGCGGCACCGTCCGACGCCGCCGCTGGCCGCTCGTGGCCGCCACGGCCGCCGTGGCCGTCGCGGTCGCCGGTGGCGCGCTGGCGTACGGCGACGCGCGCAAGACCGTCACGCTCGACGTCGACGGCAACGTGCGCACCGTGACGACCATGGCCGACTCCGTGGACGCGCTCCTCGAGTCGCAGGGCGTCGTCGTGGACGAGCGCGACCTGGTCGCCCCCGCCGCGACCAGCGACCTGTCGGAGGACGCCGACGTCGTCGTGCGCAGCGGCAAGCAGCTCGACCTCCAGGTCGACGGCGAGCGGACCGACGCCTGGGTCACCGCCCTCGACGCGGACGAGGCCCTCGACACCCTCACCGCCCGCGGCGGCGACGTGCGCATCATCGCGTCGCGCTCGGGCGAGCGGACCTCGCTCCCGGTCGACCTCGACACCGACGGCCCCGTCGCCGTCGTGCACGACGGCGACGCGCAGATCGTCGACGACGCCGAGGACGTGGCGGGCGCGCTGCAGCAGGCGGACGTCTCGATCGACGGCGACGACCGCGTGCACGTGACCGCCGCGTCGCACCCCGAGGTGAAGAAGGACGTCGTCACGGCGGCGAAGAAGACCGAGAAGAAGGCCGAGAAGGCCGAGCCCGGCACCGAGGTCGAGAACGTCGCCTCGCAGGACGCCGACGCCCCGGCGGAGGCCCCGCAGGTCGCCCTCGTGGTGGAGCGGGTGGAGACCAAGAAGGTCACCACGAAGAAGGACGTCGCGCACGACACGACGACCAAGAGGTCGGGCGACCGCTACTCCGACCTCGACGCGAAGGTCTCTCGCGAGGGCGCCGACGGCGTCCGCACGGTGGTGCACCGGGTGACGACCGTGGACGGCGACGTCGTCAAGAAGTCCAAGGTCTCCGACGAGGTCACCAAGAAGCCGGTGACCGAGGTGCTCGTCAAGGGCACCAAGGAGCGCCCCGAGCCCGAGCCGGCGACGCCGACCGGCTCCACCCGCGAGATCGGCCAGCAGATGGCCGCCGCCCGCGGCTGGACCGGCTCGGAGTGGACCTGCCTCGAGTCCCTGTGGACCAAGGAGTCCGGCTGGGACGCCTCGGCGACGAACCCCTCCTCGGGCGCCTACGGCATCCCGCAGTCCCTGCCCGGCTCGAAGATGGCGACCGCCGGCTCCGACTGGCAGTCCAACCCCGCCACGCAGATCGAGTGGGGCCTGGACTACATCTCCGGCCGCTACGGCACCCCGTGCGGCGCGTGGGGCCACTCGCAGTCCGTCGGCTGGTACTGAGCCACGGCTAAACTCCCTGCATGACCCATACCCCTGGCGCCCTGCTCGGCCCTGCGGAGATCCGCGAGCTGGCAGGGCGCCTCGGCGTGCGGCCCACCAAGACGCTCGGCCAGAACTTCGTGCACGACGGCGGCACCGTCCGCAAGATCGTGCGTGCGGCGGCCCTGCGGCCCGGCGAGCGGGTGGTCGAGATCGGCCCCGGCCTCGGGTCCCTGACCCTCGGCCTGCTCGAGGCCGGCTGCTCCGTGGTCGCGGTCGAGATCGACCCGGTGCTCGCCGGCGAGATCGAGGCCACCGTGGCCGCGCACGCCCCCGGCGCCGACTTCGAGGTCGTGGTGGCCGACGCGCTGGACGTCACCGCGCTGCCGGGGGAGCCGCCCACCGCCCTGGTGGCGAACCTGCCCTACAACGTCGCCGTCCCCGTGCTGCTGACGTTCCTGCAGCGCTTCGACTCCCTCGAGCGCGTGCTCGTCATGGTGCAGGCGGAGGTGGCCGACCGGCTCGCCGCCCCGCCCGGCTCGCGCACGTACGGCATCCCGTCCGTCAAGGCGGCCTGGTACGCCGCCGCGCGGCGGTCCCTCACCGTGAGCCGCAACGTCTTCTGGCCCGTGCCGAACGTCGACTCCGCGCTCGTGGCGCTGGAGCGTCGTGACCCGCCGCCGACCACGGCGTCGCGCGAGCAGGTCTTCACGGTCATCGACGCCGCGTTCGCCCAGCGCCGCAAGACGCTGCGGGCCGCGCTGTCCGGGCTGTTCGGCTCGGGCGCCGCCGCGGAGGAGGCGCTCCGCGCCGCCGGCGTCGACCCGGGCCTGCGGGGGGAGCGGCTCGACGTCGCCGACTTCGCGCGGATCGCCGAGCGGCTGGGGCGACCTGCTGGCACGGTGGACGCGTGACGCACCTCGCCGCCGCCCCGACGCCGTCCGTCCGCGTCCGCGCGCCCGGCAAGATCAACCTGTCCCTGCGGGTCGGCCCGGTGCAGGACGACGGCTTCCACCCGCTCGTGACGATCTTCCAGGCCGTCGCCCTGTACGAGGAGGTCACCGCCCGGGAGGTGCCGCCCGGCTCCGGCGTGAGCCTCACCGTCGACGGCCCGCAGGCCGAGCGGGTGCCGCTCGACCGCACCAACCTCGCCTGGCGCGCGGCCGAGGCGCTCGCCGAGCACGTCGGGCTGGCCGCCGACGTCGCGCTGCACGTCGTCAAGGGCGTGCCCGTGGCGGGCGGCATGGCCGGCGGTTCGGCGGACGCCGCCGCGACCCTGGTGGCGTGCGACGCCCTCTGGGAGACCGGCCTGCCCCGCTCCGAGCTGCAGACCGTCGCCGCCGGGCTGGGCTCCGACGTCCCCTTCGCGCTGCTGGGCCACACCGCCGTCGGCACGGGCCGCGGGCACCTGCTCACGCCGGCCATGACGCGCGGCGAGTTCCACTGGGTCTTCGCCACCCGCGACGACGGCCTCTCGACTCCCGCCGTCTACGGGCGGTTCGACGAGCTCGGCGCCGGCGCCCCGTCGGGCGACGCGCCCGACGAGATGCCCGCGGACCCCGGCCTGGCCGAGGAGACCGGGCTCATGCAGGCGCTGCGCGCCGGCGACCCCCACGCGCTGGGTGCCGCGCTGCACAACGACCTCCAGGAGGCCGCCCTGTCGCTGCGCCCCGAGCTGGCCCGCACGCTGGAGGTCGCCCGCGAGGCGGGGGCGCTGGGCACGCTCGTCTCCGGCTCCGGCCCCAGCGTCGCGGCCCTGGCACGCTCGCGCCAGCACGCGCTCGCCATCGCCGCGACGTGGACGGCGGAGGGTGCCGCCGACGCGGTGTGGTGCACCAGCGGCCCGGCGCAGGGCGCCCGCGTCCTGCCCTGACCCGCACGTTGCTGTCGGCCGGTCAGACGTGCTTGGCCAGCCAGGCCAGGGCCGGGGCGAACCGGTAGGCCTCGCCGCCCTCGTGCCCGTTGTAGGGGTAGACGTCGATCCGCTTCTCGGCGGGGCCGTCGGCCCCGGTGTGCAGGCCCCAGGAGTTGAACGCGGCGTACACGGTGGACGGCGGGCAGACGGTGTCCATGAGCGCCGTGGAGAACAGCCCGGCGGCGCGGGCCCGGCGCGCGAAGCTCACCCCGTCGAGGTAGGAGAACGTGCGCCACACGGCGTCCTCGTGCTCCCGGTGCACCGACAGGTACTTCGTGATCTCGCCGTAGGGCATGGCGTCGGAGATCTCGACGGCGCGCCGGTAGTGGCACAGGAAGGGCACGTCCGGCAGGGCCGCCGCGACGTCGGGGACCAGGCCGGCCACGGCGAGGGTGATCCCGCCGCCCTGGCTGATGCCGGCGACCGCGACGCGCGCGGGGTCGATGCCGTCGACCTGGCGCACGGCGTCGACGGCCCGCACCCCGTCGGTGAACACGCGCCGGTAGTAGTGGTCGGCCGGGTCGAGGACGCCGCGGGTCATGACGCCCGGCAGGGCCGGCCCGCTGCCGACCGGGTCCGGGGTGTCGCCGCCCGAGCCCCAGCCCGTGCCCTGCCCGCGCGTGTCCATCACCAGGTGCGCGTACCCCGCGGCGGCCAGGGCGAGCCGCTCGTGCGGCAGGCCGCGTCCGCCGCCGTACCCGAGGAACTCGACGACGGCGGGGAGCGGCCCCTCGGCGTGCGCGGGCCGCACCAGCCAGCCCTTGACCGGGTGCCCGCCGAAGCCGGGGAAGGTCACGTCGTCGACCACGACGGCGGTGAGCCCGGTGTCCACGCGGACCAGCTCCGGGCCGCCGCCGTGCCTGCGCGCCTCGGCGATCGTCCCGGTCCAGAACTCGTCGAAGTCGGCGGGCTCGTCGAGCTCGGGACGGTACGCCTCGAGCTCGGCGCGGGACAGGTCGAACTGGGCCATGGGTCCTCCGGGTCGCGAGCGGACCGGCGTCCGTGCCGGCGCGTCAGCACTGTAGCGTCGCGCGCGGGACGACGTCGTCAGGCGGGTCGAGCGAGGGCGAGCGGGGGGACGCAGTGGGACGCGGGACCAACCTGCCGCGCGTGGGGGACTTCAACCAGCGCGTGGTGCTCGACCGGATCCGCCGGGCCGCGCACGGCGTGAGCCGCGTGGAGCTGGCCGCCAGCACGGGGCTGTCCCTGCAGACGATCTCGAACATCGTCACCCGGCTGCTGGCGCGCGGGCTGGTGGTCGAGGGGGAGCGCAAGGCCGAGGGGCGGGGCAAGCCGCGCACGATGCTGCACCTGGACCCGCGGGGTGCGCACGCCCTCGGCGTGCACGTGGACCCGGTGGTCGTGACCGCCGTGCTCACCGACCTCGACGGGGCGGTGCTCCAGCGCCGGACGCTGCCGACGCCCGTCGGCCCCGACGCGCTGGTCTCGGCCGTCGCCACGACCACCCGCGAGCTGCTCGACGCCGCGGGCATCGAGCCGGCCGGGGTTCTGGGGCTCGGGGTGGCCGCGCCGGGGCCGATCGACATGTCCGCCGGGCGGGTCATCCACCCGCCGCTGCTGGAGGGCTGGTCCGACGTCCCCCTGCGCGACGCGCTGGCGCGCGCCACCGGCCTCGACGTGCTGCTCGAGAAGGACGTGAGCGCGGCGATGGTCGCGGAGCTGTGGCGCGGCAACCGGATGCTGCGGGGCACGTCGTTGTTCTTCTCCATGGGCTTCGGGGTCGCGGCCGCCGTCGCGCACGAGGGCGAGCTCTTCGCCGGCACGTCCCGCAACGCGGGGGAGGTGGGCCACCTCATCGTGGATCCGGACGGCCCCTCGTGCGACTGCGGGCACCGGGGCTGCATCGGGGTGAGCGCCGCGCCGGCGACGCTCGTGCGCGACGCGGTCGACCGCGGTCTGCTCGACCCCGGCACGCCGCGGGTCACGCCGCGCGAGCTGGACGCCGCGCTCACCCGGGTGTGCCGGCAGGCCGGCGCGGGCGACCGGTCGGCGGGCGACGTGCTGCGCACCTCGGCACGCCGGGTCGCGCGCGGGATCACGATCGTCGCCGACCTGGTGGACGCCGACGTCGTGGTCTTCGGCGGGCCGAGCTGGTCGCGGCTCGCGCCGTTCTACGTGCCCGTCGTGCGAGCAGAGCTCGCCGCGCACGCGACGCTGCGGGAGATGCACCCGGTGGAGGTGCTCGGGTCCGCGGTCGGCGACGACGTGGGCGCCGTCGGGGCGGCGAGCCTGGTGCTCGACGACGCCTTCGCGCCGCGGCCGTCCGGGCTGGTTGGCGCCACGGGCGTCGTGCAGCCCTGAGGGCCGCCGAACCGGACCCTCGTGACCGCTTCGGGCCGGCACCCGTGAGAGGGTTGACATCATTAAATCTATTCTGTTGAGTTAATCGCGTCAGGCGGCCCGACGCCGTCGGGCCACGCACTGTGGGCAAAGGAGCACCATGCGACTGGCACGACCCCTGGCCGCGGGAACCGCGGCAGCAGCGCTCGTCCTTGTGGTCGGCGCGTGCGGCTCGGGCACGGGCGGCGACGACGGCGAGGCGACGATCAAGATCGCCTACCAGAAGTTCGGCAACTTCACGCAGGCCGACGAGCTGTTCAAGGACGTCAAGGCGGAGTACGAGGACGCCAACCCCGACGTCACCATCGAGCTCGTGCCCATCGAGGCCAGCCAGAACGACTACTTCACCAAGCTGGCCCTCATGCAGCGCTCGCCGAGCACCGCGCCGGACCTCATGTACGAGGACACGTTCATGATCAAGTCCGACGTCGAGGCGGGATACCTCCTGCCGCTCGACGACCACCTCGCCGGCTGGGACGAGTGGGACCAGTTCGTCGACACCGCGAAGCAGGCCGGGCTCGGCGACGACGGCAAGACGTACGGCGTGCCCATGGGCACCGACACCCGCGGCCTGTGGTTCAACAAGAAGGTGCTGGCCAAGGCGGGCCTGCCCGAGGACTGGGCCCCGAAGACCTGGGACGAGCTGCTCGAGGCCGCCCGCGCCATCAAGAAGGCCGACCCGGACGTCATCCCGCTCAACGTGTACTCGGGCAAGCCCATGGGCGAGGGCTCGACGATGCAGGGCTTCGAGATGCTCCTGTACGGCACGGGCGGCACGCTCTACGACGACGCGTCGTCGAAGTGGGTCGTCGGCTCGCAGGAGTTCGTCGACTCGCTGGCCTTCATCGAGACCATCTACTCCGAGGGGCTCGCCCCGACGCCGCAGCAGGCGCTCGACCCCAACGTCGGCAACACCGTCTCGGCCGAGTGGCTGCCCGCCGACCAGCTGGGCATCGCCCTCGACGGGTCGTGGATGCCGGGCACGTGGCTGGAGGAGGGCACCGCGCCCTGGCCCGAGTGGACCGAGGTCATGGGCACGGCCGCGATGCCCACGCAGGACGGCCAGGAACCCGGCGCGGTGAGCATGTCCGGCGGCTGGACCCTGTCCGTCGGCGCCGGCACGGAGCACCCGGACGAGGCGTTCGACGTGCTGACGATGGCGCTCGACAAGGAGAACTCGCTGCGGTTCGCGATCGACAACAGCCAGATCGCGGTGCGCACCGACGTCGCCGAGGAGCCGTCGTACGCCGAGGCGAACCCGACCGTGCCGTTCTTCTCCGACCTCGTCGAGGTGACGAACTTCCGCCCGGCCACGTCCGACTACGCGCAGATCTCCAACGCGATCCAGGTCGCGATGGAGGCCGTCATGACCGGACAGGCGTCGCCCGAGGACGCAGCCGCCGCCTACGACCAGGCCGTGGTCGACCAGGTCGGCGAAGAGAACACCACGGAGGGCTGAGCAGATGGCCACCCTCGCCCCCGCCGCCGCGGGGACGAGGGGGCCCGGCCCTCAGGCGTCGCGCGGCAGGCACCTGCGGCGCGACGCCCGGCGTCTGGTCCCTCTCGCCCCGGCCGTGGTCCTCCTCGCGCTCTTCATGCTCGGCCCCGTGCTCTGGTCGTTCTACGGCTCGTTCACGAACGCCGCGCTGACGGGCCCGGCCGCGGCGAACCCCGAGTTCGTCGGCTTCGAGAACTACGCGAACCTGCTGGCGGACCCCGACTTCCCGAAGTCGCTGTGGCTGACGGTGCTGTTCGTCGTCGCGTCGGCGATCGTCGGGCAGAACGTGCTCGGGCTGTCGCTCGCGATGCTCATGCGCTCCGCCGTGGCGCCCGTGCGCGCGGTGGTCGCCACCCTCGTGGTCGCCGCCTGGGTGCTGCCGGAGATCGTCGCCGCGTTCGCGGCCTACGCCTTCTTCCACGCCGACGGCACGCTGAACTCGGTGCTGTCCGGCATCGGGGTCGCCGGCCCCGACTGGCTGTTCGAGTACCCGATGCTCGCCGTGATCCTCGCCAACGTCTGGCGCGGGACGGCGTTCTCGATGATGGTCTACTCCGCCGCCATCGCCGAGGTGCCGCCGGAGATCACCGAGGCCGCGACCGTCGACGGCGCCTCCGGGGTGCAGCGCCTCGTGTGGGTCACGCTGCCCACGATCCGCCGCAGTATCTCGACGAACCTCATGCTCACCACGCTGCAGACCCTGTCGGTCTTCACGCTCATCTACGTGATGACCGGCGGTGGGCCCGGCACGGACAGCTCCACGCTGCCGATCCTCGCCTACCAGGAGGCGTTCAAGTTCGCGCAGGTGGGCTACGGCACCGCCATCGCGACCGTCATGCTCGTCATCGGCGCGGTCTTCTCCGTGGTGTACATCCGCAGCCTCAAGCCGGAGGTGGACTGATGGCCGACGTCGCCGCTCCCGCCCGTCGCACCCCCGCGGTGCCGGCGCCCGCCCGTCGCTCCCACCGGCCGTCGATGGCCGCGCCCGGCCAGCGGCTGACCCGGATGCTCGCCAACCTCGTGCTCGTCGTCGTGGGGCTGTGCTTCCTGCTGCCGCTCGGCTGGATCGTCCTGGCGTCCCTCGACGCGCGGGCGACGCTCGTCGTGGACCTGCCCGACGAGGTGACGTTCGCGAACTTCACCGCCGTGATGACGCCCGAGCAGACGTGGGTGCCGCTGTGGAACGCCTTCGTGCTCTCGGCGGGCGCCGGCCTCGTGACGGTGCTCGCCGCGGTCCTCGCCGCCTACCCGCTGTCGCGGTACCGGATGCGGTTCAACAAGCCGTTCATGTACGCCGTCCTGTTCGGGACGTGCCTGCCCATCACCGCGATGATGGTGCCGGTCTACTCCCTGTTCGTGCGGCTGAACCTGCTCGACTCCCTGCCGGGGACCATCTTCTTCATGGCGGCGACCTCGCTGCCGATGGCCCTGTGGATGACGAAGAACTTCATGGACTCCGTGCCGCTCTCCCTGGAGGAGGCGGCCTGGACCGACGGCGCGTCCGCCATGACGACGCTGCGGCGCATCGTGCTGCCGCTCATGCGGCCCGGCCTCGCGGTCGTCTTCATCTTCGTGTTCATCCAGGCGTGGGGGAACTTCTTCGTCCCGTTCGTGCTGCTCCTCTCGCCCGAGAAGCAGCCGGCGGCGGTGAGCATCTTCGCCTTCTTCGGGCAGTACGGGTCGGTGGCCTACGGCCAGCTCGCCGCGTACTCGATGCTCTACTCCCTGCCCGTGATCGGACTGTACGTGCTCGTCTCGCGCATCTCCGGCTCCGGCTTCTCCCTCGCCGGCGCCGTCAAGGGCTGACCAGCCCTGTCCGTCCCACCCAGCATCAGGAGCTTCGATCCATGCACGACACCACCGTCCGCACCACCATGCGTCTCGAGCGCTTCGTCCGTGACTGGTTGGAGGGCGCCGTCCACCGCGACCGCCGCCCGCTCGAGGTCGCCTCGTGGACCGTCGGCGGCGAGCCGGTGCCGTTCGCCGAGGCGGCGCGGGCCACGTACGAGCCGCACGCGATCGGGGCGCCGTGGGGCCGCCCGTGGGACACGGTGTGGTTCCGCGTCACGGGTGAGGTGCCGCCCGAGTGGCGGCCCGGCTCGGCCCCGGCCGGCACGCGGGCGGAGCTCGTCGTGGACCTCGGGTTCACGGGCGCCGGTCCCGGCTTCCAGGCGGAGGGCACCGCGTGGACCACCGACGGGCGGATCATCAAGGCCGTCGAGCCCCGCAACCAGCACGTGCCGCTGGCGCCGGGCGGGGCGCTGGGCGCCGACGGGACGGTCGACCTGTTCGTCGAGGCGGCCGCCAACCCCGACGTCCCCAACGGGGCCTGGACCCGCCCCACCCCCATGGGTGCCTGGGACACGGCCGGCGACGCCCCGATCTACTCGCTGCGCACGATGCACGTCGCCCTCGTCGACGAGACCGTCGCCGAGCTGCTCGCCGACGTGCGCACGCTCTCGGGCCTGGTGCGCGTGCTGCCGCCGGCCAGCCCGCGCGGTGCGCAGGTGCTGCGCGCGCTGGAGGACATGCTCGACGTCGTCGACCCGGACGACATCGCGGGCACGGCGGCGGCCGGCCGCGCGGCCCTGGCCGACGCGCTCGCCGCCCCCGCGACGCCGAGCGCGCACCGCGTGCACGCCGTCGGGCACGCCCACATCGACTCCGCGTGGCTGTGGCCGACGCGTGAGACGGTGCGCAAGTGCGCCCGCACGTTCTCCAACGTGCTGTCCCTGATGGACGAGGACCCGGACGTGCGGTTCGCCTGCTCGTCGGCGCAGCAGTACGCCTGGGTGCAGGAGCACTACCCGGAGCTGTTCGAGCGGATCCGGGAGCGCGTGCGCGAGGGGCGGTTCGTGCCGGTCGGCGGCATGTGGGTCGAGTCGGACACGAACCTGCCGGGCTCCGAGGCGCTCGCGCGCCAGCTCGTGGCGGGCAAGCGCTACTTCATCGACGAGCTGGGCGTGGAGCCGCGCGAGGTGTGGCTGCCGGACTCGTTCGGGTACACCGCCGCGATGCCGCAGCTCGCCCGGCTGGCGGGCAGCGAGAACTTCCTCACCCAGAAGATCTCGTGGAACGACACCAACACGATGCCGCACCACACGTTCTGGTGGGAGGGCATCGACGGCAGCCGCGTCTTCACGCACTTCCCGCCCGTCGACACGTACAACTCCGACCTGAGCGCCGAGGAGCTGGAGCGCGCCGAGCGGCAGTACGCCGAGAAGGGCCGCGCGAACACGTCGCTCGCGCCGTTCGGGTACGGCGACGGCGGCGGCGGCCCGACGCGCGAGATGGTCGCCCAGGCCCGGCGGACGGCGGACCTCGAGGGTTCGCCGCGCGTCGAGCTGTCCGACTCGCAGTCGTTCTTCGACGCGGCACGCGCCGAGTACGCCGCGCCGCCCACCTGGGTCGGGGAGATGTACCTCGAGTACCACCGCGGCACCTACACGTCGCAGGCGCGCACCAAGCGCGGCAACCGGCGCAGCGAGCACCTGCTGCGCGAGGCCGAGCTGTGGGCGACGACCGCGGCGGTGCGCTGCGGCACGCCGTACCCGGCCGAGCGGCTGCAGCGGATCTGGCGCACCGTGCTGCTCCAGCAGTTCCACGACATCCTGCCCGGGTCGTCGATCGCCTGGGTGCACCGCGAGGCCGAGCGGAACTACGCCGAGGTGGCGCGGGAGCTCGAGGAGATCGTCGCCACCTCGCTGCGCGCGCTGGTCGGCGACGGCGACGCCACGGTCGCCGTCAACTCCGCGCCGTTCGCGCGCGACGGCGTCACCGGCGTGGGCGCGCGCGTGCTCGACGGGCCGCGCCGCGGGACCACCGTGGCCCCCGTGCCGGCCGCCACCGGCCCCGGCGACGGCTGGGTGCTGGAGAACGACGTCGTCCGCGTCGTCGTCGACGCCTCGGGGCACGTCGTCTCCGCCGTGGACCGCGCCACCGGGCGCGAGGCGGTCCTGCCCGGCGCGCGGGCGAACCTGCTGCAGCTGCACCGCGACATCCCCAACGAGTGGGAGGCGTGGGACATCGACGAGCACCACCGGCGGACCACGACCGACCTGGACGCGGCGGCGAAGGTCGAGGTCGTCGACGGGCCCGCGGGCCCGTCGCTGCGGGTGCTCCGCGAGTTCGGGTCGTCGCGGGTGGAGCAGGACCTCGAGCTGCCCACGGACGGCCGGGCGCTGCGCATCACGACCCGCGTCGACTGGCACGAGCGCCAGAAGCTGCTCAAGCTGGCGTTCCCGCTCGACGTGCGCGCCGAGCGCGCGACGTCCGAGATCCAGTTCGGGCACGTGCACCGGCCCACGCACGTCAACACGTCGTGGGACCACGCGCGGTTCGAGACGGTCGCGCACCGCTGGGTGCACGTCGCCGAGCCGGGCTTCGGCGTCGCCGTCACGAACGACTCGACGTACGGGCACGACATCACCGCCACGCGGGTCGACGACGGCCGGGACGGTCGTGACTCCGCCACCGGCACGACCGTGCGCCTGTCGCTGCTGCGGGCCCCGATGTTCCCGGACCCCGACGCCGACCAGGGCGAGCACGAGCTGCGCTGCGAGCTCGTCGTCGGCGCCGGCATCGACGACGCCATCCGGCACGGCTACGCGCTCAACCTGCCCGAGCGGGTCGTGACGGGGGAGCGCGGCGTCGAGCCGCTGGTGACGGTCGACGACGACGCCGTCGTGGTCGAGGCCGTGAAGCTGGCCGAGGACGGCAGCGGCGACGTCGTGCTGCGCCTGTACGAGAGCCGGGGCGGCCGGGCGCGGGCGCGGGTGGCGCTGGGCTTCGCCCACGGCGACGTCGAGGTCACCGACCTGCTGGAGCGCCCCGTCGGCGCGGCCGAGCGTGACGGCGACGACGTCGTCGTGGACCTCACCGGGTTCCAGGTCCTCACGCTGCGCGTCCGCCGCTGACCGAACCCCTTCCAGCACCGGATCCGTGCCGCCGTCCGACCGGGCGGCGGCACGGGTCCCGTGCTCGGAGGTGACACGACCGAGCACCACCCCGAGCGAAGGAGAGAACGATGAGGTTCACCCGAGTCATCGGTACGGTCGCCGCGCTGGCGTGCGTGGCGGGGGCCGCGGCGCCCGCGTCGGCGCAGGTCGAGCCGCGGGGCGGTGACGGGCGCGAGACGTCGCAGCGGACGCAGGTGCAGCGCGCCGTCGCCGGCTACGAGGCGATGCAGGAGCACCTGTACGTCGACGACGGGTCGGGGCTCTACCGCGAGCGCTACCCGTCGGGTGCCGACGACCGGCCGTACTCGTACGAGTGGCCGTTCTCCCAGGCGCACGTCGCGACGCTCGACCTCACGGGGATGCCCGGGCGCACGGGCCGGGAGTTCGTCGACGACCTCGCCGACCGGTCGGTGGGCCAGGAGCGGTTCTGGAACTCCGACGGCGGCACGACGGGCCTGCCGGCGTACGACTCGTACGCGCGCGCCCCGTACGGCGACGGCGGCGACATCTTCTACGACGACAACGAGTGGGTCGCGCTCGCCAAGGTGCAGCAGCACCTCGCCACGGGCGACGCGGCGGCGCTCGAGCGGGCCCGCGAGATCTTCGAGCTCGTCGTCTCCGGCTGGGACACCGACCCGAGCCACCCGGCGCCGGGCGGCGTCTTCTGGACGCAGGCCGAGTGGAGCACCGACCGCAACACGGTCTCCACGATGCCGGGCGCCCAGCTCGCGACGCGGCTGTACATGATCACCGGGGAGGAGCGGTACCTGCGCTGGGCCGAGCGGATGGTCGAGTGGACCGACGAGCACCTGCTGGCGCCCAACGGCCTGTACTGGGACAACATCAAGCTCGACGGGTCGATCGACCGGACGCAGTGGTCGTACAACCAGGGCGTGCCGGTCGGCACGTTCACGCTGCTGTACGAGGCGACGGGCGAGGAGCGCTACCTCGCCAAGGCGGAGGCGGTCGCGGAGGCGTCGTACCGGTTCTACGTCACCGAGGAGCGGCTGGCCGGCCAGCCGATGTTCTTCAACTCGATCTGGTTCAAGAACCTCCTGCTGCTGGAGTCGGTGACCGGCACCACGACCTACCGGCAGGCGATGGCGGACTACGCCGACCGGCAGTGGCGCGAGGCCCGCGACCCCGCCACCGGCCTCTTCAACGCCGGCGACGAGCACACGGAGCTCCTGGAGCAGGCGGCGATGGTGCAGATCTATGCCACCCTCGCCTGGCCGCGGGACAGGGCGTCGATCCTGTACTGACGCAGGGCGTCGATCCTGAACTGACGGCGCCACTACCCTCGTGGGGTGGCACATCTTCTCGGCGCCGACGGCATCGCGCTGACCATCGGCACCCGCACCCTCCTGGCGGACGTCTCCCTCGGCCTCGACGACGGCGACCGCATCGGCGTCGTCGGCCCCAACGGCGCCGGCAAGTCGACGCTGCTGCGTCTGCTTGCCGGCACCCAGGCGCCCGACGCCGGCCGTGTCACGCGGGTCGGCGGGTCGCGCCTGGGGATGCTCGTCCAGCGCGACGTGGACGACGACGCGGCGACGATCCGCGACCTCGTGCACGGGGACGACGCCACCCACACGTGGGCGTCGGACGCCCGCATCCGCAACGTGCACGCCGGCCTGCTGGCCGACCTCGACCTCGACCAGCCGGCGTCGACGCTCTCGGGCGGCCAGCGCCGGCGGGTGGCGCTCGCGGCCCTGCTGGTCGAGGACCCGGACGTCCTGCTGCTCGACGAGCCCACCAACCACCTGGACGTCGAGGGCGTCGCGTGGCTGGCGGAGCACCTGCAGGCCCGCTACGGGCGCCCCGGCGCCACGGGCGCGCTCGTCGTCGTCACGCACGACCGGTGGTTCCTCGACGCGGTGTGCTCGCGCACCTGGGAGGTGCGCGGAGACGGGACGGGCGCCGTCGACGGGTACGACGGCGGGTACGCGGCGTACATCCTGGCCCGGGCGGAGCGGGACCGGCAAGCGGCCCAGGCCGCCGAGAAGCGCAACAACCTGCTGCGCAAGGAGCTCGCGTGGCTGAAGCGCGGGGCCCCGGCGCGCACGTCGAAGCCGAAGTTCCGCCTCGACGCGGCGGCCGCGCTCATCGACGACGAGCCGCCGCCGCGCGACAGCCTCGAGCTCACGCAGATGGCCACGCGCCGGCTCGGCAAGGACGTGCTCGACCTCGAGGACGTCACCGTCGCCGTGCCCGCCCGGGACGGCCACGAGGCCGGCCCGCGCGACGCCGCCGGCCGGCGGGTGCTGCTCGACGACGTCACCTGGCGGCTCGGCCCCGGCGACCGGTTCGGCGTCGTCGGCGTCAACGGCGCCGGCAAGACGACCCTGCTGTCGCTGCTCGCCGGAAGCCGCGAGCCCGACTCCGGCCGTGTGCGGCGCGGCAAGACCGTGCACGTCGCGGAGCTCAGCCAGGACGTCGGCGAGCTCGACGAGGTCGCGCACCTCACGGCCGTCCAGGTGGTCGACTCCGAGAAGCGCACCGTCGTCGTGGACGGCAAGGAGCTCACCGCCGGGCAGCTCACCGAGCGCCTCGGCTTCACGCGCGAGCGCGCGCACACGATCGTGCGCGACCTGTCCGGCGGGGAGCGGCGGCGCCTGCAGCTGCTGCGGCTGCTGGTCTCCGAGCCGAACGTCCTGCTGCTCGACGAGCCCACCAACGACCTCGACACCGACACCCTCGCGGCGGTGGAGGACCTGCTCGACGGCTGGCCCGGCACCCTCATCGTCGTCTCCCACGACCGGTACCTGCTGGAGCGCGTGTGCGACCGGCAGTGGGCGCTGCTCGGCGACGGCGCGCTGCGCGACCTGCCCGGCGGCGTCGAGCAGTACCTGGCGCTGCGCCGCGGGGCGCGCTCCGCGGGCGGCGCGCCGGCGGCCGCGCCCGCGGGCCGGGGCGACGCGGGCGCCACGTCGTCGCCCGCCGCGCCGGACACGACGCAGGCCGCCGCGCCCGCGGCGTCGCCGGCCGAGACCCGCGCCGCACGCAAGGAGATCGCGCGGGTCGAGCGGCGGCTGGCGAGGATCGCGGACGAGGAGCAGGACCTGCACGCGAAGATGGCGGCCGACCCGACGGACTACGCGGGCGTCGCCGCCCTCGACGCGCGGCTGCGCGAGCTGGCGGCGGAGAAGGAGGAGCTGGAGATGGCGTGGCTCGAGGCGGCGGAGGTCGCGGGATGAACGACCGGACGGGCGAGGGGGTGCTCGACGACGTCGACCGCGTGCTCGTCGCGACGCTCCGGGAGGACGGCCGGGCGACGCTCGGGGCGCTCGCGGCGGCGTCGGGGCTGTCGCAGTCGGCGGTCCAGGCGCGGGTGCGCAAGCTCGAGGCGCGGGGCGTGATCACCGGCTACCGGGCCGTCGTCGACCCGGAGGCGGTGGGGCTGCCGATCGCGGCGTACGTGGAGATCACCCCGCTGGACCAGTCGCAGGCGGACGACGCGCCCGAGCGGCTGCGCGACGTGCCGGGCATCGAGGCGTGCTGGTCGGTGGCGGGCGCGGCCAACTACCTGCTGCTGGTGCGGGTGCCCTCGCCGAGCGCGCTGGAGGACCTGCTCGGCCGGATCCGGCGGGAGGCGAGCGTCTCGACGCGGTCGACGATCGTGCTGCGCACGTACTTCGAGGGGCGTCCGGTCACCCCCTGACAGGACGATCTCCGGTCAACCTCTGGTTGAACCGGAGAATCTCCCCTACGGTCGGGATATGACCGAGACAATCTCTCAGCGCACAGCCCCCAGCGTCGGCGGCTCGATCGAGGCCACCGCCGTCCTCGAGTCGCTGCGCGAGCACCTGCTCGTCGACGGCTTCGACCTCGTCCTCGACCTCGACCGCTCGCACGGGTCGACGCTCGTCGACGCGCGCGACGGCCGCGAGTGGACGGACCTGTTCACCTTCTTCGCGTCCAACCCGCTGGGCATGAACCACCCCGCCCTGTCCCGCGACCCCGTGTTCCGCGAGGACCTGACCCGCGCCGCCATCAACAAGCCCTCCAACTCCGACGTCTACACCGCCGAGATGGCGCGCTTCGTCGCCACGTTCGCCCGCGTGCTCGGCGACCCCGCCCTGCCGCACCTGTTCTTCGTCGACGGCGGCGCGCTCGCCGTCGAGAACGCGCTCAAGGTCGCGTTCGACTGGAAGTCGCGGCACAACGAGGCGAACGGCCGCTCGGGGGAGCTCGGCACCAAGGTGCTGCACCTGCAGCACGCGTTCCACGGGCGGTCCGGCTACACGATGTCGCTGACGAACACCGAGCCGGGCAAGGTCGCCCGGTTCCCCAAGTTCGACTGGCCCCGCATCACCTCGCCCTATCCCGGTCACGACGCCGACGGCGCGCCCCGCGACGTCGAGGCCCTCGAGGCCCGCGCGCTGGCCGAGGCGCGCGCGGCGTTCGAGGCGCACCCGCACGACATCGCCTGCTTCGTCGCCGAGCCGATCCAGGGCGAGGGCGGCGACCACCACCTGCGGCCCGAGTTCCTGCAGGCCATGCAGGCCCTGTGCCACTCCCGCGACGCGCTGTTCGTGCTCGACGAGGTGCAGACCGGCACCGGGTTCACCGGCACCGCGTGGGCCTACCAGCAGCTCGGCGTGCAGCCCGACGTCGTCGCGTTCGGCAAGAAGGCACAGGTGTGCGGCCTCATGGCCGGCGGCCGCGTGGACGAGGTCGGCGACAACGTGTTCCACGTCTCCTCGCGCATCAACTCCACGTGGGGCGGCAACCTCGCCGACATGGTGCGCTCGCGGCGCATCCTCGAGGTGTACGAGGCGGAAGGCCTGATCGAGCGGGCCGCGCGCGTCGGTGCCGGACTGCTGGAGCGGCTGGAGAAGCTCGCCGCCGCGCACCCCGGGACCGTCACCGACCCGCGCGGGCGCGGGCTCATGTGCGCGGTGTCGCTGCCGTCGCGCGCCGTGCGCGACGCCGTCCTCGCCGGCCTGCACGCCGAGCACTTCCTGATCCTCGGCTGCGGCGAGCGGTCGGTGCGGTTCCGCCCGGCGATGACGGTCGAGGAGCCGGTGCTCGACGCCGCCGTCGAGGCGCTCGACCGGGTGGTGGCGCGGGTCGTGTGAGTTCTGGCCGAAACCTCCGGCGCGGCCGAAACCTCGGCGAGGGTTGACGGCCAGCCGGGGAATCGCGCGCACGGTCGCGTTCACGGGCGCCAGGGCGCCCTCCACTTCGGGACTTCTACGACCGTGCGCGCGATTCCCCGCCCGGCCTTCTTCCGGCTCGCGGTCGTACGTGACAGGCTCGGGTCGTGGTCAGTCATCAGGTGAGGGTGGACGAAGGTGAGCCAGGGCTGGTGGTGACCGTGCTGCCCGGTGCTGGGTACACCGCCGAGGGGCCGCTGCTCGCGCGGCCCGCCGTGGCGTTGCGGGGTGCCGGGTGGACGGTGCGGACCGTCGTCTGGGACGGGGTGTGCCGGGAACCCGACGTGGCTCGGTCTGTGTACGACGGGGTGGTCCGTGCGGGGGTCGACGCCGCTCCCGGGGCGGTGCACCTGGTGCTGGCCAAGTCGCTCGGCACGCTGGCGCTCCCGGTGGCCCTCGAGCTGGGGCTGGCGGGTGCGTGGCTGACGCCGCTGCTCACCGCCGGCCAGGCGCCCGAGGTGCGCGTCGCCGCGGCCGGGCTCGGGGAGTCCGGCGTGCCGGCGCTGCTCGTAGGCGGGACGGGTGACGGGCTGTGGGACTCCGCGCTGGCGGCGTCGTCCGGGGCGCGCGTGGTGGAGGCCGCCGGCGCCGACCACGCCATGGAGGTGCCGGGCGACCCCGGGCGCACGGGCGAGATCCTCGCCGACGTGACGGCCGCCGTCGTCGACCTGGCACGCGTGATCGACCGCCGCTGACCCTGCGGATCCGTTCGGCAGGGGGTGCTTCCGTTCGGCACGACCGCCTGCCGAACGGACGCACGACCTGCCGAAACGATCCGGCGTCCGCCCGCCGCGCCGCGACACGCGGTGATCGTTACGCATCCTTAACAGTGATTTTCACCACGACAGGCCAAGATGGCGATATGTTCCACGGCAACGCCGCCGCGGGCACGAGGACGCGCCCGGGGCGACGAGCACGACGACGTGTACGACGCCAGGGACCGACGGCAGGTCGACGGCTGGGGTGACGACGCCCCGAAGCGACCACGAGGTGGGGAGTAGCCGGTGAGGATGAGGCGAAGGGCCGCCACGGCGGCCGCAGCGGCGACGGTGACGACGTTGTTGCTCGCGAGCTGCGGCGGTGGCGGCGGCAACGAGGAGGGCGACGGCGAGGGCAGCGGCGGCGAGTCCGCGACGGTGCGGCTCGCGCTGGCGCAGGACGTCGAGACGCTGCTGCCGATGGACTCGAACGTGAGCGACAACATCTCGGTGCTCGACGTCGTGTACGACGGGCTGGTCCGGTACGACCCGGAGACCACGGAGCCGTACAACTACGTGGCCGAGAGCATCGAGTCCGAGGACAACACGGTCTGGACCATCAAGATCAAGCCGGACCTGACGTTCCAGAACGGCGAGCCGGTAGACGCCGAGGCGTTCGCCCGCGCCTGGAACTACGCCGCGTACGGGCCGAACGCGATGGCCAACAACTACTTCTTCGAGCGCATCGCCGGCTACGACGAGATGCAGGGCGAGACGGACGACGAGGGCAACGTCGTGGAGGAGCCGGCCGCGAAGGAGCTGTCGGGCCTGAAGGTCGTGGACCCGCAGACCCTCGAGGTCACGCTGACGGGGCCGTTCGCCGGGTTCGCCACGATGCTGGGCTACACGGGCTTCTTCCCGGTCGCGCAGGAGTGCCTGGACGACGTCGAGGCGTGCGCGGTCAAGCCGATCGGCAACGGCCCCTTCCAGGTCGAGGAGTGGGAGCAGGGCATCGGCCTCACCGCCACGCGCTGGGACGAGTACCCGCTCGAGGAGGCGCCCACCTACGGGACCATCGAGTGGACCGAGTACGCGGGCGAGGAGAACTGGCCCGACTTCCAGGCCGGCAACCTGGACTTCGCCGTCCCGCCGCCCGCCGAGCTGGCGTCGGCCGCGGCCGACCCGGACCTGCAGGAGCGGTTCGTCGAGGGCCCGGGTGCCGCGCTGACGTACATGGCGTTCCCGCTGTACCAGGACGGCCCGTGGTCCGACGTCGAGTTCCGCAAGGCGATCTCGATGGCGATCGACCGGCAGGGCATCGTCGACGCCCTCCTGCCCGGCGAGCGCGTCCCCGCCGACAGCTGGGTGGTGCCGGACGGCGTCCCCGGCGGCGAGGCCGGCACGTGCGAGTGGTGCGAGTTCGACCCCGACGCCGCGAAGGCGGCCCTGGAGAAGGCCGGCGGCTGGCCCGAGGGCGAGACGCTGACCATCCACCTCGGCCAGGACGAGACGGAGGAGGCGCTGTTCAAGGCGATCGGCGACTCCATCCAGCAGGTGCTCGGCATCCCGTACGAGCTCGACCCCACGCCCGACTACTTCGACCGGCGCGCGGCCCGCGAGTTCACGGGGGCGTTCCGCGCCAACTGGTTCCCGGACTACCCGCTGAACGAGAATTACCTGGCACCGGTGTACGCGAGCGGTGACCCGAAGAAGGGCAACACCGAGTTCGGGTACTACGGCAAGGAGTTCGAGGCGGCGATCGCCGCGGGCGACGAGGCCGCCACCCTCGAGGAGGCCGTCACCAAGTACCAGGAGGCCGAGGCCGCGCTGGCGCAGGACTTCCCGACGGTGCCGGTCGTCTTCTCGGTGAACTCGTACTACTACAGCGAGAACATGTCGAACGTGGTGCTCGACCCGTTCAGCGGTGAGCCCAAGCTGCGCCTGCTGGAGGTCAGCGACGCCATGTGACCCGGCACGCGGTGGGTGGTCCGGCGTGACCGCCCACCGCACCGGGTCCCGCCGCCGCACGACCGCACCATCAGAAAGACAGTGAATGGGCCGCTACATCATCCGCCGGGTCCTGCTGGGCGCGGCCACGCTCCTGCTCGTGACGTTCGTCCTGCACCTGCTCACGACGTTCGCGATCCAGCTCAACGGGAGCCCCGCGCTCGCGTTCTTCGGTGACCGGATCCCGACCGACGCTCAGCTCGCCGCCGTCGAGGAGCGCTACGGGCTCGACGACCCCTGCTACGACCAGACCGGCAACCCGTGCCTCGGGCCCTACGTGGAGCGCCTGGGCGCGTACGCGCAGGGCGACTTCGGCACGAACCTGCGCGGCCGGGAGGTCACCGACATCGTCGCGACGGCGGCGCCCAACACGCTCAAGCTGTTCGCGATCGTCACGGTCACGTGGTTCGTGCTCGGCATGGGGCTCGGGTCGGCCGCCGCGCGGTGGCGCGGCCGCTCGGCGGACCACGGGATCCGCATGACGTCGGTGCTCATCGACGCGTTCCCGATCTTCGTGCTCCTGCTCGTCTACCGGTACGTGTTCGCCGTCCCCCTCAGCGACTGGGCCCGCTCCACCTTCGGCGACGACAGCATGGTCGCGCTGTGGTTCCGGCCGTCGTTCGACGCCGACCACCCCTGGGCGACGGTGCTCGTGCCGGGCATCCTGCTCGGCCTGGCCGGCTCGGCGGCGTTCATCCGCCTGGTGCGGGCGAGCCAGCTGGAGTCGTACGCCGGCGAGCACGTGCGCACCGCCCGGTCCCGCGGGCTGGCGGAACGGCACGTCGTGCTGCACCACGTCGTGCGCAACTCGTCCGTCCCGGTCGTCACGGCGGTGGGGCTGACGTTCACCGAGGCGCTCGCCGGGGCCGTGATCACCGAGGGGATGATGAACATCTACGGCATGGGCGGGGTGCTGTGGGAGGCGGTGCGCGGCAACGACGTCGCGCTCGTCGTCGGCATCGTGACGATCCTGGCGATCGTGACCGTCGTCGTGATGCTGGTCGTCGACATCGCCTACGCCGCCCTCGACCCGAGGATCCGTTATGCCTGAGCCCACACCGTCCGGCACCCCGGGCGCCGCCCCCGGCGGCGCCGCAGCCACCGCGGTACCCGGCGCGGCCCCCGCGACCGGTGCCGGGTCGCGGTCGCTGGCGGCCGACGCTTGGCGCCGCCTGCGCCGCCGGCCCGACGTGGTGACCGCGACCGTGGTGGTCGTGTTCTTCACCGTGATGGCCGCGTTCCCGGGGCTGTTCACCGACACCGACCCGAAGCGCTGCATCATCGGGGACTCGAAGATCCACCCCCAGGGTCTCGGCGCCACGCACCCGTTCGGTACGGACGTGCACGGCTGCGACGTCCTCGCCCAGCTCGCGCACGGCGCCCGGCCGTCGCTCCTCCTGGCGTTCGTCGTGGTGGGCGCGTCGCTGGTCATCGGGGTGGTGCTGGGGCTCCTCGCCGGGTACTACCTCGGCTGGGTGGACACCGTCGTGTCGCGCACGGTCGAGGTGTTCCTCGTGATCCCGCTGCTGCTCGCCGCGCTGCTGCTGCTGTCGCTGTTCCACAACGTCAGCGTCGGGTCGGGCACCTTCGACGTGATCCTGCTGCCCGCGCTGGTGCTCACCCTGTTCGGCTGGATGGGCTATGCGCGGTACGTGCGCGCCAGCGTGCTGGAGGCGAAGAACCTCGACTACGTGACGGCGGCCCGCGCGCTGGGCGCGTCGGACGTGCGGATCATGCTGCGGCACGTGCTGCCCAACGCCATCGGCCCCGTCACGGCGCTCGTGCCCACCGCCATCGCGGGCGTGATCAGCGCCGAGGCGGTGCTCGCGTTCCTCGGTATCGGGGTGCGCCCGCCGGCGATCAGCTGGGGGATCATGATCACGCGGGGCTCGGAGTGGGTGACGGGCGGCTACGCCTACCTGCTCGTCTTCCCGCTCGCGTGCCTCGTGCTGACGGTGCTCGCGCTCGTCGTCCTCGGCGACGCGCTGCGCGACGCCCTGGACCCGAGGCTGCGGTGAGCGGCGTGGACGGCGGCACGACGAGCGGCACGAGGACCGGCGCCACGAGGACCAGCACGAGGGGCGGCATGGAGATCGAGATCCAGGCGGGCACCGAGGCGGGCGTGCCCGCGCCGGAGACGGCGCAGGAACGGACCGTGGGCACGACGCTGCTCGAGGTCAGCGACCTCGCGGTCGAGTTCCGCACCGACGACGGCACCGTGCGCGCCGTGGACGGGCTGAGCTACCGCGTCGAGGCCGGGCGCACCCTCGCGCTCGTCGGCGAGTCCGGTTGCGGCAAGTCGGTGAGCTCGCTGGCGGTGATGGGGCTCCTGCCGGCGACGGCGCACGTGGTCGCCGGGCAGGTCCGCTACCGCGGCGACGACCTGCTGGCGATGCCGCGCACCCGGCACCGCGCGCACTGCGGCCGGCACGTCGCGATGGTCTTCCAGGACGCGCTCGCCGCGCTCAACCCGGTGCACACCGTCGGCTACCAGCTCACGGAGTCCCTGCGGGCCCGCGCGGGGATGTCGCGCCGCGAGTCGCGCCGCCGCGCCGTCGAGCTGCTCGACCTGGTGAAGGTGCCCAACGCCGCCCAGCGCATCGACGAGTACCCGCACCAGTTCTCGGGCGGCATGCGCCAGCGCGTGATGATCGCGTCGGCGCTCGCGATGGACCCCGACGTGCTGATCGCCGACGAGCCGACGACGGCCCTCGACGTGACCGTGCAGGCCCAGGTGATGCGGCTGCTCGCCGAGATCCAGGCCGAGCGGCAGATGGGGCTGGTGCTCATCACGCACGACCTGGGGGTCGTGGCGGGCGTGGCCGACGACGTCACCGTGATGTACGCGGGCCGGGCCGTCGAGCGCTCCGCCGTGCGCGACCTGTACGCCGCGCCCGCGCACCCGTACACCCGGTCGCTGCTGCGCTCGGTGCCGCGCCTCGGCACCCGTGACGACGGCCACGACGACGCCCACGACGGCGCCCGCCGCGGGCGGCTGCCCGTGGTGCCCGGGCGCCCGCCGTCGCCGGGGCACGTGCCGTCGGGCTGCCCGTTCCACCCCCGGTGCGACATGGCGCGCGACGTGTGCGCCACCGACCGGCCGCCGCTCGCGGAGGTCGCCGCAGGGCGGTCGTCCGCCTGCCACTTCGCCGACGAGCTGCTGGGAGGGGACCGTGGCTGAGGAGGGCCCGAAGGACGACGTCGTGCTGGAGGTGCGCGACCTGGCCAAGTCGTACCCGGTGCGCAGCGGGGTCGTGCTCAAGCGCACGGTCGGGCAGGTGCAGGCCGTGGACGGCGTCTCGCTCACGCTGCGGCGCGGTCGGACGCTGGGGCTCGTGGGGGAGTCCGGCTCCGGCAAGTCGACCCTCGCGCGCGTGCTGGTGGGGATCGAGAAGCCGACGCGGGGCACCGTGCTCGTCGACGGCGAGGACGTGTCGACGATGTCGCGGGCCGCGCGCCGCGAGCTGCGCCGCTCGGTCCAGATGGTCTTCCAGGACCCGTACACGTCGCTGAACCCGCGCATGTCGGTGGGGGACATCGTCGCGGAGCCGTTCCGGATCCACCCCGACGCCGTCCCCGCGGGGGGCCGCCGACAGGCCGTGGCCGAGCTGCTCGAGCTGGTCGGGCTCGACCCCGACCACGTGAACCGCTACCCGCACCAGTTCTCCGGCGGGCAGCGCCAGCGCATCGGCATCGCACGGGCGCTGGCGGTCAAGCCGCGCGTGCTCGTGTGCGACGAGCCGGTGTCCGCGCTCGACGTGTCCGTGCAGGGGCAGGTCATCAACCTGCTGGCGGACCTGCAGGACGAGCTGGGCCTGTCGTACCTGTTCATCGCGCACGACCTGGCCGTGGTGCGCCATATCGCCGACGAGGTCGCCGTCATGTACCTCGGCCGGGTCGTGGAGCAGGGGGTGGACCGGGACGTCTACGACGCGTCCGGCCACCCCTACACGCGTGCCCTGCTGTCCGCCGTGCCGGTGCCCGACCCGGCAGCCCAGGCCGACGACGAGGTGCTCCTGCTGGACGGCGACCCGCCCTCGCCCGCCGACCCGCCGTCCGGGTGCCGCTTCCACACCCGGTGCTGGCTGGCTCGCCAGCTGGCGTCCGGCACCGGCCCGGAGGCCGCGGACGCCGTCGAGACGGACGGCGGCCCGCGCGTGCCGCGGCGGTGCGCCACCGACGACCCGGTGCTCGTCCCGCTCGGCCGGCACGACGCGCACGCCGCCGCGTGCCACTTCGTGGGCGCCGCGACGGCCGTGTCCGCCGCGCGCCGTCCCGACCCCGCGACCGTGCCCGACCCCGCGACCGTGCCCGACCCCCGAGGGAGCTGACCCGTGCCCGGACCGTCCGCCGACACCACCGCCGACACCACCACCGACACCACGACCGGCCGCACCACCGACGCGACCGACGACCGCGCCGGCCGCCCCGCCGTCGTCCTCGTCCAGAACTCGCCGCACAGCGGCCCGGGCCGGTTGCCGGGCTGGCTCGCCGAGGCGGGGATCGACGCCCGCGTGGTGCAGGGGGCGGAGCTGGCCGCCCGGGTGCCCGGGCTCGACGGCGTCCTCGACGCCGACGCCTCGGGCGACGCGCCGCCGGTGGCAGGGCTGGTCCTGCTCGGCGGCGGCCTGCTGCCGGACGAGGACGAGCGCGCCCCGTGGCTGCCGCACGAGCGGCGGCTGACCGACGCGGCGCTGGTTGCCGGGGTCCCGGTGCTGGGGATCTGCCTGGGCGGCCAGCTGCTCGCGCACGTCACGGGCGGCGAGGTGACGGCGAGGTCGGGCGAGACGGAGAAGGGGCTGTGCCCGGTACGGCTGCTGCCGGGCGCGGCCGACGACCCGCTGCTCGGGGGCCTGCGCGACGTGGCGGGCGGCGACGAGCTGCGCATGGTCGAGAGCCACGTCGACTCGATCACGGGCCTGCCGCCCGCGGCCGTGCACCTCGCGACGAGCGACGCGTGCACGGTGCAGGCGTTCCGCGTGGGCGAGGCGGCCTGGGGGCTGCAGTTCCACCCGGAGGCCGACCCGGACCGGATCGCCCGCTGGGACGCGGAGGAGCTCGCCGCGCTCGGGTACGACCGCGACGAGCTGCACGCCGCCGGGATGGCGAGGGCCGCGGAGAACGAGCGGCAGGCCCGCGCGCTGGCCGAGGCCTTCGCCGCCGTCGTCCACGCGCACCACGTCGGCGGGAGGCGCTGATGCCGACGACCGGGACGCACTCGGACGGCGTGGCCGTCGTCTCCTACCAGGTGCGGCGGGCGGGGGGCGCCGTGCTGGCCGCCCGGGGCGCCGACGAGCCGTACTACGCCGCCTCGACGGTGAAGCTCGCCGTGCTGGTCGCGGCGGCCCGCGGGCTGGAGGCCGGGACGCTGTCGCTCGATCAGAAGGTGGTCTCCACCGACACCTTCTCCTCGCAGGTCCCGGGCGCGCCGGACTACCGGATCGAGCCCGACGACCTGGACGACGGGATGCCCGCGCCCAGCACGACGATGCCGCTGGGCGACGTGCTCGAGCGCATGGTGGTGGTCTCGTCCAACGAGGCCACCAACATGGTCATCGAGCTGGTCGGGCTGCCCGCCACCAACCGGGTGCTGCAGGACGCCGGGGCGACCTCGAGCGTCGTCGGGCGCAAGTACAGCGACCTCGAGGCGGAGGCGCGCGGCGCGACGCACCGCACCACCGCGGCCGACCTCGCGGCGCTGATGTCCGCCGTCGTGACGGGCCGGCTGACGGGGCCGGAGGCGACGTCGTGGACCCTGGAGCTGCTGGGGCGCCAGACGGACCGGCAGCTCACCGCGTCCGTGCCCGACCACGTGCCGCACGGGTCCAAGTCGGGCTGGGTGGACGGCATCCGGCACGACGTGGCGTTCGTGGGGCCGCCCGGCCCGGACGCGCTGGTCGTCGCGGTGTGCACGCGCGGCTACGCGGAGTCCGACGCCGAGGAGCTGCTGCGGGCGGTCGGCGCGCTGGCGCTCGACCTCACGGGCGCCCGGGAGCGGTAGGGCCCGCGGGCTCGTCGGGCGGCTGCGCGGTCGCGCGCCCGGACGCGACCCACATCGTCGCGGTCATGGTGCCGAGGACGCCGGCGATCAGGGCCAGGGGCACCGTCCACCCGCCGCTCGCCGCGTGCACGGCGCCCATCCAGGTCGGCGCGAGCGCGGCGCACGCGTAGCCCGCCGTCTGGATCGCGGCGGAGGCGCGGCGCGCGACCGACAGCACCGGGCTGCGCTGGGCGACGAGCGTGAAGATCACCGTGAAGTTGCCGCCCTGCGCGGCGCCCGCGAGCCCGACCCACACCAGCCACAGGCCCGGCGCGACGAGCAGCCCCACCGGGAGCGACAGCCACATCGCCGCCATGACCATCGCGGTCGTGCGGGCGGACAGGGCACGGGCGAACGCGATCGGCACCAGGAACGACCCGGCCACCGCGCACAGCTGGAAGGGGGCCGACGCCCCGCCCGCCGCCGCGTCGGTCATGCCGAGCCGGTCCTGCAGGATGGCGGGCAGCCACGCCGTCATCGCGTAGTAGCCGGTGGCCTGCCCGGCGAAGGCCACGGACAGCAGGACCGTCAGCCGGCGGGCCGACCGGCGCGCGCCGGGCGACAGCGCCGCCAGCTCGGCGCGGGCGGAGGGCGGCCGGGTGCTCGCCCGGGAGCCGCCGGGCGGGTCGCCGAGCCGCGCGAGGGCGCGCCCGGCGGGGACCCAGGCGACCAGCGCGACGACCGCCAGCACGCCCCAGCCGGCCAGCGCCCACTGTCAGCCGAACGTCACGGCCAGCGGCACGGTCAGCATCGTGGTGAAGGTGGAACCGAGGTTCATCGTCGCGCTGTACGCCCCGGTCACGGCGGCGGCGCGGCGCCGGAAGTCGCGCGTGATCAGCACGGGCACGGCCACGTTGCCGATGGTGATCGCGACGCCGATGACGGCCGTCCCGACGAGCGCGACCGGCACGTTGCCGCCCGAGCGCAGGAGCGTCCCGGCGACGATCCCGCCGAGGGCGGCGCCGAGGGAGAGCTCCGGGCCCAGCCGGGCGACCGCCACGGACGCCAGCGGCGTGCACAGGGCGAAGCACAGCACCGGCACCGACGTGAGCAGGCCCACGCCGGCGGAGGACAGGCCGAGGCCGGCCGCGACGTCGTCGACCACGGGCGGCACCGACGTGATGGGCGCACGCAGGTTCAGCGCGACGAGCAGCAGCGCGCCGAGCAGCCAGCCGGTCCGCGCCGTGCCCCCGCCGCCCCCGTGGTCGTTCCTGGGGCGGCGCGTCATTCGTCGAACTGGGCGACGACGGTGCGCAGCAGGGCGGCGAGCTGGGGCCGCACCGCCGGGGGCAGGGCGTCCAGCACGCGCGCCTCGACGTCGAGCAGGTCGCTCATCGCCGCGTCGACGCGCTCGAGGCCGGCGCCGGTGAGCTGGACGAGGACGCCGCGCCGGTCGTCGGGGGAGCGGTGCCGCTCCACGAGCCCGCGCTTCTCGAGACGGTCGATGCGGTTGGTCATGGTGCCGCTGGTGACGAGTGTCTGCGCCACGAGCACGCCGGGCGAGAGCCGGTACGGCTCGCCCGCGCGCCGCAGGGCGGACAGGACGTCGAACTCCCAGGTCTCCAGCGCGTACCGGTCGAACGCGCCCCGCCGGGCCCGGTCGAGGTGCCGGGCGAGCCGGCTGACCCGCGAGAAGACGGTGAGCGGCTCGACGTCGAGGTCGGGGCGTTCCCGGCGCCAGGCCGCGACGATGCGGTCGACCTCGTCGCCGCCGTTCGTCGCCGTCTCGTCCATCCCGCGAGGGTACTCCGGATCTCTCGACGTCAAGACTCTTGACGCGGCCTCGCCGCTGGCGAGGCCGACCCTGACGAAACGCGCGTGCTGAATTGATCCTCAAACCGCGGGTTTGAGGATCAATTCAGCACGCGCGTTTCGTCAGGGGGGGAGGGGCCGGAGGGAGGGATCGGGCGGGGTGGGCGAGGTGCCGCTCAGGGGGTGTCGTGCGTGCGGCAGAACTCCTCGACCAGCGGCAGCACCTGGTCCGGCAGCTGCCACAGCACGCCGTGCCCGCCGCCCGGCACCAGCTCGACGCGTGAGTCCGCCACCAGCGCGGTGACCCGGTGCGCGGCGGCGACGGGGTCGCCCAGCCGGGTCTCGGCCCCGAAGATCGCCAGGGTGGGCGCGGTGATCGCGCGCAGCCGCTCGTCGGGCACCGGGCTCGGCCACGGCGTCCGGCGGCGGTAGGCCGTCGCGGCGCGCGCGAGCGCCCGGTCCTCGTCCGTCAGCGTCACCCCGGGCGTGAGCCACTCGTCGAGGCGCGCGAAGCTCTTCGCGGTGGGCACGGCGGCGGCCCGGACCATCCGCGCCACCACCTTGCGCGACGGCTTGACCAGTGCGGTGATGCCCTCGCCGAGGGTGAGGGTGGCCACGCGACCGGGGGCGCGGGCCGCGAGGAGCGTCGCGAACCAGGCGCCCTCGGAGTAGCCGAGGACGTGCGCGCGGTCGAGCCCCAGGCCGTCCAGCAGCTCGGCGCCCCACGTGCCGTAGTCGTCTGCGCTCGTCAGGGGTGCCGTCTGGACGCTGCGGCCGGCGGTGCCGACGACGTCCGGCGCGTAGACGACGCGCTCGGCGGCCAGGCGCCCGACGACGCCGTGCCAGCTCAGCCCGGACCCGTTGAGGCCGTGCAGCAGCACGAGCGGGATCCCGTCGCCCGCCCCCGACCGGCGCACCCGGGTCGGGCCGAAGGAGGTGGGGACCGTGAGGTCGGTGGACGGCACGGGCCAGCGGGCGGCCAGGGCGTCGTACGCGGCCTCGTACCGCTCGCGCGCGTCGTCGTTCGTGAACCGGCCGGTCGTCGCCATGGGTGCCCTCCTCCAGGTTTGGTGGTATGAACGTACCATCAAAATGGTATGCACGTATCATCTCGACGGTCGACGATGGAGGAGGGACCGGTGCCACGACGGGTGGACCATGCGCAGCGGCGGCGGCAGATCACGGACGCGAGCCGCCGCGTCGTCGCCCGGGGCGGCCTGGAGGCGGCCACGTTCCAGGCCGTCGCGGCCGAGGCCGGCGTCTCCGTCCGCCTGGTCCAGTACTACTTCGGCAACAAGCACGGGCTCCTGGTCGCGACCCACCGCGCGGTGATCGAGGACGCCGCCGGCCGGTTCGGGCCCGGCGGCACCCCGCCGCCGGGCGCCGGCGCCCCCGCCCCGCGGGCCGTGCTCGCCGCCGTCGTCGGCGCGCTGCTCCCGCTCGACGACGACCGCCGCGCGGACGCCGTCGTGCTCGCGGCCTTCCACGCCGCGGCGCTCACCGACGCCGACGTGGCGCCGGACGAGCTGCTGGGTGCGCCGCGCGCTCTCGTGGACCTCGTCGCCGCACAGCTCGCGGCGGCCGACGGCGGTGGCGGGGCGGACGGCGGGGCGAGGCTGGACGCCGAGCTCGTGCTCGCCGCCGCCGCCGGTCTCACGCAGGGGCTGCTCGCCGGGCACGTCACCGAGCAGACGGCGCTCGCCGTCGTCGAGCGGCTGCTCGACCGCCTGCTGGGCGCACGGGACACGACCGCCTGAGCGCGACCGCCGCCGCGCCGGCCCGGTCCAGGTCAGACCGGCTCGAGACGGACCACCACGGCCTTGGACACCGGAGTCCGGGAGGTCTCGGCCGTCGCGCCCAGCGGCACGAGGACGTTCGCCTCGGGGAAGTACGCGGCGGCGCACCCGCGCGCCGTCGGGTACGCGACGACCCGCTGCCCGCGCAGCACCCGGTCGACACCGTCGGCGTACTCGCTGTGCACGTCCACCGTCGCGCCGTCCGCGAGGCCGAGCTCGGCGACGTCGTCCGGGTGGACGAGGACGACGGAGCGCCCGCCCTTGATCCCGCGGTAGCGGTCGTCGCGGCGGTAGATCGTGGTGTTGAACTGGTCGTGCGAGCGGATGGTCTGCAGCAGCAGGCGGCCCGGCGGGCACACCACCGGCGCGAGCTCGTTCACCGTGAGGTGCGCCCGGCCGTCGGGCGTGGGGAAGGTGCGCGAGTCGCGCGGGCCGTGCGGCAGGCGAAAGCCCTGGGTGCGGCGGACCTTCGCGTTGTAGTCCTCGCAGCCGGGCACGACGCGGGCGATGTGCTCGCGGATCACGTCGTAGTCGCGCTCCATCGCGGCCCAGTCGACGGGTCCGGGCCCGCCCTCCCGCGCGTCGAGCACGGCCCGCGCCGCCCGCGTGACGATCGCGACCTCCGAGAGCAGCCCGGGCCCGACCGGCTCCACCTTGCCGCGCGAGGCGTGCACCGCGCACACCGTGTCCTCGACGGTGACGAGCTGCTCGCCCGACGCCTGCCGGTCGACCTCCGTGCGCCCGAGCGTGGGCAGGATCAGCGCCTCCTTCCCGACGACGGCGTGCGAGCGGTTGAGCTTGGTCGAGATCTGCACCGTGAGGTCGGTGCGGCCCAGCGCCTCCTCGGCGGCGGCGGTGTCGGAGACCGCGCCGACGAGGTTGCCGCCCAGCGCGACGAGCGCCCTGACGCGACCGGCCGCCATGCCCTCGACCGTGCCGACCGTGTCGAGGCCGTGCTCCCGCGGCACCGGGAAGCCGAACTCCGCCTCGAGCGCGTCGAGGAACTCGGGCGGCATCTGCTCCCAGATGCCCATGGTGCGGTCGCCCTGGACGTTGGAGTGGCCCCGGATCGGCGAGGCACCCGCCCCGGGGCGGCCGATGTTCCCGCGCAGCAGCAGGAGATTGACGATCTCCTTGATGGTGGGGACGGCCTTGGTGTGCTGGGTCAGGCCCATCGCCCACGTGACGATGACGCGCTCGGCGCGCACGTAGCGCTGTGCGAGCTCGTCGATCTCGGCGCTCGTCAGCCCGGTGGCGGTGAGCACGGCCTCCTCGTCGAGGTCCGCCAGGTGCGCCGTCAGCTCCGCCAGGCCCGACGTGTGCGCGTCGAGGAACGCCTGGTCTAGCACCGTCCCGGGGGCCGCGGCCTCGGCGTCGAGCACCCGCCGCGACACCGCCTGCAGCAGCGCCATGTCGCCGCCGAGCCGGATCTGCAGGAACTGGTCGGCGAGCTGCGTGCCGCGACCCGCGAGCCCGCGCACGGTCTGCGGGTTCTTGTAGCGCATGAGCCCGGCCTCCGGCAGCGGGTTCACGGCGACGATGCTCGCCCCGTGCTCCTTGGCCTCCTCGAGCGCCGTGAGCATGCGGGGGTGGTTGGTGCCCGGGTTCTGGCCCATGATCACGATGAGGTCGGCCTGGGCGAAGTCGTCGTAGGTGATCGTCGCCTTGCCGACGCCGATGGTCTCGCCGAGCGCGGCGCCCGTGGACTCGTGGCACATGTTCGAGCAGTCCGGCAGGTTGTTCGTGCCGAAGGCGCGCGCGAACAGCTGGTAGACGAACGCCGCCTCGTTGGAGGCCCGGCCGCTCGTGTAGAACGCGGCCTGGTCGGGGTGCTCCAGGCCGGCCAGCCGGTCGCCGAGGATCGCGAACGCCTCGTCCCAGGAGACCGGGACGTAGCGGTCGGAGCCCGCCGCCTTGTGCACCGGCTCGACCAGCCGGCCCTGCTGGCCGAGCCAGTGCTCGGAGCGGGTGCGCAGGTCGTCGAGCGGGTGGTCGGCCCAGAACTGCGCGTCCACGACGAGCGGCGTCGCCTCCCACGTGACGGCCTTCGCGCCGTTCTCGCAGAACTCCGCCGGCTTGCGCCGGTCCGGGTCGGGCCACGCGCAGCTCATGCAGTCGAAGCCGTCCTGGTGGTTCATCGACAGCAGGAGCTTCGCCGACCGGGCGGGCCCCATCCCGCGCACCGCCGGCACGAGCGCGTGCACGATGCCGGGCACCCCCGCCGCCCACTGCTTCGGCGGCTTCGTCTCCTTCGGCCGGTCCGGCGTCATGCGGCGTCTCCTGTCCGGTCGTGGTGGGCGTGCCCGACGGGCTCCTCGGCGACGGGCTCGTCGACGGCGGGTTGCTCGACGACGCGTTGCTCGCCGGCGTAGACGACCAGCGACGGGTCGCGCACGAAGCCGACCAGGGTCAGGCCCGCCTCGTCGGCGAGCTCGACCGCCAGCGACGACGGCGCAGACACGGCCGCGAGCACCGGGACGCCGGCCATGACCGCCTTCTGCGTGAGCTCGAAGCTGGCGCGGCCCGACACGACGAGCACCGTGCCGCGCAGCGGCAGCAGCCCGCGCGCGGCGGCCCAGCCGACCACCTTGTCGACCGCGTTGTGCCGCCCGACGTCCTCGCGGACCACGAGCGGCTCGCCGGTGGCGGCGTCGAACAGCCCCGCCGCGTGCAGCCCGCCGGTGCGCGCGAACACGTCCTGCGCCGCGCGCAGCCGGCCGGGCAGCACCGCCAGCAGGCGGGCGTCCACGCGGACCGGGTCGTGCGCCACCGTGAACGCGCTGCGCGTGCGCACCGCGTCGACCGACGCCTTGCCGCACAGGCCGCACGCGCTCGAAGTGAAGAACTCCCGCGCGAGCGCCGGGTCCGGGGGCCGGACGCCGGGGGCGAGCCCGACGTCGAGCACGTTGTAGGCGTTCTCGCCGGGAGCGTCCCCCGCGCAGTAGCGCGCCCCGGCGACCTGGTCGCCGGCGGTCACGACCCCCTCGGAGACGAGGAAGCCGGTGGCGAGCTCGACGTCGTGGCCGGGGGTGCGCATCGTGACGGCGTACGAGCGCCCGCCCACGCGGATCTCCAGCGGTTCCTCGCCGGCCAGGACGTCCTCGACCCGCGAGGTGCGCTCGCCGATCGTGACGCGCCGGACGCGGCGTCGGACGGTGACCCGGGTCATAGAGCAGGCCTAGCAGACCACCGCGGCACGCACAACGGCGAGGCGCCCGACGACGAGTTCCTCGCCGCCCCTGGCCTCACGGGCGGGACGCGCCTACGGTCGGTCGTACCGGCTCGGACCGGGTCGGTCGTGCAGTGCGTGTTCAAGGAGGAGCACCATGGCGGACAAGAACCGCGCGGTCGCCTACAAGGGACCGGGCGTGGTGGAGGTCATCGACATCGACTACCCGACCTTCGAGCTCAGGGACGGGCCCGGGGTGAACCCGGCCAACGTCGGGCGCAAGGTCCCGCACGGCGTGATCGTCAAGACCGTCGCGACGAACATCTGCGGCTCGGACCAGCACATGGTCCGGGGCCGCACCACCGCCCCGAAGGACCTCGTGCTCGGTCACGAGATCACGGGCGAGGTGGTCGAGAAGGGTCCCGACGTCGAGTTCGTGCAGGTCGGCGACATCGTCTCGGTGCCGTTCAACATCGCGTGCGGGCGGTGCAAGAACTGCAAGGAGCGCAAGACGGGGATCTGCCTCAACGTGAACCCGGACCGTCCGGGCAGCGCCTACGGGTACGTCGACATGGGCGGCTGGGTCGGCGGGCAGGCGAACTACGTGCTGGTGCCGTACGCCGACTGGAACCTGCTGCGGTTCCCGGACCGGGACCAGGCCCTCGAGAAGATGCTGGACCTGACGATGCTGTCGGACATCTTCCCGACAGGCTTCCACGGCGCCGTCACCGCCGGCGTCGAGGTGGGGTCGACCGTGTACGTCGCGGGCGCCGGCCCGGTCGGGCTCGCGGCCGCGACGGGGGCGCTGCTGCTGGGCGCCGCCGTCGTGATCGTGGGGGACATGAACGCGGACCGGCTCGCGCAGGCCCGCACGTTCGGCTGCGAGACCGTCGACCTCACGAAGGGCGACCCGGCCGAGCAGATCGAGCAGATCCTGGGCGTCCCCGAGGTCGACTGCGGCATCGACGCCGTCGGCTTCGAGGCGAAGGGGCACGGCGCGGACTCGGGCCACGAGGCCCCGGCGACCGTCCTCAACTCGCTGATGGACATCACGGCCGCGGGCGGCGCGATGGGCATCCCGGGGCTCTACGTCACCGGCGACCCGGGCGGCATCGACGAGGCGGCGCAGAAGGGGGCGCTGTCGCTCAGCCTCGGCACCGGCTGGGCGAAGTCGCTGTCGTTCACCACCGGGCAGTGCCCGGTGATGAAGTACCACCGCGGGCTCATGCAGGCGATCCTGCACGACCGCGTGCAGATCGCGAGGAACGTGGGCGCGAAGGCGATCACGCTCGACCAGGCGCCGCAGGGCTACGCGGAGTTCGACGCCGGCGCCGCGACCAAGTACGTGATCAACGCCAACGGCTACCTCGACGGCCGCTGACCGACCCGGCGCCGGGCAACGTGCGTGCTGGCTTGATCCTCAAACCGCCGTCGTGAGGATCAAGCCAGCACGCACGTTGCGACGGGGCGGTGCGACGGGGCGGTGCGACGGGGCCGGAGTCAGCGGGGCCGCGTCAGGGTGGGCCGCTTCTCCATGCCGGACAGGCCGTTCCACGCGAGGTTGACCAGGTGCGCGGCCACCTCGGTCTTGCGCGGGCTGCGGGCGTCGAGCCAGTACTGCCCGGTGAGGGCGACCATGCCGACCAGCATCTGCGCGTACAGCGGGGCCGACCTCGGGTCGAGCCCGTTGGCGCGGAAGTGCTCGCCGAGGATGTGCTCCACCTGCGACGCGACGTCGCCGATGAGGCTGGAGAACGTGCCGGTCGCCTGCGCGACGGGGGAGTCGCGCACGAGGATGCGGAAGCCGTCCTCGGACGCCTCGATGTACCCGAGCAGCGCCAGGGCCGTGCGCTCGACCAGCACCTTCGGGTGCCCGCCCTCGGCGAGCGCCCCCGTCAGGGCGGCGGTCAGAGCCTGCACCTCGCGGTCGACGACGACCGCGTAGACGCCCTCCTTGCCGCCGAAGTGCTCGTAGACGACCGGCTTGGAGACCTCCGCCCGGGCGGCGATCTCCTCGACGCTGGTGCCCTCGAAGCCCTTCTCCGCGAACAGCACGCGACCGACCTCGAGGAGCTGCTCGCGCCGCTGGCTCGCCGTCATCCGCGCGCGCGGCGTGCGCTTGGATCCTCGGGCGTCGGCAGGCATGGGGCCCATTGTGCCTGCTCGGCGCGCACGCCCGTCGATGTGGTGCGCGCCACGGGATCCGGGTGTCCACTTCGTCCGGTGCGCGTGAGGGCGGTGCCGACGACCTGGCAGACTGAGGACGGACGCCCGGGGTGGGTCGCGTCACGACGCGCGAACGACGCCGCGGGGCCCGTTCCGCCTTGGTGTAATCGGCAGCACATGGGTTTTTGGTGCCCTTGGTCCAGGTTCGAGTCCTGGGGGCGGAGCACGTGTCATACCCGACGGAGACGGAGAAGACGTGGTCTCGACAGGCTCGACAGGCGGAGCAGCGCCGGACGGAGGGGCGCCCGCACCGGCAGCCGTCGTCGTCCTCGCGGCAGGGCAGGGCACGCGGATGCGGTCCGCCACCCCCAAGGTGCTGCACGCGCTCGGCGGGCGCTCGATGCTGGGGCACGCCATGGCGGCGGCCCGGGAGCTCGACCCCGCACAGCTCGCCGTCGTCGTCCGTCACGAGCGCGAGCTCGTCGCGGCGGCGGCCCGGAAGCTCGACCCGGCGGCGCTCGTCGTCGACCAGGACGAGGTCCCCGGCACCGGTCGCGCGGTGCAGTGCGCGCTGGACGCCCTCGACATCAAGGCCCACGCCGGCCGGGCGGCGCAGCTCGTGCACGACGACGCGGTCGACGACGAGCTGCACGTCGACCACGCGAACGGCGGCGACCACCCGCTCGGGGACGGGCTGGACGGCGCCGTGGTCGTGCTCGCCGGCGACATCCCGCTGCTGGACGGCGCGACGCTCGGCGAGCTGCTCGCCGCGCACCACGCCGACGGCAACGCGGTCACGATCCTCACCACCGAGGTCGCCGACGCCACGGGCTACGGCCGCATCGTGCGCGAGGAGGGCACGGGCGACGTGCTCGCCATCGTCGAGCACAAGGACGCCTCGGACGCCCAGCGCGAGATCCGCGAGATCAACAGCTCGGTCTACGTCTTCGACGCCGCGGTGCTGCGCCGCGGCCTCGGCGGCCTCGGCACCGACAACGCGCAGGGCGAGGTGTACCTCACCGACGTCGTGGCCTCCGCCCGGGCCGAGGGCGGCGCCGTGCGGGCGCTGCTCAGCGACGACCCGATGCTCGTGGAGGGCGTGAACGACCGGGTCGCGCTCGCGACGCTGGGCGCGGAGCTCAACCGCCGCGTCCTCGAGGGCTGGATGCGCGCCGGCGTGACCGTGGTCGACCCGGCCACCACGTGGGTGGACGTCGACGTCGAGCTGGCCGAGGACGTGACCCTGCTGCCCGGCACGCAGCTGCAGGGCGCCACGACCGTCGCGACCGGCGCGACCGTCGGCCCCGACACCACGCTGCGGGACGTCGAGGTCGGCGCCGGAGCGTCCGTCGTGCGCACGCACGGCTCGCTGGCCGTGATCGGCGACGGGGCCTCGGTGGGCCCCTTCGCGTACCTGCGCCCGAACACGGTGCTCGGCGCGAACGGCAAGATCGGCACGTTCGTCGAGGTGAAGAACTCCGACATCGGGGCCGGTTCGAAGGTGCCGCACCTGTCGTACGTCGGCGACACGACGATCGGCGAGCAGTCGAACATCGGCGCGGCGTCGGTCACGGTCAACTACGACGGCGTGGCCAAGCACCGCACGGTGATCGGCTCGTTCGCCCGCACCGGCGCCGACAACATGTTCGTCGCGCCGGTCACGGTGGGCGACGGCGCGTACACCGCGGCCGGCTCGGTCATCGTCAAGGACGTGCCCGCCGGCTCGCTCGGCGTCGCCCGGGCCCAGCAGCGCAACGTCGACGGCTGGGTCGAGCGCCGCTGGCCCGACACGCCGTCCGCGCAGGCCGCCGCGGCCGCCCGCACCGAGGAGGCCGCGTCGCCGACGCCGCTCGGCCGGCAGGCGCAGCGCCAGCTCGCCGAGCACAATTCCCTCACGGGCGCCGTCCCCACCGTCCCGCCGGCCGGGGCGCAGGCCCCGGGCTCGGGCTCCGAGAACCGCACCGACGACAGCTCCGCCGCCGACACCGAAGGAAACACGCAGCGATGAACAACTTCATCCCCGGAACGGGCGCGCGCCAGCTCGTCCTCGCCTCGGGCCGGGCGCACCCGGAGCTCGCGGAGGCGGTGGCGACCGAGCTCGGCATCGAGCTGCTGCCGGTCTCCGCGTACGACTTCGCGAACAGCGAGACCTACGTGCGCTTCAGCGAGTCGGTGCGCGGCAGCGACATCTTCCTGCTGCAGAGCCACACGGCGCCGGTGAACCAGTGGCTGATGGAGCAGCTGCTCATGGTGGACGCGGCGAAGCGCGGTTCCGCCCGTTCCGTGACCGCCGTCGCGCCGTTCTACGCCTACGCCCGCCAGGACAAGAAGAGCCGCGGCCGCGAGCCGATCTCCGCCCGCCTCGTCGCCGACATGCTCAAGACCGCCGGCGCCGACCGGATCCTGAGCGTCGACCTGCACACGCCGCAGATCCAGGGCTTCTTCGACGGCCCGGTGGACCACCTGTGGGCGATGCCCGTGCTGGTCGACTACGTGCGCACCCGCGTCGACGTGTCCAACGCCGCGGTCGTCTCCCCGGACGCCGGCCGCATCCGCGTCGCCGAGCAGTGGGCGGCGAAGCTGGGCGGCTGCCCGCTCGCGTTCGTGCACAAGACGCGCGACGTCACGCGCCCCAACCAGGCCGTGGCCAACCGCGTCGTCGGTGACGTCGAGGGCCGCGACTGCGTGCTGGTCGACGACCTCATCGACACCGGCGGCACCATCGCCGAGGCGGTCAAGGTCGTCACGGACGCCGGGGCGCGGTCGGTCATCGTCGCGGCCACGCACGGCGTGCTGTCCGACCCGGCGCCGAAGCGGCTCCAGGAGTGCGGCGCGTCGGAGGTCGTGGTCACCGACACGCTGCCGATCACGGCCGACAAGCAGTTCGGCTGCCTCAAGGTGCTGTCGATCGCGCCGCTCGTCGCGCGCGCGATCCGCGAGGTCTTCGACGACGGCTCGGTGACGAGCCTGTTCGACGGCAACGCCTGACCCCACCGCAGGTTCCTCACCGCGCAGGGCGCGGGGCGTGAGATCTCACGCCCCGCGCCCTGCGTGCGTCCGGGGCCGCGCTGCCCTGGCCGGAGGTCGGCGGGCTCGCTAGCATCGGGGCATTCATCGCGAAACTGACGGTTTCGCGGTGAGATGCATCAGAACCTGTCAGGTTCAGGATGTCGATTCGCCACTCAGAGACGAGGAACGATGACCACACCAGATGCCCGCCCCCACGCCCGCCGCACCGCGGCGCCCGGGCGTTCCCGTGCCCGCGGGGCCGCCGGGGCCGTCGCCGCCACCACCGCCGTCCTCGTCGCCGCGGCCGGCCTCGTGGCGGCCTCCGGCGCCCAGGCCGCCGACGCCGAGCAGGCGGCTCCACCGCCCGCCGTGTTCCCCACGCCGCAGCAGATGAGCACCCACCCCGACGGCGTCGACCTGTCCGGGCGGGTCACGCTCGTCGTCGGCCCGGGCACGGACGGCTCCGCCGTCGCCGCGACCCGCGAGGTGCTCGCCTCGGCCGGCGCGAAGGTGCAGGTCAGCGTGGTGGAGGGCGGCGACGCGGCCGCGCAGGACGGCGTCGGCGGCAAGCGCGTCTACCTCGGCACCGCGACGGACAACCCCGCGCTCGCCGGCGTGCGGGACCGGCTCGGCGTCGAGCCGGCCACCGAACTCCCGGCCGACGGCTACGTGCTGGCGACCGGCCGCGACCGCGGCCCCGTCCTCGTGCTCGAGGGCCGCGACGACACGGGCGCGTTCTACGCCGCCCAGACGCTCCGCCAGGTCGTGGGCGACGACGGCGAGGTGCCCGGCCTCGAGGTGCACGACTGGCCGCTGATGGAGATCCGCGGGGCGATCGAGGGCTTCTACGGGATCCCCTGGTCGCACGAGGCCCGGCTGGACCAGCTCGAGTTCTACGGCGAGCACAAGATGAACGCCTACGTCTACACGCCGAAGGACGACCGCAAGCTGCGGTTCGAGTGGCGCGACCTCTACGAGGGCGAGGAGCTCGACCGGCTGCGCGAGCTCGTCGAGACGGCGAACCGGAACCACGTGAAGTTCACGTTCGCGCTCTCGCCCGGCAACGACGTCTGCTACTCCTCCCAGGAGGACTTCGACGCGACCGTCGCCAAGTTCGACCAGCTCCGCGAGCTCGGCGTCACGAGCTTCTACGTCGCCCTCGACGACATCCCGCTCGAGCTGCACTGCGACGCCGACAAGGAGCGGTTCACCGCGCCGAACTGGGGCTACCTCGCCGACGCGCAGACGCACTACCTCAACCGGATCCAGCGCGAGTACGTCGAGCCGAACGGGCTGGAGCCGCTGCAGACCGTCCCGACGAACTACGCGGGCAGCGCCGAGGACCCGTACAAGGGCCGGTTCGGCGACGGGCTCGACGACGACGTGCGGGTGCAGTGGACGGGGGAGGGCGTCTTCTCCGACACCGTCACGAGCGAGTCGGTGCAGCGCGCGTCGCAGACGTATCGCACCGACCACCTGTTCGTCTGGGACAACTTCCCCGTGAACGACGGGCGCCGGGACCGGCTGTTCCTCAACCCGCTCACCGGCCGGGACACCGACCTGCACGAGCACCTCGCCGGGTTCACGTCCAACCCGATGATCCAGCCGTACGCGTCGATGCCCGCGCTCGCCGACTACGGCGACTACACCTGGAACCCGCCCGCCTACGACCCGCAGGCGTCCCACGCCCATGCCCTCGACGACCTCGCCGGGCCGGACGCGGGCGTGCGGGCGGCGCTCGAGGTGTTCACCGACCTCAACCAGCTCTGGCCGTACCGGTCGGCGACGGTCCAGGCCCCCGCGTTCACCGCGGACGCCGAGGCCTTCTGGGCGGCGTACGAGAGCGGGGACGACGCCGGGCGCGCCGCGCTCACCGAGCGGCTGACGGCGATCGAGGCGCTCCCGGAGACCCTCGCCCCGATGGCGGAGCCGGGCTTCTACGCCGACGCGCGCCCGTGGGTCGACGCCGCCTCGCACTGGGCGAGCGCGATGCTGGCCGAGACGCGGATGCTGGCCGCGCTCGAGGATGGCGACGTCGAGGAGGCGTCCGCGCAGGGGGCGACGGCGCGCGAGCACCTCGAGCTCGCCGGCCGCCCGACCGTGGACGACCAGGGCTCCGACGGCGTCTACCGCGAGGACCAGATCGTCCCGAGCGTCGGGGACGAGCGGTTCACCGAGTTCTCGGCCCGCGCGTTCCGCGTGTTCTGCGAGGCCGTCGCCGACGACCCGTCGTGCCCGGTCCCGACCCTGCCCGGCACGGCGAGCTCGACCATGCCCCAGTACCAGGGCTACGGGCCGGCGAACATGCTCGACGGCGACGACTCGACGCTGTTCTGGTCGTCGCGGGCCCCGGAGGTGGGCGACGAGGTCCGGGTCGACCTCGACGCGGAGGCCGCCGTCCGGTACGTCGCGGTGCACATGGCCGACAACGACACGCGGGCCGGCGACATGATCTACCACGGCCGCGTCGAGGCGTCGGCCGACGGCGAGACGTGGACGTCCCTCGGCGAGTTCCACGACACCCCGGTGGTGGAGCTCACGCTGGACGAGCCGGTGCAGGCGCGGCACGTGCGCCTGGTCGTGACGGACCCGAACCCCGGCTCGCGCTGGGTGAAGGTGCGCGAGCTGGTCGTCTCCGACCGCGCCCGCTGACCGCCGTCCGGCCGGCCTCCCGCTGTGCCGGGCCGCCCGGGCAGCCTGCGCCCCCTCGGGGGCCGTAGGCTGTCCGGGCGAAGGAGGCCCGGAGTGGATGTGACCGTGGTGGTCCCCACGTACAACGAGGGGCCGAACGTCGCGGAGCTGGTCCGCCGGTTGGCGGCGGCTCTCGACGACGACGTGGTGCCCGGCGGCGCCGAGGTGCTCTTCGTCGACGACTCGACGGACGACACCCCGGCGGTGATCGCCGGCGTCGCCGCGCAGGCGCCGCTGCCGGTGCGCACGATCCACCGCGAGCGGCCGACCGGCGGGCTGTCGGGGGCGGTGGTCGCCGGTCTGGAGGCCGCGGCCGGGGCGCGTGTGGTCGTGATGGACGGCGACCTGCAGCACCCGCCCGAGATGGTCCCCGTGCTGCTGACGACCGCGCACGAGACCGGCGCGGACGTCGTCGTGGCGTCCCGCTACACGGGCCGCGGGGACGCGGGCGGCCTCGACGGGTGGTGGCGCCGGCTGGTGTCGAAGGCGTCGGGCCTGCTCGCGCGGTCGATGTTCCCCGTCAAGCTGCGTGACGTCTCCGACCCGATGACGGGCTTCTTCCTGCTGCGCCCCGGTGCCGTGGACGTGGCGGCCCTGCACCCGCGCGGCTTCAAGATCCTGCTGGAGATCCTGGCCCGGCAGCGCCTGCGCGTCGTGGAGGTGCCGTTCGTCTTCGGCGAGCGGTTCGCCGGGCGGTCCAAGGCGACCGTCGCCAACGGCATGCGGTACGTGCAGCAGCTGACGTCGCTGCGCTTCGGGCGGATGTCCCCGTTCGCGGTCATCGGGGCCCTCGGCGCGGTGCTCAACCTCGCGATCCTCGCCGGGCTGCAGGGGCTGGGCGCGCACTACCTGCCCGCCGTGATCACGGCCAACGCGGTGACGATCGTGCTCAACTTCCTGCTGCAGGAGCGGTTCGTCTTCGCCGACCTGCGCGACGGCGCGTACTCCGTCGCCGGCCGGTTCGCCCGGTCGTTCGCGTTCAACGGGACCGAGGCCGCGGTGCGCACGCTGCTGCTGTGGTGGATCGTCGAGCGGGCCGTGCCGCACCCGGAGCTCGTGCAGGCCGTGCTGATCCTCGTCGCGTTCGTCGTGCGGTTCGTCTTCCAGTCGCAGGTGGTCTACCGGCCGCGCCAGGGGGCGGACGTGACGGAGCCGACGCCGAGCAGGGCCCGGCCCGGGCTGTAGCACGCCGCCGATGGAGGCTATACTCGTCCGGTTGCCTCGGCGAGGGACGTCTGACGGGCGCCGGTCCATGCAGTTCCTGCAGCGACCAGGTCGCACCCTCAGAGCAGGATCCGTCGGATTTCCGTGATCGACTGGGCGGCCTCGGTGCACCGCGCTTGCGCGCGGATTATCGCGGCGCGTCCTTCGACCGCGTCCGTCATGTGTCCCACGCCGACGCAGCTGCCGGTCCGCGGGGCATCTCCCCACACCTCGAGGACCAGCCGACGGCTCCCACTGGCCGTCGGCACGCACAGACCTTCCAGGAGTGATCCACGTGTCCGAGATCAAGCTCGCCGCCGAGGCCCGCACCGAGTTCGGCAAGGGCGCAGCCCGCCGCATCCGCCGGGAGAACAAGATCCCCGCCGTCCTCTACGGTCACGGCACCGACCCGGTCCACATCACCCTCCCGGGCCACGCGACCATGCTTGCGATGCGCCAGTCGAACGTCCTGTTCTCGATCGAGCTCGACGGGAAGTCGCAGCTCGCCGTCGCGAAGGACGTGCAGCGCACCCCGGTCAACAGCATCATCGAGCACGTCGACCTGCTGCTGGTGCGCCGCGGCGAGAAGATCGTCGTCGACATCAACGTGAACGTCGTGGGCGAGTCCGCCCCCGGCACCATCCACTTCGTCGAGGCGCAGACGCTGTCCGTCGAGGCCGAGGCCACCCACCTGCCCGAGTCGGTCGACGTGTCGATCGAGGGCCTCGAGGCCGGCTCGCACGTCACCGCCGGCGAGGTCGAGCTGCCGTCGGGCGTCGTGCTGCTGACCGACCCGGAGGCCGCCGTCGTCGCCGTGTCCGAGCCGCGCGCCGAGGCCGCCGCCGAGGACGAGGAGGCCGAGGAGGGCGCGGAGGCCGCCGCCGAGGAGACCACCGAGGCCGCCGCCGAGTCCACCGAGGGCTGACACCCGCACCACGCCGAGGGCGCCCGGTACCGTCTGGTCCGGGCGCCCTTCGCGCGCCCGCTCCCGTGAGCGCACCGAGAGGAACGCACCGCAGATGACCGACACCCCGTGGCTCGTGGTCGGGCTGGGCAACCCCGGCCCGAAGTACGCGGGCAACCGGCACAACGTCGGGCAGATGGTGCTCGACCTGCTCGCCGAGCGCGCCGGCGCCCGCTTCGCCCGGCACCCGCGTGCCCAGGCGGCCGTCGCCGAGGCCCGCCTCGGCGTGCTGCCCGGCGGTGCCCCCGGCCCGCGGGTCGTGCTGGCCAAGCCCTCGACGTACATGAACGTCTCGGGCGGCCCGGTGTCCGGGCTGGCGAGGTACTACGGCATCGACGCCGACCACGTGCTCGTCGTGCACGACGAGGTCGACATCCCGTTCGACACGATCAAGCTCAAGACCGGCGGCGGCGAGGGCGGCCACAACGGCCTGCGGGACATCACCAAGGCGCTCGGCACCAAGGACTACGTGCGGGTGCGCGTCGGCGTCGGCCGGCCGCCGGGGCGCATGGACACCGCGGACCACGTGCTCAAGGACTTCTCGGCCACCGAGCGCAAGGACCTGCCCATCCTCGTGGACGACGCCGCCGACGCCGTCGAGATGGTGCTCGTCGAGGGGCTCCTCGCGGCCCAGGGCAGGTTCCACTCCAAGGTCTGAGGCGCGCGTCCCACGACGCGCCACGGGGGAGGCGACGAGGCCTTTCACCCGGGTGGAATGACCCCTGACGAGCCCCATCCGTGCCCCGGTCTCCTTACGCTCGACGGGCGGTGCCGACGTCCGCACGAGGAGGAACCATGGGGTCCACGGTGGCGCTCGCACACGACTACGCGACCCAGCGCGGGGGCGCCGAGCGCGTCGCGCTCATGATGGCCGACGCGTTCCCCGGGGCGCCGATGTACACCGCGCTCCACGACCCGGCCGGCACCTTCCCGCAGTTCGCGGAGCTGGACGTGCGCACGTCGGGCCTCGACAGGTACGGGGTGCTGCGACGCCACCACCGGCTCGCGCTGCCGTTCCTCGCGGGCGCCGTCGGCCGGACCGTCGTCGAGGCGGACGTGCTGCTCGCCAGCTCCACGGGCTGGGCGCACGGCTACCGGGGCGCCGGGCGCACCGTCGTGTACTGCCACGCACCCGCGCGCTGGCTCTACCAGCGCGACCGCTATCTGGGCCCGGCGGCCGGGAGCGCCGCGCACCGGGGCCGCCGCGCCCTGGCCGCCGCGGCTCTCGGCGCCCTGTCCCCGTCGCTGCGCCGCTGGGACGCGGCGGCGGCGGCCGGCGCCGACGTGTACCTCGCGAACTCCAGCGTCACCCGGGCGGCCGTGCGCGACGCCTACGGCATCGACGCGGAGGTGCTGCCCCCGCCCCCGGCGATGCTGCCCGGCGGCGAGGAGCGCCCGGTCGACGGGCTCGAGCCCGGCTTCCTGCTGTGCGTGGCTCGGCTGCTGCCGTACAAGAACGTCGACGTCGTGGTCCGGGCCGCCCGCGCGACGGGCCGTGAGCTGGTCGTGGTGGGCGACGGACCGGACCGCGCCCGCCTGGCCGCGCTCGCCGACGGGGCGCCGGTGCGGCTGCTCGGCCGCGTCGACGACGCGCACCTGCGATGGGTGTACCGCCACGCGTCGGCGCTGGTCGCCGCGTCGTACGAGGACTACGGGCTGTCGCCGCTCGAGGCGGCCGCGTTCGGGCGCCCCGCCGTGGTGCTGCGCGACGGCGGCTACCTCGACACCGTCGTCGACGGCGTCACCGGCGTGTTCTTCGACCGTCCGCAGGCCGACGACGTCGCGCGCGCCGTCGAGGAGGCGGTCTCCCGGTCGTGGGACGCGGAGAAGCTCGAGTCGCACGCCGCGCGGTTCGGCGTCGAGCGGTTCGCGGCGCGGCTGCGGGCCGTCGTCGACGCGCAGGCACCGGGCGCGGCGCCGGCCGCCGCCGTCACCGAGGGGGACGCATGACCGTCAGAGACTTCCTCCGGACGCTGTGGGCGGGCAAGTACCTGATCGTCGCGGCGGTGCTGGTCGTCGTGGCGGGCACCGCGGTGTACCTGCAGCGGGCGGTGCCCGTCTACGAGTCCACCGCCACCGTGCAGATCCGGTCCTCGCCGGCGGTCGGCTCCGAGGGCGAGAGCGAGGTCGTCACGGTGGACGCCGACCCCGAGCTCGTCAGCAGCCCGGAGGTGCTGGGCGCCGCGGCCCACGCCCTGGGCGACGGCACCTCGGCCGCGACGCTCGGCGGGGTCACCGAGGTGAGCTTCGTGCCCGAGGCGGCGACGATGTCCGTGACGGTGCAGGGTGCCGACCCGGCGGCGGCGGCCGCACGCGCCGACGCCGTCGCCGCGGCCTACGTGGCCGCCCTCCCGGCCGTCCTCGAGGCCGACGTCGCCGCGCTCGACGCCCGGGCGGACGCGCTGCGCGACCAGCTCGGCGACGTGCAGGCGGTGCTCCGCGAGAGCAGGAACGACCCCCTGGCGACGGCGGAGCGCACGTCGATCGTCGAGCAGTACCAGGGCCTGGTGACGCAGCGCAGCGCGTTGACGTCGATCGGCAAGCCGGCGGTGGTCCTGGAGGCGGCGCCCCCGGGCGAGCGCGTGGGGCTGCCGCCGACCGTGCTGCTGGCGCTGGCGGCGCTCGCCGGGCTCGTGGCCGGCATCGGCCTGGCGCTCGCGCGCCGCGGGCTGGACGTCACCGTGCGCACGCCGGGGGACACGGCAGAGATCGCGGCCGCCCCCGTGCTCGCCGACCTGTACGGCGTGCCGGCCGCGGACCGCGAGTTCCGCCGCAGCGCCAAGCTCCCGGTGACGAGCCGGCACGCGACGCCGTTCACCGAGTCGATCCGCGAGCTGCGCACGGCGGTGCGCGTGTCGCTGGGCGACGAGCCGCACAAGGTCGTCGTCGTGACGGCGTCGGACCCCCACGCGCCGCGGGCGTTCATCGCGGCGAACCTCGCCGCCTCGTTCGCCCTCAGCGGCCGGCCCACCGTCGTCCTCGCGGGCGACCTGCGCCGCGCCGAGCTGTCGGAGCTGCTGCCGGCCGGCGGCCACGACGACGGCGAGCGGGCCGGCGACGACGCCGAGGACGGCGGGCTGCGGCCCACGCGCGTGCCGAACCTGCGCGTGATGACGATCCAGGACAACACCATGGACCCGGCCGACTACCTGGCCACGACGCAGGTGCGCGCGGTGGTGGAGCGGCTGCGCCGGGAGGCGGCGGTGGTGGTCATCGACGCGCCCCCGGTGCTCGCGGCCGCCGACGCGACGATCCTCGGCGGGTACGCCGACGGCGTCGTGCTCGTCGCGACGGCGGGCAAGACGGCCCGGGAGGTGCTGCGGGAGGCCGCCGACCGGCTGCGCATCAACCACGTGCCGCTCGTCGGCGTCGCCCTCGCCGGCGTCAAGGGCGACCGGCGGATGCTCTACGCCTCGACCTACGGCATCGACCGCACCGTGGACGGGAGCCCCGATCCGGCGGACGACACCGCGGGCGCGGCGCTCGACCCGGACGAGGAGCCCCGGCCGGGGGACGACGGCTCGGACGCCGCCGCCGCGGGCGCGCGGTCCGACGACACCGAGCAGCCGTGGCCCGTGGGCCGCTGACGCGGCCGGCGCCGACACGGCCGCCGCCGACGCGGCCGGCGCCGACACGGCCGCCGCTGCGGGTGCTCGTCGTCGACCACACGGCCGAGCCGGGCGGCGCCGAGCTGGCGCTGCTGCGGCTGTGCCGGGAGCTCGTGACGACCGCGGACGACCTGGAGGTCCGGGCGCTGCTGCTGTCCGACGGGCCGCTGGTCGACCGGCTCGAGGCCGTCGGCGTCCCGGTCGACGTGCTGGCCGTAGCCCGCGACGTCGTCACCGCCTCCCGGTACGGGCTGTCCGGCGGCGGGGCCCTGCGCCGGCTGCGGGGCGTGGCACGCACGCAGGTGGCGCTCTGGCGGGCGCTGCGCCGCGCGGACATCGACGTCGTGCACACGACGTCGCTCAAGGCGCACCTGCTGGCGACGGTGCCGGCGCTCGCGGCGCGCCGCCGCGTCGTCTGGTACGCCCACGACCGGGTGGCCCCCGACTACCTGCCGTGGCCGGCGGTGCTCCTCGTGCGGGCCGTGGGGCGGCTGCCGCGCGCGGTGATCGCCAACTCGCGGGCCACCGCCGCGACGCTGGGGCGTGCCGCCGTCGTCGCCTACCCGGGCCTGGACCCGGACCAGGCGATCGCCCCGTCGCTGCCCGTCCCGCCGCGGGCCGGGGCGCCGGTGGTGGGCATCGTCGGGCGGGTGAGCCCCACGAAGGGGCAGCTCGAGCTGGTCCGGGCGGCGCCCCGGGTGCTGGAGCGCCACCCCGGGGCCCGGTTCCGGGTCGTGGGCGGGCCGATGTTCGGCGCGGCGGACCACCTCGCCCGCGTGCGCGCCGAGGCGGAGCGGCTCGGGGTGGCCGAGCGCTTCGCCTGGCCGGGCACCGTGCCGGACACACGGGCCGAGCTCGACGCGATGGCGGTGTGCGTGCACGCCTCGCCGGTCCCGGAGCCGTTCGGGCAGGTGGTCGTCGAGGCGCTCGCGCGCGGCGTGCCCGTCGTCGCGACCGACGCCGGCGGCGTCCCGGAGATCGTCGGCCGCGGGCCGCACGCGCTCGGGGCGCTGGTGCCCCCGGGCGACGTGGCGGCGCTCGCCGACGCGATCGTCGCCGTCCTCGACGACCTGCCCGCCGCGGCGCGCCGCGCCGACCGGGCGCGCCGCGTCGTGGCCGAGCGGTTCGGCGTGGCCGGGACGGCGCGGGTCGTCAGCGCAGCCTGGCGGGACGCCGCGCGACGCGGTCGACGACGTCGCCCATGAGCGCCGCCTGGCCGGCCCAGGTGGGGATCCCGGCCGCGGGGCCGGCATCGGCGCCGGCGTCGGGGCTGCCGGCACGCCCGGAGCCGTCGCTCCGGGTCAACGCGTCGCGCACCGCCGCCGGGAACGCGTCGGCCGCGGCGACCACGACGCCCGGCCCGGCGGCGTCGCGGAACCCCGCGACCGGGGTGGAGACCACGGGCCGCCCCACGGCCCGGTACTCGTAGAGCTTGATCGGGTCGAGGCTCTCGGTGAACGGCGACACGACGTGCGGCACGACGAGCACGTCCGCGTGCTGCAGGTAGGCCGGCACGTCGTCGCGGTGGCGCGCCCCCAGCAGCCGCACGCCGGCCTGCTCCAGCGCGGCCGTCGCGGACCGGTCCAGGTCGACCACGGGCCCGGCCAGCACGAGCGTCCCGGCGCCCGCGGTCGCGCGCGCCGTGCGCAGCGCGAGGCCGACGTCGAACCGGTCGGGGTGGACGGTGCCGAGGTAGAGCGCCACGGGTCCGGCGGGCAGGTCGTCCGGGCGGGGCCGGGGCCGGCGGTACCGGGCGACGTCGACGCCGTTGGTCACGAGCGTGACGGGCCGGGCGGCCCCCTTCGACCGGGCCAGGGTCGGCGAGCACACGACGACCTCCGCGCAGGCGTCGAGCAGCACGGCCTCGGCCGCGGTGAGGCGGGCGTGCTCGGCGGGGCCGCGGGGGGCCAGCAGCCAGTCGTCCGTGACGTCGTAGAGGGCGGGCCAGCCGGTGGCGGCGAGCAGGCCGGCGGCCGCCGGGTCGTTGACCCACAGCACCGGGTCGGCGATGCCCGCGCGCGTCGCGGCCCGGCGCACCGACCCGGCCAGGCGGTCGTCCGCCCGCCGGTCGAGGCGGCGCGGCCACAGCTTGGTCGGCTCGTGCAGCCAGAGCCGCCCCGCGCGCCCGTCGTCGCCCGGGCCGCGCCGCAGCCCGCGCCCGGGGCGGGGCGGCCGGCCGCGGCGGGCCGCGAAGGCGGGGTCGGCGGGCGGCTCGACGAAGAGCACCCGCAGCGCCGGGTCGCGGTCCAGCAGCCCGGACACGAGGTACTGGTTGCGGCGCCAGACCTCGTCCCACGCCTCCAGGGACACGACGACGAGATCCCGGCCGGCGCGGGCCGGCCGCCCGGCGGGGCTCACGTCGTCACCCCGGCGTCGGCGGCGGAGCGCCCGCCCGGCGCGCCGCCGACACGGCGGCCGGCGGCGGGGAGCACGCCGCGGTAGACGGCGTCGGTCGCGGCGACCTGGGCCTGCGGCGTGGCGCGCCGCACGACGGCGCGCCCGCCGGCCGCGAGGCGGCGCCGTGCCGCGGCGTCGGTCGCGACCTCGAACAGCAGGCGGGCCGCCGCGGCGTGGTCGCCGGGCGCGAACAGCGGCGCCCCGGGCACCGCGCCGGCGGTCTCCAGGTGCCCGCCAGCCGCCGACGCGACGACGGGCAGCCCGGCCCGCATCGCCTCGAGCACGCTCAGCCCGAGGCCCTCGCGCGGGCACGGGGCGACGAGCACCGTCGCGTCGCGCATGAGGTCCGCGACGTCGTCGCGCCGGCCCAGGAGCTCGGCCGACCGGGCGAGGCCGAGGTCGGCGGCGAGGCGCCCGAGGGCGTCGCGCTGCGCGCCGTCGCCCGCCACCCGCAGCACCCACCCGCCGGCGGCGAGGCCGGAGCCGGCGAAGGCGCGCAGGGCGGTGGCGGTGTCCTTCTCGGCCTCCAGCCGCTGGACGACCAGGACCACGCGCGACCGCGCGCCGGCGTCGGGCGGGGTGCCGGCGTCGTCGAGCCCGGGCGGGACGACCGTGCTGTCGCCCTCCACGTGCTCGGCGACGAACCGCGAGATCGCGACCTGCGCGCGCACCCGGCGGGCCGCGACGCGGGCGACCGCCGGCCCCAGCGGTCCCGACCCGCGGTGCGCGGCGAAGTGCCGGGTCGTGACGACCGGCGGTGCGGCGCGCAGCCCGGCGAGGCCGAGCGCGGCGGCCAGCTCGGCCGCCGTCATGTGCACGTGCACGACGTCGGCGCCACGGGCGTGGCGGCGGACCGCGGCCGCCGCCGCCCGCAGCGAGGCCGCCGGCTCGTGCCGGACGTGCGGGGCGAGCCGGGCCGTGCCGCGCGCGTCGCCGCCGAGCACGGTCACCGTGTGGCCGTGGGCGGCCTGCGCCTGGGCGAGGCGCGCGACGTGCTGCTCGACCCCGGCGAACGCGTCGGTCACGACGACGTGGAGCACCCTCATGCCGGCACCTCGGTCGGCGCCGTGCGGGGCGGCGGCCCGGCCGGTTCGGGGACGACCGGTTCGGGGACGACCGGTTCGGGGACGACCGGTTCGGGGTCGGCGGGCGTGGGCGGGGGTGCCGCCCGGGCCTCCTCCCACGCCCGTGCGCCCAGGATCACGCCGGCGAGCACGAAGGGCACCGAGACCTGCACGGACACCCAGAACAGGTCGAACTGGGCCTGCACGAACCGGCTGAGCACGAGGGCGGCCGCCAGCGTGCCGAACCGGCGGTCGACCCGCCACAGCACGACGACCGAGCCGAGCATCATCACGAGGAACCCGACCAGTCCCACGACCCCGGTGGAGGTGAGCACCTCCAGCTCGGCGTTGGGCGGCTGGAACTCGTACTCGGAGCGCCCCGCCGTCCACCACCGCAGCCCGATCCCGACCCAGGGGCTGGACTGCCAGACCTCGACCGCCTGCTGGTACCAGGTGAGGCGGGTGTACGCGGAGTTGAACTCGTTGCCCGACTCGAGCTGCTCGCGCACCATCGACACGACGGCCACCATCGCGGGCACGACCGCCAGCAGCACGACGAGGTTGCGGCGGCGGCCGGGCTCGGGCCGCAGCGCCAGGACGACGACCGCGACCCCCAGCCCGACGAGGGCCTGGCGGGCCTGGGAGGCGACGACCCCGGCGGTGCAGAGCCAGAACGCGGCCCAGGTGACGGACCGCGGCCACGCCAGCCACGACGGGCGCGCGTACACGACGACGGCGGCGAAGCCGAGCACGCAGCCGATGAAGTTCTTGTGCATCCCCCACGGCTGGTCCAGGTAGACGGGGCCGAGCTCGCCGGTGCTCGCCCACGCGACCGCCGCCGAGAGCACCGTGAGGGCGGCGATGGCGCAGGACCCGCCCACGAACAGCGCCAGCCCGGCGGAGGCGCGGCCGGAGCGGCCGACGGCCCAGCCGACGACGAGCGCGCCGCCGGTGAGGAGCCAGCCGTGCACCCACTCGACGGCGTTGGCGGTGTACGGGTTGGCGATCACGGTGAAGAGCGCCGCCACCTGGTAGACGACCGTCAGCCACAGGAGCGCCCGCAGGGGCGGGGAGAACGGCCGGGGCGCGAGGACGACCGCCGCCCAGAACGCGACGAAGAGCACCGCGTCGCTCGCGGAGAGGTTGAGCGAGTCGCCGCCGACGCGCTCGATCACCACCAGCGTCGCCATGCTCGCCAGCGGCAGCGCCTCGGCCCGCAGCGCGGTGAGCCCGAGCAGCAGCAGCCCGCCCGCGACCGCCATCGCGAGCCGCGGCTCGACCGGCACGAGGAAGCCGGTCGCGAGCAGCAGGATGCCGACGACCATGGCGACCGTGAACCGGCCGGAGGCGGCGCGCAGCCGGGCGGCGCTCACGCGGTCCCCGCCTCGGCGCGCACGGGTCCCCGCAGGTACAGCCGCAGCCGCCGGCGCGCCTCGCGCGCCCGGTCGCCCGGCAGGACGAGTGCGCGCACCGCGGACCCGGCCACGACCGCGCCCCGGGCGACGGCCCAGCCGGCCGTGCCGTGGTGCTTGCGGAGGTAGCGCTCCTGGGAGGCGTGGAAGAAGGCCTCGCGGGCCGCGGGGTCGCTGCTCGTGGCGCCGCCGACGTGCGTGGCCCGCACCCCGTCGACGACCGCGTGCCGCCAGCCGGCCCGTACCGCCCGGTACGCCCAGTCGGTCTCCTCCGCGTAGAGGAAGAAGCGCTCGTCGAGCCCGCCCACCTCGGCCAGGGCCTCGGCGCGCAGCAGCAGCACGGAGCCGACGACGAACGACCGGCCGGCGGGGGTGCGGCGCAGCCGGCCCAGGCCGACGGCCTCGAGCCAGGACCCGGCCGGGCTCGGGAACGGCCAGGCGACGCGGGCGGGCACCCCGTGCTCGTCGACCTGGCGCGGTCCGACGCTCGCCGTGCCCGGCGCGGCGTGCAGCGCACGCTGGAGCGCGAGCACGTCCTCCGGGGCGACGACGGCGTCGGGGTTGAGCAGCAGCACGTCCGCCCCGGGCGCCTGGCGGTGCGCGAGCGCGTGGTTGACGCCCGCGGCGAAGCCGCCGTTGCGGCCCGGGTCGAGGTAGCGCCCGCCGGCGAGCTCCGTGATCTCGCGGACCCGCGGCAGCGAGGAGTTGTCCACCACCGTCAGGAGGTACGTGCCCGCCAGCGGCTCCAGCGCGGCGCGCAGCAGGTCGGGGGAGCCGTACGCGACGACGACCACCTCGGGCGGGGCGACGCCCTCGGCCGGCGAGGCCGTCCCGGCGACGACGGCGCGGTAGAGGGCGTCCTGCTGCCGCGCCACCTGCGCCCACGAGCACGACGCGGCGCGCTGCGCCCCCGCCTCCCGCAGCCGCCGGGCCAGACCCGGCTCGGTGCCGACCCGCAGCAGCGCGTCGCGCAGGGCGGCGGCGTCGCCGGGCGGCACGAGGATCCCGGCCCCGCCGACGACGTCGGGCAGCGCGCCGGAGTCGGACGCGACGACGGGGACGCCGCACGCCATCGCCTCGACGGCGACGCGCCCGAACTGCTCGACCCACCCGGGGGTGTCGAGGGACGGCACGGCGAGGACGTCGAGGGACCGGTAGAAGTCCGCCAGGCCGGGCCCCGACAGCGCGCCGTGGAGCCGGACCCGCGCACCGTGGGCCGCCCGCTCGACGGCGGCGCGGTCGGGCCCGTCGCCGGCGACGTCGAGGTGCAGCCGGTCGTCGCCCGCCACGGCCTCGAGCAGGACCGTGACGCCCTTGTGCGGCGCGAGCCGGCCGGCGTAGCCCACGCGGACCGGGTCGCCGGCCGCCCGGGATCGCGGCTCGCCGGGGTGCAGGTCGGCGAGGTCCACGCCCAGCGGGACGGTCGTCACGACGCCGCGCGCGCCCTTGCGCCGCAGGATCTGGCCCGCCCGGTCGTTGCAGACGTGGATGCCCGCGGCCGTGCGCAGCGCGCGCCGCTCGAGCCGGCGGAACGGCCACGGGTAGCGCTTGTCGAGGTTCTGCGCCGAGTACAGCACGACCGGTGGCGCCGGACGGCGGCCGGTCAGGGCACGCAGCCGCCGCAGCACCAGCACCTCGGCCGTGGCCAGCGCGAACGGCTCCTCGTGCACGTCCAGCACGTCCCAGCGCTCGCCCAGCGCCCGCCACAGCGGGCCGGGGGAGTAGACGAACAGCGCGGGGTGCGTGCCGAGCGTGCGCACGCCGCGCACCGGCTCGCCAGGGCGCGGCTCGAGGGGCACGCGCCGCCCGCCCTCGTCCCACGCCCGCGCGGACAACGTGCGCACGTCGTGGCCCAGCGCACGCAGCTCGCGCTCGCGCTCGCGCCACGCGTCCACGACGGCGCTGTGCGAGACGCGCAGGACTCTCATGGCCTCGATCGTGGTCGGTGGGGCGCCCCACGGGAATGTCCCGGAGCAGCAATCACCCGGGCGGACGGGCTTTTCACCCACGCTGCGTCTACGGCTCCCGACCGGCGCTGGTTAGCGTCGAGAGGGCCGAACCGGGCGGGTTCGACGGCCGGGACTCCGGGCCGACGACCGGCCGGACCAACGATGACGGGGAGCGGACCATGCGAGTGCTTGTCGACGGCGACCGAGGCTATGTCGGGGCCGTGCTGGTCCCGTTCCTGCAGGCGGCCGGCCACGAGGTGGTCGGCCTGGACGTCGGCTGGTACGACGGGTGCGACTTCGGCCCGCCGGTGACCGGCTACGAGCAGCGCACCGGCGACGTCCGGGACGCGCGGCCCGAGGACCTGGCGGGCTTCGACGCCGTCGTGCACCTCGCGGCCATCTCGAACGACCCCCTCGGGCACCTGAACCCGCAGGCCACCTTCTCCGTGAACGCGGACGGCGCCGTGCACATGGCGCGGACCGCGCGGGCCGCGGGGGTGCCCCGGTTCCTGTTCTCCTCGTCCTGCTCCCTGTACGGGGCCGCCGGCGACGCCCCGGTGGACGAGAGCTCGGGGTTCAACCCCGTCACCCCGTACGGGGAGTCGAAGGTCGTGGCCGAGCGCGGGATCTCCGCCCTGGCGGACGACGGCTTCTCGCCCACGTTCCTGCGCAACGCCACCGCGTACGGCTCGTCGCCGCGCCTGCGGGCGGACATCGTCGTCAACAGCCTCACCGGGACCGCCTACACGCGCGGGCAGGTGCGGCTCCAGTCGGACGGGAGCCCCTGGCGCCCGCTCGTGCACGTCGAGGACATCGCCCGCGCCTTCCTCGCGGGGCTCGAGGCGCCGCGCGAGGTCGTGCACGACCAGGCGTTCAACGTGGGGCGCGACGAGGACGTCGTGCAGATCCGCACCATCGCCGAGCAGGTCAGCGAGATCACGGGCGCGCCCGTGACCTTCGCCGAGGGCGCCGGCGCCGACTCCCGCAACTACCGCGTCGACTTCACCAAGATCCGCGCGACGCTGCCGGCCGCCGCGCCGAGCTGGACCATCCCCGACGGCATCCGGGAGATCTGGAAGGACGCCGCGGACCGGAACCTGACCGCCGAGCAGTTCGAGGGCGAGCGCTTCGTGCGGCTCGCGCGCATCAACCGGCTCGCCGCCGACGGCCGTCTCGACATCGCCACGCTCCGGCTCCGCTGAGCCGCAGCTCTGAGCCGGAGACCTGAGCCGGAGACCCGAGCCAAGACCCGAGCCGGAAGACTCTGAGAGGGACACCATGACCGACATCTCGACCCCCACCCCCGTGGCGGGGCCGTCCGCGGCACCCGTCGACCCCGCCTGGCGTGACCGCTGGGACGCGACGGCCGAGGGCGTCGTCGTCCTCGACCTGGGGATGCAGCCGCCCGCCGACCTGTTCCCCGAGCCGTCCGACCCGACCCCCGACCCGGAGCACCCGCTGCGCATGGTGCTCGGCACGTCGACCGGGCTGGCGCAGATCGAGACGGACCCCACGACGCCGCAGGAGCCCCGCGGCGTCGAGCCCGCCGCGCTCGTGGCGCAGGCGGAGGCCGCCGTCGACCAGGCGGAGGCCGCCGGCTTCGTGCGCCGGGGCGCCCGCGTGCTGGAGTACCCGAGCCCGCACGGCGGCACGTGGGTGGACCAGCTGGCGCGGCGCGACATGGTCGAGGTCTCCGAGGGGCCCGCCGAGCTGATCGTCGACATCTTCGGGATGATGCACGACGCCGACCAGCGGGCCGCGCTGCTCGAGCGCCGCGACCGGCTCGCGGACGACGGCGTGCTGCTCATGCAGTACCACACGCTCGCCGCCATCGTGCGGGGCGGGATCTGGAACGCGCTGCGGCACGGCCACTTCGCCTACTACTCGACGCCCGCGCTGGTGCGCATGGGCGCGGAGGTGGGCCTCACCGCCGTCGGCGCCTGGGAGTACCCCCTGTACGGCGGCACGATCATGCTGGCGTTCGCCAAGGAGGGCTCGCGGTGGGGCGGGCAGACGCCCGACGTGACCGCGATGGTGGAGCGCGAGACGGCCGAGGGGATCCTGGACGCCCGGTCGGTCGGGAGCCTGGACACCGCGCTGCGCGAGTCCGTGGCCGCCATCGGGGCCTACCTGCGCGACGCGACGGACCGCGGGCTGCGCGTGGCCGGCTACGGCGCGGCGTCCCGCACGTCCGCGCTGCTGCGGGCGTCGGGCATCGAGGCGACGCAGGTCGTCGCGGTCGCCGACGCCTCCACGGCCAAGCACGGCCGCACGATGCCGGGCAACCGGATCCCGATCGTGTCGCCGGACGACCTCGTGGCCCTGCGCCCCGACCGGGTGCTGCTCTTCGTCCCCGACCTGCTGGACGAGGTGCGGCGTGCGCTGCCCCAGGTCGAGGCGGCCGGCGGCCGGTGGGTCGTGCTGGACCCGATGCCGCGGGAGGTCGCGCCGCTCTGAGCCGTCCGGCCCCGGACGACAGCGGTCCGGCTCCGAGACCGGAGCCGGACGGTCGTCGTGCCTGGGCCCTCAGGGGGGTCAACGACCCAGGCTCGCCTTGTACTCGGCCCACGACAGGGCGTGCCGGTCGCGCTCGCTGACGATCGTGATCGGAGCGGGCCACGGCACGGCGAGGTCGGGGTCGTCGAAGCTGACGGTGACGTCCTCGTCCGGGCCGTAGAAGTCGTCCATCCGGTAGACGAAGTCCGTCTGTGACGTCAGCGCCTGGTACCCGTGCAGGAACCCGCGCGGGATGTACACCTGCCGGCAGAGCTGGTCGTCGAGCAGGAACGTCTCCATGCGCCCGAACGTGGGGGAGTCCGGCCGGGCGTCGATCGCGACGTCGAGCACGGCGCCGTGCGCGCACCGCACCAGCTTGGCCTCGCCCGCGTTCGACCGGCCGTGCAGGCCGCGCACGACGCCCTGGTAGGACCGCGACTGGTTCTCCTGCTTGAAGCCGGCCGGGTCGATCCCGGCGTCGGCCATGACGGCGACGTCGAACGTGCGGGAGAAGTACCCGCGCTCGTCGCGGTGGGGTGTCGGCTCGAAGACGAGGAGCCCGGGGATGGTTGTCTCGATGACCTTCATGCGACCTCACGCTAGGTCGGCCGTGCGCCCCGCGGACCGTCCGGGGCGGATGAAATCCGGCCGTAAGGCGGCGCCGGCCGGGTGAACTGCCGGGGATCGTCTTCCGCCCGCCGCGCCGCGGTGCACAGACTGGCGACGGCCAGCAGGTCCGATCCCAGGGAGCCTCAGATGACCCAGACCGCAGGCAGCACAGGGAGCGCCACGACGGCGTCCGCGCCCGCGCGGCACCGGTTCGGGCGGTCGGACTCGGCGCAGCGCCGGCTGCACGAGCTCGTGCCCGGCGGGGCCCACACCTACGCCCGCGGCTCGGACCAGTACCCGGAGGGCATGGCGCCGGTGCTGGTGCGCGGCAGCGGCGCCCGGGTGCAGGACCTCGACGGCAACTGGTTCGTCGAGTACGGCATGGGGCTGCGCGCGGTGACGCTCGGGCACGGGTACGAGCCGGTCGTCGCCGCCGTGACGCGCGCCGCGTCCCAGGGCGTGAACTTCTCCCGCCCGTCCGTCTGGGAGCTGCAGGCGGCGGAACGCTTCTGCGCCCAGGTGCCGGGCGCCGAGATGGTGAAGTTCGCCAAGAACGGGTCGGACGTCACCACGGCGGCGATCAAGCTCGCGCGCGCGGCCACGGGCCGCGACCTGGTGGCGGTGTGCTCCACGCAGCCGTTCTTCTCCACCGACGACTGGTTCGTCGGCACGACGGCGATGTCGGCCGGCATCCCGGCGGCGCACCGCGACCTGACGGTCGGCTTCCGGTACAACGACCTCGACTCGGTGCGCGCGGTGCTGGACGCCCACCCGGGCCGGGTCGCGGCGCTCATCCTCGAGCAGGCGACCGCGACGGCCGAGCCGGCGCCGGGCTTCCTCGAGGGCCTGCGCGAGCTGGCCGACCGCGACGGGTTCGTGCTCGTCTTCGACGAGATGATCACCGGCATGCGCTGGGCCGCCGGCGGGGCGCAGTCCGTGTACGGCGTCGTCCCCGACCTGTCCACGTGGGGCAAGGCCCTCGGCAACGGGTTCTCCGTCTCGGCGCTCGCGGGCCGCGCGGACCTCATGGAGGTCGGCGGGCTCAACACCGACGACCCCCGCGCGTTCCTGCTGTCCACCACGCACGGGGCGGAGACGACGGGCCTGGCCGCGTACCTCGCCGTCGCCGACGCGTACGCCGAGCGCGACGTCGTCGGGATCATGGAGGCCCAGGGGCAGCGGCTGCGCGCGGGCGTCGAGCAGGCCGCGGCCGAGGCGGGGCTGTCCGACCACGTGACGGTCATGGGCAGGTCGTCGTGCCTCGTGTTCGGCACGCGCGACACGGAGCGCAACCCGTCGCAGGCGTTCCGCACCCTGTTCCTGCAGGAGCTGCTGTCGCGGGGGGTGCTGGCCCAGTCCTTCGTGATCTCGGCGGCGCACACCGACGCCGACGTCGACGCGACCGTGGAGGCGGTGCGCGGCGCGCTCGTCGTCTACGGGCAGGCCGTCGACGCCGGCACCACCGACGGGCTGCTGCAGGGCCGGCCCGTCGCGCCGGCGATGCGGGAGCGGGCCGCCCCGCGGCGGCTGCCGGACACGCTGCCGGGGTCCGGCGGCGGGGGAGAGGGCGGCGGCGGCGACGCCGGCGCGGGGACGACGGAGGTCGGGTCATGAAGGTCGTGCTGTTCTGCGGCGGGCTGGGGATGCGGATGCGCTCCGGGCCGGAGTCGCTGCCCAAGCCGATGACGTCGATCGGGTCCCGACCGGTCCTGTGGCACATCATGAAGTACTACGCGCACTTCGGGCACACGGAGTTCATCCTGTGCCTCGGGTACGGCGCGACGGCCGTCAAGGACTACTTCCTCCACTACTCGGAGACCCACTCGAACGACTTCGTGCTGACGAAGGGCGGGGAGCAGGTCGAGCTGCTGAGCACCGACATCAGCGAGTGGCGCATCACGTTCGTCGACACCGGGATCGACACGCCGATCGGCGAGCGGCTGCGGCGCGTGCGCCCGTTCCTGGAGGACGACGACGTCTTCCTCGCGAACTACGGCGACGTGCTCACCGACGCCCCGATGAACGACATCATCGACGAGCTCGTCGCCACCGACGCCGTCGGCTCGCTGCTGGCGGTGCCGCCGCAGGACTCGTTCCACGTCGTGCGGTACGACGAGGACGGCACGATGCGGGACCTCGAGCCCGTGGCCGGCATGACCATGTGCATCAACGGCGGCTACTTCGTGCTGCGCCAGGGCATCTTCGACTACCTGGACGAGGGCGACGACCTCGTCATGAACGGCTGCGTGCGGGCCGCGCGCGACGGGCGCTTCCGGGCCGTGGGCTACGAGGGGTTCTGGGCGCCGATGGACACCCTCAAGGAGCGCAACATGCTCGAGGAGATGGACCGCCGGGGCCGCCGGCCGTGGGCCGTGTGGGAGCACGACGCGGGCTCGCTGCGTCCCCGTGCCGTGCCGAGCGCGGTCCGATGATCGGGCTCGGCCTGCCGCCCGGCGACCTGCGGGTGCTGTGCGTGGCCGCCCACCCCGACGACGTCGAGATCGCGTGCGGGGGCACCCTGCTGGCGCTCGCGGCCCGGGGCGGCGTGCAGGTCGCCGTCGCGACGCTCACCGGCAGCCCGGAGCGCCGCGCCGAGGCCGAGGCGGCGGCCCAGGCGTTCAGCCCGGGCGCGACGAGCCGGTTCTGGTCGTGGCCCGACGGCCGGCTGCCGGAGCACTGGGGCGCGGTCAAGGACGCGCTCGAGTCCCTGGCCCGCGAGCTGGAGCCGGCGGGCCGGATCGACCTCGTGCTCGCCCCGAGCCCGCAGGACGCCCACCAGGACCACCGCCTCGTCGGCGAGCTGGTGCCGACGGTGTGGCGGGACGCCCTCGTGCTGGAGTACGAGATCCCGAAGTGGGACGGCGACCTGCGCCGCGTGACGACGTACGTGCCCGTCCCGCGCGCCGACGCGCGTCGCAAGGTCGAGCTGCTGACCAAGCACTACCCCTCCCAGACCGCCCGCGACTGGTGGGACGACGAGACGTTCCTCGGCCTCATGCGCCTGCGCGGGATGGAGTGCCGGGCGCCGTACGCGGAGGGGTTCACGGTGCGCAAGCAGCGCCTGGACCTGGGGCCGGGGGCCCGGTGACCCGCGCGCGTCGTGGGCCTGCGGGCGTCGACGCACCCCGGGTCGCGCTCTTCGGCGAGGTCGGCGTCGGGAACCTCGGCAACGACGCGTCGTTCACGGCGGTCGCGGCCCTGCTGCGCGAACGCGTGCGAGGCATCCGGGTCGAGGTGATCGGGCGCGACGTCGGCCTCGAGGACGGGGCCCGGAGGGCACGACGGGCGGACGTCCGCTTCGACGGCACGGTCCCGCTGCGCTCGTCGTTCGGCCTGCGGCTGCAGCGGTCCGGGCGGGGCGGCGCGATGACGCGCACGGCGGCGAAGCTCGCCGACCTGCTGCACCTGGTGCGGGTGGTCGGGGGCTACGACGCGGTGGTGGTCCCCGGCACCGGCGTGCTCGAGCGCGCAGGTCGCCGCGACCCGGGCGGGGTGCTCGTGTGGCTCGCGGTCCTCGCGCTCGCCTGCCGGCTGCGGCGGGTGCCGTTCGCGTGGTTCGCGGTCGGTGGCGGCCCGTACGACAGCCGTCTGCCCGCCTGGACAGCGGGCGTCGCCGCGCGGGGGGCCCGCTACCGCTCCTTCCGCGACGCCGGGTCGCGCGACGCCCTGCCGGCCTGGGCGGGCGTGGGCAGGGACGCGGTGACGCACGACGTCGTTCTGGGCCGTCCCGAGGCGCTGCGGCGGGGGACACCGTCGGAGCGGTCGGAGCGGTCGGAGCGGTCGGAGCGGTCGGAGCGGTCGGAGCCGTCGGCCGGGCCGCGCACGGTGGCGGTGGGGGTCATCGACCACGACCCGCCCGGCGGGGACAGCGCGTCGCTGCGCCGCCGCTACCTGGACCGGGCCGCCGCGCTCGTGCGGACGCTGGTGGGATCCGGGTCGGTGGTGGAGCTTCTCGCTGCCGACGGCGCCGACCACGGGCCGGTGGCCGACGTCCGAGAGGCCGTGAGCGCCGTCCCGGCGGACGTCCCGATGGGCCGCAGGGGCGTGCCCGCGGCATCCGTGCACACCGAGGTGACCGGCCTGGACGCCCTGGTGGTGTACCTGGCCGACGTCGACGTCGTCGTGTCGAGCCGCTACCACGTGCTCGTCGCCGCCTTCCTGGCACGCCGGCCGGTCGTGGCCCTGAGCCACGCGCACAAGGACGACGCGCTGCTGCACGGCGCCGGTCTCGGGGCGTACGTGGTGCCGATCGACGCGGCGGAACCCGGCCGCGTCGCCGCCCTCGTGAGGGCAGCCCACGCCGACGCGGCCCGCGTCGCCGAGGAGCTCGACGCCACCTGCCGGGCCGCGTACGCCTCCGTGCACGGGGAGGCCGACCGGCTGGTCGCCGCGCTCGGGCTCGTCGCCACGGTCGGGCCGGCCGACCCGGCGCACGACGCCCTCGCCGGGGTGCTCCAGGACGTGACGACTCCGTCGCTCGACGACCGGGCCCGGGAGTCGTCATGACCGCGCCGCCGCGCGTGACCATCGGCGTGCCCGTGCACGACGGCGAGCGCTACCTCCCGGAGGCCCTCGCGGCTCTCGAACGCCAGGACCTCGGTGACTTCGCCGTGGTCGTGGCCGACAACGCCTCCACGGACGGCACCCAGGAGATCGCGCGCGAGGCAGCCGCCCGCGACCCGCGGTTCACGTATGTGCGGCACGAGGTGAACATCGGCGGCGGCCACAACGCCGCGTGGCTGCTGGACCATGCGCGCTCCCCGCTGTTCGCGTGGGCGTACCACGACGACCTGCGCGACCCGGCGTGGCTGCGCCGCAGCGTCGAGGTGCTGGACGACGCCGGCCCGGGCGCGGTGTGCGCCGTCCCGCGCGTCGTGCTCGTCGACACCGAGGGCCGGGAGGTCGGCGAGCACCAGGACGGCGACGCCGACCTCGCGGGCGGGCTGGCGGCGTCCGCCCCGCACCGGCGGCTCGGCACGGTGCTGCGCCGCATGGTGGGGCAGGTCGGGTTCGGCCTGATGCGCACCGCGGCGGCGCGCGCGGCGGGCGGCGTCCGGGTCTCGACGGCGGGCGAGATGGTGCTGCCGGCGGCGCTCGCCCTGGCCGGCCGCCTCGAGGTGGTGCCCGAGCGCGGGCTGCTGCACATCCGCGCCCACGACCAGCGGCACGGCGGCGACCGGGCCAGCGAGGCCGCGTGGGTGGACCCGAGCCGGCCGCGCACCGTGTTCCCGTACTCGCGCTCCACGTTCCTCCTGCTGGGGGCGGTGGGCGCCGCACCGCTCGACGTCGTCGAACGCGCGCGGTGCGCGGCGACGGTGCTCGGGCGCTGGACGGTGCCCGGGTGGCGCACCGTCGCCGGGGACCTCGTGCGCCTGCCGCAGGACGCCGGGCTCGTCGGGTCCCGCCGGAGGACGACGTGAGGCGGGTGCGCCGGGTCGCGTTCTTCGGCGAGACGGGCATCGGCAACCACGGGAACGACGCCTCGCTGGCCGCGGGCCTGGCGCTGCTCGACGGTACGGGCGTGCGTCCGCTGGCGGTGGCGCAGCTGCCTGCCGTGGTGGCGGCCGAGCATGGCGTCGAGGCCGTGGAGATCCGTTGCCCGAGCGGCCCGCGCCACGGGCTGAGCAGCCTCGCGGGCCGGGTGGCCGACGTGCTGCACCTGGGCCGTACGGTGCGGTCGGTGGACGCCGTCGTCGTGCCCGGCACGGGGATCTTCGAGGGGCAGGGGCAGCGCCCGCGCGGCATCCCGTTCTCGCTGTTCTGGCTCGCCGCCTGGGCGCGCCTGCACCGCCGACCCCTGCTGCTGCTCAGCGTGGGGGTCGACGGCCAGGGGTCCCCCGGCGTGCGCTGGTTCTTCGCCCGGACGCTCGCGTGGGCGGACGTCGTGACCGTGCGCGACGACGGGTCGGCCCGCGCGCTGGCCGCGCTCGGGGTGCGGCGGGCGGCGGCGGTGGTGCCCGACCTCGTGCTGCGCCGGGACCCCGTCACCGCGCCGCCGGCCCGCGGGACCGGGGAGACGGACCCGCTGGTCGCCGTCGGGGTCATGGACTGGGGCGGCACCGAGCGCGACGCCGACCGGGAGCGCTGCACCGGCCGCGCCGTCGTGCTCGTGCGTGCTCTGCTCGGCACGGGGGCCCGCGTGCGGGTCGTGACCGGCGAGGAGCTGGACCTGCGCGTCGCCCGCGAGGTGGTGCGCCGGGTGCGCGCCGGCGACCCGGGGGCCGCCGTCGAGCTGAGCGAGGCACGCACCGTGGAGGACGTCGCGCACGCGCTCGGCGGGTGCCACGCGCTGGTCGCCGCGCGCTACCACAACCTGGTCGCCGCGGTGGGCGAGGGGGTGCCGGTCGTCGCCACGGGGTACGGGCCCAAGCAGGCGTCGCTCGTGGCGCACTACGCCCCGCCCGGCCAGGGCGCGGAGCGGTCGCACGACCGCGACACGTTCGACCCGGCGGCCGTCGTCGCCCAGGTGCGCGACATCCTGGCCGACCACGACGCGGAGTCGGCGCACGTGCGCGCCGTCGCGGACGCCGACCGCGCCGCCGTCCGCGCGCAGGAGGACCGCGTGCGTCAGCTGCTCGGGATCCGCGCCCGGGAGCCGGCGACGCCGTGAACCGGCGGCTCGCGGCACGCACCGCCGCGGTGCTGGCCGCTGTGCTGGCCGCAGTGGCGGTCGCCGTCCTGGTGGTCCTCGGCGGGTACCAGGCGCTCCGTCCCGAGCGGGCGGCGCCGGAGCCGTCGAGCGGGCCCGCGGCCGCCGCCCCCGCGACCTCGGGCGCCCCGACGGCGTCGCCGCGGGCGGACGGCGGGACGCGGTTCGTCACGGCCGTCTCGGGCGACGGCCGGTACTTCGTGGACCAGGACGGCGACCCGGTGCTGGTGCGCGGCGACTCGCCGTGGTCGCTGCTGGTGGACCTGCGGCCCGACGAGGCCGAGACGTACCTGACCGCCCGGGCGGAGCAGGGCTTCAACACCCTGGTCGTGTCGCTGCTGGGCAACCCGATGAACGGCGGGGTCACCGCGGACGGCGCCACGGTCGACGGGCTGCTCCCGTTCGCCCAGGGCGACGTCACGGGCTGGCACGAGCCGTACTGGGACCGGGCGCACGCCACCCTGGCGCGGGCGGCCGACCTCGGGCTCACCGTCCTGCTGTACCCGGTGGACAGCTGGACGGTCGAGGAGCCGTTCGGCTCGCCGTCCGTCGAGGACTGCCGCGCGTACGGCGCGCAGGTGGGCGAGTGGGCTGCGGACCTGCCGAACGTCCTGTGGATGGCGGGCGGCGACTACACGCCGAGCCCGGAGCACGACGCGTGCTTCGAGGCGGTGCAGGAGGGGATCCGGTCCACCGGCGACGACCGGCCGTTCTCCGCCCAGCTGATCACGGTGCGGTTCGCCGGTCAGGACCCGCACTGGGGTCCGCTCGTCGACTGGGACTTCGTGTACTCGTACCAGCCGGTGTACGAGGCCGTGCGCGAGGCGTACGACACCGGGCCCGTGCGGCCCGCCCTGCTCGCCGAGTCGAACTACGAGGGCGAGAACAACCTCGAGGACGAGCCCACGACCACCGAGACCCTGCGGCGCCAGGTGCTGTGGGCCGTCACGAGCGGGTCGCCGGGGGACGTGTTCGGCACCGACGACTGGGAGTTCCTGCCCGGCTGGCAGGGGCGGCTGCGCTCGGAGGGCGCGCAGCAGGTGGCGCGGCTGCGCGACGTCGTCGCGGCCCTGCCCTGGTGGACGCTGGTGCCGGACGACGGGTCACTGCTCGTCGGGGGAGCCAGCGGGAACCCGGAGGCCCTCGACCAGCTGGAGAGCGACCTCGCGACCGCGGCGGCGAGCCCCGACGGCGACCTCGCCCTCGTCTACGTGCCGACCGCCCGCACGGTCACGCTCGACCTCGACGGGCTCGCGGCGGGGGCTCAGGCCTGGTGGGTGGACCCGACGACCGGCGAGCCCGAGTCCGCCACCCTCGCCGCGTCGATGACCACGCCGGGCGCGAACGCCGACGGCGACCACGACTGGCTGCTGGTGCTGGGCACCCATCGGCCGTGGTGACGTCCGGATCGACCAGGCGATGGCGCCGCGACAGGTGGCCCGACTGCTGGTTACGGGTGGACTAGCTGTACTGACCGGACAGGTTGGTCAATCGGGTGACTGGTGGCTTGTTCCCGCAGGCGGTGTGGGGTCGGTGGTGGTTGTACTCGTGGAGCCATCCTGGCAGGGCTGCGCGGCGTTCAGCCTCCGAGGTGTAGCAGCGGGCATATCCCCATCCGTCGGCGAGGGTGCGATGGAAGCGTTCGATCTTGCCGTTGGTCTGGGGCCGGTAGGGGCGGGTGCGGGTGTGCCTGATCGCAAGCTCGAGACAGGTGTCATGCCACAGGTGAGAGCGATACGGGGCGCCGTTGTCCGACAGGACTCGTTCGGTCGTGATCCCGCGGGCGGCGAACCACGCCACGGCCCGGCGCAGGACGCCCGTAGCGGTGACGGCGGTCTCGTCGTCGTGGACTTCGGCGTAGGCGACCCGGGAGTGGTCATCGATGACGGTGTGCACGAACGCGTGCCCCATCTTCGGGTTGTGGTGGGCGTTGCGCGGCTTGCCGGGCGTAGCGGCCCGATTCCGGTCGCCGCGGGTGCGACCGACGAACCTCCAGCCGCCGCCGTCGGGGATGTTCCCGAGTTTCTTGACATCCACGTGCAGCATCGCACCGGGATGGTCGTGCTCGTAGCGGCGCACCGGCTCGCCCGTGGCCCGGTCCACATGAGACAGGCGGTTGAGCCGGCAACGGACCAGGACCCGGTGGACGGTTGTCCCGCCCCGGGTTCAGTGGAGGCTCGATACTGACGCCTCGACGGTAGCCGGGGCGGTGTGG